>JAZQJG010000001.1:0-13008 GCA_045541535.1 Eubacteriales bacterium
AAAGGGCGGTGCTCCGCAGAGATAAAACCGCTTAAAAACGGCTATTTTCGCCCTATACTACGTCAAAACACCGCAATATGCGTCAGCATTATTGCGGTGTTTTTTCTTGTCTATGACAAAAAGTATCTCGTTTTTAAGTGCTTAAGGCAGTTTTTGGATAGAAAATTTTGTTTGCGGTGAAGTCAAAAACGCAGGAATACTGGCGTATTCCGAGGCTTTTGACGAGATGGCGGGCAAAATTTACAGGCAAAAACCGGTTGATCTCTGCGGAGCACCGCCCAACAGCAAGGGTATTTTTTATAATTTCTTTTTGTATTCCGTGGGGGAACAGCCCGCCAAACGTGAGAACACCTGATGAAAGGTGCGCAGGGAGCCAAAGCCGCATTCCTCGGCGATCAGGGTGATGCTTTTGTCGGTGGTAAGCAGCTCCAGCGATCGCTGAAAGCGGAAGAGGTTGACGTATTCTTTGAAGTTGATGCCCATCCGTTTGTGAAAACAGCGGGAGAGATAGTGGTATTCATAGCCCAGCGCTTCGGCCAGTGTTTGCAGGGAGATGGCCTCGGCGTGATGCCCGGCAACGTATTGTTGGATACGGGACAACAGATCGTCCTTCTTTTGCTGCAGCGGTACCGATTGCAGAAATTGCTCCGCCAAAAGTTGAATGGCGGCCCGGAGCCGATGGGGCGTGGGGGTGTCCAATAGCTTTTGGATGAGGTGATGGGTCTCACCGTCGGGACGGAATGCCGATCGTTCACCTACCCGTCCGTCCAGTTCCTTCAAAAATCCGCCGAAAAAGTTTTCGGCAAACACCCCGATCCACACGGTGGCCTCCCGGGGCGTTTCATAGCTGTGGATCTGATCGGGCAAAATCAGGGCATAGTCGCCGGCTCCCAGTATTTCCTCTCGTCCGTCCACCGTGACAAGGGCCTCGCCGGCAAGGCATAGAGCGATCTCCCCACTGCGGTGAAAATGGGGTTGCCAACGGACGGGGGAATAGGTGTGTAGATTATAGTGCTCTCCTCCCAAGGAGTTGTCTGCTTGATGAAGTACCATAGTTTTCTCCAAAAAGATAATTTATTGCTATCATTGTACAATATATTGCTTTAAAAAGCAATATTTATCTTATAAAATAAAAATAAGAGAGGAGGGGACGGTATGGGTCGTATTTTTGCCGTTGACGAGTTGTCGGTCTTTGACGGGCCGGGTCTGCGGATGAGCGTATTCTTAAAGGGTTGTCCCCTTCGCTGTGTTTGGTGCCATTCCCCCGAAGGCCGAAGCTATGAAAAACAAATGCTGCGCGCTCCGGCGGGCTGTATCGGGTGCGGTAACTGCCTGATCGACGGGGCCCTGCGACCGGAAAGCGTGACCCGCTGTCCCCGGGGTCTGGTGCGGGAGTGCGGGGAGGATATCACAGCCGAAGCCCTTTGTCAGCGCATTTTGCGCCTGCGAGGAATGATGGACGGCGTTACCTTTTCCGGCGGGGAGCCCTTGATGCAGGGCGACTTTCTACTGGCCTGCCTGCAGGGACTGGAGGGGAAAATGCATCGGGCGGTGCAAACCTGCGGTTATGCCCCTGCCGACACCTTTGCCGCCACCCTGGCCCGCACCGATTACCTGCTGATGGACCTTAAATTGATGGACCCCACCCTCCACCGTTACTACACCGGTGTGGACAATGCGCCTATTTTGAAAAATTACCAACAATTGGCGGCAAGCGGTCTGCCTTTTATCACCCGCCTGCCCCTGATTCCCACTGTCACCGATACGGTGGAAAATATTACGGCTATGGCCGCATTTTTGCGAGAAAACGGGGTAGACCGTGTGGAACTGTTGCCCTATAATTCCTTGGCCGGCGCCAAGTACAAGGCGGCGGGGCTGGTCTGGCAGCCCCCCTTTGACGAAACCATTCCCTCCAACCCCCGAAAGGAACTCTGGGAAAACTACGGAATCGAGGTAAAAATTTTATGACGGAAAGAATTAAACGGATGCGTGTCCATCTGATGGCAAGAGACTATCGTAAAGAGATGACCTACGGTACTGAACCTTTGCCTCCCTCATCGGAGGCTTCCTTTGCTGAGGTGACGGACGTTTTCGTGAAAATGATGGAGATGCAGTCTCCCAAACTGTATCCCGATGATCGTTTCGGCTTTAATTTCACCTATTCCCGTCCCCAACGTCACGCTCGCTTCGGTAATCTTACGCCCAACCACGAATATTTGTTACGTCACGGCCTGTCCGGCATCCTCTCCCGTATTGCCGCCGCCAAAGAAAGGGCAGACGCCGAAGGAAAAGCGTTTTTGGAGGCCGGTGAGCGGAGCGTTCACGGTGCTCTGGCGCTGGCCGAGCGTTACCGCCGATATGCGGCGCTGGCCGGCGCAGAGGAGTTGGCTTTTGCTTTGGAGCAGGTGCCCTATCACGGCGCCCGCAACTTGTACGAGGCGCTCCTGATGATCAAATTTTTGCATTTTACCCTCCGTCTGTCCGACGGTGACCATATCGGTCTGGGACGGATGGATCAATATCTTTTGCCTTATTATGCAAGTGAAACCAAAGAGACGGCGCTGGAGCTGATCGAGGAATTTTTTATCTCCCTCAATCGGGACAGCTATCTGTACAACGGTATGCAGCAGGGGGACAACGGTCAATCCCTGATGCTGGGCGGTTATAACAGCAAGGGGGAGGAGCAGTTTAACGAGCTCAGCGAGGTGATCCTCACCGCTTCTCTGGAACTCAACCTCATTGATCCCAAGATCAATCTGCGTGTCAGCAAAAATACCTCGGAGTATATCTACCGTCTGGGTACCAAGCTTACCAAGCTTGGCTTGGGCTTTCCCCAATACTGTAACGACGATGTGGTGGTCCCCGCCCTCATCAAATTGGGCTATGAGCCCGAGGATGCCTATGATTACACCGTGGCCGCCTGTTGGGAAGTGATTATTCCCGGCAAAGGGGCGGATTTCCCCAATCGGAGTATGGTGGTGTTTCCTGCCCTGGTGCGGCAGGTGATGATGGAGCATCTGCCGGAATGCGAAAACTATGAGCAACTGTTGTCCTTGGTGGACAGCGCCATTGCCGAGGAATGCACCGGTCTGATCAACCGATATGATCAATGGATGACCTGCGCCCCCTATCCCTATTTTTCCCTCTTTATTGATCCCTGCATCGAACGGGGACGGGATGCTACTCATCGTGGCGCCAAATATTGTAATTTCGGTTTTCACGGCGTGGGCATCAGCGACGGCGCCAATGCGCTGTACGCCGTCAAGCGGGCGGTGTTTGAGGATAAGATCGTTTCGGCCGAACAACTGCTGGCGGCCATGGAACGGAATTTTGAGGGGGATACCGCCCTGCAAAACACTCTGCGTTCCTATCCTAAAATGGGGGATAACGACGACGGCGTGGACGTTGCGGCCGCCGCACTGATGGCCTCCTATTCCCGCCATATGAACGGACGCAAAAACCTCTTCGGCAGTATCTGCCGTGCCGGCACGGGTAGTGCTATGGAATACGTGCGCGCCTCCAAGCATCTGGGCGCCACCGCCGAGGGCAGAGCGGCAGGCTTCCCCTTCTCCTGCAGTTTTTCGCCCGCACTGAACAGCGGCACCAAGGGCCCTCTGTCGGTTATTGCCTCTTTTACCAAACACCCCTTGACGGAGATCTGTAACGGCGGCCCCCTGACCATGGAGCTCCATCACAACATCTTCCGCAACGAAATCGGGGAGGAAAAGGTGGCCCGTATGGTACAAACCTTCGTTCAGCGCGGTGGGCATCAATTACAGCTCAACGCCATTCACCCCGAGCGCCTGCAAGCGGCACTGGAGCATCCGGAGGAACACCGGGAGCTGATCGTGCGTGTTTGGGGCTGGAGCGGTCGTTTTATTGAACTGGACCCCGCCTATCAACAGCACATCATCAAACGTACTTCCTATAATATATAAAGGGTTCTATAACAAAATCCTCTCGGAGTAATCCGAGAGGATTTTGCTATTCATTTGCGATGGTTTCGTTTTTTGCCTTTTTAAGCTCGCTGGGTGGGGCGCCGTAAAAGCTTTTGTAGCTACGGGAAAAGGTGAAGGGGTCCTTATAGCCTACGCTGGCGGCCACGACGGTGACGGTGTGGCCGTCCAGAAGCAATTCTTTGGCCCGTTGCATCCGATAGTGGAGCAGATAGTGACCGGGGGACTCTCCCGTTTCCCGCTTGAAAAGACCGGAAAAATAACTACGATCCAGCCCCAGACGACCCGCCAATACCTCCACACTCAGATCCTGTTGCATATACCATTTGTGGACGATGCTTTTGGCGGTGGCCACGTACCCTTTGGGGTCGGTGGCGGCGGGCGGGGGACAGAGCTGGTCGATCACCTGCCACACGATGGCGGCCACGGCGGCAGGGGAGGGCTCTCCCTCTCCCTGCAAGGGGGCAAAGACGGCGGCCAACGCCGATTTGTTTATAATATGGGGCAGGCGCAAGGGCACCTCACTTTGAAAAGCGGCCCAGACGTAGTGCCACGGGTGCTTGTCGTCCGAGCGGTAAAAGGTAACCTCGTCGGGACGGATGATAAAGGCCTGCCCCGCCGAGAGGGTATATTCCTTGCCACCGACACGGTAATAGCCCTTGCCGGAGAGTACGTAATGCACCAACCAGTATTCGCGCACGGCGGGCCCGTAGGCGTGGCCCGGGGCGCATTGCTCCCTGCCCACAAAGAGGGGAATAAAGGCGCGGTATTGATCACTGCGGATGTTATATTCTTTGGCCATGGAGATCACCTCTCTCACATTATACCAAATATATCTCACAAATTGCAATGGAAATCCCTGCTTTTATGGGGTAAAATGAACACAAATCAACAAATTTGGAGGAATTTTGTATGAAAATCACCTTTATTGGCGCCGGCAGTACTGTTTTTGCCGGCAACGTCATCGGCGACTGCCTGTATACCGATTCCCTCAAGTACGCAGAGTTCGCCCTCTACGACATTGATGAAAATCGTTTGAAAGAGGCTAAAACCCTCATCGACGCCCTCAACCGGGGTGCCGGCAGTCCCGCCACCATCACCACCTATCTGGGAGAGGCGCAGAGAAAGGACGCTCTGCGGGGTGCCGACTTTGCCATCAACGCCATTCAGGTGGGCGGTTATGATCCCTGCACCATCACCGACTTTGAGATTCCCAAAAAATACGGTCTGCGCCAGACCATCGCCGACACTCTGGGGATCGGCGGTATTATGCGCGCCCTGCGCACCATTCCCGTACTGGAGAGCATTGCCCGGGATATGGAAGAGGTTTGCCCCGATGCGTGGTTGCTCAACTACACCAATCCCATGGCTATCCTCACCGGCTATCTCCAACGCCATACCAAGGTCAAGACCATCGGCCTCTGCCACAGCGTGCAGGTTTGTTCCGATCGCCTCTTGACAAAACTGGGGATGGAAGATAAACTGGAAGGAAGAAAAGAGCTGATCGCCGGTATCAACCATATGGCCTGGTTGCTGGATATTCGGGATAAGGACGGCAACGACCTGTATCCCGAGATCAAAAAGCGCGCCTTTGAGATTCTGGACAAGGGTGAGGGCAAGGATCTGGTCAGATACGACTATATGCGCCGTCTGGGCTATTATTGTACCGAATCCAGCGAACACAATGCCGAGTACAATATGTTCTACATCAAGAGCAAATATCCCGAGCTCATCGAGCGTTATCACATCCCGTTGGACGATTATCCCCGCCGCTGTGTGGAGCAGATCGAAAAATGGGCGGAGACCTATAAGGAACTGGTCAAGAGTGAGGTCAAGGAGCATACCCGCAGCCGTGAATATGCTTCTTATATTATGAACGCCATCGTTACCGACACTCCCTATCAGATCGGCGGCAACGTCATCAACACCGGTCATCTCATTTCCAATCTGCCCGAGGAGGCCTGCGTGGAGGTGCCCTGCCTTGTCAACGGTCACGGCATCACCCCCTGTCGTGTCGGCGCTCTGCCCACCCAATTGGCGGCCATGAACTCTATGAACGTCAACGTTCAGTTGCTCACCATTGAGGCGGCAGTGACCAAGGAGAAGAAAAAAATCTATCAGGCAGCCATGATGGATCCCCACACCGCCAGTGAGCTGAGTCCCGACGATATCGAGGCGATGGTGGACGATCTCATCGCAGCGCACGGTGATTGGTTGCCCGAGTATCATTAAGGTGACAAGAGTCAAACCAATATGCCTGCCAAGGCATAATGTTTTCGCTTGATCTTGTCTCATCGTTTCATTAAGGAGTTATTATGCTGAAAACCGCGCCGGCCGTATTTGCCGTGGAAAAAGAATATCAGATTATGGTGCCCGTGGAGCGGGAATGTCTGTTTTGGGTCCGTGTGGGTGACAAGGAGTATTACGACGAGTCCAACGGTATCCTCCGTTCCCGCAGTCTGCTCCACCGTGTCCACCTTCCCATGGAAGTGCTGGATGCGGCGGGGGAATACACCGTCTGTGTGCGTCCCCTGATCGAGCGCAAGCCCTATCGCAGTACCACCGAGCCTGTACAGGAGTTTGCCTTTACATTTAAAAAGGTGCCTACGGAGGGGATGCGCATCTATCATATCTCCGATGCCCACAATCTGATTGACGAGCCGGTGGCCGCCGCCAAAGCCTTTGGGCAGATTGATCTGTTGATCCTCAACGGTGACATTCTGCAACACAGCGGTGATCCCGACAAATTTATCAACGTCTACGAGATCTGCTCTCGCATCACCGGCGGCAGTATTCCCGTAGTGTTCTCCCGTGGCAATCACGATATGCGCGGTAACTTTGCCGAGGCTTTTGCCGACTATACGCCCAACCATCTGGGCAATACCTATTACCCCTTCCGTCTGGGTCCCCTGTGGGGCGTGGTGCTGGATTGCGGCGAGGATAAGCCCGACGATAACGTGGAATACGGGCACACCGTTTCCTGCCACGATTTCCGTCTGCGCCAAAGCGCCTTTCTCAAAGAGTTGGCAGAGCGGGGCGATTTCTGTGATGCCAAATATCGGGTGGCGGTGGTCCATCACCCCTTTACCTACCGTCCAAGACCGCCCTTTGATATTGAGGAGGCGGTGTATACCGAGTGGGCGGAGCTGTTGCGGGCCTTTGATCTGCAACTGATGATCACGGGTCATTTGCATCAATTGGACGTGTTTTATATGGGCGGCGAAAACGATGCCTACGGTCAGCCCTGTCCCATACTGGTGGGCGGCAAGCCCTGGCTGATCGCCAAGGAGCCCGACCGCAAGGAAAATGCCTGGGCCGGATGCGGCATCACCCTGGGAGAGAAAATCACCCTCACCTTCACCCACAACGACGGCAATGTTTTAAGAGAAGAAACCTTATAATAAAAAGATCGCAGATATTAAAAAAGATGCACGAAATTTCGTGCATCTTTTCATTTTGCCTTGAGGTGACTTTTTTTCATCATCATACTTTGATGATTGCTTTACGTTGTTTTATAGCGTAATTAAGAGCAATTTTCGTACCGCTTTTGCGAGCGGTTGGGGCACGTTGTTTGTTGTAATATACGATGCAATAGTGACTATGGTCTATCATTTCGTAGTTGCGCTCAACATAGGCGGCTCTACCGGAATTCAGTATTTTCGGAGGGTAATAGGTGTCCTCATAACTTCCAAGCAAATAGTTCTTATAACGTTCACTTATGCACGGATACTCTGCTCGCACGTAAACTCGTTTTATGTGAGGGTGTTTTTCCTTCAGTTTGGTTACAAGTTCATAGCATAGGCTATTAAAGCGGCTCTTGCTCCCAAAAAGAAATGTATCAACGTTTTCCTCTACAATTAGTTTTTCAATTATTTGAATAAGGTTTGATTTTAATTTTTCGGTTTCGTTAATCGTTCTATGACCGAAAAAGCAACAAGTATTTCTATTCATGACTTCTCCTCAAAATATAGTAGATATACCGTATATTCATTTTCAACATTATAACACATAATACATCTAAAATAAATATACAATATATTTATCGTGAGGTGGATTTATGGCTATCAAGAGTGTTTCCATTAGAATTGAAGAAGAAATGCTGAATAAAATCGCATATATAGCGGATTACGAAGGCAGAAGCGTTAACAGTCAGGTGCTTGTATTAATAAGAGAGAATATTAAATCTTTTGAAGATACGAATGGCGCCATTGACGGCAATATTGCTCCTGCATCCAACGTAAAACCTACCCGTAAGTGAAAAAACTCTCTGCTGAATTTCAGCAGAGAGTTTTTTTATGAAAAGTGCCGCCAATATGGACAAACACATTTTTTATTTAGTCGGGTCGGCCGGTCAGCGCTCCTTGATCGGTAAGATCCGGATAGCCCAGTTGGCGCAACGCCTCGTATGCCACGATGGCCACCGAATTGGAGAGATTGAGGGAGCGAACAAAGCCCTTCATGGGAATGCGGATGCAGTGGTCGTAATTGTCCTTCAGCAGGGGCTCGGGCAGGCCGTGGCTCTCTTTGCCGAAGACGAAATAGAGATCTTTGTCTGCTTTGTACGTTACGTCGGAGTGACATTTTTGTCCCTTGGTGGAGCAATAGTAAAAGGTGCCCTCGTTTTTGCTCTTAAAATCCTGCCAGTTCGGGTAGGTGGTCACGTCCAGATATTTCCAATAGTCCAGCCCCGCCCGTCGGATACTGCGCTCGCTGAGCTCAAAGCCCAGGGGCTCGATCAGGTGTAGCTTCATTCCCGTCACGGCGCAGGTGCGGGAAATGTTGCCGGTGTTTTGGGGAATTTCCGGCTCGTATAATACAATATGGATCATAACGGTTTCCTCTTTATTTTGGGTTTTTAATCATTGTACCATCTCCGTCCGATTTTAGCAAGTGGTCAAGCCGGGATACATACAATGAAACAGATTATATTTTCTTTAAAACGGCAACAATAAGTTTAAGAACTCTCTGGGAGGTACACAATGGATCGATTTACCAAAAAGGCGGCCGGCGCCTTGGGCGAGGCGATGGAGTGCGCCGGACGGCTGGGACATACCTATATCGGCAGTGAGCATCTGCTGTTGGGCATTTTGCGGCAGAGTGACAGCATCGGCGCCAGAATTTTGCTGGGGCGGGGCATCACCTTTGAAAAGGCGGAGAAAAAGGTGGCCGCTCTGGTGGGAAGTGGGGATCGCACCTCCCTTTCCGGTCGGGATATGACGCCCCGTGCCAGACGGATCATTGAGCAGGCCTTCGGCGCCGCCCGTCGGTATGGGCAGGCCCAGGTGGGTACCGAGCATTTGCTATTGGCGCTGTTGGGGGAGCGACAGAGCACGGCGGCCGCCGTGGTAGGCAAAATGGGGGCCGAGCCCGCCGCCCTGCAGGATCTGGTGAAGGAGCGGCTGTGTATGAGTGACCTATCCTATGAGCGCAGCGGCAAGGCGCCCAAAACGTTGCAAAAATACGGAACCGAGTTGACCGCTCTGGCGGCCGCCGACCGTTTGGATCCCTTGGTGGGCCGAGCGGAGGAACTGGAGCGGCTGATGGTCATCCTCTGCCGACGGAGTAAAAATAACCCCTGTCTCATCGGTCATCCCGGTGTGGGGAAAACAGTGCTGGTGGAGGGGTTGGCTCAGGCCATCGTAAGGGGAGAGGTGCCTGCCGGATTGCAGGGCAAACGGGTCTGGCAGTTGGAGCTGACGAGTATGGTGGCGGGCAGTAAATATCGGGGTGAATTTGAGGAACGGATTCGGGGCGTGGTGGAGGAATGCGAAAAAAATCCGGAGATTTTGCTGTTCATTGATGAGGTCCATACCATTATGGGCGCCGGCGCGGCGGAGGGGGCAGTGGACGCCGCCAACATTCTCAAGCCCGCCCTTTCCCGTGGGCGGATCCGTCTGATCGGCGCCACCACCTTTGACGAGTATCGCCGTCATATTGAAAAGGACAGCGCTCTGGAACGGCGTTTTGCACCCCTGCGCTTGGAGGAAGCCACCCCACGGCAAACTCTGGAGATTTTAGGTCGTTTATCAGGGCGGCTGGAGGAGCATCACGATCTGCATATCAAGAAGGAAGCCTTGCAGGCGGCGGTGGATATGAGCGTACGATATTTGTGTGACCGCTATCTGCCGGACAAGGCCATTGATCTGTTGGACGAGGCTTGCAGTGCCGTGGCCCTGCGCCGTCGGGACGGAGAAAGGGAAGAACTGGAGCAAGCGGTGGCTGAGGGGCGGCTGGAGGACACTCTGTTTCCCACACCCTCGTCGGAGCTGTGGGTGGATGCCGCCGACATTGCGGCGGTGGTGGCCCGCGCTACCGGTATTCCCGTGGGCGATTTGGCCCGGAGTGAGCGGCAACGGCTGAGCGCTCTGGAGGAAACGCTGTCAAAGCGGGTGGTGGGGCAGGAGGCGGCCATCCGTCGGGTGGCGGCGGCCATTCGCTGTGCCCGTTTAGGGCTGGGGGATCCCCGCCGTCCCATGGGCAGTTTTTTATTTGCAGGGCCCACGGGGGTGGGTAAGACGGAACTGTGCAGGGCATTGGCCCTCGCCCTCTTTGACAGCGAAAAAGCGCTGATCCGTCTGGATATGAGCGAATATATGGAAAAGCATTCTCTTTCCCGTCTTATCGGCGCCCCGCCCGGCTATGTTGGCTTTGACAACGGGGGGACGCTGGTGGAGCGTCTGCGCAACCGTCCCTACAGCGTGGTGGTTTTTGACGAGGTGGAAAAGGCCCATCCCGATATCTGCAATTTGCTGTTGCAGATCTTGGAGGAGGGGAGCCTCACCGAGAGCGGCGGTAAGCGGGCGGATTTTACCAATACCGTAATCATTCTCACCACCAATCTGGGGGCCGGAAAGATGGGGGAGATCGGCTTCGGCGACGGAGACGGGAAACGGGAGAGCGGAATTCAAAAAGCTCTTGGCGAGCATTTTTTGCCCGAAGTATTGGGACGTCTGGACGAAATCGTCTGCTTTTCGCCCCTCTCTGACCAAAGCCTGCAAAGGGTGGCGGAAAAACTGTTGGAGGAGTTGCGCTGTCGGCTGGAGGGACAGGGGCATTCGGTACGTTTTGCTTCGGAGGTGGCTCCTTGGATGGCACGGGCCCCCGGCACCGCCCAATACGGCGCCCGTCCCCTGCGGCAGTTTTTGCGACGAGAGATTGAAATTCCGCTGGGGGGCGCTCTGCTTGCAGATGCCCTTCCCGAGGACGGCCTGATCACCAAAGAACTGTTGTGCGGCAAACAGCCCTCTCTGACCTGATAACAGAACTTTTGTCACCTTAAGGTGACAAGAGTCGAACCCATTATGGTTTGGCGCAATGGCTTTTTCTGCCTTGCTTGTGTTCATTTTTGCAAGGCGCCAGCCTTGCTGCAAATTGCACACTTCACCTTTCAAAAAATCCATTTGCGCGAAACTCTTCGACCTGCCAAGGTCAGAATTTTTTGCTTGGCGAAGTCGAAGAGTGCAGTTATACTAACGTATTACAAACGATGAGACAAGATCAAGCGAAAACATTATGCCTTGCCAGGCATATTGGTTCGACTCTTGTCACCTTAAGGAAAACGGGTGTAAGGCTTGGCCTTACACCCGTTTTTTTGATTAAGCGTTGTTGCCAACGTATACGTCGCTGACGGTTACGGTATCATAACCGCCCACAACGCTGCCGGGCAGGTTGGAAATGCTCTCAATGTTACTGTACTGCTCGTATTCGACGCCATCCACCAGGAAGCGGATATAGAAGGCGGCGTAACGGGCACGCTGGGGAGCGGTGTTGGTAACGTAGAGATGGTTGGTGGCGTACAGGGTGGTAACGCCGGTCTCAAACTCGTCGTAGGCGATATGGGCTACCTTACCGTCGGTTACCATTTGCTCGGCGGCGGTGGTGTTACCATAGTTCATATAGAAGACGTAGTCCGACAGCATCTCCTTGCTGGGGGCGTATTTGATGCCGTAGGACAGCACCTTAAAGTCGTCGGCCTCGGAGGCTTCTACCTCGGTGCCGGTGCCCAGCCCCAGGGTCCACTTGAAGGTGGAGGCGGTACCTTCCTCAAAGGAGGCGGCACTGTTTACCTTCAGGGTGAATATGTCAGGGGTAAGGATATTGCCGGCGGCAACGGTTACGTTGGTGACAAGGATCTTATCGATGTAGTTGGCGCCACGGGAAACCTTTACGGCCACGGTGTAGGTGCCGGCGCGGGTAACGGTGGGCGCCGTCTTGGAGAAGGCGCCGCCATTGAGGGCGTATTCCACGGTGTCACCGGTAACGGTGCCGGCCACAGTGGCCAGACTCAGGGCGTTGCCCGTTTCTACCAAGCCGGTGGCGGGAGTGAGGGTCACGCCGGTGATGTCGGCAGGGGTGATGTTGAAGGTCAGGGTCTCGGTGCGTTCTACGTAGTTGGAACCGCCCAGTCTGACCGCAACGGTCTGGGGACCGTCGGTCACGGTGCTAAAGTTTGCGGGCTTGGTTTTGGTCCATTCGCCGCCGTTGAGGGAGTACTCTACGGTAACGTCGTTTTTGATACCGCTTACGGAAATGTTGTGGTTGGCGCCGTCATAGGGACCTTCATAGGCACCGCTGATGGTGGCGTTTTCCAGAGAAGCTCTGTTGATGGTCAGGGTAGCCACCTGTTCAAAGGTGACGTAGTTGGGATTGGTGACGGTGACGATGACGGGATAACGGCCCACTTCACTGAATACAGGCATTTCGGTATACACGTTCTCGTCGTAGGTGTAGGTTACCGTATCCTTATCCTTTAGGTCGGTAAAGGCATCCAATTGGTGAACCTTGCCCAGGGCGTAGGTTGCGGTCTTATCCGCAATGGCGGTACGACCGGAGGTGTTTTTGGTGATGGTAACGGTGGAAGAACCGTATACGGGAGCCACACCCGTCTTTTCCACTTTGTAATAGACGGTATAGGTACCGATCTCGGTATAGGCGGGGGCTACGCCGCCGTAGATTTTTTCGTCGGCAGGCTCGGCGTAGGATACGGTGGCGCCCTCGGGGGCGGTGACGGTGATGGTGTGGGCCGCGCCGTCGTATTCGCCTACGTAGGGGG
>JAZQJG010000002.1:0-3375 GCA_045541535.1 Eubacteriales bacterium
TGGGATCGGTGTCGGTATCCTCCGGCTGAATGGTGGTGGGCTGACGGCCGGCGGCAGGGTTGCTGTCAATATCGTCGACCGGTTGCTCCGGACGGCAGCCCGCCGTAAGGAACAGACAGAGTATCATTAAAAATAACAGAATCTTTTTCATAATGAAAACCGTCCTTTGATTTTATTTCCAATAGGAGTTCAGCCGTTTGATCAGGGCTTTGCGTTGCACCACGTTGAGGGCCACCGTCATTTGCTGTTTCTCATATTCCCAGCGCAGGGCGCCGGTGTTGCTGTCCAGAGAGATCAACAGCTCCTTCCCCGTTTCAGAGGTATAGCGCAATTGATGGGTCACTTTACGCAGGGTGACCGCGCGCTGTCTGCTTTCGGGGAAATAAGCGTTGACGGTGCTGTACAGCGCATACATTTCTGCGCCTTCAATGGCAGTGGTCTGACCGCCGGCGGTCAGGGTGACGGCATCAAAAACGGTGCCGGCCACGGGAATCTTCTCCCCCTTGATGGGCGTGGAGTAGGGGGTGGGGGCCAGATCGTAGAGATCTTCATAATCCTTCTCGGACAGTTGCACGCACTCGGTGACGTGGCGGGAAAACTGACAGAGCATCTCCTGCTTTTCGGTCAGGATCACGGTGAGCAGAATTTCCTCGCCGTCGTAAAAGGTCAGGGTCAGTTCGGCGTTGTAGGTATACGGTGTGCGGCGCCCAAAACTCTGCTGTTTGCGCTGTACCATAGCCGCCAAAAAGGTCTGGATGGATTTTTTGTCGGTGGACCGTTGAGCCGGTTCTTTCCCCACGCGGTATTCCACGGCGGTAACCTCGGCGGCGGGAATGGTGCGGTCACTGCCCATGGTCGGAGAAATGAGGGTCGGGGTCGTGGCGCCGCCGGCATGATTGGCGCCGCCTGTGGCGGCGTTTCCGTTGCTGTCGGTGGCGGCGCCGTTGTTGGTACTGTCGCTTTGCGGGTTGGCATCCTCCGGCGTGCCCTTTTCGGCAGAGGAACTGCTGTTACTGTTACCGTCGTCGTTGGTGACGATCTGGGACTGGGTGTCGGGTATACTGTCCTCCGGCCGCAGGGGCAGGGTCATGGGATTTTTCAAAAAATACCAGCCCAGACTAACCACCAGCACCAATACGCACACACTGGCGCACAGGGCGGTGAGCCGTTGACGGCGGATCTTGGCGGCACGGCGCTGTTGTTTCATTTTTTGTTCCACCAGGGCTTTGAATTCCACGGTATTTCTCATTGCAGTAATCCCTCCTTCCGATAGTCCTCCCGCAACGCTTCCTTGGCGCGGTGGACCAGATTGCGGATCTGTTTTTCCGATTTTTTCATTACGTAGGCCGTTTCTTTGTAGGACAGCCCTTCAAAATATACCAGATGAATGGCGGTCTTATAGTCTCCCCGCAGGCGGTTGATGGCGGCGTAGAGCTGTTGCTTTTCCTCGTCCCGGATGAGGATCTCCTCCGGGCCCACCCCGTCGGTAACGGTTTCGGGCAGCTCTTCGGTGCGCCGCCGTCGGTTGGCCCGCAACCAATCCAGCGCCCGAGATTTGCCGATCATAAACAAATAGGTCTTCAGCGTTACGCTGAAATTGTATTTTTTCGGGGCGAGGAACAGTTGGGCAAAGCTGTCCGCCGCCAGTTCTTCTGCCGTATTCAGGTCCTGCACGTAGCGATTGATAAACAGGATCAGCGTGTCGTGATACAGCGCCAGGATCTCATCCAAGGCCCGTCCGTCGCCGTCCAGATATGAGCGCCAGAGTTGTTCAGCCGTTTGCACCCCCGTGTTCCTCCTTTCCCTTTTTTCACTTCTTATACGGAGAAAAAAGCAAAATGCCTCACTTTTTCTCAAAAAAATTTTACCATATTATATAATAGAATACAAGTCATCCGCCGTTTATGCACTAAAAGTGAATAATATTCACAATTTGCTGAATATTTTTGAAAAAAATGAATATAATTAAAAAAAACTATTGACAAATCGGATAGATATGGGTATAATCAATGCATATTTATTCACGACGCAGAAAGAAGTGTATTTCCAATGAACAAAGAAAACATCAAAAAGGTGGTCCTCGCTTATTCCGGCGGTCTGGACACCTCCATCATCATTCCCTGGCTGAAGGAAAACTACAACAACTGTGAGGTTGTTGCCGTTTCCGGTAACGTGGGTCAGGCTGACGAGCTGGAGGGTCTGGAGGAGAAGGCGCTGAAAACCGGCGCTTCCAAGCTCTACGTTCTGGATCTGACCGACGACTACGTTGACAACTATATCATCCCCACCATGAAGGCCGGTGCGGTGTACGAGGAATATCTGCTGGGTACCAGCCACGCCCGTCCCTGCATTGCCAAGGGTCTGGTGGACATCGCTATCAAAGAGAATGCCGATGCCATTTGCCACGGCTGTACCGGTAAGGGTAACGATCAGGTGCGTTTTGAGCTGGCCATCAAGGCCTTTGCTCCCAATATGCCCATCATCGCTCCCTGGAGAGAGTGGGATATCAAATCCCGTGAGGAAGAGATCGAGTACGCCGAGGCGCACGACATCCCCCTGAAGATCAACCGTGAAACCAACTATTCCAAGGATAAAAACCTCTGGCATCTCTCCCACGAGGGTATGGATCTGGAGGACACCGGTAACGAGCCTCAATATGAAAAAGAGGGCTTTTTGGAAATGGGCGTTTCTCCCATTCAGGCCCCCGACGAGCCCACCTATATTGAACTGGACTTCGTACAGGGCATTCCCACCGCTCTGGACGGTAAGAAAATGAGCGCCAAGGAGATCATTCTGGCCCTCAACGAGATCGGCGGCAAAAACGGTATCGGTATCATCGACATCGTGGAAAACCGTCTGGTGGGTATGAAGTGCCGCGGCGTGTACGAAACTCCCGGCGGAACCATTCTCTACAAGGCTCACGACGCCCTTGAGACCATCTGTCTTGACCGTGAGACCCTCCATTATAAGCAGCAGGTTGCTCTTAAGTTTGCAGACCTTGTATACTTCGGCCAGTGGTTCACTCCTCTCCGCGAGGCTCTTTCCGCCTTCGTAGACTCCACCCAGCAGAACGTTACCGGTGAAGTAAAGCTTAAGCTCTATAAGGGCAACATCATCAAGTCCTCCGTAACCTCTCCCTACTCCCTCTACAGCGAGGAGTTCGCAACCTTTGGCGAGGACGAGGTTTACAACCAGAAGGATTCCGAGGGCTTTATCAATCTCTTCGGCCTTCCCATCAAAGTTAAGGCCCTTCTCGAAAAGAAGAGAAACCGGAAATAATTAATTTTACCAGAGAAAACGGTGAGTATTTTCCCGTTTTCTCATTGGCATTTTTTAATATAAATTACGAGGTAAAACTATGAGAGCAGTTATCAC
>JAZQJG010000003.1:0-5198 GCA_045541535.1 Eubacteriales bacterium
GTCCAATTTTCCCTTTATCTTTCTATAAAACGCTGTTTAAGTATTAACTAAATATATAAATAATAATATGGAGACGTATCGAAGTGGTCATAACGGGGCTGACTCGAAATCAGTTTGCCGGTAATCCCGGCACGTGGGTTCGAATCCCACCGTCTCCGCCAGAAAAAGGGCTATGCTTTGATACAAAGCATAGGTCTTTTTCAACGAAATAAATCCCTTGCGGGATTTGTGAAATACGCTTCGCATGTGAAATATTGCTTCGCAATGTGAAATGCCTGCGGGCGTGAGTGGATTTATTTCATTTCACTTGATGCGTAGCATCAAATTTCACAATTCGCGAAGTGAATTATTTCACATTTGCCGCAAGGCAAATATTTCACCGAGTTCAAATCGTTAAAATGTTGAAAAGTTCACATTTATCTAGTATGCTTTAATTACAAATTATGTAGGAGGTTATCTGCAATGAAACGCTTATTCTGCTTGCTTTTAACTGGAATTGTATTGATTTCTTTGACGGCTTGTCAAGCAAACACCAATAATTCAGATAATAATGAAAATAATGTCGACTATATGAGTACATCATGTACTAAGGATTCCGTAGATGAATTTATGTCCATTATTGGCGAGGTGGAATTGGGCGGCTTATCTACTGGGATGAAACTTGATGAGGAGCATTGTTACAATGTCACTCCGTTTTCAGTTGCCGAACAGACAGATATTAAGATTTTTAAGTTTAGTGATTCCTGTGTCTCTCTTGCATTAATTGATGGTGAGGTATATTCCATTTGTGAGTCCTTTGGTGGCTACGGCTTTGTAAATGCTGTGCCTTGGGATTATGATGAAGACGGAAATCTCGATTTATTGGTTGCTTCTTCATGGGGATCAGGATTACACCGTTCTATAATATCCGTTTTTAATACAACTACAAAGGAATCCATTATTGTTTACGATACTTCAACGACCGACAATCCTTCTGTAGATTTGTTTGTAGCAACTGTTTCACTCTCATTTTCTTCCAAAGATCCCCAAGACCTTCCTATTTACTATCAAGTCTACACTGCAAATATAGAAGTCAACGACAATAACCTTGCAGATTTGTCTTATTCTGCAACGGGTGTTATTGGCTCAGTAGTTGTCGAAAATGGGACACCGGTTTTTATGCCGATAGGAGATTAAGTACGGTTGCACCCCTAACGACTGAATGCACCCCCTAAAATAGCTTTGCACCCCCTAACTTCAAAAGGGGGTGCATTTGTATCAAAATTAGGGTTGATCATCACGAAAGTAAAGCGGTAAGTCTTGGTGGCTTGCCGCTTATTTTTTTACTTTTTGCGCAGTTGCCAGAAGGCGACGGCGCCGGCGGCCGCAACGTTGAGAGAATCAACGCCATTCCCCATGGGAATCATTACCGTATAGTCGCAATCGGCGATGGTGGTGGCCGAAAGGCCGTCCCCCTCCGTACCCAACACGATGGCCAGTTTATCCTCGGACATAAGTGCGGGATCGTCAATGCTCACCGATTTTTTCTCCAAAGCCATAGCCGCCGTTTTAAACCCAAGGGTCTGGAGGCGTTCCAGTCCCGGATGGGGCCAATGCGCAGGGCAATCGCCGATATAGGTCCACGGCACCTGAAATACGGTCCCCATACTGACCCGTACCGCACGGCGATTGAGAGGATCGGAACAGGTGGGGGTAAGCAAAACCGCATCCACATTCATCGCCGCCGCAGAGCGGAAGATTGCACCAATATTGGTAGAATCTACGATACCCTCCAACACAGCAATTCGATGGGCATTTTTACATATTTTTTCAACACTCGGAAGAATTGGGCGGCGCATTGCGCAAAGAATACCACGGGTAAGCTCAAAGCCAGTGAGAGACGCCAACACTTCCCGATCTCCGGTGTATACCGGAATGTCCCCTACCCTGCGGATCAATTCGGTTGCTTGTCCCTCAATATGTTTTCGTTCCATCAGCAAAGACAGCGGCTGATAACCTGCATCCAGCGCTCTGGAAATCACCTTAGGGCTCTCTGCAATAAAAACGCCTTTCTCCGGCTCCAGACGATTGCGCAATTGCGCCTCGGTAAGACGAGCGTATACATCAAGTTCAGGACAATTTATATCTGTAATTTTAATAATTGGCATCGTTTTCTCCTATTTAAAATGTTTGGGGGTGGTACCGGTGACGTGACGGAAGGTACGGTAGAAGCCGGACGAGCTGCCAAAGCCACACTGCATTGCGGCATCCAGTACGTTTATGGGCTGACTATTCAGCAATGCCAGCACCTCTCTAACCCGTATCTGTGCGAGGTATTCCTGAAAAGACATCCCACTATAACTTCGAAATACCCGAGAAAAATAAGCAGGCGAAAGATAAAAATGACGAGCCACCTCTTCCATGCGTAAAGGTTCACTGAGATGGGCGCGAATATATTCCATCGCACGTTCCACCGTATTCTGCTGTCGTTCTGTTTTAGTTGGTGCGAAAGGGACCGCCTCCAACAAGCGGGCGGTGATGATAACAAGGTCGGTCAGCTTACAACGGATAGCTTGTTGTTTATAGGGACGATCCTGTGTAATCTCCTCCACCAATCCATCCAGCCGGAAGCCAAGTTCCGGATCCCGGGGCAATAGATTTTGAAATCCAGAGGGACGACGGACAAAGAAGTCAGCCACGTCCTGCATCGGAGCCAGAAAAGATGGAAGAAAATCAAACTGTTCAATGATCAGCGGACTTTGATCGATCCTCTGTACCTGACGGATATCAACACGGCTCATCAGCAAAACATCTCCCGCGCTCACGGCATAATCTTTCTGGCCGATCCGCCAAAGGCCGCTACCGGCAAGAAGACGCACAAATTTAAGTTCGTCATAATTATGTACGGTGTCACGATAACCTTCCTCCATACGTTTTTGTTTGTAAAAAAACAATGGACTGCCATCGGTTTGCTCAATACTGTACAGAGCTTCCATCACTTCACCTCTTTTCTCCCAAATTATAGCATAAAAGTGGAGAAATAGTCAACTTTTTGGTTGGAAAATGACAAAAATCCTTTTTATAATAGAAGTATAAAAAGTGTTTTGGAGGTCGGCTATGAAAAAGATAGAAAACCATTATTTTGAAATTGTCATTGTGGGTGGCGGTATGAGTGGGCTGTGCGCCGCATTGGCCGCAGCGAGAAAAGGTGTGCGCACCGCACTGATCCACGCCCGTCCGGTGTTGGGCGGAAATGCCTCAGGTGAGATACGCATTCACATCAACAGTTCCACTGATGGTATGCGCAAGCCGGACTTGGAGGAAACGGGCATTTTGTATGAGTTGATGTTGACAAACAAGGCCCGCAATCCCCTGTTTAATTATGATCTGTGGGATATGACCCTGTATGAAGCCGCAAAATCTCAGGAAAACCTGACGTTATTTTTAAATACCGTTATGGTGGATGCAGAAAAAGAAGGTGATTCCATCACCCGTATTTTTTGCTACCAGGAAACGACGGAAAAACATTTATATTTTACCGCGCCCCTCTTTGTAGATGCCACCGGAAACGGAACGCTGGGATATTTTGTGGATGCCGAATACCGTACCGGCAGTGAGAGCAAAGCAGAATTTAACGAGCCGCACGCGCCCGAACAACCCAATAACGAGCGAATGGGCAACACCATTTTATTCCGCGCAATAGACGTAGGTCATCCCGTACCTTTTACGCCTCCTTCTTTTGCCAAAAAGCTTACCGAAGAAGATCTGCGATTGCGCATTCATAGCAATCGACACCGCCCGGATTTTTCCATGGCAGAAAATCCGGAAGACTATGCCCGCGTTTCTACCACCAGTTCCAGTTGCAGTGATTACGGCTATTGGTGGTTAGAGTTGATGGGTGAAGGCGACGACATTATCAGTGAATACGAAGACATTCGGGACGAGCTGTTTGCCTATTTTTACGGCATTTGGGATCACATCAAAAACGGTGGTGATCATGGCGCGGAAAACTATGAGTTGATTTGGGTAGGTACCCTACCCGGCACCAGAGACAGTCGCCGTCTGGTAGGCGATTATATTTTAAATGAGAACGACATCTGGGATAATCGCAGGTTTGAGGATGCAGTATGTCTGGGTGGTTGGGGGGTCGACCTCCACGTTGCCCGAGGTATGAAAGATCCGGACAAATTGCCCAGTCAAGTTTGGAACTACGACGGTCATTACACCATTCCCTATCGCTCTTATTATTCTAAAAACATCAACAACCTGTTCATGGCAGGCCGAGATATTTCTTGTTCCAAGCTCGGAATGGCCTCTACTCGCATTATTGGTACCTGCGCTATGGGCGGACAAGCGGTAGGCGTTGCCGCCGCATTGTGCAGAAAATACGATTGCGCGCCTCGTGAACTGATGCAACACATAGATGAATTACAACAGGATCTATTAAAAGAAGACGTATTTTTACCAGGCATAGTAAATCATGATCCGTCAGACCTGGCGAGAAAAGCAAAAATCACTGCCACCTCTCACAAAGATGAAGACTTCGCTGACAAGGTAGTTGACGGATACTCCCGTCACTTTGATGGAAAACGACATTCATGGCACAGTAATGGTATCCGGCCAGAGGGCGAGACACTGACTCTTGCCTGGGATGAAGCGAAAGAGCTCACACAGCTTCGGTTAACTTTCTGCAGTGATTTTAGATACCCGATCCGCATCACTATGGCCCCCGCCCGACAAAAGCAACAGCGGCCGGGCACACCCGCTGAGATCGTAAAGGACTACGTTATTAAATTTTACAAAAACAGCAAGTGTGTATATACACAAGAAGTCAAAAACAACGTCCAGCGCCTGAACGTATTGAACTTCAAAAAAATCCGATGCGATAAAGTAGAAATTACATTCCTGGAAACTCACGGATGTAAGGACATAGAAATCTTTGAAATCAGAGCATACTAAAAAACACAAGGACTGCGACTTTTGTCGCAGTCCTTGTTTTTACTTATAGGCTTTTGCAAAGTTCATCATAATGGTAGCAACCTCGGCGCGGGTAGCGTTACCATGGGGACGGAAGTTGTAACCGCCGTCGGCTTTTTCGCCGTTTACGATGCCGCCCTGCTGGCAAGCCTTAACGGCGGAGCGGGCGAACTTGGAGATCTTGGCTGCATCCTTGAAGGTGATAGCAGCGTTCTTTTTCTCCAGCGTGATGTTTGCAAAGT
>JAZQJG010000004.1:0-45974 GCA_045541535.1 Eubacteriales bacterium
GACGGTCTTGACGTTCTTGCTGACGGATACGCCGTGGAGACGGCCCAAGACGGTCACGAACATACCACGGGTCATATTGTCGTTAGGACCGAACTCGGTGGTGGTCAGACCGGAGAACAAACCGTTGTTGTATACGAAGTCGATGGCGCCGTTCTTGACGTACCAATCCTTCTTCTTCAGATCCTTGAAGATGGTGAGAGTGTCCACAGCGGTGGTGGGGATCTTCTCGGTCTTGGTTTCACCGCAGACGGTGCAGGTGAAGGTCTTAACGCCGGTTTCTGTTTGGGTTGGCTCTTTGGTGACAACGCCGTTGTCCCAAGTATGGTTGCCGGTGGCAGGAACGGCCAGACCGGTTTCCATGGTGATGCCGCAGGTGCCGCATACAGAGTGGCCGACGCCGGCAACACCGCAGGTGGGAGCGGTATCAACAATCAGATCTTCGGCGGCAACGTGCTCGCCGGTGGCGGGAATAGCGGTGACGGATGCAGGGTCAGAAACGTCGCACTTTTTACAGTGGATGCTCTTGCTGCCTGCCGTCCCGCAGGTGGCGGCCACATCCTCTTGATACTCCTCTCCCCACACGTGTTCGCAAATCAAGGTGGTCATCTCATAATCGCTGTAATAAGGCATATACAACGATCTTTCCAACTGCAAGGCAGGCACGCCGGCAGAATTTTGATTATAAATAAAATAGATGGGGTCATTTACGTCAGGCACCGTACAGTTATTGGCGCCATCGGCATATTTGTCGCCCTTGACAAGATATTTTGATTCAAAATAGTTGTGGGAGAAATCCCATTGGGTATCCTCCGGTAAAACCACCGTTGTACGCTGGGGATTTCCGTTAAAGGCCAGACGGAAGGTATTTTTCAGACAGGTGATCTGTTCGTCGTGATCGGTGGGATAAACGAAACGGTTATACTTCACCTTCACCGCCGCATCCGCCACGTTTGCCGTCTTCAATGAACCCACAAAACTCACGGCATACATACAGTTATAAAACCGATTGCCCTCAATGGTGACCAATGAACCGGTAAGGTCCATAGGCATATTCGTTTCACTAAAGTTAATACGCAGCGCCGCTTCACTTTTGCCGCAACGAATAAAATCATTTTGCAGGAGCTTAATATCCACCGCCGTGCTTTCACTTATGTTGCGAACAGCGTTTTCCATGGAAAGACAATATTCAAACCGATTGTTTCGCACGATATAATTGCCGTATCCATAGGTGGTGACATTCCCGCTGGAAATCTCCGGTGACAGCCAAAGGGTGACCTGAATTCCATAAAACCGATTATTTTCAATCACCAGGCCGTTAATATTCCGGCCAAAAATGCCACGGTAATAATGGCAGTCATTGCTGTCAGCGTAGTTGACTTTATTAGCGGTACCAAGGAAAGCGTTCCCTCGGATCACACCGCTCTTTTGCGTAGCCGTATTAAAGAAAACGGCGGCGCCGTTGGAACGCACGGTGGAACCGCTGAAAATATTGTTTTCAATGCAGACGCGGGTGTACTCGTCGGCGCTTCGATTGTCGTACATACAGAGACTGGCTTGTTTGACGTGACCTGTAAAGTACATACCTTTTATCGTAAATTCCGACTGGCGGTTAACGATCAGATTACCGTGAATGACGGCTTCTTCCCCACGGGCAGGATTGGGCAGCCACTCCCCCTCGTTTTGACGCAAACTCGCCTCCACGTCCGCATTGGGGCCGAGCACGGTAACATTTTTCTCAAAATAGGTGACGTTGCCCTCATAATCGCCGGGGGCAAAACGCAGGGTATATCCCGCCTTGCCGTTGGCAATGGTTACGGCATCTTCCGGTTGGGTAAAAGCATTGGTGCCCGTCTGCACCAGCACCACGTCATCGCCGCTGACAAACACACCTTTTCCGCCTGCCAGCTGATCCTCTATATACAACGTTTGCGGAGCTGGCTGTGCCGTTTCCTTACAGACCAACAGCGGCAGAATCTCGCCGGTAGCGGTAGTTTTGACGTAGAACTTCGTCACACCGGGAGCAATGTTTTGCAAACTTCCGGATGCCAGCTCGGTGGCGGTGGCATCCCCGTACAACTGACCGCCGGTGACCGACAAATTCAAAGCATAGGTATCCGAAGTAACCCCCACACGGTACTCACCCTTCGCAAAATAGCAAGCGTCAGCCCCGGTGGCACGCACCACAGGCAAGGGTGCATCGGTGCGATAAAGGCGGGCATCCATGATATCAAAAAGCTTGTCTTTGTAATAGACCTTGATCTGAAAATCGTTTTGATAGCGAGAGAGTGTGAGCTCCGGCACCTCCACCGTATAATCTTTGTCCACAGGGGTGAAGGGGAGCGTTGCCTCCGCCCCCGTTACCGTTTGCTCCACACGACCCGTAAAAGCATCATATCCCTTGGGGGTAGCAGAAAAGGCAGTGCGATAATTGGCGTAGGCAATAATGGGGTAATGATCACTGGGATTGCGCCCGTCCACGTGATCGACAACGGTAATAAATTCTTTAACGGTTTGACAAGCTTTGTTAAAAAAGATATGGTCGATCATTTTATAAATTTCGGTATTGATGGTGTTATGGGCCACCAATGCCGCATCGGTGATATTGGCATCCACCTCTTGCAGGGCGGCCAATTGATTATAACCGGTTTCCTGCGGGGTGAGGTAGTTGCTCTCTGAAGTGTAGGAGTTGGACAGAGAAGAATTATAATCACCCATCGCAAAATAGGGCTGATTGCCCGCCTTTTCCTTGATGGCGGTGGCCACGTTTACCGCTTGTTGGGTACGAATGTCACGGGTGATCTTTGAAATAACGGTGCTGTCGGTGATTTTTTTGCCGTTTATATCTTTGCTGACATTAATGGCAAAGTGAGTATTAAAAAAGTAAACGGGTTGATTGTGATGAGCGGTATCAATCAGTTCAATCCACTGCAGGGCTCGGTTTTGACCGTTTTTGGCGGTGACACCGTTATAAGTTCCCTGGGTATCCAGGCTGAGCCAGCCGTGATCTTGCCGGCTTTTATCAAAGGTAAAGCGGTCCCGTTTATAAAAGAACATGGTACCCCGACCGGTGGTAGTGGCAAGTCCGCTTTCATCGGTAAAGGAAACACCGTCATAGCCCAGTTTTTTCATATCCTGTAACAGTGCCACGTCCCAACTGCGGGTCTCGTCCACCAATTTTGCTGCCGACCCCTCTTGAATTCCGACCACGTCAGGATCGTACTCCTCAATGATGGCCAGCACACGGTAAAGTCGCTCTGTGGGCTTGGCAAAATGAGCTGAGCCGGAGTTATCTGCCAAGATATTAAAACTCATTACGGCAATATCGTGAGTATCCCCTGTAATGGGCTCTGCTTTGATCTGATCATATACCGGAATCGTTGCTCCGACAGGAGCACACACCCCCATCAAAAGCACCAAAATACTCAAAAACGTAATCAGTTTTTTCATCGTTACCACACCTTTATCTAAATATATCTTCATTATATCTGTATACAAATGAAAAAGCAATAAAAATTCACTTCACTCGAGCTTTTTGTCCCACGGGTGAAAACACCAAGTGTTCACTTCGGCGAGGACCGCTACAATGAAAAAGAGAGCAGAAACTTTGACGTTTCTGCTCTCTTATCAAATCGGTTAATTAGACCAATTCGGGTGTTTGCCATCTCGAGCAACTTCTTAAATTTGCAAAGCATTTTGTGCTTTTGCAAATTTAGTTTAGAAGTTGCCATGCGAAGAGCGCCCAAGAGAGCAAGCAGTACTGCACATCCTTTTCCTTTGAAAAGTGCTGCTGCGCCGCCCCACCGAGTGGGGAATCAGTCCGATTGCATCGGCGAGTACACACTGTAGGTGCACAAACATAAGATCGGATCGTCGGCGGCGACTCGCCGCAAAAAAAGAGCAGAAGCTTACGCCTCTGCTCTTTTAAAGATATCGGTTAATTATACGAGCTCGATGATTGCCATCTCGAGCAACTTCTTAAATTTGCAAAGCATTTTATGCTTTTGCAAATTTAGTTTAGAAGTTGCCGTGCAACGGACGCCCGAGAAAACAAGCGCGAATGCTCACCTTTTCCTTATTTCACGAGCGAGCGCGCCGTTTGATCGGCTGCGGCCGACTGCCCGCGGGGACCGCGGAAATGAAAAAGAGAGTAGAAACTTAAACGTTTCTACTCTCTTATAAAATCGGTCAATTAAACCAATTCGATGATTGCCATTTCCGCGGCGTCGCCGACACGGGGGCCCTTCTTCAGGATGCGAGTATAACCGCCGTTACGGTCGGCATACTTGGGTGCAATCTCGGTGAACAGTTTTCTGACAACATCCTCTTTGGTGATGTAAGCCAGAGCCTGTCTCTTGGCATGCAGGGTATCCTTCTTGCCCAGAGTGATCATCTTTTCTGCTACGCGGCGAACGTCCTTCGCTCTGTAAACAGTGGTCTCGATAGAACCGTTTTCCAGCAAATAGGTGACCAGACCTCTCATCATCGCTTTTCTGTGAGCGGTGGGTCTGCCCAACTTTCTGTAAGTTGCCATTGAGTATCCCTCCTTGTTAGTCTTCTTCTTTCTTGAGTGTCAGTTCAAGGGAAGCCATCTTGCCGATAACTTCATCCAGAGACTTGCGTCCCAGATTTCTGACTTTCATCATATCGTCCTCGGTACGGTTGGTCAAATCCTCCACCGTATTGATGCCGGCGCGCTTGAGGCAGTTGAAGGAGCGGACGGAAAGATCCAGCTCTTCGATGGTCATCTCAAGCACCTTTTCTCTCTTGGTTTCTTCCTTCTCTACCATGATCTCGGCATTCTTGGCGCATTCGGACAGGTTGATAAACAGGCCCAGATGCTCATCCATGATCTTGGCAGCCAGAGAAACGGACTCGCTGGCGTCGATAACGCCGTTGGTCCAGACTTCCAGCGTCAGCTTGTCATAGTCAGTGATCTGACCGACACGGGTGTTGGTAATGGTATAGTTGACCTTGGTTACGGGAGAATAGCTGCTGTCAACGGCCAAGAAGGTCGGCTGACCGGCAACGTATTCTTTGTTTTGTTCGCTGACAACGTAACCACGACCATGATCAACGATCAGCTCCAGATTGAGAACAGCGTCCTCACCCAGAGTGGCGATCATATGATCGGGATTGAGGATCTCCACGTCGCTGTCTACCTTGATATCACCGGCGGTGACAACACAGGGGCCCTTGGCATCCAGATAGATGGTCTTGGGGCCGTCGCAGTACAGCTTGGGGATGATGCCCTTGATATTCAGAACGATTTCGGTAACGTCCTCTTTAACACCTTCAAGTGTGGTAAACTCATGCGGCACATTATTGATTTTGGCAGCAACAACAGCACAACCCGGCAGAGAGGACAGCAGGATACGACGCAGGGAATTACCCAAAGTGGTACCATAACCGCGCTCCAGAGGCTCTACTACAAACTTACCGTACTCGCCTTTTTCTCCGGTCATTTCCGCAGAAATAGTCGGCTTTTCAATTTCGATCATGACATTACCCTCCTTATAATGATTTTGGTTTGCCCGAGCGCCGGAAGGCGCAAGGGCAATCCGATCTTAAAGAACTTATGAATAGTTTCGACACAAATCCAAACAAACAAACGTTTATGCTTATTTGGAGTACAACTCAACGATCAAATGCTCTTCGATCGGCAGGTCAATGTCTTCTTTCTGTGCCAGGGCAACAACTTTAGCAGAAGTGCCGTTTACTTCCAGCCACTTAACGATGGCTTTCTTTTCGTTGGCTTCCAGAACAGCCTTGATCTTCTCGGAGCTCAGGCTGCCCTCTTTAACGGCGATCACATCGCCCACCTTGATCAGGTAGGAAGGAATGTTAACCTTCTCGCCGTTGACGGTGAAGTGACCGTGACGGACCAGCTGTCTGGCCTCGGGACGGGACATTGCATAACCCAGACGGTATACAACGTTGTCCAGTCTGCTCTCAACGATCTGGAGCAGGTTTTCACCGGTAACACCGCTCTTCTTTTCGGCCATTTCAAAATACTTTGCGAACTGGCTCTCCAGAACGCCGTAGTATCTCTTAACCTTTTGTTTTTCTCTGAGCTGAAGACCGTACTCGGAGAATTTCTTTCTGCTCTGACCGTGCTGGCCGGGAGCATAGGCGCGACGAGTGATCGCACACTTGTCAGAATAGCATCTTTCGCCCTTCAGAAAGAGTTTGGTACCCTCTCTTCTGCACTGGCGACAAACAGATCCAGTATATCTTGCCATTTTCGGTAATCCTCCTTATACTCTTCTTCTCTTGGGGGGTCTGCAACCGTTGTGAGGAATGGGAGTAACGTCCTTAATCAGGCTGATCTCCAAACCGGCGGTCTGCAGAGCACGGATCGCAGCCTCACGGCCGGCGCCCGGTCCCTTGACATAAACTTCTACGGATTTCATACCGTGTTCCATGGCAGCCTTGGCAGCCTTTTCAGCGGCCATCTGAGCGGCGTAAGGAGTGCTCTTACGAGAACCCTTAAAGCCCATCTCACCGGCGCTTGCCCAGCTGATTGCATTTCCGTTTACGTCGGAAATGGTAACCAGGGTGTTGTTGAAGGTGGAGCGGATATGAGCAGCACCACGTTCGATATTCTTTTTGACACGACGCTTACCGGTCGTCTTTTTAGCAGTAGCTTTAGCCATTTCGCGTTCCCTCCTTATTTCTTCTTATTGGCCATGGTTTTTCTGGGGCCTTTTCTCGTTCTTGCGTTGGTCTTGGAGCGCTGACCACGTACGGGCAGGCTCTTCTTATGACGGGCACCTCTGTAGCTGCCGATCTCGATCAGCCGCTTGATGTCCATCGCAACGTTTCTTCTCAGGTCACCCTCTACGGTATAACCAGCGTCAATGGCGTCTCTGATCTTAGCAACTTCATCCTCGGTCAGATCCTTCACACGGGTATCGGGATTGATACCGGTGGCAGCCAGAATATCGTTAGAAGTCTTTCTACCGATACCATAGATATAGGTCAAACCGATTTCAACTCTCTTTTCGTTGGGTAAGTCTACACCAGCAATTCTAGCCATTTAATTTGCACCTCACTTATCCTTGTCTTTGTTTATGTTTGGGGTTGGGGCAGATCACCATGATCTTGCCATGTCTCTTAATAACTTTGCACTTTTCGCAAATGGGTTTAACGGAAGGTCTTACCTTCATTGTCATTACCTCCTTAGGTAGCGTTATTTCGCTCTCCATATAATTCTGCCTTTGGTCAGGTCATAGGGGCTCATTTCCACCGTAACCTTGTCACCGGGCAGGATCTTGATATAGTTCATTCTCAGCTTACCGCTGATGTGAGCCTGAATCTGAACGCCGTTGTCCAACTCTACCTTAAAGGTAGCGCCGGGCATTGCTTCCAGAACCACGCCCTCCAGCTCGATCATATCCGACTTGGACACTTAAGTTTCCTCCTTGTGTTGTGTGTAAAAGGGTCGCAACAAATTTCGGACCGTTTTGTTGGTAACGGATGGGGGCAGGATGCCACGCTCCAGCAACGTAAGATGTCCCGGAGATTTGCCCTTGGGTCGTTGCACCTTGCGGCGGCGACCGTTTGCGATATAACCTTTGCCGTCCGACACCGAAAGAAGCAGGAAAACCTTTCCCCGATCCTTACCGGCAGTGGCACGGACGATATCGCCGGGTTGCATCATTCACCCTCGGGATCTGTGAGGATCACAAATCCGTCCGTATCAATATAAAATGTGTGTTCAAAATGTGCTGACAGTTTTCCGTCGGCGGTGCGGACCGTCCATCCATCCTTGGGATCAATGACGACATCCTCCACACCGGCGTTGATCATCGGCTCAATGGCCACGGTGCTCCCTTTCATCAGCCGCAGGCCGCGACCGGCGCGACCAAAATTGGGAATACTGGGATCTTCGTGCAGGGCACGACCAACGCCGTGACCCACGAAATCCTTGACCGTGGTGTAACCGAAGGCGGTGACGTAACTGTCCACCGCATTGCCGATATCGCCGAGCCGTACGCCCTCCTTGAGAAGCTTCATCACTTCTCCCAGGCTCTGCTCGGTGACCTCCATCAGCTTGCGGGCCTCTTCACTGACGGCGCCGACCCCGAAGGTCTTGGCCGTGTCCCCGTGGAAGCCGTCGATGTAAGCACCCACGTCCACGCTGACGATGTCCCCCTCCTGCAAGAAAATCTTTTTGGAAGGGATACCGTGAATGACCACGTTGTTGATGGAAATACACGCGCTGCCGGGAAATCCGCCATAGCCTTTAAAAGAAGGCTTCGCACCGTGGGAACGGATGTAGGACTCAATGAGCTTATCCAGTTCCCAGGTGGACATACCGGGTGCGATGGCCGCCTTGGCAGCCATCAGGGCGCCGCCGGCGATCTTGCCGGCCTTGCGCATCTTTTGCACGTCGGTTTGAGATTTGAGAATCAGCACTTTGTTGCCTCCAAAGCAGCGAGGACCTTTTTGGTGGTATCCTCTACACTTTGATGTCCTTCTACGCTGACCAGCTTACCCTCGGCGGCATAAAATGCCTTGAGGGGCTCGGTCTGCTCATGATACACAGCAAGGCGCTCCAAAACGGTTTCAGGACGGTCGTCCTTGCGGATGATCAGGGCTTCGCCGCACTTGTCACACTTGTCGCCGGCTGCGCTGGGCAGGGAAACAACGTGGTAGGTGGCGCCGCACTTGGGGCAGACGCGTCTGCCGCTCATACGGTCGATGATCACCTCGTCCTTAACGTCGATCTCCAGTACACAATCCAGACCCAAGCCGCTTTCGCGATAAGCTTCAGCCTGCGGAATGGTACGGGGGAAGCCGTCCAGGATGTAACCGTTTTTGCAATCCTCAGCCTGTACACGCTCTTTAACGAGGGCAACCACGGTTGCATCGTCCACCAGAGCGCCGGCCTCAATGAGAGACTGCACACGCTTACCAAGCTCTGTCTGCTCTCTGACGGCGGCACGAATCATGTCGCCGGTAGAGATGGCAGGGATATGATAGGTTTCACTGATTACCTTTGCCTGAGTGCCTTTACCGGCACCCGGGGCGCCTAACAATATTACCTTCATGGCGCTCTCCTTATTCAAGGAAGCCCTTGTAATGGCGCATAACCATCTGGCTCTCCAACTGCTGTACGAACTCCAGAGCAACACCGACTACGATGAGCAGAGAAGTACCGCCGACAGCCAGACCGGCCAGTTCGGGGAACCAACCGGCTGCCAGAGAAGGCAGAGCGGCGATGATACCCAGGAAGATGGCACCAAGCAAGGTGATACGGTTCAGGGTCTTGGTAATGAAATCAGAAGTCGGGCGGCCGGGACGGATACCCATAATAAAACCGCCGTTTTTCTTAAGATTGTTGGCTACTTCGATGGGGCTGAAGGTGATCATCGTGTAGAAGTAGCTGAAGAATACGATCAACAGGAACATACACAGTGCATATCCCCAACCGCCGTTTACGGCAGTCAGCTTACCAAACCAGCTGTTCTGCAGCTTCGGGAAGAAGGAGCAGATGGTGGTGGGCAGCATTACGAAGGACTGTGCAAAGATGACGGGCAAAACGCCGGTCATATTGACCTTCAGGGGAATGTGAGTGTTCTGACCGCCGTACATCTTGCGACCGACAACCTTTTTGGCGTACTGGACGGGAATGCGGCGCTCACCGTTGGTGATGAACACAACAAAAGCGACCATAGCCAGCAGGATGATAACGATGGCAACGATGACCAGGATGCTGACCCAGCTATAGCTGTGGGTCTGCATATAAGCCCAGGCGCTCATGATCATTCTGGGAGCGCTGGACACGATACCGGCAAACAGGATCATGGAGATACCGTTACCGATACCCTTTTCATTGATCTTCTCACCCATCCACATAATGATGGCTGCGCCTGCGGCAAAGCAGGCTACGATGACAACGCCGGCAAACCAAACAGCTTTACCTTCGATCTGCAGGATGCCGCCCTGGCCGTCCTGACCGTTGAGCAGAATGGTGAAATAACCAAAGCCCAGCAGCAGGGAGAAGATAACCGTCAGATATCTGGTCCAACGATTCATGATCTTCTGACCACGTTGGCTGTCTTCCTTCATCATTCTCTCCAGAGCGGGGATGGCAACCATTAACAGCTGCATAATGATGGAAGCGTTGATATAGGGGGAGATTGACAGAGAGAACAGGGTGGCCTGTTCCAGAGCGCCACCGGCCATAATGTTCAGGTAACCGAAGATGTTACCGGTTGCATTATACTGAGCAAACAGATCGCCCAAGGCGTCTGCGTTCAGGAAGGGCACGGGAATGGCGCAACCCAGACGGAAAAGAATCAGGATGAACAGTGTAAACAGGATCTTCTTGCGGAGATCTTCGATCTTCCAGGCGTTAGTGAGTACCTTAAACACTTAGATCACCTCAACCTTTCCTCCGGCTGCTTCGATTTTTTCTTTTGCACCGGCGGTGATCTTGGCAACCTTAACGGTCAGCGCCTTTTCAACACTGCCGCTGCCGATTACCTTCAGACCGTCGTTTACACGGGGGCCGAAGCCTGCCTCACGGGCGGCAGCTGCATCTACAGTGCCGTCAAAAGAATTCAGATCGTTCAAATTGAGAACGATGTACTTCTTAGCAAAAATGTTGTTAAAACCTCTTTTGGGAAGTCTTCTCTGCAAAGGCATCTGGCCGCCTTCAAAACCGGGACGAATGCTGCCGCCGGAACGGGCCTTCTGACCTTTGTGACCTTTACCGGAGGTCTTACCGTTACCGGAACCGGGGCCACGACCAACACGGTTGGAGCTGTGGGTAGAACCGGCTACGGGATGAAGTTCATGCAATTTCATTTCGGGGACACCTCCTTGTTATTCGGCTTCCACCTTGATCAGGTGAGAGATTTTTTTGATTTTGCCCTTGGTGGCTGCGTTGTCAGGCTGAACGGTGAAATCACCGATCTTGCGCAGACCCAGAGCGTAAGCAGTTGCCTGCTGATCCTTCAAAGTACCGATCAGGCTTTTAACGAGAGTAATTTTCATTGTGTATGCCCTCCTTAACCCTTGATCTCTGCAACGGTCTTACCGCGAAGAGCGGCAACCTCGGCTGCATCCTTCAGAGCAGCCAGGCCATTGATGGTTGCATTTACAACGTTGCGCTGATTTCTGGAGCGCAGCGCCTTGGTACGGATATCCTTGATACCGGCCATCTCAACAACGGCACGGACAGCGCCACCGGCGATAACACCGGTACCTTCGGCGGCGGGCTTCATGATAACCATGGAGGCGCCGAACTTACCAACGATGTCATGGGGAATGGTGGTGCCGTTCAGGGAAACGGTTACGATGTTTTTCTTTGCATCTTCGATGCCCTTGCGGATTGCTTCGGGAACCTCAGCGGCCTTGCCCAAACCTACGCCGACATGGCCATTGCCATCACCAACAACGATCAAAGCGGAGAATTTCATAATTCTACCACCCTTTACGGTCTTGGATACACGGTTAAGGGAAACAACTTTTTCTTGCATCTCGACTGCACTTGCATCAAATTTAGTCATATCTCTTTCTCCTTAACTTAAAATTCAAGTCCGGCTTCGCGGGCACCGGCAGCGAGCTCAGCTACACGGCCGTGATACTGATAACCGCCTCTGTCGAAGACGATGGTCTTGATACCCTTCGCCAGGGCACGCTCTGCGATCATAGCGCCGACCTTCTTGGCAGCTTCCTTGTTACCACCGGTCATACCGAAGTCCTTCTCGGAGGTGGAGGCTGCAACCAAAGTAACAGCGTTAACATCATCGATGATCTGTGCATAAATGTGCTTGGTGGAGCGATACACAGACAATCTCGGACAAGCAGGAGTGCCGGAAATTTTGCCGCGAACTCTTCTATGTTTTCTAAGTCTAGCTTTCTTAAGCATATTTCTTTCCTTCCTTTCTTATCCTTATTTACCCTTACCGGCCTTGCCTTCTTTACGTCTGACAACCTCGTCGGAGTAGCGGATACCGGAACCCTTGTAAGGCTCGGGGGGTCTCTTCTCACGAACGTTGGCTGCAAACTGGCCGACCAGTTGCTTGTTGGCACCGCTGATTACAACGGTGTTGGGATCCGTAACTTCAATGGTAATACCAGGCACAGGGTCAACCTCGACCATGTGGGAATAACCCAGGTTCATTACCAGTTTTTTACCCTGGAGCTGGGCTCTGTAACCGACACCGCTGATCTTCAGCTCTTTCTTATAGCCGTTGGTCACACCCTCGATCATATTGGCGATCAGAGTGCGGGTCAGGCCATGGAGAGAGCGATTCTCTTTGGCATCATCGGGACGGGTTACCAGAACTTCTGCGCCCTCAACCTTAATGGTCATTGCTTTGTGCATGGGAGCAGTCAGGGTCTCTTTGGCACCTTTAACGGTGACGATATTCTGCTCATCCACGGTGACGGTAACGCCGGCGGGGATGGCAATCGGCTTTCTTCCAATTCTCGACATATTTTTATACCTCTCTTACCAGATAAAAGCAAGAACTTCGCCGCCGATGTTCAGCTTGCGAGCCTGCTTACCGGTCATGATACCCTTGGAGGTGGATACGATAACGGTACCCAGACCTCTCATTACCTGAGGCATATCCTCACAGGAAGAGTAGATTCTCAAACCGGGTTTGGAAATTCTCTTAAGACCTTGCAGGATGCGGGTCTTACCGGCGCCGTACTTCAGGGTGATAACGATCTTGCCCTGTACGCCGTCTTCAACAGCCTGCACGTCCTTAACGTAGCCCTCGTCCAGCAGGATCTGGCAGATGGCCATCTTCATCTTGGAAGCAGGAACTTCAACGGTTTCATGCTTTGCGTTGTTAGCATTTCTGACACGAGTCAGCAAATCTGCGATAGGATCAGTAATTTGCATCGTAGTTTCCTCCTTACCAACTTGCTTTCTTTACGCCCGGGATCTGGCCCTTGTAAGCCAGCTCACGGAAGCAGATTCTGCAGATGCCGTAGTTTCTGAGGTAGGCATGGGGTCTGCCGCAGATCTTGCATCTGTTGTACTCACGCGTAGAGAATTTTTGAGCTTTCTGTTGTTTTAAAATCATAGATTTTTTAGCCATTTAAAATTCCCTCCTTACTTTGCAAAGGGAGCGCCCATCAGGGTGAGCAGCTCTTTTGCTTCTTCGTCAGTGGTTGCGGTGGTTACGAAGCAGATCTCCATACCACGGATCTTGTCGATCTTATCGTACTCGATCTCGGGGAAGATCAGCTGCTCGGTAACGCCGAAGGCATAGTTACCACGGCCGTCGAAGCCGTTGGGATTGATGCCGCGGAAGTCACGTACACGGGGCAGAGCAATGTTGAAGAGTCTATCCATAAACTCGTACATTCTCTCACCGCGCAGGGTGACCTTCTGGCCGATGATCTGGCCTTCACGAAGCTTGAAGTTTGCAACGCTCTTACGGGCGCGGCAATCAACGGGCTTCTGACCGGTGATGATACCCAGCTCGCTCTTAACGAAATCGATGACCTTGGAGTTATCCTTGGCATCGCCGCAGCCAACGTTTACCACGATCTTGGTGAACTTGGGAATCTGCATGGTGCTCTTGTACTCAAACTTCTTCAGGAGTGCAGGAGCAACTTCTTTAGTATACAGTTCTTTTAATCTAGCCATTGTAATTTACTCCTCCTCCTTAGAAAGTCTCGCCGCAGTCTTTGTTCTTGCAGACGCGGACTTTGGTGCCGTCCTCCAGGGTCTTATAACCGACTCTGGTGGGCTGCTTGCACTTGGGGCAGATCAGCTGAACCTTGCAGGCGTACAGAGCGCCCTCGGCTTCGATTCTGCCGCCAACCTCGCCCTGACGGCGGGGTTTAACGTGCTTGGTGACCAGGTTGGCCTTCTCTACGATGACCTTGCCCTCCTTGGGGGAAACGGCCATGACCTTACCGGTCTTACCCTTGGATTTGCCGGAGATGACCATAACGGTATCGCCGGTTTTAATATTCATCTTACTCATTTGCGTTATCCCCCTTACAGTACCTCGGGAGCCAGGGACAGGATCTTGAGGAATTCCTTATCTCTCAGCTCTCTGGCAACCGGCCCGAAGATACGGGTGCCTTTCGGGTTTTTATCTTCACCTACGATGACAGCAGCGTTCTCATCGAAACGGATGCTGGAGCCGTCAGCTCTCTTAACGCCCTTAACGGAGCGAACGATAACAGCCTTAACGACGTCGCCTTTTTTGACGTTGCCGCCGGGAGCTGCTTTCTTAACAGAACAAACAATAACATCGCCGATGTTAGCATATTTTCTTCTGGTGCCGCCCAGTACACGGATGCACATCAGTTCTTTGGCACCGGTGTTGTCGGCAACTTTCAGAAAAGTCTGTTGTTGAATCACGACTTTGTCCTCCTTTAAATATTTAGGTAAACTTTATTACTTGGCTTTCTCGATGATGCGAACCAGTCTCCAATTCTTGTCCTTGGACAGGGGTCTGGTCTCCATGATCTCGACGGTATCGCCAATGCCACACTCGTTATTTTCATCGTGGGCCTTCAACTTTAAGGTTGTTTTAATAACCTTTTTATATAAAGGATGCTTTACATTGTCAGCAATCGCAACAACGATGGTCTTATCCATTTTATCGCTGACTACTTTACCAACGCGCTTTTTTCTCAGTGCTCTTTCCATTGCAATTTACTCCTTTCTCAAAAAAGTTATTTACTTTCCTTGAGTTCCTTTTCGCGAAGAATGGTGTTTACTCTGGCAATATCTTTCTTAACAGCAACGATTCTCTGGGGGTTATCCAGCTGATTGGTGCTGTGTTGGAACTTCAAATGAAAAAGCTCCTCTTTCAGATCAGTGAGTTTCTGAGTCAACTCTTCAACGCTCATATCTCTTACTACATTAGCTTTCATTCTCATTCACCGTCTTTCTTGATAAACTTGCACTTGATGGGGAGCTTATGAGCAGCGAGTCTCATAGCCTCTCTTGCCATCTCTTCGGAAACGTCGGCAACCTCAAAGAGGACTCTGCCGGGCTTAACGACAGCTACCCAGTACTCGGTAGCACCCTTACCGGAACCCATGCGGACTTCGGCAGGCTTTTTGGTGACGGGCTTATCAGGGAAAACCTTGATCCATACGCGACCGCCTCTCTTGAGGTAACGGGTCAGCGCAATACGGGCAGCCTCAATCTGATTGTTGGTGATCCAGCAGGGCTCGGTAGCAACCAAGCCGAACTCACCGTAAGCAACCTTGTTGCCTCTGGTGGCCTTACCGGTCATACGACCTCTCTGGACCTTTCTGTATTTTGTTCTCTTAGGAATTAACATTATCTGTTTCCTCCCTTCTTATTGGAGGGTCTTTGGGTCTTTGCAGCAGATACGTTGAGCACCTCGCCCTTGTAGATCCATACCTTAACACCGATCTTACCGTAGGTGGTGTTGGCCTCAGCGAAGCCATAGTCGATGTCGGCACGCAGAGTCTGCAGCGGAATGGTACCCTCGTGGTAGCTTTCGCTTCTGGCGATTTCAGCACCGTTCAGACGGCCTGCAACCATAACCTTGATACCCTTGGCACCGGTCTTCATAGTTCTGCCGATGGCCTGCTTGGTAGCGCGGCGGAAGGCAATTCTCTTCTCCAGCTGCTGCGCAATGTTCTCTGCAACCAGCTGGCTGTCGGTGTCCATATTCTTGACTTCAACAATGTTGATGTTAACCTTTTTACCGGTCATTTTGGCGAGTTCAGCCTTCAGCTTCTCGATCTCGGCACCGCCCTTACCGATGACCATGCCGGGCTTGGCACAGTACAGGTGTACGCGGATGTTGTTACCGGAGCTGTCACGCTCGATCTCGATCTTGGGAACACCGGCGCTATAGAGTTTCTTCTTCAGAAAAACTCTGATTTCATGATCTTCCTTGATCAGATCACCGGTCAGAGAGTCGCTGACGATCCAGCGGGAATCCCAGTTTTTGATAACGCCGACGCGAAGGCCGTGCGGATTTACTTTCTGTCCCATTGATTTAACCCTCCTTCTCCTCTAATACGATGGTAACATGAGAAGTTCTCTTGTAGATTCTGAAAGCTCTGCCTTGTGCTCTGGGCTGGATTCTCTTGAGAATCGGGCCTGCACCGCAAAGGGCCTCTTTTACATAGAGCTTGCTTACGTCCATACCAAAGTTATTCTCAGCATTGGCCATGGCGCTCTTGAGGAGCTTGGCCAAAGGAGTGGCTGCAGCCTTGGGAGTGTTGTTGAGCACTGCCATGGCATAGCCGGCCGGCTTGTTGCGGATCAGATCCAGCACAATGCCAACCTTGCGAGGAGAGATTCTTAAGTGTTTGAGTTCTGCTTTAGCTTGCATAATTCTTATCCTCCCTCTTACTTGCTGGTCTTAGAGCCGGCGTGGCCCTTGAAGGTTCTGGTGGGTGCAAACTCACCGAGCTTGTGACCGACCATATCCTCGGTAACGTATACCGGCACGTGTTTTCTGCCGTCATGAACGGCGATGGTGTGACCTACGAATTCCGGAAAGATGGTCGATGCTCTGGACCAAGTTTTCAGAACGCGCTTCTCACCGGACTCGTTCATAGTTTGAATTCTTGCGTATAATTTGGGATCAACAAAGGGTCCCTTTTTCACGCTTCTGCCCATTTGTTCGTACTCTCCTTCCGTTATTATTTACCGTTTCTGCGTCTTACGATGAACTTGTTAGACTTCTTCTTCTTGGCGCGAGTCTTATAGCCCAGAGTAGGCTTACCCCAAGGAGTCATAGGACCGCTACGACCGATGGGAGCTCTACCCTCACCACCACCGTGGGGGTGATCGCAGGGGTTCATTACAGAACCACGGACGGTAGGACGAATGCCCATATGGCGCTTTCTACCGGCTTTACCGATAGAAACGTTGGAATGGTCGCCGTTGGACAGGACACCGATGGTGGCCTTGCAGTTCAGCAGAACCATTCTAACCTCACCGGAAGGAAGGCGAACCTGAGCGTAGCCGTTCTCTTTAGCCATCAGCTGTGCATAAGCACCGGTGAACGAACCAGCTGAGCACCCTTGCCGGGATTGAGCTCAACGCTGTTGATGATGGTACCAACAGGAATAGCTTCCAAAGGCAGGCAGTTGCCGGGCTTGATGTCGGCATCCTTGCTGCTGATAACGGTGTCGCCAACCTTGATGTCGGCGGGGGCCAGGATGTAGGCCTTTTCACCGTCGGTGTACTCGATCAAGGCAATGAATACGGTACGGTTAGGATCATACTCGATGGTCTTAACGGTAGCGGGCATATCCACTTTGTTGCGCTTGAAATCGATTACTCTGTACTTTTGTCTGTTACCGCCGCCCTGATGACGAACGGTGATTCTGCCGTAGCTGTTTCTGCCGGAGTGCTTTTTCTTGCCTTCCAGCAGGCTGCGCTCGGGAGCGACCTTGGACAGACAGCTGTAATCAACGTTGCTCATCTGTCTTCTGGCGGGAGTAGTAGGTTTATAAGTTTTTACTGCCATGTTCTACGACCTCCTCTTACATCATACCGTCGAAGAACTCAATGGTCTTAGAGCCTTCGGTCAGTTTTACATAAGCCTTTTTGCGGTCGGGGCGGAAGCCCTTGTGGACACCCATTCTCTTTTCCTTACCGGAAACGTTGGTGATGGTGACCTTCTCGACCTTAACACCGAAGATGGCTTCCACAGCGGCCTTGACCTCAGTCTTGTTGCTGTCGGTAGCTACTTCGAACACATAGGTTTTGTCAGCAGTCATCTTCATCATGGATTTTTCGGAGATGACAGGTTTCTTAATTACATCATAGGGAGTTCTCATTATGCATAAACCTCCTCAAGTTTCTTAACAGCATCAACCGTCAGAACGAGAGTGTCAGCCTTGAGCACGTCGTAGACATTCATGCTGCAGACAGGAGCAGTTTTAACACCGGGGATGTTGGCAGCGCTCTTAACAAAGAACTTGTTCACATCAGCGGAAACAAACATAGCGTTGTTTACTTCCAAAGCACCCATCATGTTAACAACAGTCTTGGTCTTGTATTCTTCCATATTCAAAGCGTCCAGAACGATCAGCTTACCTGCAGCCAGTTTGGCAGACAGAGCAGACTTGATGGCCAGCTTCTTTACCTTACGGTTGATATGGAAACGGTAATCTCTGGGCTTGGGAGCGAAGACGATACCGCCGTGAGTCCATTGGGGAGAACGGATGGAGCCCTGTCTTGCGCGACCGGTTCCTTTTTGTCTCCAAGGCTTGATGCCGCCGCCGGAGACTTCCGCTCTGGTCAGAGCACTCTGGGTGCCTTGACGCTGAGCCGCGAGGTAGTTTACCACGGCCATGTGCATTGCTGCTTCGTTGACCTCGATGGCGAAGACTGCATCGGACAGAGTCAGAGTGCTGACTTCCTCGCCGGCCATATTCAATACTTTAATATCAGCCATTGTATTTACCTCCTTTAACCTACTTTGACAGTGTTCTTAACGGTGACCACGCTGCCCTTAGGACCGGGGATGGCACCCTTAATAACCAGCAGATGATTTTCAGTGTCGACCTTCACAACATCCAGATTTTGAACCGTTACACGGACAGCGCCCATGTGACCGGGCAGCTTCTTACCCTTGAAGATTCTGGAGGGAGAGGAGCAAGCGCCCATGGAACCGGCGTGACGATGAACGGGACCGCCACCGTGCGTCATAGGAGTGCGGTGACCGCCGTATCTCTTGATGGTACCGGCATAGCCCTTACCCTTGGAGATACCTGTAACGTCAACGCTGTCGCCGGCGGCGAAAGTGTCAACGTCAACGACGTCGCCTACGTTCATATCAGCTGCTGCTTCCAGACGGAACTCTCTGAGAACCTTCTTCAGCTCAACTCCGGCCTTCTTGAAGTGACCCTGCAGAGGCTTGGTGGCGTGCTTCTCTTTGAGATCGCCATAGCCCAGCTGAACACTGTTATAGCCGTCTTTTTCTTCGGTCTTCTTCTGAACTACCACACAGGGACCGGCCTGAATGACAGTGACCGGAATTACGCGACCCTGCTCGTCAAAAACCTGGGTCATACCGATCTTCTTACCGATAATACCTTTTTTCATTTTCGTTTCCTCCTTTGGTATTGGTTGAATGAATCAACTTGCCTTATTTCGCGGGACCTTCCCGCAAAAGGTATTTACAAATTTGTTTGCAAGCCTTACAGCTTGATCTCGATGTCTACGCCGGCGGGCAGCTCCAGGCTACCGATTGCTTCCGCAGTCTTGGCAGTAGGCTTGAGAATGTCGATCAGACGCTTGTGAGTTCTTCTCTCAAACTGCTCACGGCTATCCTTATACTTATGAACAGCGCGCAGAATGGTGATGATCTCTTTGTCGGTGGGCAGCGGAATGGGACCGCTTACGGTAGCGCCGGTTCTCTTGGCAGTGTCCAAGATCTTCTCGGCAGCCTGATCCACCAGACTGGCTTCATAGCCCTTGATTCTGATTCTGATTTTGTTCTTCTTTTGCATCTCGTTTTCCTCCTTATAATATTAGCACGGCCATAAGGGTGTAACGACGGGAACAAATTTTCTTTCCACTCGGCCGGGTGTTTCACGCCCTTCCCAATAAAAAGCCGGATCGCTCCGGTGCCTTTTGTCTTCCGTTTCACAGCTTATCGGGCACGCCCGACAGTTCTTGAAAGACGCCTGCTAAAATTTGTTTGTCGCTCGGTTTCTACTGTGGGTGCACACCCAGCAGTGTGACCTCTTGAGGGCGGCGGGAGCGAACATAAACTCTCTTCGCCCTTCCTGCCACAACCGAACATGCTCTGCAGAAATTCCCTGTCTCAATCTCGCAAACCGTTGCAACCCAAGGGTTTGCGGGGTGGACAGCCACCTCCTGCTTCATCGCAGCCCAAACTCATGCCCTAATATCATACTATATATTAAGGCAAATTGCAAGCATTTTTTTGATTTTTTTCAAAAATTTTTTAGTTAATTTTAACGAATTTTTCGGGATTTTTTTGTGCAATGCAGATACTGTGCTTTTTGCTTACACCGGCCACAAGATATAGCAAAAATCTTGCCTATATAATAATAAGGAAGATTTTAATTTTTTTCTTGCATCCGACGAAAAAATGTATTATGATTTGTTGGGTGAATAAAATGCTACGTAAAATCAAAAAATTTGTTAAACAAAATATTGTTTTAACCATTGCCACGCTGGCGGCCGTCATTACCTGTTTTTTGGTGCCGCCCGACGGGGAATATCCGGGCTATTTTGACCTGAAAACCCTGTCCTGCCTGCTGTTGACCCTGGCGGTGATCGTTGCTCTGCGACGCATCAAGTTTTTTACCATTCTGGCCCGCCGTGTCGTGTTGTTGACCGGCTCTCTGCGTAAGCTGGCGCTGGCGCTGATCTATATCACCTTCATCGGCTCTATGATCATTGCCAACGATATGGCGCTGATCACCTTTCTGCCCTTGGGCTATTTTGCCCTGAAGGTGACGGGCAACGAGAAATATATGTCCTATATCTTCATTTTGCAAAATATTGCCGCCAATCTCGGCGGTATGCTGACCCCTTTCGGCAATCCGCAGAATCTCTATCTGTATTCCTATTTCAATATCCCCACCGGCGAATTCACCCTGATTATGCTGCCGCCTTTTTTGCTGTCGGTGCTGATGCTGACGGTGGGCTGTCTGATCTTAAAAAAGCAAACCCTGACCATCAATGCCGAGCCGACCCCGCCCCTCCCTCTGGCAAGAACGATCATCTATTTACTGCTCTTTGCCTGCTCCATCTTGATCGTCTTTCGTGTCATTCCTTATTGGTTAGGGTTGATCGTGATTTTGCCCATTATCTTTTTTATGGACAAAAAGGTGTATACGCAAGTGAGCTGGGACCTGCTGGCCACCTTTGTGATGTTCTTCATCTTTTCCGGCAACCTCTCCCGCCTCCCCGCCATTGACCGCCTGCTCACCGGCCTGTTGGAGCAAAGCACCCTGCTGGTCAGCACCCTTTCCTGCCAATGTATCAGCAACGTGCCCACCGCCATCCTGCTCTCCCGTTTTACGGATAATTACAGAGAACTGCTGTTGGGCGTAAACATCGGCGGCACGGGGACGCTGATCGCCTCTTTGGCTTCCCTGATCACCTTTACCGAATTTAAAATGCTATATCCCGATAAAACTAAACAGTATTTTCTGTTGTTCACTCTGCTCAACGTGATTTTCCTGGCGGTGTTACTGGTGGCCGCTTATTTCTTTATGTTATAAACCAAAAGGGGACTGTCCCCTTTTGGTTTATTTTAAAAACCGCTTTTCCTTTCGGAAAAGCGGTTTTTATTATTTATCCAACAGAATTTCGTAAACCAGATCACGCAGCTTGGGAAACAGCTCGTCATAGGAATAACGGCAACTGACCACCTGCATCATATAGACCATAGCAATCTCGTTGTCCGGATCAATAAAGCTGTGGCTACCGGCGGCGCCGTCCCAGCCAAACTCACCCACCGGGCACTTGGCGCCCTTCTTTTCGGGATACTTCATGGTGCGCACGCCCAGACCGTAGGAATAGCCCATCTCCCACTTGTTACCAAAGTATTTCTCCGCCATTTCATCGCTGAACTGGGGAGCGCGCATCAGCTCCAGAGCGGCGCGGCCCAACAAGGGCTGTTCGTCGGAAAAACTGGTGGACATGGCGCTGACGAACTTGCCGTAGTCCTCGGTGGACATAATAAGTCCGGCGCCACCCGACTCGTATTCCTTGGAAAAGATATAGCCGTTTTCAAATCTTCTGGGTACAGAGGTGCGGGTGTCGGCATCGTATTTATACTGCGCCGCCAGACGGTTCCGGATCTCCACGCCCTCGCCACGGAAGGTGGCGGTGGTCATTCCCAGCGGCTCGAAGATATTTTGCCGCATATATTCCCCAAAGCGCATTCCCGTGGCCACCTCCAGCACACGGGCGGCCACGTCGTGGCCGAAGGAATATCTGTATTGGGTAGCGGGCTCGTAGAGCAACGGCTCCTTGGCAATGGCCGCCACCAGCGTTTCGGTGGTGGCATATGGATCCCGCATCGCATCCAATAGGGCCGGTGCCTCACAGTTGTAGGAAAGACCGGCGGTCATACTCATCAGATGCTTGACTCTGGGGGTGTTTTCGACGGGGCGGAGTACGCCGTCCGTCCCTTTGACCATCATATTGCGGAACTCGGGGATATAATCGGACACCGGATCCTCCAGACCGATGATGCCGCGCTCCACGCATTGCATCACCGCCACCATAGTCAGCGGCTTGGTCATAGAATAGATCCAATACAAGGTGTCCTCGGAAACGGGCTTTTTCTGAAGATAATCGCAGGTGCCCACCATATGGCGGTAAACCTGACGGCCCTTGTGATAAACGATCAGATCAATGCCGGGGATGCCCGATAAGGGGACATTGTCCAGCTCTTGGGTCAGTTTTGAAAAATCCATTATTCTTCTCCTGTTGTTTCGGGAGCCTCGGGCTCCGTGATTCCTTGTTCGGCGGGCAGGGGCTCCTCCGTCGCAGACTGTTCTGACGGTTGTTCGGTAGGCACGGCAGGCTGTGCAACCGGTGCCGTCACCGGTGCCGTTGCGTAAGGATTGTTGGCGGGGGCGGCGGCGATCCGCCGTTTTTGCTGTTGCAGGCTGCAGAGGGAAATGTAGGCCTGCGCATAGGTGGCATCAATGTAGGGTGCCAGGAAGAAATGTCCGATGCCGAGGCACAGACCGGCCAGCAATTGCCAACCAATAAAGGAGAGATCCACCACAAACAGATCCCCCTTATGTCCGTCGGTCAGTTCTTTACTGGCCGCAAAGACCTCTGCCGTCGTCATCTCGGGGTATTCCGCCAACAGATAGGGAATCATGGAATACTGATAGTATTTTACAGCACGAACGATCTCAAGGGGGATGGATGCAAGGATCAACAGAATGGTAATGAGCAACAGCACGGTGCCACCATCTGACATTTCCTCACCGCCATATGATAGTTCTACAACGATCACACTTACAAAGCCGGCCAGTGCGCCGATCATCGGCAGTTCCCACAAAAAGAGACGAAGGGCACGCTGAAACATCACCTTGACCACGTTAAAGTAGCCAGCCTTCCCTTTCACACCGAAAGCGTGGGAAAGATCGTAGATCTTGCCCTCCCCACGGGCGTGATTGAGATAAAAACGTGCGCCGCCCACCTGTAATACGTGGCCGGCAAAGATGGTTTTGGCCAGTTGCATCAACAGCACGACGGTAAAGATCACAAAGAAAACGATCAAAAAGATGAACAATGCCGTAAGCATTCCCGTATGATCGGGGGCTCCAAAGAAGGGATCGTTGTTGTAGTAGTATTCCTGCGTGCCGCCCATCCCACTTAAATCAAAATTGAAAGTAAAGCCGGTGCCGGTGCTAAAACTCACACTGCCGCCAAGGGCAAGATAGATCAGCAAGGACACGAAAAAGGCAGGCCAATAGCTACGCTTGAGGTTGGCCTTTGCCTGCGCCTTCATCGCAGGCCGGTCAAAAAATTGAAACATTTTAAATCTCCTTTCCCTTCACCGAAGGGAGGTACATAATAAGGCGGGACGGATACTTCCGTCCCGCCTTGCGGTTAGATTGAATTAGCCTCTGATGGCTGCCATATTGGCTTCGTGCAGTTCATTCTCTGCATTGATTTCTTCTTGCAGGGAAACAACGTCTTCCATAAAGAGAACTACATTGTACAGATCATACAGCGTGTCAATTTCTTGCTGCAGAGCATCGGCTTCAGCCTGCTTTGCATCCTTTGCAGCGCCGTCGGGCAACTGACGGATCTCCAGCAGCAAATCGCCCAAAGCATACTCTTTTGCAACGATTTCGTCTGCGTAAACGTCAGCGTCCTTGAGATCAGCAGCGTCAACACCGGTCTCGGTCAGAATTTCCTCAATATCCTCTTCCAACCAGGAAATGTACTCCTCCAGAGGAGCCAGCACAGAAGCGTGACGTTCTTGCTCTACGGAAATGGCAACGTTCTTGGCCATTGCAGACTCGGTGGCGCCCAGACCGTAACCCTCGGCAAAGCCTACCAGAATTCTGGCAACCTCGGCACGGGTGGCATAAGCGGTGGGAGCAAACAGATTGCCGGGTCTACCGCTGACCAGGCCGGCTCTCTGACAGAGATATACGGCCTTCTTGGCATACTTGGCGATCTTGGCATCATCAGCAAACTCGGTCTTGGCCAGCTCCAGCTTCAGCTCAACGCCGGCAAAGTCGGCATAGCGGATAACGATGGCGCACAGCTCCTGACGGGTGATGCTGCCGTTGGGATCAAAGGTGTTCTCACTGCGGCCGGAAACGATCTTGTTCTGCTCGGCCCAAGCGATGGCACCGTTGTACCAAGCCTTGAGAGCAACGTCGTCAAATTTCTTGGTGGTATAAGCGGTGGTCTCCACACCGGCCAGACGGGCTACCATGCTGACAGCCTCGGCGCGGGTGATGTTGCTGTTGGGACGGACAGTGCCATCCTCGTAGCCACGGAGCAGGCCCATAGCGGTGGCCTTCTCCAGAGACTCGGCATACCAGGCATGTCTGTCAACGTCGGTGAACTTGGGCAGGCGGGCGATGATGCTGATAAGTTCCAGATCACCGCAATCGGGGCAGTACTTCTCGTACTTACCGGATTGATTGTAGGAAGCGGGAGTGGTCTTGAGAACGTAGGCGTGGTAACCGGTTACCTTGGTGTAATCCTCTTCCGTTTCAACGTAGTCGCAATCGGGGCAAACTCTCTCATTGATCTTGGGATTCAGGCAATCGCCGGGATCAGCTACGACCCAATCCTTACCCTCGGGATCAAAGTTGTGACGATCGGGGTCAACACCGTAAACCTCACGGGTATCGGCATCCACAACGCTACATACGGTACAGAAGCGCTCGCTGACACCCTCAGTAATACAATTGGCTTCGGTGATGATGTATTCACCCCAGATATGGTTACCGGTGGCATCCAAGACGACGGTCTGGGATTCGTCTACGTAACCGCAGACCTTACAAATCTGTTCTTCTTTACCTTCGTCCACACAGGTGGGCTCGGTAACTACGGTTTCATAGGAGTGGCCGGTGGCGGCAACCGCCAGCGTCTCCACTGCAAAACAAACGGGGCACTCTCTGGCCTGAAGGCCTTCCTCGTCGCAGGTGGGCTCGATCGTTACAACCCAATCGCCCCACTGATGACCGGGAGCAGTGGTGGTTTTAGTTTCGACTTCGCCACAGCCTTCACGCTTACAGCAACGCTCTTCAACCATATCAACGATACAAGAGCCGTTGTTGGTGATCTCCCACTCGGTCCAATCGTGGCCCAGTGCAGAATCCGCAAAGGTCTTAACGTTTACCTCGGCGCCGCAGATCTCACAAATGTTGTATTCTTTTGCATCTTCGGTACAGGTAGCATTGGCAAACAGTCTTTCGGCGCCGGGCACGTGGATCAGAGCGGGAATGGCCTGCTCCTCAACACCGCCGCACAACGTACAGGTTCTGCTCTGCAGACCTTCCTTTTCACACCAGGGTCTTTCCAGAATGGTGAAGGGCCCGTAGGTGTGCTCCAACTGTCTGTTGATGGTGACGGTAACAACCAGCGCAACGTCACCGGATTTCATCTTAACGTATACAACGTCGTTGGTGATGCCGTCAGCCAGCGCGGCAGTGCAGGCTTCGTCAGCGTAAACGCCGATGATCTCAGCCTTGCCACCCTTGCTAAAGTCGGAGGCATTGAAGAGAGGTGTACCGCAGGTCAGGTTGACCTCGGCCGTCATCTCGGGATAACCGTTGAATATGTAATTGTTGGAACGCTCTTCGTTAAAGTCCAGAACGTAATCAACGTCCTTGGCAGTCTTGGCTCTATCAAGATAGTAGCTGGCGCTCTTCTCCACAAAGTTGGTGGCTTTGGCAGTGATGTTGCAGGGAACTTCTTTACCGTCTACCATCTTGGCAAAGTAGTTTTCATCCAGATTAACGATCTCGCTCTTGGGACCATTGCCGTTGAAGGTATTCAGACGGATGGGCTCGGAGAAGTTGATGAATACGTTGTCGGAAATGTCAACGTTTTCTTCCTTAATATAAGCACCGGGCTCTTTGGAGACAGAGCACAGATCGATGAAACGAGAACCGGTCAAGTTGTCTTCCATCACGGTGTTATTGGTGAAGGTCAGACGGGCATTATCCATAGCGGCGGGAATTGACAAACGCATGGCATAACCCTTTATGTCACAACCGGCCTTGGCGATGTTCTTAAATACGTTGTTATCAAATACGTAGCGAATACCTGCGGGGAAGTTTTCGCCGTTACAGTAAGCGGACAGACCCCAGGTGTCGCCCAGCGTGGGATCCACGTAGTTGGGATAGATCCAGTTACCGGTGGTGGTACCCCAGTTTTCAATTCTGGAGTTGGTGATGGTGATACCGCCGGCCATGGGGCTCATAAACATATGAACACCGGAAGGCATACGGGTACGGATAATCTCACCGGTGCCGCCGGCAGCGTAGACATGATCAAAGTTGATGTCATACAGACCGGAGGAAACGATGCAACCGCCGGCTACGTTGCAGAAAGCGGTGTTGCTGGCATTGAAATAGCGTTTTGCCTTGGAACGTTGCAAAGCTTCACCGGAGCTCAGACCAATGATCATATTGCTGTTGCAAACGTCGTTCACGATGACGTTGTTCATATCCTGACCGATGAGGGCGCCGCCCACGGCGTAACCCCAGCTGAATTCGGCATCAGAGGGACTGAACTGGAAGGTACTGTCACAAACCACACCGTCCAGCATCAGTCTGTTCTGAGGACCGTAGTTGGTAACGGCGCCGCCTATAACGGCTTCCACGGTGGTATCCACGGTGTAGGGTGCGGCCGTACCGGTCACACCACGTTTGCTGAAATCAAGTTCGTTGTTTTCATTCAGGGGAGAAACACCCATCTTGGGACCCAGGATGGTGGCGGAAGCAACGTAGAGTCTGTCCTCGTTGCCGCCGACAAACTTATGGGTACCGGGAAGCAAAACCCAGAACTGCTTTTTCTTGGTAAGGGCTTCCTTGAAGGTGCCCACACGGTTGGTGCCGTCAAGGGTATAAGTCTTTCCATTAAAAGTATAGGAAGTAGCGGAGTTTGCGGCATCGATGAATACCATCTGGTCTTCCGTTGCTACCTTAATATTATAGGTAACGTCACAAACGGTGGTCTTACCCTTATAGGTGGCGACCATTTGGGCGCCGTCCAGTTCACTGGGCTTGGCCTCGGTGAGCTCGTTGCCGTTTTTGTCGGTCAGAGAAACAAACTCAACCTTTTCACCACGGAAGGTGAACAGATCCTCCGCCGCGTGCAATTCTTCGTCGGCGTAAGGAACAATGTAAAGGTCTGCAGTTACAGGAGCGGGAGAGGTGGAGTTGGGAAGCAGAGCGTTTACGGTGCAGTGGAAGGCCATATCGTTGGCCGTCTTAACGGTAAACATCTCAATGATACCGCCCTGGAAATCATCACCGGCGTATACGTCGTTGATGTGGTCGTCGTTGTAGGACATACCAATGGCCATAACCTTACCCTCGGGATTGACCACCAGAGTGGAGCTACGGTCGAGGTACTGGGTGTTTTCGATCCAGGCGATGGAGTCGGTACAGGCATGTTGGGGCAGAACCATGGTGTTGTTCTTAAACCACCAATTCTGCTTGGTAATATCGTTGTTGGTACCGTTCAGATAGAAGATACCGTTCTGAGAAGCGCCGGGATGGCGGGTCAGACAGTCGGCGGTATACTCCACGGTGTTGCCCTCAAAGGCAACCTCCAGAGCGCCGTCCGGCAAGGACCATTTATCCTGGAAGGAGAACACGTCAACAACGTTGGCAGGATCGGCGGCAGGCGTGCCGGGGGTCTTATAGTCGGTACCGCAATAGTCACCGGCGTTGTAGAAATAGTTGTCCTTGATGACAAACTTGATGGAATCCTTGGCGTTGGTGGAGTACACACGGGTGGGAACGTCGGCATTGTCGCCCAGACGGGTACGGATCCAGTGAGCCGTACGGTTGTGGCTCAGGGTGGAGTTGATCATGGTGAAGGATGCCGTCTTGTTGTCCGGACCTAAGAAGTTCTCCTGAATGTTGGCGGTGGTGGTGGGATAGTAGTTGATCATATGAGCCTGATTGTACTGGTCAGAGACGAACTTCAGGTTACCACCGTACTCATAATAGTTGTCAAAAACAACGCGGGTAACGTTCATATTGAAGTTGTTCAGATTATCCTTCTTGGTGCCGTCGGAAATCTGAGTGTATTCCATAGCATAGTTATGGAACTCAACGTTTACGTTGTTCTTAGGAGTACCCCAACGATACAGACCGTTGGAATAGATCTCGTCGTACTTGTGCACGATGTTCTTCATGATCAAGCTGACCTTGGAGGAAGAGCCGTGGAAGTTGTGAGAACCGCGGAAAGCAAAACCGTCAATAACGATCTGGGCGTTCTGGGGCATCCACAGGGTGGAGGTGCTGACCGCCTCGGTCTTATTATTGATGCTTCTGCCGTTGATCAAAGTACCGTTGGCAATGTCCGCCTTGGCGGTAGGAGTGGGATCCTTACCGGCCTGAGGACCCAGTACGGTATAAGTGAACAACTCGTAGTAAGCAGGATTCTCAATGACGTTGCCATCCTTGTCTCTGGGCAGATTCATAGTGATCTGCTTGTTATTCTGCCAGGAACTGCCGCCATAGGTACCGGGGGCAACCACAACGGTATCGGGACCGGTGTAGGCAGAATAGGCGCCGGTATGGGCGTTCCACTGGGACTCAACGTAGTGGATGGCCGCATTCATACTGCTGAACGCGGTCTTACCGCCGACCAGCTTGTACTTTACGCCGTTACCCCAGGTTGTGCCGTCACCGTAGGTATAGGTGACTTCACCGGAGGTGGGGGCGCCGGCATAAACGAACACACCCTTGGTGGGCGTGAAGGTGCCGTCGGCGTTTTCGGTTGCTTGGATTGCGGCGTAGGGATCGCTCTCGCTCTCACCCTCGCCTGCCGCGCTTGCGGGCAGAACGATAGCAGTGAGCATAGAGACGCACATCAGTACGCACAGCAACAAGCTCAAAAACTTTTTGCTTTTGTTGAACATAGCGTTTCTCTCCTTTGCAGACACTTGTAGTCTATTATACAGATTAATAATACTATATTTTTAAAAAAATTGCAATCGCATTTTCGTAAAATATCGTCGCTTATTTTTGTACACATTGCACAAAAAGGAGCCCTTGCGCTGCAAGGGCTCCTCAATGCAAATTATACTCTTACGAAATCCATAAAGTCGTATTCGGTCAAGCCCAAGGCCTCCATGGTGGCCTCGGTGGCGTGGATCTTGGGAAAATCCGCCGTGGCGTGCAGGTCACTGCCCAGGGTGAATTTACAGCCGCATTCCTTGGCAATGGAGAAGAAATGCAATACCTCGGGGAAATTGGTGGCGGAGTTGATCTCCAGACCGATGCCGCGGGCCGCCGACATGGTAAAGAGCTCGCCGTAGGTGTTGTCGTCGATCAGGCGGAGCATATCCAGTCGCAAGGGATAGGAGCCCACGGGCTGGAAGGGATGCGCCACCGAAACGGGCACCAGATCGCTGTAGGTCTTCAGCGTTTCGTTATTCATCAACCCTCTGAAGCTGTCCACCATAAAATCGGCCACGTAGCGGATATAGTCCACTTTTTTCTCTTTCATAAAAGGCTCCAGCTCCGCCTCGGGCAGTTTTTTGGCCAGCGAGACGGCCCGCTCGGGGGTGATCCCCTCAATGCCGGCGAAGATCCGGGCCAGATTTTCTCTGGCCGCTCGCACGTCCTCGGTGGCGGGCATTACGAAGTCTCGCATATGTACGTGGGTGTGGGGAATCAAAAGAAAATCCAACTGCAGAGCCGCCTCCTTGCCCATACCCAGCACGTCGTACATACCGCAGTATTCGGTCTCGGCGCCCACCAGAATCTTAATGCCCTGATCCTCGGCGGGAATCTGGTTTTTGATCTGCATTTCAAAGGCCATACTTTGCCGTTTATAAAAGCCGCTGGAGGCAGGCAAGGGAATGCTTTCATCCCACGTGTGATTGGCAAAGCCCATCAGCTTCAGCCCCGTCTCCTTGGCCGCTTTGATATAATTCTCCACCGTGGACTGATTGTCACCGGAACAGGAGGAAAGATAATTGTGAATGTGAACGTCATGCCACGCTTGCATAAAGAACAACCCCCCTTTCGTTTGCCTCCATCATAGCACAAAGGCTTTTGATTTTCAATAAAAAATGCGCCCGTCGGGCGCATTTTTTAGTTTTTCTTATTGACGATCTTCAGGCGCTGGACGTTGCTCATAATCTGCTTACGCAGACGGATGTTGAGCGGCGTGACCTCAATGAGCTCGTCCTCCTTGATAAACTCAATACACTCCTCCAAGCTCATCTTTTTGCAGGGAATCAGACGCAGGGCGTCGTCACTGCCGGAGGCACGGGTGTTGGTAATATGCTTTTTCTTACAAACGTTGACGGCGATATCGTCGCCCTTGGGGTTACAGCCCACGATCATACCCTCATAGACGGGGGTGCCCGCCTCAATAAACAGCGGGCCGCGCTCCTGCGCATTGAAGAGGCCGTAGGTGACGGCGGTGCCTGTTTCAAAGGCGATCAGGGAGCCGGCGGAACGGGTGAGAATCTCCCCTTTAAAAGGCTGATAACTGTCAAACACCGATCCCATAATTCCCTCGCCCTTGGTGGCGGTGAGGAACTCGTTTTTATAGCCGAACAGACCTCTGGAGGGGACCAGAAATTCAATGCGCATACGACTGCCGGAGGGCTCCATTTTTTGCATCTCGCCACGGCGGGCGCCCATATGCTCCATCACGGCGCCCATATACTCCTCGGGCACGTCAACCTCAAGGCGCTCAATGGGTTCACAGGTGACACCGTCAATTTCTTTGTACAAAACTCTGGGGTTGGAAACAGAAAATTCATAGCCCTCGCGGCGCATGGTTTCGATGAGGATGGACAGGTGCATTTCTCCTCGTCCCGCCACGTAAAAGCTCTCCGCCGTTTCACCGTCCCGCACCTTGAGAGAAACGTCCTTCAGCAACTCTCTCTGCAGGCGCTCACGGATGTGACGGGAGGTAACGAATTTACCGTCTTGCCCCGCAAAGGGAGAGTCGTTGACGGCAAAGCGCATCTCAATGGTGGGCTCGCCGATCTTGACAAAGGGAAGGGCCTCGGGGGCCTCCTTGGCGCACAGAGTCTCACCGATGGTGATATCCTCAATACCGCTGAAGCAGACGATATCGCCCACCTTGGCCTCCTCCACCGGCACCCGTTTCAGGCCCTCAATGGTGAACAGGGCGGGCAAGCGGCCGTTACGGCAAACGGAGGTATCGTGATAGTCGGTAACACTGACGTCCATATTTACACGGATGACGCCGCGGGTGATCTGACCGATGCCGATCCGACCCACGTAATCGTTGTAATCAATAGAGGAAACCAGCATTTGCAGGGGCAGATCCTCCTCTCCTTCGGGCGGATCAATGTGCTCCAGAATCTTATCTAACAGCACGCCCAGATCCTTGCCCATTTCATCGGGCACCAGAGAGGCGGTGCCGGCACGGCCGGAGCAGAATACCACCGGGCTGTCCAATTGTTCATCGGTGGCATCCAGATCAATCAACAGCTCCAGCACCTCGTCCAGCACCTCGTCGGGACGGGCGTCGGGCTTGTCAATCTTGTTGACCACCACAATAATTTTGTGGCCCATTTCCAACGCCTTTTGCAGTACGAAACGGGTCTGGGGCATGGGGCCCTCGGCGGCGTCCACCAACAGCAAAACGCCGTTAACCATCTTCAAAATTCGTTCCACTTCACCGGAAAAATCCGCGTGTCCGGGAGTGTCGACAATGTTAATTTTGGTACCCTTCCAGGCGGCGGAGGTGTTTTTGGCAAGAATGGTAATGCCTCTTTCCCGCTCCAGATCGCCCGAGTCCATCACACGGTCCTCCACGTCCTGACCGTCGCGGAATACGCCGCCCTGCTTGAGCATCTCGTCAACCAAGGTGGTCTTACCGTGGTCAACGTGGGCGATGATGGCAATATTTCTCAAATCTTTTCTGATCACAAATATCTCTCCTCTTTTTTCACATACCTTTCAATTTTAGCACTATCCGGCGCAAAATGGAATATTTTTTTAAAATTTTGTGGAATGTATGAAAAAAGCCCGTCGGCTTATCCTAAAAAAGAGGTGAAAATATATGAAAAAATCAACGCTGAACAACCTGTTATGCTTCGTTCTGCTACCCCTGCTGGTGGTCGGCCTGCCCTTTGTACAGCTTGCCACGGCGGCGGATACCACCGCCTATGACTGGTATTTTAAAGCCAACGACGACCATCTCCGCCCCGCCCTACTGCCCGAGGCAGACTTCTTGGAAGAGTATCCCGACGTCATCGGACTGGGAAAGGACGAGAAGGTGATCTATCTGACCTTTGATGCCGGCTTTGACAACGGCAATATGGCCAAAATTCTGGACACTCTGCAACAAAAGCAGGTGCCCGCCGCCTTTTTCGTGGACGGCAATTTTCTGCAAAAGGAGCCGGCATTGGTGGGTCGCATCTGCGCCGAGGGCCATATTCTGGGCAACCATTCCTTGGATCACGCCGATATGAGCGCCCTGCGGGATTTTGAGCAATATAAAGAGCAGATCAAGGGCTGGGAGCAGCTGGCCCAACAAGCAGGCGGCACTCCCTCCCCCTATTTCCGTTTTCCCTGCGGCAGATTCAGCGAGCGGGCGCTGGACTATAACGAGCAATTGGGGCTGAAAACGGTGTTCTGGAGCTTTGCCTATTGCGACTGGGAAGTCAATAATCAACCCGCCCCTGCGGCGGCGCTGAAAAAGATCCTCTCCCGCACCCACAACGGATGCGTGATGTTGCTCCACTCGGTGTCTTCCACCAATGCGGCCATCCTGCCAGACCTGATCGACCGTCTGCAGATGGAGGGGTATGCATTCAAAGCCCTATCGGAAATTTCGGAATGACGGGAAAGCAGCAAGAGCCAATCAAAACAATCTGTGCGCAGACCCCGCGCAGTAAAATAACAAAAGATAGCAGAATGACCTCCCTTGCATAGCAAAGGGAGGTGGCGCCGTAGGCGACGAAGGGGTTTGCAATAAAAAAACAGGCGGCAACAGCCGCCTGTTTTTTAAAAAATCCGCATTATTTGAGCAGTTTTTCAATCATCGGTTTCAGAGTCTGATAGAAACGGTAGAAGCCCAGATCGTTGGGATGGCAACCGTCCACGGTGCACTCTCCCCGATGCTCCTCCCCGAAGATGATCTCACCGTCGATAAAGTAGACGTTTTGATCTCCCTCGGAACGAGCCTTTTCATAGGTATCAATGATTACCTGCCGCATTCCGATACAGTTGGATGTGGGAGAAAAATCGGGACGGGAAATAAAAATGATGGGCGTGTCGGGATGGGTGGCGCGGAAGGCACGGTACATAGGCTCGTGCACCTTGGCAAGCTCGGTGGGATTTGGCAGATTGTGATCCCAATCCAGCACCAAAATACTGCAGGGCAGCCCTGCAATATGCTCACGGATGGCAGGCTCTCCCTTACCACTGCCGGAAAAACCCAGATTGATATAATCCACCAGCGTGTCACGGCACAGATAAGCCTGATAACTCATACCGGGGCGGGTGGCGCACCCACCTTGGGTAATAGAGGAGCCGTAATACACGATGGGCAAGGTATCTTTATAGGGGTGGTCTGCCCGCAGTACGCAACCGGGGGCCAGGCCGATATACAGATCCTGCACGCCGGAATAGAGGGGGAAGTTGAGCTCCATACGGCATTCCCCGTCCTTGGCGCCGCCGATCTGATACAGCAGGGTGGTCTGCTCCCCCGTGGGGTTGGAGCGGAACAGCCCACGGAAGGTGCCGTTCATATACAGATCAAAACTGGCCGAGCCCGACCAGCTCATATTGCTCATCACGTGCCCGTTCAGCTTGCAATGAATGGCAACGTAAGGGCTGTCGGTCACAAAGCACAGACGACCGCCGGAGGTGTGACGGGCCAGCCGCTCCACACCCGGGCTGGTGGCCTTTGCCACCGCCGAGGGCAGACGCAAAAACTCGCCGCTCTCCGCTTCAAAAAAGACGCCGTGCATGGCAAACTTCTCCCCGTCACGGGCGTCGTGCCACACCACGTCCTCGGCAATATTGGCCGTTACCAACATATTTTTGTCAATTTTTCCGATATCCATAGTTTTTCTCCTTACAGCGGTTTGTTTTTGATCGCCTTGGCGTTGCGGGGATAGCAGGGAGCGGTGGTGGTGCGCTTTTGCAGATAGATCAGGTTGCGCTCCTCCCCCGAGGGCAGGAAAAACCGATCCACCCGGGCCACCTCGGCTCCCAGCTTTGCAATGGCGCCGGCGGCGGCAGAAAGCTCTTCCTCGGCGCCGGGACCCTTATAGGCGATCATCACGCCGCCCACCTTGACGAAGGGCAGGCAATATTCGCACAGGGTGGTGAGATTGGCCACCGCACGGGAGATCACCGTATCAAACTGCTCCCGATACGCCTTGTTCCGCCCCGCCTCCTCGGCGCGGGCGTGCAGTAAAGTAGGTACGGGAATGGCCGCAAACTCGCAGGCGTTTTCAATAAAATTCAGCCGTTTTTGCAGGCTGTCCAGCAGGGTGAAATCACAGTCGGGATGGAAAATATGGAGGGGAATGCCGGGAAATCCGGCGCCGCTCCCCACGTCCAGCACCCGCCCCATGGGGGTGACTCTGCCCAAGGCCAGCGAGTCCAGCCAATGCTTTTGCACCATTTCCGACGGCTCGGTGATGGCGGTGAGATTCATACTCTCGTTGATCTCCACCAGCTTGTCACTGAAGCGAGCGGCCTGCTCCAATTGCGCCTCGGTGGCGGGAATATTTTGTTCGACCAAGGCCTGACTTAACAGCTCTTTAAACATTCTTTTCTCTCCCCTTTTGCTCCAGATAAATCAAGAGAACGCTGACGTCGGCAGGGCTGACGCCGCTGATGCGGGCGGCCTGCCCGATGTTGCGGGGGCGGATCTCGGACAGCTTTTGTCTGGCCTCCAGCCGCAGGCCCTGCAGTCCCTCGTAATCCATATCCTCCGGCAACAGCTTGCCCTCCAGTTTTTGGGCCTGACGGACCTGGGCGTACTGCTTTTCAATATACCCCTCGTATTTCAGGGTCACCTCCGCCTGCTCCGCCTCGGCGCGGGTCAAAACCGGCCGCTCGGTGTCCACCGCCGCCAGGTTGGCATAGCTGAGCCCCGGTCGGCACAGCAGATCGCTCATTCGGGCGCCGGTGGTGATGGGGCTCATCCCCAGCTCTGCCAAAAGCCCTTGCAACGCCTGATTTTTCGGTGAGATCACGGTGTGGCGCAGACGGTGAATTTCTTGTTCAATATTTGCCTTTTTGGCAAAGAATTTTTGATACCGCTCCTCGGAGATCAGCCCCAGCGCATAGCCCGTGGGCGTCAGCCGCAGATCGGCGTTGTCCTGCCGCAGGATCAAGCGATATTCACTGCGGGAGGTCATCATACGGTAGGGCTCTTCGGTACCCTTGGTCACCAGATCATCGATGAGGGTGCCGATATAAGAGGAACTGCGCAAAGGCACAAAGGGCTCTCTGCCCAATACCTGATGGGCGGCGTTGATACCCGCCACCAGACCCTGTGCGGCGGCCTCCTCATAGCCGGAGGAGCCGTTAAACTGCCCGGCGCCGTACAGCCCTGCAACAGCCTTACATTCCAGCGTAGGCTTGAGGGCCGTGGGGTCCACGCAATCGTATTCAATGGCATAGCCCACCCGCATAACCTCTGCTTTTTCCATGCCCACCATAGTGTGCAAAAACTCCAGCTGCACGTCCTCGGGCATAGAAGAGGAAAGACCCTGAATATACATTTCTTCGGTATCTATTCCGCAGGGCTCAATAAAAATTTGATGCCGTTCTTTGTCCCGAAACCGCTCCACCTTGGTCTCAATACTGGGGCAATAACGGGGGCCGACGCCCTCAATGAGCCCGCTGTACAAAGGAGAACGGTGCAGATTGTCCATAATAATTTTGTGGGTGCGGGGATTGGTATAGGTCATATGACAGACCACCTGATTTTGCAGGGTGGCCTCGTCGGTCTCAAAGGAAAAGGGGATGATCACCTCGTCCCCCGGCTGTTCCTCCAGCCGTGAAAAATCAATGCTTCGCCGATTGACCCGTGGCGGGGTGCCCGTCTTAAAGCGGCGCAAGGGCAGACCCAACTGCAAGAGCTGTTCCCCCAAGATATTGGCGGCAAACATACCGTCGGGCCCGCCCTCGTAGACGCACTCACCCACGATGATCCGTCCCCCAAGATAGGTACCGGTGGCCAAAATCACGGTTTTGGCGGGATAGTAGGCGCCCAGACGGGTCTCCACACCGCAAACACGGCCGTCGGCGATATCAATGCGCACGATCTCGCCTTGGATCAGCCGCAAATTTTCCTGTCGTTCCAGCGCCTGCTTCATATACTGACGGTAGGCGATGCGATCGGATTGCACCCGCAGGGAATGGACCGCCGGCCCCTTGCCCAGATTGAGCATACGGCTCTGGAGCATGGTGGCATCTGCCGCCTTGCCCATCTCGCCGCCCAGAGCGTCGATCTCCCGCACCAGATGGCCCTTGGCGGTGCCGCCGATGGAGGGATTGCAGGGCATATTGCCCACCGCATCCAGTTGTATGGTAAACACGCCCACACTGCAGCCCAGCCTTGCCGCCGCAAGGCCTGCCTCAATGCCGGCGTGGCCGCCGCCGATGACGACGACGTCAAATTGTTGGTTGAGTGAATACATAAAGACTCCTTATTTTCCCACGCAGAATCTGGAAAAAATATCCTCGATCATTTGCTCCTGTACAGCCGTACCCGTCAAGGCGCCCAAGGCCTCGGCGGCCTCGCCCACGTCCAGACCCACCAGATCGGCGGTCAGGCCCGCCTCCATAGCCTCCACACAGCGGGTGACGGCAGACAGCGCCAGGGTAACGCCGTCCCGCTGACGCAGGTTGGTGAGCATCCCGTCCTCGGTGTCCACCTCTTCGGACAAAAACAGCTCCCGCACCGTTTGGTGCAACTGCTCCAGTCCCCGTTCCTCCTTGGCGGAAAGGGTCAAAATATGGGTAAAGGGCAACGCCTGCATCGGCAGACTGCCGCAATCGCTCTTGTTGATGATCAAAATGGCGGGCTTGTCCTTGCACAACTCAAAAATGGCGTAGTCCTGCGCCTCCAACGGCGCCGAGCCGTCCACCACCGCCAAAATCAATGCGGCGTTCTCGGCGGCGGCGCGGGCACGACGAACACCGATGGCCTCCACCTGATCCTCGGTTTCCCGAATGCCGGCGGTATCAATGAGATGCAACACCATATCCCCCACCACCGCGCTTTCCTCCACGGTGTCACGGGTGGTGCCCGCAATGTCGGTGACGATGCTCTTGTCCTTGCCCAGCAAGGCGTTCATCAGGGTACTCTTGCCCACGTTGGGGCGGCCGATGATGGCGGTGGGAATCCCCTCCCGAATGATCTGCCCGGTCTCAAAAGAGGCCAGCAGTTTGGCAAGGGCCCCCCGAATCTCCCGCAAACGCTGTAAAATGGAATCCTCATCAATTTCCCCGATGGTCTCCTCGGGATAATCCACATAGGCCATAATTTCGGTGCCGATCTCCATCAATCGGTGACGCAGACCCTCCACCTTTTCCTTCAATCGTCCGTCCAACTGCCCCAAGGCGCTGGAGGCCTGCAAGGCGCTACGGGCGTGAATGAGGTCGATCACCGCCTCGGCCTGGGTGAGATCCAGCTTGCCGTTGAGAAAGGCCCGCTTGGTAAATTCTCCGGCGGCCGCCGGACGACATCCCGCCTGCAACAACAGTTGCAAAATGCGGGAGCTGATATAAATACCGCCGTGACAGGAGATCTCCACCGTATCCTCCCCCGTAAAGGAGCGAGGGGCGTGAAAACAGGTCACCATCACCTCGTCCAGCACCCGTTTCCCCTCCATCAATCGGGCGAAAACGGCGGAATTGGCCGGTAACTCCTCTATTCTTTTATTTTGAGGGAGCCGCAACAGCTTGCCGCAGATGGGCAAAGCCTCCTCCCCGCTGACACGGATGACGGCAATGCCGCCCACCCCACGAGGTGTGGACAGCGCGCATACGGTAGACATCTGTAGTCACCTCCGGTTACAAAGTATAATTAGTATAATTATATTAATAATTCATTTTTTTGTCAATCTTTTCCCGTGGCCGCGTCCCTTCCTTCAAAAAAATACATTTTTTTGCCTTCCTTTTCTTTACAATTGAAAATTTGTATTATATAATAAAAACGTATATCTTACACAAAGGAGGGATTTGCCGTGACAAAAGCTGAATACCATCGCTTCGCTATGGACTACGGGCACAAGGCTCATCCGGTGATCGTCACCGATAACGAGCTGAACGCGCTGTATTTCAACCCCGCAACGGCGGAAAATACCGCCGTACCCCTGACCGTTGACGGTCTGCGTCACAATCTGTCCCCCCGGGCCGTGCTGTTCACCCGTCGCCTGCGCTCCGGCGGCAAGCCCCAATGCTTCCTCTTAAATTTGGGCAAAGAGGCGCCCCGCACCTTTAAAGTCAAGGCTTCTATTGAACGGAATTATCTGGTCTTTGAACTGATTCCCCAGCCCTCGGACGCAGAGCGCAAGCTGCGCAAGCAGATGGATCCCCTGTTGCAGGGCTTTGACCACGTTTTCCGCAATCCTCTGCATCAGTTGTTGGGCATTTCCGACCTGCTGATCCGTAACGATGCCCCAGAGGTACAGGCGCTGGGCATTAAGAACTACCGTCAGGTATTACAGGCGCTGCGCATTGCCCGTCTGGTGGACTTTGCAAGCAAGGATCAGCCGGCCCATGTGCTCTGCTTTTCCAAATTTTTGGAGCTGGCGCTCAAGGAGCTGACCCCCTTTTTAAAAGAACGCTTTAACGTATCCACCGTACTGCGGACCGATGGAGAGGGCGCCGCCGTGCAGTGTAATGCATTGCTACTCAAATGCGTATTATTCGGTATGGCCGCCGATGCGATGCAATATCATCGGGGCGACCTACTGATCCGATATAACGAAACCGCCGATCAGGTGGTGCTGACCATCCGGCACAAGCTGGCCGAAGACGAGGAGCCCATACCCGCCACGTTCGTCCCCTCCCCCAAGACCTTGGGAATGGACCTGTTGGCCGAGTTGATCCGTCGGCAACAGGGCGAGCTGATGGTGCAGAAGGATCACCGTCACCGCTTTTATTATCTGGCCTTGCCCCGCACCGATACCGACGGCGCGCTGAAAGAACATCTGCAGGAATGTATGCAAAGTCATCTGCCCGAGCTGGAGATCGCCTTTGCCGACCTGCTGTAAAATATAAACACCAAAAGGAGAAATCATTATGACAGTACTCGTTACCGGCGGTGCCGGCTATATCGGCAGCCACACCATCGTGGAACTGCAAAACAGCGGCTATGACGTAGTTGCCTTTGACAACTTCTGCAATTCCAAGATGGAAAGCCTGCGTCGGGTGGAAAAGATCACCGGCAAAAAGATCAAATTTTATGAGGCGGATATGCTGGATGCCGCCGCTATGGACCGCATCTTTGATGAAAACAAGATCGATGCCGTCATTCACTTCGCCGGCCTGAAGGCCGTGGGCGAAAGCGTGCAGAAGCCCAAATATTATTACTACAACAACATCTGCGGCACCCTGGTACTGCTGGAGTCTATGAAAAAGCACAACGTCAACAATTTCGTATTCTCCTCCTCCGCCACCGTATACGGTGACGCCGCCAAGGTACCGGTAGTGGAAGATATGCCCACCTCCGCCACCAATCCCTACGGTCAGACCAAGCTGATGCAGGAGCAGATGCTCACCGATATTGCCAAGGCTGACGACAGCTTTTGCTGTACTCTCCTGCGGTATTTCAACCCCATCGGCGCCCACGAAAGCGGCCTGATCGGTGAGGATCCTCAGGGCATTCCCAACAACCTCTCCCCCTTCATCGCGCAGGTTGCGGTGGGCAAGAGAGAGTGTCTGAACGTGTTCGGCAACGACTATCCCACCCCCGACGGCACCGGTGTGAGAGACTATATCCACGTGGTGGATCTGGCCATCGCTCACGTTAAGGCTATCGAGGCCCAGGCGGGCAAGACCGGCGTGTTTACCTACAACATCGGTACCGGCAACGGCTATAGCGTGCTGGAGGTGCTGCACGCCTTTGAAAAGGCCTGCGGCAAGACCCTGCCCTATAAGATCTGCGACCGCCGCCCCGGCGACGTGGCCGAGCTGTACGCCGATTGCTCTCTGGCCCAAAAAGAGCTGGGCTGGAAGGCCGAGCGCAATATGGAGCAGATGTGCGCTGACATCTGGAGATGGCAGTCGGGGAATCCCAACGGCTTTGAAGGCTGATCAAACCGCCAAAAAACGTTTCAACAAAGTAAAAACCACCTGCAATGCAGGTGGTTTTTTTGTCCAAATAAACCAAAAGGGGACTGTCCCCTTTTGGTTTATTTTTTATCCAAAATGCGGGCAGTTTCTTCTTTTTCAAACTGGCGATTGTAAAGGCGGAAATATTGTCCCTCCATGGCCAGCAGTTGCTCGTGGGTGCCCTGTTCCACGATCTTGCCGTCGCTGACCACCAAGATCAGGTCGGCGTGGCGGATGGTGGAAAGGCGGTGGGCGATCATCAGGGAAGTGCGTCCCCGAATCACCTGCCCGATGGCCTGCTGAATGCGGGCCTCGGTGAGGGTGTCCACCGAAGCGGTAGCCTCGTCCAGCACCAGAATTTTGGGGTCGGCCAAAATGGCGCGGGCAAAGCTGAGGAGTTGTTTTTCTCCCGTGGAGAGCAGATCGCCGCCCTCGCCCACCTGACTATCCAGCCCCTGCTCCATCCGCTCCGCAATCCCTTCGGCGCTGACCTGCCGCAGGGCGGCAAGAATCTCCGCATCGGTGGCGGTGGGATTGCCGTATTGCAGATTTTCCCGCACGGTGCCGGAAAAGAGATGGGGAGATTGCAAAACGTAGCCCAGATGGCTGTGCAGCCATAGCTGGGAACGGTCGGCGGCGGATTTGCCGTCAATGAGCACCTGTCCCTCGGTGGGCTCGTAAAAGCGGCAGACGAGGTTGACCAGCGTGCTCTTACCGGCGCCCGTTTCCCCCACGATGGCCAGATTGGTGCCCCGTGGGATCTTGAGGTTGAAATGCTCCAGAATATATTCCTCTCCGTCAGGATAACGGAAGGAAACGTCCCGAAACTCGATCTCGCCCTCCAAATCCTCCCAATTTTCCTTTTTGGGATGGAAGGTGTCGCCGTACTTGGCAATCACCTCGGGACGGTCGGTGACGTCGCTTTTCGTCTCCAGCAGGCCGGTAAAGCGTTCGATATTGACCTGGGCGGTGATGAGATTGGAAAAGGAATCAATGAGCCAACGCACCGGCTCCATCATTCCCTGGGCGTAGGACATAAAGACGTTGAGGGTACCGATGAGCATCACCCCCTCACGGGTGATCATACCGCCCCGCCACAGCACCAGCGCCAAGGCCAGAGAGGAGGCAAAGGTGGTGGTGGAGAAAAAGAGTCCCCGCACCCGTGCCTGCCGCAGGGTGGTCCGCTTCATTTCGGCGGTGTCCTTGCAAAAATCCTTTTCAATTTTATCTTCAATAACCAGCGTTTTGATGGTTTTGGCGCCCACGATCCCTTCGTTGAAATTGCCGGTAATGCGGGAATTGATCTCACGGATCTGCCGATGATAGCCCACCAGTTTTTTCTGAAAATGGGCCACCAGAACGGCGGTGAGGGGCACCACCGCCAATACCACCAGCGTCAGCCCCGGATGGATGGACAGCATCACTGCCACCGCGCCCACCAAATAGGACAGATGCCACACGCCGTCCATCAGCGTCCAGGACAGCAGGGCGCCGATGCGGGAGGTATCGCTCATTACCCGGGCGTGGATATAGCCCACGCTGTTTTGGTTGAAATAGGAAAAGGACAGGGTCTGCAGATGGGCAAAGGCCGCCTGCCGCATATCCATCGCCGTATAGATCTCAATATGGCTGGAAAAATAGGTGGAAATAAAGCCACAGACCGCCATACTCAGCAATACAGTCACATAGGCGCCGATAAAGGCGCCCACCGTGGCCAGCGTGCCCTCCCCCACGAAACGGTCCAGCGCATAGCGCTGGAAGAGGGGCAACACGATATCCACGGCGCTCTCCGCCAGACCGCAGAGCACCATAATGATCAAATATTTTTTATAGGGTTTTAAGAAGGGCGCAATTTTCGGGATGCCAAACCAGGGCAGATTTTTTCGCTTATCCTTCATGGTCATCCGCCCCCTTCCCTTTGGACTGCATTTGGTAGATCTGCTGATAAATGCCGCCCTTTTGACACAGGGTGGCGTGATCCCCCTGCTCCACGATGCGACCCTGCTCCAGCACGATGATATGATCCGCCTGCATCAGGGTGGTGACCCGATGGGAGATCAGCACGGTGGTGCTGTCTGCCAGCTCCCGCCGCAAGGCGGTGCGGATGCGGGCGTCGGTTTCGGTGTCCACCGCCGACAGGGAATCGTCCAGAATCATAATGGGAGCGGGCTTGGCCAGCATACGGGCAATGGCCGCCCGTTGCTTTTGCCCGCCGGAGAGGGTGACGCCCCGTTCTCCCACAAAGGTATCATACCCCTTGGCAAAGCCGGCCACCGCCCCGTCCAGACAAGCCGTGGCGCTGACCCGCGCCAACTGTTCCTCGCTAAAGTCCTCGGTGGCAATGGCGATATTTTCCGCAATGGTACGGGAAAACAAATAGGGCTCTTGCAATACCATCCCGATGTTTTTCCGCAGATGATCCCGACGGATACGGCGGATATCCACGCCGCCCACGGTGATCTTCCCCTGCCCCTCGGGCAGCTCGTAGAGTCGGTCCAGCAGATGCATCAGCGTGCTTTTACCACTGCCGGTGCCACCCAAAATGCCCAGCGTTTGGCCGGCGCCGATGCGGAAGGAAACCCCGTCCAGCACCGGCGTGTCACCGTAACCGAAGGTGACCCCGTCAAACACAATCTCCCCGTCCATGGGCGGGGTCAGGGCGTCGGCGGGCTCCTGCTCTGCCGGGGAATTCATAATATGCTTGATGCGTTGAATGGAAACGCCCGCCTTGCTCATCTCGCTGATCATACGGCCCAACTGGCGCACCGGCCAGGTGAGCATGGCATTGTAAGACAAAAAGGCGATATAGGCGCCTGCCGTCAGGCGGCCGTCCACGCACATCCACGCCCCCAGCACCACCGTCAGCATCACCTGCAGACCGGAAAGCAAAGAGGTGGTGGTCCAGAAGGTGGACAGCTTGAAGCACAGCTTCATCCACAGGGCGGAATAATCCCTGTCACATTCGGCAAAGCGGTCCTGCTCGTACTTTTCCCGTCCGAAGGCACGGACCACCCGCACCCCGGTAAGATTTTCCTGCACAATGGCAGACAGATCGCCCTCTCTGGCGTCCGCCGCCGCAAAGCCGTCCCCGATCTGCCGATGAAACAACAGTGAATACAACAGCACCGGACAGAGCAGACCTGCCGCCAACAGGGTCAGGGGCAGGCTGAGGGAGCACATACAGTACATTGAAAAGCACAAAAGGGTAATGATACGGAACACGGCAGTGAGCTGTTCGGACAAAAAGTTGCGTACCAGATCCACGTCGGAGGTACAGCGTTGGATGATATCCCCCGTTTGATTTTCCATATGCCAACGAAAGGGCAGATGCTGAATATGGGCAAAAATGGTATTCCGCATCCGCTCCACCAGCGTTTCGCTGGCCTTGGTATTATACACCCGAAAACCGTAGCGGAACACCGCCGCCAGCCCTGCGGCCAGGGTGATCAGCAATGCAGGCACCCACAAATTGCGACGCAAAAATTCCACGCCGCCCAGCCTTGCCGCCCATACGGCAAAATTTCCTGTCGGCTCGTCACCGATGACGCTGTCCACCGTAAACTTGATGATCTGGGGCGCCAGCATCTCCGCCAGAGTCATCCCCAGCGCCGCCAGCACGGTGCACAGAAAATACCGTTTGGCACCCTTTAAAAAATACGCCAGCAATCCCGGTGTACTGAATTGCTTGTCCTCCATTGCGCTCACCTCCTTTATTTCTATTTAAAAAGTATAACACTTTGCCCTCCGACAAGTCAATACAAAGTAAAAAGCTCTGCGGCATCGGAAAAACCGATGCCGCAGAGCTTCCAAATCGGCAAAAAACTCGTTTCACCACAGTGAACGAATAACATAGATGTTTTTTTAAATTGTACAAACATAAAATATTCCTTATTTTTACAATAGCAGAAACAACGACTTTTCTTTGTTTCCCTTGCCCTGCAAGGGATTCACTGTTTTCCGCCGATGCGCCCTCTACCGTACCCACGTACGCCGACGAGACCGAATCGGCGAAATGCAACTTCCTTTTTTGCACTTTGCCGGCCTTTTAAAGCGTTGCCTTAAAAGGCCGAAAAAGGTCTGCGGCATCGGAAAAACCGATGCCGCAGAGCTTTTATGAAGAAAGGATGGTTAAAGTCTTATTGGATACCGAATTTCAGTACGTTTGCAACCTCTTGCTTGGCGTAGTTGGAAAGTTTTGCCATACAGGTGGCTACCGAAACACCCGCATCCATAATGGAGGCGTTAAACTTGGTGCCGTTGCTACCGGCGCCTGCATAAGAGGCTAGCTTACCAACACCGCTACCCAGACCGAAGCGACCGTTGGAGCGACCGAAATCATAGTATTCTACGATCTGATCGTAGGTCCACTTGGCACGGGTGGTCAGGAAGTCGAATCTTGCCTCGGTAAAGCGGTTACACCACAGCTCGCAGAACTTGACGGCGGCCTTACGGTTGTTTTCCTTATTGGTCTTTCTGGGAATACCGATGCCGCGGCCGTAGTACTCTACGTGGTTAACGGCTTTGGAGTTCTTTTCGTTCTTGGGGAAGGGGCACCACTTGTAAACGTTGGACTTGTTCTCCTCTTCGAGAATGCCCACAACGTCAACACCTGCAGTACCGTAAACCATGGTTACGTACATGGTCTTATGGGTGTTCCAGAATGCGCCCTGGGTGTCGCCGTCGTAATAGGCGCCGCCGGCGTCCATAACACCTTCCAGCCAAACGTAGGTCTCTTTAACCTCAGCGCTGTCCCAGTTGTTGATGATACCGCCGTTGGGATCGTCACCGTTGATCTCAAAGCAGGCCTTACCGTTGGTGTTGGCCCAGTACCAATACTGACCCCAGGTGGAGCAACCGTATACGGTTTTGCCCTGAGCGGTGGTGTCCGGCAGACCGATCATATACTTTTTGAAGTTGGTCCAGTTCCACTCGCCTTTTTTCCACAGTTCATAGGGATCGTCCAGACCGCAGTTCTTGATATAGGTTGCATTGTAGTAATAGCAACCGTCGTCCAGACAGGGGCTGATGATGATGTTCTTACCCTTCCAACGGGTCAGTTCACTGCCCATGGGGTTGATACCGGGGGAGTTGGCGATCTTGTTAAAGTTGAGATAATCATCCAGCGGAGCCAGAATGTTACAGATATAGGGGAAGGAAGAAACGTGGGTGGTGATCAGGTCGCAGTCCTTACCGGCAGACATAGCCTGGAAGGGCTTTACAACGTTGGAGCCACCGGGAGTACAACGGATGTACTTCATGGTCAGGCCGTATTCTCTCTTCAGTTCTTTAAACCAGGCCCACTCGTTGATGTTCTTGTTAGAGCTGTTGTAATAGCTGAACATACCGTAGTCAACGGAGGTGAACAGGGTCAGGGTCTTGCCCTTCAGATCGGCCAAAGAAGCGTTTTTACAAAAACCGGTCTTGTCCAGATCAAAGGAGACGGCCGCGCCGTTGTTGTACTTTTTGCCCTGCTTCATCAGGGGGTTGGAGGCAATAGAGGATGCGCCGCCGGTGCTACCGCCGCC
>JAZQJG010000005.1:0-8644 GCA_045541535.1 Eubacteriales bacterium
AACGATGAGACAAGATCAAGCGAAAACATTATGCCTTGGCAGGCATATTGGTTCGACTCTTGTCACCTTAGCGATTGGAGGAATGAAGATGTTTACAAAATGGTTGTATGCATTAGATGCGGCGGTGGAGCCGTTGCCGGAGGAAGTGGCGGAAAAGGCAAGATTTGCCGTGGATTCCGGTATGGTCGTGGTGATTGCCGTGGGTGTCGTCGTCGGCGCCCTGCTGATTACCGCCGCCGTGCTGATCGGCGTGGCCGTATACCGCTCCCGTAAGGATCGCTGAGCAGATGGAACTAGCGGGTCATTTTTTGGGGCCGATGGCCCTGTCTCTGCTGATCACCTGTCTGGCAGAAGGGGCGGTTACGTTGCTTTTTCGCCCCCGTTGCCGCTGGCTGGTGGCAGGGGTGCTGGGTAATTTGGCCACCAATCCACTGCTGAACGGCTGTTTATTGCTGTGCTCCCTTGGGGGCGGCAAGGGGTTGTATTACGGTGTGCTGACGGTGGGAGAGCTGTGTGCCGTCGGATTGGAGTATTATATTTATCGCAGGATCACCGATGGGTCTGCCCATCGATGTCTTGGCTGTGCTCTGTTGGCCAACGCTTGCTCCCTGATCCTCGGGTTTATATTATGACTTCAAAAGCGGCTGTCTGCAAACAGCCGCTTTTTTGATACATATTTTCAAAAGTTTTCCTTTATTTTTATATCCCTCTATGATATAATAAAAAATAGAATAATCTTCTTTTTTATATAGATATCCTTGGGGAGGGGCGACAATGAACAAATTTAAAGTTCAGGGACCGGTCAGCCTGCGCGGAGAGGTCACGATTTCCGGCGCGAAAAATGCGGCGGTGGCAATTTTGCCTGCCGCTATGCTGGTGGACGGCGTATGTATTATTGAAAACGTACCCCGTATCAGCGACGTGTATAATCTGATCGAAATTATGAATGATTTGGGTGCCGTCACCCGTTGGGACGGCAATACCCTGTACGTGGACAGTAAAAACATCCGTGGCTATGAAGTGGACAGCGATATGGCCAGACGGTGCAGAGCTTCCTATTATTTTATGGGCGCCCTGCTGGGCCGTTTCGGCAGATGCGTGGTGCCCTATCCCGGCGGGTGCTCCTTGGGGGAGCGGCCCATTGATCTCCATCTGGGCGCCTTCCGCGCCATGCAGGCGGAAATTCGGGATGACGAGATCGCCGGCATCGTGGAATGCAGTACCCCCGATCTGAAGGGAGCGGAATTCCGTTTTACCAAGGTAAGCGTCGGCGCCACCATCAACGCCATGCTCTGCGCCTGTAAGGCCAAGGGGCTGACAATTTTGAAAAACGTGGCCAAGGAGCCCCACGTGGTTGACGTGGCCAACTTCCTCAACTCCATGGGCGCCAGTGTCAGCGGCGCCGGTACCAACACTATTAAGATTCGGGGTGTGGCCCGTTTGGGCGGCGGCTCCTATACCGTCATCCCCGATCAGATCGAGGCCGGCACCTATATGATCGCCGCCGCCGCTACCAGAGGTGATATTTTGGTCAAGGACGTGATCCCCAAGCATATGGAGTGCATCACGGACAAGCTGTTGGAGATGGGCTTTGGCGTGGACGAGTTTGACGATTCCATCCGTGTGTATTACGACGGCGGGGAACTGCAACCCACCGAGGTGGTCACCTCTCCCTATCCCGGTTTTCCCACCGATATGCAGTCCCAGATGGGCGTGCTGATGGCCACCGTCAAGGGTGTGAGTGAGATCGTGGAGCGCATTTGGAAAAACAGATTCCGTTATACCGACGAGCTGTACCGTATGGGCGCCGATATCACCGTGGAGAACAAGGAAAGAGCGATTATTAAGGGTGGCAAGCCCCTGCGGGGCACCTCCATCCATGCCTGTGACCTGCGGGCAGGTGCGGCGCTGATCATTGCCGCTTGCGCCGCCGACGGGGTCACCTATATGGACGAGATCGAATACGTGGAGCGCGGGTATGAGGACGTGGTGGAAAAATTCAGAGCCCTCGGCGCCAATATTGAAAAAATTGAAGAATAGTCTTGTTTGTCAGGGCGGAGAATTGTAAAAAATTCTCCGCTCTTTTCTTTTTTAAAAAACGGTTGACTTTTGCGGTGAAACATATTAGAATAAGGCGAGTTTTGAAAAAAGGAGAAGGGAAAATGGATACCAAAGACTACAAGCGAAGCCGTTTGCTGTATCATATGGAGGCGATGCTGGAATACCTGATCGCTCTGCTGTTCAGCGGCTCTTTTTTGGCATACCTTACCAATTCCCTTGGCATCAGCGACTCGCTGACGGGTATTATCTCTTCCGTGATTTCGCTGGGCTGTCTGTTTCAACTGCTTTCTTTGCTCATCCGTCGGGATCGGGTCAAGCGGCTGGTGATCTGCTTGAGCGTGCTCAATCAGTTGCTGTTTATGCTGTTGTATCTGCTACCTTTGGGCGATCGGATTCCCTCCGGTGTCAAGGTGGTGTTGTTCGTGGTGTTGATCATCGGCGCCTATTTGCTGTACAATCTGGCCTTTCCCAAAAAGATCAGTTGGCTGATGAGTCTGGTGCCCGATGCCGAACGTGGCAAATTTACTGCCGTCAAGGAAATTATTTCGCTGGCGGTGGGCATCGCCTTTACCCTGACTATGGGAGAGGTGGTGGACCGTCTGGACGCCGCCGGCAACCAGCGGGCCGTATTTATCACCGGCGCCGTAACCATTTTTATACTGATGATCTTTCACACCCTGTGTATGGGCTTTTCCATTGAGCCGGAGCGTAAGGATCATCCCACGCCCCGTCTGCGAGAGGGCATCCGTCATATTTGGCAAAACCGTCAACTGCGCTGTGTGGTCATCGTGTTTTTGCTCTATCATCTGTCGGCGGGCAGCTCCTCTCCCTTTTACGGCTCCTATCAGATCAAGGAATTAGGCCTGTCCCAAACGGTGATCTGGATTCTGGCCGCCTGCGGCAGTCTGGCCCGTGTGATCGTCTCCATCCCGATGGGCAAATATGCCGATAAGATGGGCTTTGCCAAGGCGTTGCGGTTGAGCCTGGTGATCCTCGGTTTGTCCTACCTCAGTATCACGCTGGCCAATCCGCAAACAGGCTTGATCTGCTTTTTACTTTACTACGTTTTGACCGGTATCGCTATGAGCGGTATTGGCTCCGCAATGATGAATCTGGTGTTTGATTACGTCAAATTGGAGGAGCGCGCCGACGCATTGGCCATCACCCAGGCGGTGGGCGGCGTGGCCGGCTTTTGTACCACCCTGTGTGTCAGCCCCTTGGTGAGTATGATTCAGGGCAACGGCAATCGGTTTTTGGGTCTCCCCATCTACGCGCAGCAGGTCACAGCGGTGATGGCTGTGGTGTTTACACTGGTGACCCTGTGTTATCTTTATTTTGCCATCATTCGTAAACAAAAATAAGAGAAAACAAATGACAAGGTGCTTTGCTTTACAGCAAAACACCTTGTTTTTTTGTTTTGATATTGTCAATATCGTAATAATGCCCAAAGATGGGACGCCCTTTTGTTGCAAAATTGACAAAAATGAAAAAGTGCACAAAATGTTGCGTTTTGATATTTACATATACAATATATTGTGATACAATATTTCGGCAATAGAAAGATAAAAGAGGAGGAAACGGCCATGAGAATTATTAAGAGAAGCGGCGCCGAGGTAGAGTTTACCGCGGAAAAGATTATTAAAGCAGTCACTGCCGCCAATGAAAGTGTGTTGGCCAGTGAGCGGATGGACGAGATCCAGATCAAGCGGATCGCTGAGGACGTGGAGCGTGCCGCCGCCAACCTCAACCGTTCTTTGAGTGTTGAGGAGATTCAGGATATGGTGGAAGACCAGATTATGAATCAGCGTGCCTTTGCCGTGGCACGGAACTATATCACCTACCGTTACAAGCGTACGCTGGTGCGTAAGAGTAACACCACCGACGAGCAGATCCTCAGCCTCATTGAGTGCAACAACGAAGAGGTCAAGCAGGAAAACTCCAACAAAAACCCCACCGTCAATTCGGTCCAGCGCGACTATATGGCAGGTGAGGTGTCCAAGGATATCACCCGCCGTATTCTGCTGCCTGCCGATATTGTGGAGGCCCACGAACAAGGGCTTATCCATTTTCACGATTCTGACTATTTTGCCCAGCATATGCACAATTGCGATCTGGTCAATCTGGAGGATATGCTGCAAAACGGCACCGTTATTTCCGAAACCATGATTGAAAAGCCCCACAGCTTTTCCACTGCCTGTAATATCGCCACCCAGATCATCGCGCAGGTGGCTTCCTGCCAATACGGCGGTCAGAGCATTCCCCTGACCCATCTGGCCCCCTTTGTGGACGTCAGCCGGAAACGCCTGCGTCGGGAGGTGGAGGAGGAACTGCAGGGCATCGGTTGTGATTTTACCGAGGAGCAGGCGGCCGGCATCACCGAAAAACGGCTGAGAGAAGAGGTGCGCCGCGGCGTACAGACCATCCAGTATCAGGTGGTCACCCTGATGACCACCAACGGTCAGGCCCCCTTCGTTACCGTGTTTATGTATCTCAACGAGGCCAAAAACGAGCAGGAGAAAAAGGATCTGGCTCTGATCATTGAGGAAACCCTGGCACAGCGTATTCAGGGCGTAAAAAATGAAAAGGGCGTGTGGATCACCCCTGCCTTCCCCAAGCTGATTTACGTCTTGGAGGAGGACAACGTCAGAGAGGGCACGCCCTATTGGTACCTCACCCGTCTGGCGGCCGAGTGTACTGCCAAGCGGATGGTGCCCGACTATATTTCCGAAAAAGTAATGCTTCAGAACAAGGTGGACAAAAACGGCGAGGGCCATTGTTACACCTGTATGGGCTGTCGTAGCTTCCTCACCCCCTATATCGACGAGGAGGGCAAGCCCAAATATTACGGTCGCTTTAATCAGGGTGTTGTCACCGTCAATCTGGTGGACATCGGCCTGTCGGCCAATAAGGATATGGACGCTTTCTGGAAGATCTTTGACCAGCGTATGGAGCTTTGCCATCGCGCCCTGCAGGCCCGTCATGAGCGCCTCACCGGTACCCTCAGCGATGCGGCGCCCATCCTTTGGCAACACGGCGCCCTGTTGCGGCTCAAGCCCGGTGAGACCATTGATAAATATCTCCACGGCGGCTATTCCACCCTGTCCTTGGGCTATGCCGGTCTGTGGGAATGCGTCTACGCTATGATCGGTCGCAAGCTGACCGAGGCGGAGGGCGAAGCCTTTGGCCTTGAAATTATGAAAAAACTCAATGAATACACCGCGGGCTGGAAGGCGGAGGAGAACATCGACTACTCCCTCTACGGTACGCCGCTGGAGAGCACCACCTATAAGTTTGCCAAATGCCTGCAAAAGCGTTTTGGCATCGTGGCCGGCGTCACCGATAAAAACTATATTACCAACAGCTATCACGTGCACGTCACCGAGCCCATCAACGCCTTTGACAAGCTGTCTCTGGAAGCAAAATTCCAGGCCCTGTCTCCCGGTGGCGCCATCAGCTACGTGGAGGTGCCGGATATGCAGAATAATCTGGATGCCGTCATCGCTGTGATGCAGTATATCTACGATCATATTATGTACGCAGAGCTCAACACCAAGAGCGACTATTGCCAGTGCTGTGGCTACAACGGCGAGATCGTGATTGAAAAGGACGAGGGCGGCAAGTTGATCTGGAAATGTCCCTCCTGCGGCAACACCGATCAGAGTCAGATGAACGTTGCCCGCCGTACCTGCGGTTATATCGGCACCCAGTTCTGGAATCAGGGCCGTACCCAGGAAATCAAGGAAAGAGTATTGCATCTGTAATGAACTATTGTGAGATCAAAACCACCGACGTTGCCAACGGTCCCGGCGTACGGGTCACCCTTTTCGTCAGCGGGTGTCGTCACGCCTGCGAGGGCTGTTTTAACAGAGAGGCCTGGGATTTCGCCTACGGCCGGCCCTTTGACGCCGAAACCGAAAAACGGCTGATGGCCGCTCTGCGGCCCCCTTACGTGCAGGGTCTTACCCTGCTTGGCGGGGAGCCTATGGAGCCGGAAAATATTCCCGCCCTGCGCGCCTTTGTACAGCGGGTGCGGGAGAAATTGCCGGAGAAGGATATCTGGTGCTTCAGCGGCAGCGTGTTTGAGTCCCTTGTAAAGCGGGAGGACGCCCGCAGTCTGTTATCCCTGGTGGACGTTTTGGTGGACGGGCCCTACGTTGCGGCCAAACGCAATTTGATGCTCCGTTTTCGGGGCTCGGAAAACCAACGCCTGTTGGATATTCCCAAAAGTATGGCGGCCGGCAAGGCCGTAGAATGGACGGAACGATAATATGAAGGTAGCAGTTAAAAAATTGCACAAGGATGCTGTATTGCCCAGCCTGGGCTCGGCCTATGCGGCGGGCGCCGATCTTTACAGCGTGGAGGAGATCACCCTCGCCCCAGGGCAAACGGCGCTGGTCCACACGGGACTGGCCATGGAGATCCCCGTGGGCTACGGCGGCTTTATCTTCGCCCGCAGTGGCCTTGCCACCAAACGGGGGCTGGCCCCCGCCAACAAGGTGGGCGTTATCGACGCCGACTACCGTGGCGAAATTATGGTGGCGCTCCACAACCATGGCGCCACCGCCCAAACGGTGGAGAAAGGGGAACGGGTGGCCCAATTGGTGCTGATGCCCTACCTTTCCGCCGAGTATTTTGAAACGGACGAGCTGTCCGAAACCGACCGTGGCGACGGCGGCTTCGGCTCCAGCGGCAGAAAATAGAACGAAAAAGTACCCAAGGATTTTCCTTGGGTACTTTAATATTGCTACGAACATTTTTTACAGGGGCCGTATGATCCTTTGACTTCATCTAAAGATCGGGCCATTGCATTTTTTCCGGCGCAACTGGAACTATAATGATATTTTTTACCGGTGGGTGTAATGTAAACCGTGGTGCCGGAATATGAATCGTCGTCAGAATAGGAACTTCCGCCGGAGGAGGAACTTCCGCCGGAAGAACTGCTACCGGAGGCGGGTTCCTTTTCGGGTTCCGGTTCCGGTTCGGGTTCGGGTTTTTCTGTGATTTCACAGGTGATCTTATTGGATTCGGTTTTCTGATCGGCGGCAAGCACCTGTACGGTGGCTTTGCCGGCCGCTTTGGCAACCAGTGTAAAGTGCAGGGTGGCTACGCCGTCTTCTTGCTCTATTTTGATTGCTTTGATTTCAACGACTTTTGAGTCGGAGGAAAGAACTTGAACATCTTCTTCTGTAAGGTCGGCAGGGGTCAGTTGGCAGGTGTATTCCTTTTCTGCTTCCACCTCCCCGGAAAAAGTGGCGGGCGCAAGAGCACTGATAGAATCAATCAGCTTGTCCGGTTTGACGGTAAAACTTACCCTTTGGGAAATGTCGCTGTCGTGGATGGATTCTACGGTGACGGTGGCGTTGCCTTTGCCAACGGCGGTACAGATGAAGGATAACTCCGCACTGTCCGTATCCGGCACAAGGGTAATTCCTTTGATGCTGAGAACGGCTTCGTTGCTACTTTTGACTTGTAGATTTTCAATGGGCGTATCTGCCGGCGTCAAATGGACGGACAGGGTAACGTCCTGCCCGATTTCCAGCGTGTGTTCGCTCGGGGAAAAGGCGGAGATGGTTTCTACCATAATCACGGGCTCAGGCTCAGGCTCGGGTGTAGGTGTCGGGGTGCCGATCAAAGCACCGATCAGACCAATGGGTAGGATCAGGCTGAATAGCCCAAACCAAACGATGATCAACCAAAACCACCATTTTTTATAAACGGGTATCTTTGCTTTTGTTGGTTGTGCGTGAGGTGAATTGCATCCGTTGGGACAAAAACTTCCTTCATATTTGGTGCCGCAGATATCGCATTTGTTGATTTTGTCGGGTGTGATTTTGTCAAGTACGGTGCGAGCAGTGGATTTTGCTTTATCAAACAATTGCAGAAGGGGATTGGTTTGTTGCGTTTTTTGAAATTGCGGTGAGTTGCATCCGTTGGGGCAAAAGTTGCCCTCATATTCCGTTCCGCATTTGTTACATTTCATTTTTTTGTATCTCCTTCCGAATAAACTTGAATTATATAAGCATAATATAGCCCATACAGTTTATTTAATAATAACACAACTACCTATAAAATACAAGTATATATTAATTGTATAGGCGGTTTTTGCTATGGATTATTACAAAATCGGACAACGGATACGGAAATATCGTAAGGCACACGGTCTTTCTCAGGAACAACTTGCGGAGCGGGTGGGCATTTCGGTCACCCATATGAGTCATATTGAAACGGGAAATACCAAGCTCAGTCTGCCGGTGCTGGTGCTGTTGGCAGAGGTATTGCAGGTGCAAACAGACGATTTGTTGCGGGAAGGCTTTTTCGGGCGTCGGGCGGCAGAAAACGAAGTGCTGCAGATGTTGGAACAGTGCGACGAAAAGCAATTGCGGGTCTTAACCGACGTTTTGCGAGCGACCAAGGTGGCATTGGAAAAGTATGAATAAAAAACGGTTTACCCATTTGGGTAAACCGTTTCAGACTGTCAAAAAAGTCGTTTCATCACAGTGAAAAGAGAATCAAAAGAAAAAATGGTTTGTGGAGTCATAATAAACACAAGTCGTTTTTAATAATGGAAAGTCATCAAAGCAAT
>JAZQJG010000006.1:0-15331 GCA_045541535.1 Eubacteriales bacterium
GTTTTGGAGTTGAGGAAAGCTTTTGCCCGCAGGGCAAAAGCTGATTTAAATGGCCTTTTGGCGGAGCCAAAAGGCTACCATAATTGTTCGTTGTTCGTTGTTCATTGTTCATTAATAAAAAAAGGTGTTTGTCCTATGATAGGACAAACACCTTTTTCTATTTACCAATTTTCATCCTCGGGTGGAAAGGTATTGGAGCCGATGCCGATCTCGGTGCGGGGGGTGAGAGATTGCTCAGTCACAATATCTAACGCCACCAGTTGTGGCTGTTCGTATTCTTTCATCGGGGCACCTCCTATTGGGCGGTGAAGAGGGCCGTTTTGGCGCTCTCCATCTCCACACCGGCGGCACTTCTGACCACGGTGGAAACGGAAACGTTTACACCGCTTTCGATCTCACTACCCACGAAGATACCGTAGAACTGCTTTTCGTAATTGACGGTGCCGTTCTCGTTTACGTAGGAGGCCATCACCTTGGCAATGGAATCGTCAAAATAGGTATAATCCTGGGTACCGGCATATTGCCCCTCGCTGTCGGTCCAGGTAAGACGAATGATCACCTCTACCCCGCTGTCCGACACTTTTTCGGCGGTATTCAGCGCAGAATGAACGTATTCCTTAAACATAGGTGAAGTGGAATATTTGGGGCTGTTCCCCTCGGTGGTCAGCTCAAAGCGGTCGTTCTTTACACGAGTGAACAGATAACAACCGTTTTCCTCGTCATACACGGGCAATTGGGGATTATTTTTTGAAAGAGCCAAATTCTCTTTGGCGATGGCTAGTTTGCCGGTGCCGGTGTCGGTGGCATCCACAACGACGGCGCCGTTGAAGCCCACCAGATAGTTTGCAGTAAGGGTTTTGCCGTTCAGATCCAGGGTTACACCGTTTTTCACCATCAGTTCTTCCGCCGTGACGTCATTTAATAATTGAATGACGTCCTCCGCTTTGGACGCTTGCAACGCTTCTTCCAGCGTAGCATAGCCGGTGGTGTCGATGATCGCCTCCCCCGTGGCAGGCAAAACCATATTTTCTTCCAGAACGGTGCCGCAGAAAGAGCAAATCTTATTACCGGTGCCCTCAGTGGTTAAGGTGGGGGCAACATCCTCCGCGATCTCCACCTGCTTATGGGCCGCCTCCTCGGCATCGCTGAGGGCAGCGAAGTTGACCGTAAGCCCACTCTTCACGGGATTAACGGTGGCGCCGTACTTGTTACAGGTAATGTCAAATACCAAATTGTCATACCCGCTGACCGCCGAACCGCCAAAGGCGTTACCGCTGACGGTGCCAAAGTCAATGTCGTTGTGGGTGATTTTAATATTGCCCGCTTTATAGGCGTTGATCTCTGCCACCTGATCGGCGGCATCGGCGGTGATGGTGCCGTAGATATTGACAAAGCCCAATCCCAATGCCTCGGGATTGATCACCTTGTTACCGCTGATCTTAATATCTGCGGTGTCGATGTTTGAATAATACTTGGTCTCCCCGTCCACAGTGGCACTGCCTGCGGTATAAATATTGATCAGAGAGTATCCGCTGACAGTGGGCGCAATGGTATTACCAAGAATGTGTACCTTGTACTCGTCGTACCACTGCGGTGTGACTGAAGTACTCACACGTCCCGCCAGATAGTTGTTCTGAATGGTGACGTTCTGCTTGCCGTACCAATCCTTATTACTGCGGGTTTCGCCCTTTAACCAGAAGATATTAGTCACTGCGGCATTGTTGTCGAGAGTAACGGAGTTTTTCAAACTGATATAGTTACCTTCTACCACGCCTTCCCAGTTGCGGACAACAATCGGGCCCGTGGCAGAGGTGCCGTCAAAGCAAACGCCGTCAAAACGGTTGTTTTTGATATTTACGATCTTATGCTCTGCTCCGGTGCCGTGAATGAAGGCAGTTGCAGGCGCCATAGCATAGGCATCCTCGGCGGTGGAGTTACGGCAGTTGATCACATCCAGTGCCACCACCTCATTGACATCTCGTTCTTCTGTCAGAACGCCGATGCTGAATTTTGCATTTCCTTTCAGCGTAAAGCCGTCGAAGGTGGCCGAGCCGCCAAAGATGGTATAAGCGGTACCGTAAGCGGCGTTTGCCTTGACCGCGCCAACCAATACGGTCTCGCCCTCGTCGCTTGCGCGCAAGGCGCTCGGCTTGGTGATATCCTCGGGGTCGTTGGGATTGATGCCTGCTTTGGCACCGTAGAAGGCATAGGCCTGACCGCTGTAAACGTGGAACAGTTCGTACTCGCGGGCAAGGAAATATACCTGCTTAACGCCGTCCGCCACGTCGTAGCAATTGTCGGTGATGCGGCCGCTGATATTGGTGCCCACGGTGAGATAATACGCTTGACCATCAATCTCGCGCACCACCTTGATGCCGTCGGCAAAGCCGTCTACCGTATCGTCATAGAACACCTTGTCGCCGGTGTAGGCGGGAATGGTGTCGTCATAGCCGGTGCGCTCTGCCTTGATTACGGTGTCTACCGCATTCCAGGATGCGCCCTCGGGCAGGGTGACGGTATAACCGCTCTCAGTCTTGGTAACGGCAACCCCCTCGGTGGTGGTGCCGTCCAGATTCATCAGCACGGCCGTTTCACCCAACAGGGTACCGTCCGCCGTATCGGGCAGGGTGAGGGTGTTGCCCGTCGGTGCCTTGAGCACGTGGAGATAGACGGTATTCCCGTCCAAGGACTCGGTTGAAACACCCCACTCCAAATCACTGACAGTTACAAGTTCGGGTGTGGGGAACGCCTTACCCACGGTGGTATCCATAATGGAAGTTTTGACGGGCTTGATATAGGCATTGTTCAGGGTGGAATAAAAGTCTTTGGCGCCGCACAACCACAGATCCTGATCGGTATTATGGGTTTCGGGTTTGGATTGATAATAACCGATCGAGGTCAAAAAGCCGCCTTGATTGGAAACGGAGGACATGGCCACCAAATAGCGGAACACGTCGGCAACCGGCGGCAGTCCGATATCCTGGGTTTGAGGAATCATATTGGCCCACTGACTGGTGGTGCCCATACAAATGGCCGCCTGATGGCGGGAGATATTCATATTAGCAGCATAGTCAACGTCAGCGCGACTGACCTCCCAGCAATGATAGTCGGGACAGTTGTGATCGTTGCGGCTGTTGGTATACTTCTCGTTGAAGGCATCGTTCATGGTCAGGATCATGGCAGGATTAAAGGTCTTGCAGGTCTCCTTCAGTCTTGCCTGAGGATCGCCGATGGGCACGTGATTGTACACACCGTCAAACCACAATCCCTTGAGACGGGTGCCGTAGCGCTCACTCATTTCATAATACAGTTCGTTGACATATTGATTCCAGGTGGCATACTGCCCGGCGCTGTCCGCCCAACCGGTATTGAGCTGGTCCTCCCCTTTCAGGTCGTGACCGTCGGCAGGATGGGTATAAAGGTGCAGATCAATGCCGTATTTGTCCAGTTCGGTGATCAGCTCGTCAATGACGTCACGGTCGGAATAGGGCTTCCACAGCTCACTGCCCTCGCTTCTGCGATCCTCTCGCCAACGCTGATTGGTCATACTGGGGAACAGGGTGCGCATTTCGGCATGCCAAACGGTGAATACCACGTATTCATAGCCGTGATCGGCGGCGTCCTTGGCAAACTGTACGACGTCAAAGTTGTTTGCCGCCTCATCGGTGGACTGAACCTTGGTACCGTCCTGATAGCTGTAGAGACCGAAGTGAACAAACCAACCGTACTTTTTGGTCTTCCAATCGGCGTGAACTGCATCAATCTCCTCTTGGGTCATGGTGGGAGCAACAAAGGTCTTGTAGATGGGCACCAAAAGGGGCTCGGTCAGCCGACTGTCGCCGGTGGCGGTGTCGGTGATCTTCAGAGTCAGACGAACGCCGTAGGTAGTGTCATCACTGCGGGTGATATTGCCCGCAAGATCCACCACCTCGGGATGATCACTCTCTACAATCTCAATGCTGTAGCCCTCGGGCACCTCGGGCAAGGTGATCTTCGTCGCATCCTTTTCGGGACAGGGAATCAAATTCGTTTTCTTCATCAGTGCCTCCAAATCCAGAGTTGCCTGTGACTTGATGGTCAAGGAACGGTTCACCGTTTTCGTTTGGGTCGCATCCAGACGGCTGGTGAGTTGAATGCTTAAAACGGTTTCGGTATCGTCGGCGGGCATTGCAATATTACCCTCGGCATCCACCAAACCATCGGGAGTGCAGGACACAATACTTGCCTCGTAGAGGGAGGGATAATTCATAATGACCTGATCCTCCATCTGGGCCACCGTCAGGGCGTCCGCCGCTTCCTCCACCGTTTTCAGTTCGGGAGTGGTCAACACCTCGATCTCTGCCAATTGAATATGCAATCCGGAATTTTGTTCAAAGGTGAATTTTACATACTGCACGTCGTCCACCGGCTCAAAATAATACGTTTGGACCGTCTGTGTGCCGGTAACGATGATATTGTCTTTCTCCACTACCGCCTCAGACCAACTGCTGCCATCAGCGGAAAGATATACTTTAACACTCTTTGGAAACGTAGTAGCGTTATTGTATCTCGGATAGAGAGTTACACCGGTGACGGTACCTGCCTCTTCCAAAACCAAGGTAACGTCCGCTGACGCTATGCTGTTACTGCTTGTTGACCAACACTCGGGGTTTGAAAGATTGTTGCCCACCAATTCTCCGTTGATCAGCTTGCTTGCGGGCCAGGCAGAGTGGTGATCGGTATCACTCGCCGAGATAATCTTAACAGACTCTGCGATCTCCTGGCGCAGACCGTTGACCCATACAGTAACAGGATCGCTGTAAGAACTCAGACCATTTTCATCCGTAAATTTAAGTACCACTTGTGATGAACCTCCCATCAAAGTGTTAACCGCACCGCCGAGGGTTACAATTTCCTCATTACTGCTACTGTGAATCGTTGTTGTATATCCGTCAAAGGTCGGCAGAACAAGAGACTTACTGTTATAATCCACCTCAATCTCGGTAATTTCCAAATTCGGCAACATAGTTCCGAGCACCGAGAAGTTATCCACCGCCGAAGCTGTAGCATTGACAATAATTTCCATATAACCTGCTGTATAGGTATTATCAATTACATCAATCGACGGAGTTGCACTATTATTAAAGTAAATCCTGATGTTTCCGGTAGCGGAGATATATTCTATGCGTACCGCCGTTTTCTTGGTTTTGGAATCAAAGTTTGAGACCGAAACATTGCTTGCCAGTGTGGTTCTGCCGCCATCGATTTTGCAACAGAAAAAATCTGCCACACCTGTGTTCTTAACATATAAGAAATAACCTGCTGCCCAGTTGCCTGTAGCAAGGCCGTCCGGCTTATTAAATCGGATACCACCCCAAGAAGACGTTGACGTTACGTCAAAATTTATGATCAAGTCGTCCGTTGTCTTCAGGATATCTCCGTTTTCATCCAACGGTGTCGCTTGTGTCGGCCAGCCTGTGCCGGTTGCATATCCGGAAGATGTCGAAAAAGTTGACAAAATCGTTTTCCATTTGCTCATACCGGAACTAAAATCCTCATAAAACAGCCAGGGGCATTTCACGGCATAGTTATCAAACTTGCCGCCATTCTGAGAAGTAATGCTGAAGTAGCCGCTTTTATAAGTCGTGTCGGTAATATCAAAAACAGGATCGGCGGCATCGTTGAAATATACCTTGATATTGCCGGTAGAAGCAGTATATTCCACCCTCAGCTTATTCATCTGCGCCGATTGAAAATTAGAGGGATTGGCTGTTTGCTGTGCGACGTTCTTTCCCTGAAAAACCAGCTCCCCGTTTCCTCTTAGATAAAGAAAATAACCGCTCTTGGTCCAGTTGTCAGAAGCAAGGCTTGTCATATTGAACATTATGCCTGCCCAGCCTGTACCGGTGCCGGGCGGAGTGAGCTCGACGCTCAGTTCAAAGTCGCCTTTCGTTTGCAGACTTGCATCTGCGGGCGTTGCCTCTATAATTCCACTTGCAGTGGCGACTCCGTTGGAAACGCTCAGCGCATTTCCGCGGTAGCTTTTCCACTTGCCGTTACCGCTGACAAAATCATCAAAAAAGAGATAATCTGCGTTCTGTACGTCGGGGCTGATCGCGGCGGCAAAGGGCGCCAGCGAAAAGCAAAGCATACATATCAGTATCCACGAAATCCCTCGTTTCATCAAACCACGTTTCATATATACTCCTCCTGTCAAACCTGTGATTTGCATATTGACTTAATTTTAGTATATATGATATAATCAAATTATTAAATCCCCATTTCTTAATACAATTATAGGTATATTATATGAAAAAATCAACTATTACCGTCCGCTTGGTTGTCCACCGCGGTGACAGCCATCTGAATTTTCACGTTGCCACCAATGATGAAGATTATATTTACCCCCACGATCACGACGTTTTGGAGTTTGCCTATCTGGAAAAAGGCGCCGTGATGCACTATTTCGGCGATGAAGCCAAGAGGATTGAGGCGGGAAACTATTTTTTCGTGGACCACAGCATGATCCATTGGATGGAACGGGTCTCCGAGGAGCCCTATCGGATCATCAATTTCCTCTTTGCTCCCGATTTTATTGACAGAACGCTGGCGGGCAAGGATAGCTTTTCGGATATTTTAAGTTGCTACCTATTAAAATATTGCTACCATCCCACCACGCAAAATTTTGCCAACAAAATATTCAACGACGACGGCACCGTGAAGGCACTGATCGATGACATTATTTTGGAATATACGGAAAAGAAATACGGATACGTAGAATGGATCCGCTCCCAGTTTATCAAAATCATGCTTGCCGCCCTGCGGCAATTGGAGCCAAACGCCGATACCGAAACCTATGACGAACTCACCGAGCCTATCGTTGCCCGCATTAAGGAGCAATATGCCCGTCCCCTCCGTCTCAAGGAGATCGCGGCGGAAATGGGCTATTCCGCCGAATACCTCTCGGCCCGTTTTTCAAAATCCGTCGGCATAAGTTTTACGGAATATCTGCAACAAATCCGTTTGGAACAGGCGTGTTTGTTGCTGGAAACCACCAATCTGTCCGTGGCAGAAATCGCCCGTTTGGTGGGCATTAACGACGTGAAATTTTTTCATTCCATTTTCAAATCCCATCTCCATACCACCCCGGGTGGTTTCAGAAAACTGTATAAATAACAAAATCGGCCAAACACAGCTTGGCCGATTTTTTGCTTTTATTTCTTAGTTAGATACAATACGTAGGTATCGTTAAAAACAATTTTGTCCCCCGCCGCCTTGACGGCGTTATACAGCCCGTCAAAAAACTTGGTTTTGTAGGGCTCGGGGATGGTGATATGATCGCTGTGGGTGCCGCAATAGGCCACGTACTCCTCGGCATTCATCTCCCGTTTGCCGTAAAACTCCCGCTTTTCCACCGCCGAAAAGCCGTAGGCGGGGGCGCCGGTATAACCAAAGGGTTTGATGGTCTGACGGTAATCGGTTTGCGGCCTGAAATAGGCGTCATACACCTTTTGGATCTCGTCGTACAAGGCCTCGTTGGTGCTTTTATATTCCCCTTGGGTCAGCATCATCGCCAGCACACCGCCGGGCTTTAAGAGTTCAAAGCATTTGGGATAGGCGATCTCCTCACCGATCCATTGGATGGTGGCCGCCGAATAGATGAGATCAAATTTTTGGCTTCCGAAATCGTAGGTGATAAAATCGTCGTTGACCAAGTGAAAATTGGGATGCTTTCTAAACTTGTTTTGCATAAATGCGGCCAGATGCTCTCCCAGTTCAATGGCCAGATAGTCACAACCCGTTTCAATGATGGGGCCGCTGGCCTGTCCCGTACCGGGGCCGATCTCCAGCACCGTTTTGCTTTCATCCAGTCCCACATAGTCGATCAAAGACCGAAACAGTTCTGCACAATAGCGGGGGCGAAACGCATCAAACTGCTCGGGGATGGTATCAAATACTTTTCTGTATTCCACTGTTTTCCTCCATATTCCAGCCGTACAAGCTCCAGATCTTACCATTGTATTCCAACGCCATCACCATACAGTTTCCGCGGTACACTCTGTCGGCGGATACGGGGGTACCCCAAATAACCTCCAACAGGGCGAGCATCAGGCCGCCGTGGGTAAACACCGCCACGTTTTGATAGGATTTTTCCTCCAGCTCCTCTAAAAAGGCGCGAATACGGGTCAGCAGGTCCTGACGGTCCTCGCCGCCGTAAGCCGCAAAATTCAACTGTTCTCTGGCATCCAGATGCCCCTCACCAAAGCGAAGGGTGCAGTCATCACCGCTGAGTCCCACCAGCTCGCCCACGTCAATTTCCCGCAGGCGGGCATCGGTTTCAAAGGCCGCCTCCGGCAATGCCAAACGGCAGGTATCCATAGCGCGACCCAGATCGCTGGCATATATCTTGTCAAAGGGAATCTTTTGCAAGTATGATCCCACCCGTTCCGCCTGCTCACGGCCTAAGGCGGTCAGCGGCATATTCCTTTGGCCTGCCATCACTTTTTGCAAATTCGCCACACTTTCTCCATGGCGAATAAAATACACACGCACAATGCATACCTCCTTTTTTAAAATCCTACGTTCTGATCTGTGAAACGTTATTGGATGTCGGAACGGATCAATTTACCGTTCTGCCAGTCCATGCAAATCGTTTTTCCGCCGATGCGCAAGCCCTTGATACTGCCGTTTTTCCATAGGGAGGGCAGGGCGGGAAGGAGATGCAATTCTCCTCCTTTTTCCTGCGCCAGCATTTCGTGCACGGCGGCAAGGAAGCCAAAGTTTCCGTCAATTTGAAAGGGCGGGCAGGCACACAGCAGATTTTTGTACACACCGCCGCCTACGTTGCCCTCTTTGGTGTCCACCGCCAAACGGGTAAGGGTATCGCCCACTTTCAGCGCCTGATCGCCGTCTCCCAACAGGGCCCATAGGCACATTTTCCACACACTGCTCCAACCCGTTCCCTCGTCACCACGGACTTCCAAGGTTTTGGCGCAAGCCGCAAGTAAAGTCGGATCCTCTGTCAGCTTAGCGGGATAAAAGGCGTACAGATGGGAAAGATGACGGTGGTGGGGATCCTGCTCCTCTTTTTCCTCTTCCCATTCCGGTATACGACCGTCGGAGCCGATCTCCGGCAGAGCAATCCCCGCAAGGCGTTCCGAAAGATAGGCGGCATACTCCCGCTCCCGTCCCGTGATCTCGCACACTTTGATGCAGATCTCAAAGGCATCCCGCACAATGGCCTGATACATAGCGGAGGCGGCGGTGAGAGAATGCTTTTCGCCATTCAACAGATATTTGTTTTCGGGAGAATTGGCGGGGCAGAATACAAGTGTTCCGCTCCTTTCCGTCAGCATACTGTCGCAAAATCGGGCGGAGCCCAAAATGGCATCAAAGGCAGGCCCGTTTAAAAACTCCGAATCTTTTGTATCCAGATAATACTCATACAGATGCCGTGTCAGCCACGCGCCCGCCAAGGGGAAATAGCCGCAATGGACCATATTTCGGCTCCAATTGCCCACCACGTGGGTGAGGCGCCACAAATCCGTGTTATGTCCCACGCAAAAACCATCGGCGCCGTACATATTTTTGGCCGTTACCTGCCCTGCCTCCGCCAGTTCAAAGATCAGCGAGTGTAAAGGCTTGCAACACTCGGCAAGGCCTGCCCCACAAGTGCCCCAATAGTTCATTTGGGTATTAATATTCACGGTGTAATTACAGCTCCACGGCGGGTGGGGCAAAATATTCCAGATGCCCTGCAAATTGGTTGCTTGGGTGCCCTCACGGGAGGAAGCAATGGTCAGATACCGCCCAAATTGATACAACAGGGCATATAGTCCGGGATCGGGTTTGTCCATATGCGCCAATAAGCGCTCGTCGGTGGGCAGATCCTCTCTGCCACCCTCCAAGGTAAATTCCACACGGGTAAACAGACGACGATAATCCTCGGTATGACGACAAAGTAATTCTTCAAAGGTTCTCTCACTTGCCCGATCCAAGATCTCCCCAATGGCGCTCTTATAGTTGATTCCCTCCAAATAGGGATGTTTTTTATATCCCGCAAAGCTCGTTTTTACGGTAACAAGCATCTCAAGGGAGGTAGCTCCCGTCACCACCAGAGAGTCCTTTGCTTCCCGTAAATCCCCATCGGTACGGACCCGAACGCCGATGCCGTAGCCCATTCCTTTCTTTTCAGGCTCGTCGCTGTAAATATAATGTTGCTCGGTTTTTATATAAGAGGGAATACCGTTGCCGGGGGCCTCCCCCTCCAGCCAAAGAGTGCCGTCACTCACCGACACTTCAGGGCGCAACACGCCATCAAGCGTTATCTCGAGTTTTGGAAATTTGCCGCGGTAGCCAATAACCAAGACGTCATCTGGATAACTGACAAATGCCCGACGCTCAAAACCGTCAAACTCCACCGTATGTACCGCCGTTTCAAGGGAAAGAGTTCTTTTGTACTGCTTGATCTGTCCATACTGCCCTTTGATCACCAGATTACCTGCCGGCAGATAGCACTGGCTATACTCCCCTAACACCTCATCCGTCATTAATGCCTCGGCATCGGCAATCTTCCCCGCGCGCACCAATCGGGCAATCTCTTGAATAGTATCGGCGGTATGCGCCGCAAATTGACGCGGATAGCCGGACCACAGAGTATCGTCGTTGAGGGCATATACGTCCTCTTCCACACCGCCGTATACCGTGGCGCCCAAGCGCCCGTTGCCCAGCACCAGCGCCTCAAAAAAATCTTTGGCGCTTTGATGATAAAACAACTCGTTCATTTTGTCACCTTCTTTTCTAAAATCATATATCAAAATCCGCAAAATAGCAAGCAAAACAATGTGGACGAAGAAGTAAGACAAAACCGAGTAAGTCATTTTTGACTTACTCGGCTCTCTTTTATTTTTTGTTTCTGGCAAGGATCTCGTCCACCGTCAGCAGATCGGCATCGGTGATGCCGCAAAGATCAAAGAAATTTTCCACCAGATGCAGCTTGCGATCTTCTGCGGTGTTGTGACTGTCCGAACCGTAGGTAAAGCGACAACCGCACTCCTTGGCAATGGAATAAATACGGACGTACTGGCAATGGGGAATCTCCTCCTCGGGCAAATAGATCAGACAGCTTCCGTTCATCTCAATGGCAATGCCCTGCTCCTTGGCGGCGGAAAAGGCCTCCCGCAGATAGGAATCGGGGATATGGGACTGCACGTCGTTGTATTTAAAGTGGCTGGTACCGGCCACAAAGGGATGAGCCACCGCCGTAATGCGGTTTGCCAGCGGATGGGTCACCAACTGCATAAAACTCTTCATAATCAATTCCGCGTGGGAACGATCATCGGGAATCAGTTCCTTAGGGGCCACCAGTCCCATATGGGTATGGGAATGAGGAACAATGACGTAATCAAAATGGGCAAAGCCCTCCTCGGATAAGGCCAGCTTGCCGCCGTAGGCAAATTCCGTCTCGCATCCAAACAACAGTTTGATTCCATCAACCTCACGGTTTGCAGGAAGTTCTTCCTTGAGCTTTAGCACGTGTTCAATATTCTGTGGCTCATACCAGCGGGAGGCGCCGGGCACGGCGCTGTCCCAAAGATGATCGGCAAAGCCCAGGGTTTTCAACCCCGTCTTCTTCGCCGCCTCCACGTACCCCATAAAGGTTGCCTCTTGATCCGCGCAGGAAGATAAAGAGGTATGAATATGAATATCACTTGTAATTTTCACGGTCAGCTCCCCTTTTTCACAAGATTTGTTCTTCTAAAAGTATAAAATGGTTTGCGCCGTCTGTCAATCATAAGATGCAAAAAAGACATAGTATCTTAAGGGAGTTGCGATAAGGGATTATCGCAACTCCCAATGATATATTACCTGACGGTAATATGATATATGCCCCAAAGGGGCATATTATGGTAAAAAATCGTCCGTTGTTTACACAACGGACTATTTTTATTCCTTCACGTACCACAAGGGGACGGTTTTCACGCTAACCGTCCCCTTGTGTTTGTCTTCACTTGACAAAGCGAATGTTTTGGAAAGTTATTTTTAAATAGCCATCATCCGTCAATATACAATCAAAGTGAAGATACTGTTGATTCAATGCTGTGATTTCACCGTATAAATATTCAGAAATATCGGGATCTTTATAGGCAGGTATCCAGAGATTTGTTTCTATCCTTGTTACGCCGTTAAAAACGATTTTATACACTTTTCCGAATCCAGCCCACTCGGTTTCTAAAACCACGCGTTTTTTTCTTTTGATTAAATTAAAAGAGACCAAAGAATAATCATGCAAAGACGTATGGGAAATAAACTCATAAAAGGTGCGAGGGAGTCTATGACGAATGGATTTTAAATAACGCTCGTATTGTTCCAGTGAATCCTGCCAAAGTTTTTCCTCGTTTTGATTCCAATGAGCTATCGTATCCAGTAGATCAATTCGGATGTAATTCATAATTTCTCCTTTCAGCTGGCAACCAATGATGGAAGTATAAAATACTTAAATACTTCTACACTTTCCATTATGGGTATTATTGGATTTATGGGATAGACGGTGACTTGGTTAGGCATAGTTGGATATACTTCTGGGTCAAAAATATTGTTACGGATACAACTTCGTCGAAGATTTTCTGAATATCTATTTTCATTTGCATCCCAATCCCAACCAAGGCGGTCTTTAATTTCCTCTTTCACCTTTTTAGGCGGTGATCCTTTTGAACTGTGTTTATCATGTGAGGAACCATCTTGGTTTTGGCTATATTTCTTACCATTTTTCTTAACATGTATATGCCGTTGAACTTTTTTTTGAGTTTTTTGTGGATCAATTCTCGCTTCCCATCCAGCGCCCAATTCCACAGTTACAGAAGAAAGCAAAAACCAAGAAGGGACACCACAATCTGCGTTCTTTGCACAACGTGTACCAGTTGAATCCTTATAATTTAATGAATTATTAAAGCAATATGCAAAAATATTATGACCTAATACAGACCTTTGATCTAACAATGCATCCCCATTCACCCATCTTCCCGTCTCCGGATCGTAATACCTACTATTACAGTAATACCAATCGGTCTCGCTGTCCCAGATATAGTCCTCAACACAAGGGGACGGTTCTCTTGTGTTATTTGAATTTTCTCACAATGTTAAAACTTATACCTGTCAGCCGGCTTAACTGCCGTATTGAAATACCTCTGTCTCTGCAAATTTTCAAATATTTATCTCGTTTTGTTAAATCCAAACTTTGAAATTCTGCAGCATTTTTACATTTGCTGATTTTTCGTATGATGTTTTTGGCTTCTTCATCTGTTAATCTAAAGTTGTTTTCTTCAAGATCAAGACAAGCGTCATCGTTGTACTCATTATTAAATTCAACAAATTGCTCTTGACTGATGATGTCCAAACAAAAATCGGTATCAACCAGATTGCTTTCTTTCAGGTACTCGGAATAACTGCTATATTGATAATCTGCTATATTTTTACACAGGCCAGCTTTAACCGGATTTTGGTGGATATATCTTAAAACAGTTAAAAAGTAATCGTCATCATCCACCGGCTCACTCTTGAACCGATCCTGAAATAGGTGACCGCTCCTCTTGTATTTCCAATTGTACCAATAAACATAACTTCCGGCAATCCGTTTTAACACTAATTCCAAGTTTTCTTTTTCTACTTTAATCAACAAATGAATGTGATTAGACATAAGACAATAAGCAAATAATTTATATTCGCTTATTGTCTTATAGTGATTTAGTGTTTGCAGAAATTTTGCCCTGTCTTCAGCATCTTCAAAAATGTTCTGTCGGTTGATTCCTCGCAGCATCACGTGGTATATTCCACTTGCACTTTGCTGCCTTGCTTGTCTTGGCATAATACTCACCCTAAAACAGTATAGCATAACAGCCCGGGGCTGTCAACACAATAGAACCGTCCCCTTGTGTTACTTGTCCCCCTGCCGGTCAATCAGAGAACCGTCCCCTGATTGCTCTTGATCAACTGTTGAATTATAGTTTCCTCTTGTGATCCCATAGATAACTGCGTAATATCTTTTATACTAATATAACTCTTGCCGTCTTCGTTTCCATCAACATCAAATTGTTTTATAACACAGATATCTTGTAGTACAGAATCGACTTTACCAATAACATCCCATTCGCCACTGCTAAGCAATTCCAAAGATACAAGTTGTTTTTTATTTTGAGCAAAATTCAACAACGACATTAAAGCATTTTCTTGAAATTCTATATCAATCTCAGGCAAAGCTTTTGTTTGCATCAATTTCTGCATTCGTTGATTGTAACAACTATCAAGTTCTATACGAAAAACATCTCCAACACTTTTGAGCATAATGCCATCATAATTTCCGTCCGGTAGCAGAAGATACATAACAAACCACTCTGCATCTACATACAGCACTTTGCCAAATAAAAATTTGGAGGTGTTATACTCGTTTGTGTATACCGAAGCAAAAATGTTTTTATCACGAATCTCTTTTAAAGTAATCAACATATCTTATTCTCCTTATGTAGTAATAATTTTTTGCGCACATTCCCAAACAACAGCACCAACTGTAGGAATGATCATATCGTCTGCTGCGCCGAAACCTGTTAGATCATTAGCCACCAAGTAGATAATTGTTCCTGTTCCAATAAAAACGACAACGCCATTTCTTATATCCTCTAGTTCTAATGTAAATCTATTTCCTCTGCGCTTATTTGGATTCGGCCTTCTACGTGCGTCTCCTTTTTCGCCGCCATGTTGATCGGTTTGTTTTCGCTTTTGTCCACGTTGATGTTTTGGTAAATTAGAAGGATTTGTTGTTCCTCTTTTGGAATGTTCGGAACTTGCATAAACCATAAACGTATCAGAATCACCAGTTGTATCTACATAATATTTCATTTGTGCACAAGACAATTGCCTATCTTCTTTGGTTTCTTTTCCGCGAGGTGCACCTGAAACGTCGTACCTATTTCCACTCGCATCTTCAAAAAGAACAGGATTATTTCCGCAATACATAAACATATTGGTATCGGTAATACTTTGCCCCGTAGTTAAATATGCATCCGCATTGATCCATCTTCCCGTTTCGGGATCATAATAACGGCTGTTGCAGTAATACCAATCAGTCTCACTGTCCCAGATATAGTCCTTATAAACGAGGGGGTTGTAGGTGCCCACACTCTCGCCGCTGGCCTTGGTAATGGACAGAAGCTTGCCGTAGGGATCGTAGTTGTATTCCACCGCCACGGACAGTACGGGGGTGACGGAGGAGGTGGTGGCCTTGCGCACCTTGATCAGCTTTTGGATGACACCGGTGTTGTCCCGCAGAATGTAGTAGAGATTGTAGGCCGCAGGAGTG
>JAZQJG010000007.1:0-4086 GCA_045541535.1 Eubacteriales bacterium
CGAGATCGCATCAGCGAAATGCAACGCCCTTTTTGGCAGTCTGCCAGCGTGTCAAAGAGGGTTCTTTGACACGCTGAAACGGTTTACCCGTTGGGGTAAACCGTTTTTGTTATTTTGTCAATGTTTTGAACAGGTCCTCCATCAGGGCGTCGCGGCGGATGCGGTAGACGTAACGGATCAGGGGACGGTCGCCGTCCAGCGCATAGCGCTGATCGTATTCGGGGATGGGAGCGGGGAGCAGGCGGGTGTCCATAAACCGATCCTGTTCGTTGAGTAACCAGGCCACCGCCGTCACGTCCCAGATCACACGGGACCAGGGCTTACCGGCGGCATAGCTTTCGGCGGTGCGGATGGTATTTTTAGCCAGATAGTCACTCAGCTCGTTTTTGCCGCCCAGCCAATGTTCCAGCTCGTAACGAGTGGTGGTAAAGACGTCCACCACGCCCTTGCAGGGGAGCAATACCAGCGGCGCACCGCTGGCCAGCAACACTCTGGCGCCGGCAATGTCCTGCCGCATATTGAATTCCGAGGCCGCCTTGGGGCTGTTGACTTCGTGACCGCCCAGCCATACGATGACACAGCTTTCCTTCATCTCGGGATTTTGCAGAAGAGCGGAGGCCACGTTGGTGATGGCGCCGATGGCAACGATATAGAGGGGATGCTCGGGGGTGTATTCCTTGGCCAACGTTGCCATAAAATCGGCGGCAGGGGAGGAAACGGGGGTGTTCTCATCGGGCAGATACCCCTCGGAGCCACGGTAGATCAGGGGATGCAGATCCTCCCGTCCGGCCAGACTTAAGATCTTAAAGAGCTCGTCATAGCTTTTTTGCATACCGTCGGCAGGGGAGGTGGCCAGCTTGTTGAAAAAAGGAGCGGCGCAAAAACCTTTGATGTTAAACTTCTCCTCGTGGCGGAGCATATAACCGATGGCGTATTGGTCGTCGATCTCGTTAAAGGCGTCGGTGTCCAACACCACGTCTACCCGTCCGGTGGGCGGGATGAGATTGTTGAAATACTGTTGCTGTGTCATAATGATATCTCCTTTTCTTTTGGTAAAGTTTTCAGTAAGATCAGACCGTAGCCCAGCGCGATCAGGGTGAGCAGCAGGGCAGACAGCATTTGTTGCATAGCGGTCAGCTCCACGGCAAAGGCGCTCAGGGCGTTGAGCAGAGAATGGGTGAGGATGCAGGGCCACAAACTGCCGCCACGGTAAAACAGAATCACAAACAGAAAGCCGGCGGCCGCGGCATATACGATCTGGCAAAGGGTGGGCAACAGCTCGGCGCCGCTTCCGTTAAACAGATTGACGATATGGCCGATGCCAAAGGTCAGGGAGGAAACGATGATGGCCGCCGTCACGCTGTCCCGACACATGGCGCGAAACAATAGCCCTCGAAAGATCAACTCCTCCAACAATCCCACACACAGCATACTGCCCATATACAGAATCGTTTCCGTCACACTCATTTGCATCGTAACGCCAAACCACAGATTGCAGGAGGTCAGCGCCGCCAGAGGTAGCCAGTAGAGAAAACGGATGGCAGGGTATTTTGCTTTACACAGGCCGTAGGCGGCTGTCAGACCCACTCGGCGCATCCAGCCCAATAATAGGGCGCACATTCCCAACAGCAGGGGCAGGGTGAGCACTTTTTCCACGCCCAGTGCTGTGGAAAGGCTGTCTGCCGTTCCGGCGCCCACCACGTACAAAATGATCCAGCCGATGGCAAACCAAAGCTCACTTTTTTTATAGAGTGCAGTCATCTTTTTCCTCACAAAATTTTATTCTAACTCCATTATATAAGACCTTTTGAAAAAAAGCAAAAGGTTTTAATAAATCTTTAATAGATTTTTGGCAGAAATAATGTATAATAGAAGTAAGAAAGAAAAATTTACCAAGGAGGGGCAGTAAATGGCCGAATTTAAACTGTTGATCGAGACAGGCACCGATCTGTCCCGAAAGTATATTATGCAAGAGGAAAATCTGGCGGTGATGCCGTTGGATCTGATCGTGGACGGCAAGGAGTACAAGCAGGATCCCGCCCATCCCCAATTGCTTCCCTCCCAGTTTTATGATCAGCAACGCAGTGGCAAGCAGGGGTCGGTGACCGCACTGCATTCTCATCAGATCGCCGATTATATGAAGCCCATTTTGCAAAGCGGGCAGGATATTCTGTATTTGGGGCTCAACGACCGTATGGGCGGCAATCTGCAGGCCGCCAAGGAGGCCGCCAATCTGTTGCGCTCCTATTTTCCCCAGCGGAAGATCGGAGTGGTGGACACCGGTTGCGTTTCTTTGGGGCAGGGGCTGTTGGTACAGCTTTGCAACGAATATGTCAAAGAGGGGCACACTCTGGAGGAAACGGAGGCCTACGCCACCGAGACGGCGGGAAAGATCCATCATCTCTTCGTGGTGGAGCATCCCAAATACCTCGCCCGCAGTAAGGTGATCCATCCCCTCACCGGCTTATGGGAGCGCACATTCAATATTAAGCCCATATATCAGATCAGCGGCGGCGGAATGATGAAGATCTGTAAAAAGCCAAATGGCAAGGAAAAAGCCTTTACATGGATGGCGCAGCAAACCGCCCGGCAATGGCGGGGCGGCAAAATTTATATTGCTCACGCCGATGCCCTGAGTGATGCGGGCAAGCTGAAGGGAATGCTGAAAAAGAAAAATCCCGAGCTTGCCATTGAGATCGGAGACATCGGTCCTGCCATCGGAGTGCGCTGTGGCGCCGGCACCGTGGCCGTATTTTATAAAGGAGATCAGTAAAATGCAAAAAATTCTGATTGCAGAGGACGAGGTGTCCATTGCCAGACTTTTGGAGCTGGAATTGAAACGGGAGGGCTTTGCCGCCGATATCTTTCACGACGGTCAGAGCGCTCTGCAGGCCGCCCTGCAGGGAGAATACGATCTGTTGTTGCTGGATATTATGATGCCCAAGCTGGACGGTGTGGCGGTGTTGACTCGGGTGCGGGAGGAAAGTCAGGTGCCCGTAATTATGCTCACCGCCAAGGGCGCGCTGGAGGATAAGGTGCAGGCTCTGGGTCTGGGAGCGGACGATTATATCGTCAAGCCCTTTGCCATGGCGGAGGTCACCGCACGGGTGCGTTCCGCCTTGCGTCGGGCCGCCGCTCCCGTGGTGCAACCTGTAAACAAGCTGACCAACGGACGCCTGCAACTGGATAAAGAGACCTATACCGTCAGCGTGGACGGGAATCCCGTGGAGCTGACCAAAAAGGAATACGAACTGGTGGCTTTCTTTATGGAGCACCCCGGAAAGGTCTGTACCCGTCAGGAAATCATCAAAGAGGTCTGGGGCTTTGATTATATCGGGGACACCAACCTCATCGACGTATATATCCGCTATCTGCGGAGCAAAATTGACAACGTCTACGATACCTGCTTTTTTAAAACCGTGCGGGGATTCGGCTACGTAATGGAGGAGCAGAATGTCCCAGAAGAGTGATAAGATCGCCTATCAGGTCAGCCTGCGCCGCGCCAAAAGCGTGTATAAGAGCGAAAAGGCGGCGGCCAAATACGCCTACAAGTTGGAAAAAAACCGTCTGCTGCTGACCTTGGCCCAAAGTGAAACGGAGGAGCATCCCACCCCCAGCGCCCGCCTGCGGCAGGAAACCAAGGGAGCCATCCGTCTGGCCAAGCAGACCTACAAAAACCGCAAGGCTCAGGAAAAAAACGTATATCTCATTGAAAAGAAAAAGGCAAAACTGCAATACAAAAAGGCAAAAAAATGGGCGACGGCAGATCGCCCGCCCGCCTCGCTGTCCTTTTCCTTGGCGGCCGCCTTCGTATTGGTATTTTTGTTGCTGATGGTACTGCAGGGCGTGTTCGTTTTGTGGACGGTCAATTATCTGACCGACCAGCAGAGTGACCGCCAGCTTGACACCGTCTTTTCCACCCTGTCTGCCGCCGACTTCTCCGAGGAAGCGGCCCGTCACGCCGCCACCAACGATATTTCCTTCGTGGCCCTGCGGAAAGGGGAACAAACCCTCTATCAGGTGGGAGAGGACAAGGTGGCCTCCGTCGCCTTTGAGGGCAGTGAGGGCATTCGGGAGATCACCGTT
>JAZQJG010000008.1:0-8992 GCA_045541535.1 Eubacteriales bacterium
GATTCACTGTTTTCCGCCGCTACGCTCTCTACCGTACCCATGTACGCCGACGAGATCGCATCGGCGAAATGCAACGCCCTTTTTGGCAGTCTGCCAGACTGTCAAAAAAGTCGTTTCATCACAGTGAAAAGAGAATCAAAAGAAAAAATGGTTTGTGGAGTCATAATAAACACAAGTCGTTTTAATAATGGAAAGTCATCAAAGCAATTCCTTCTTTCCTTTGCGTTGCAAGGGATTCACTGTTTTCCGCCGCTACGCTCTCTACCGTACCCATGTACGCCGACGAGATCGCATCAGCGAAATGCAACGCCCTTTTTGGCAGTCTGCCAGCGTGTCAAAGAGGGTTCTTTGACACGCTGAAGCGAAGCATTCTGCTTCGCTTTATTTTGATTCTATATTGAAAAGATCGGTATAATGTGATACGCTTAATATATAAAGACACATAAATGGAGGATTTAGTATGCACACAGCCCTAAAAGAAACGATTGACAAAGGCCGTTTTGCATCCGTATATACCGATGCATACAATACCGCCAACTTTATGTTTGGAAAAGCGTTATATGTGGATGAAGATTGGTTTGTAATGTATCTGATTGCACCAAACGGAGATTTTGACGGCATTTTCCTTCAAAGTGTTGCAGATATTTTTCGTATAGAGCTTGGTAGCAATTATGAAAAAAGAATGCAAGTGTTAATGCAATCCAGTTCTTTACCAGAAGTGGATATTGAATTTGGGGAAAATGCCCTGCTTTCTTTATTGAAATACGCGCAAAGGCATAAGCAACTGGTTTCGGTAGAGTTGCTGGACAGCGGCGAATGGGATATCATTGGTAAAATTGACTCCCTATCGCAAAACAACTGTATTTTAAAAGCATTTACTACAGACGGCATAGAAGATGGCGTGAGCCATATCAAAATAGCAGATATCACAAAAATTTCCTTTGGATCGCAAGAGGAAGAACTTATTCAACGATTGATCAATTTCAATCAGGTTTCAGTTCAACCTTAAGGAGAAAATTATAAAATATATCGGTAGCCCATTGGAACGAAATTAGGAGGAATCAAAAATGAAAAAAATCCTGCTGGGCATAACACTCTGTTTTTTGCTTTTACTGATCGGATGCAGTTTAAATCCCAAGCAGCCGGAAACGGCACAAGAAACAAGTCATAACGAATCGCAAGCGCACCCGATTGATACAAAGTATAACGACGCCATTGAAAAGGGCGAAGAGCCAAACAGCGCCATCGTGCAAAACTACCGAGACGAATGGAGAGCGGAATACGAAAAAACGTCGCAAAAATTCCGCAAACTTTTTCGGCAGAAGACGCACAAAAGCTGTGTGATATCTTGACGAATTGGGAAGAGAATCTGAAGGCAACGTGGCAATGGGAAAACGAGCATTTTTTTGCCTTTGACAGATCAAAGTACGGCACCGACGTCTATGAAAACGAAATCAAAGCAATGGGAGATGAATACCGGGCAAAAGCGCTTTGGTTGCAGGAGATTCTCTCCGTGAAAGACAATGCTTGCTGATAAAACAAGCCGGTTTTTGTAAGGAGATTTGAAAAAATTGATTTTTTTCAAAGGTTTGCTTGACTTTTGGGGGCAAAGGGGGTACAATGGCCACAAAGGATAAAGGTGACCGTGATGCACAGCCGACGAATGCAAAACCGAAACCTGCGACAAGCAACACTTGTCTTTCTTTACCGATGTTAATTTTAGGAACTTACCGTACGGTGTACGGTGAGTTCCTTTTTTAGTTTTTAAGGAGGAACAGTTATGGTCAAGGATATGACGAAGGGATCTATTTCAAAAAACATCATCACCTTTTCCGTGCCGGTGATGATCACCCTGCTTTGTCAAAGTCTGTTTTCCACCATCGACGCGCTGACCGTGGGCCGTTTGGTGGATGCCGAGGCGTTGGGCAGTGTGGCCTCTACGGGCAGTATCGTCAACCTGTTTATGCTACTGGCCAACGGCTTTGCCGTGGGATACAAGGTAGTCGTCGGCCAATTTTTCGGCGCCGACCGTCCCCGTCATACCAAACAAGCCATCTATACCTCCTTTATCATTATGGGAGTGCTGGCGGCGGTGATCACCGGTTTGGGTGTATTGCTCAGTGCGCCGATGCTCCGTATGATGGACACCGTGCCGGAGCTCTTTGACGGCGCCAACCTGTATCTCAAGCTGTATTTTGCCGGCATCGGTATGATCATTTTCCGCAGCGGTGTCAACAACATCTATTATGCCCTGGGAGATACCAAAACGCCTATGTATCTCCAGATAGCCCAGTTATCTTTACATATTCTGATGGACTTTGTATTGCTGGGATATTGCAAGATGGGCATTGCCGGTCTTGCCGTTGCCGGCTGGATCAGTCGTGGTGTGACCATGATCCCGCTGATCTGGCTGCTCTTCGTCCGGATCAAGGACTTCCCCAAGCCCAAGCATTATTTCCATATGATGACCTTTAAAAAGATCTGGTCTCTGGCCCTGCCCTCCTGTCTGGCCCACGCCGCCTCTGCCCTGCAGGTATTGTTGGTGAACCGTCTGGTCAACTCCTTCGGTACCCACGTGGTTACCGGCAACTCCATCGCCGGCAACATCAACAATTTCTTCCTGCTGATCATCAACGCCGTGGCCAGCGGCGCCGGCGCCTTCGCCTCTCAAAACTTTGGCGCCAAGCATATGAAGCGCATCAAAAACTGCGGTATGATCTGTCTGGCCATCAACATCGTATACAGTATTTTGATGTATATCGTGGTCACCATGTTCGGTCACGAGCTGATCCATCTGTTTATGTCCGACACCACCGATCCCGCCCTCTACGATCAGATCACCGATTATGCCCAGCGCTATATGATGGTATATTCCGCCTTTATCGTCATCTACAACGTGGGTCACGTATACAGCGAGATTCTGCGCTCGGTGGGCAAGATCCGTGTCACCGTCGTCGCCGCCTTCGTAGGCGTTGCCGTCCGTGTGGTCGGCACCTACATTCTGGCGTACTTTATGGGAGAAACCTCCATTTACTGGGGCATCCCCCTGACCTGGTTGTGCTATTATTCCATTCCCATTATCTATTTCTTCTCCGGTCGTTGGCTCCCCCACTATCGGGCCGTGCACAACAATCCGGAATTGGCCGTTAACAAAGAATCTCTCAAAGAACAACTCCACACCATCGACCAATAGCGAGGCAACCTCGCTGTTGATCCGATTGTAAGGGCGGGTACCAATTATGGGTACACAAACGCAAGATCGGATCGCCCCCATGCAGTGGGCGGGGAGTCCCCGCTGACGGTCTCGGACGGCAGGTAACCTTTCGGTTATCCAGCCGAACGTGCGAGCACCCATTATTTGTGCCCGAACATAAGATCGGATTCATTCTCTACGGTAGTCCAATACGTCCGTATTTTTAAAATGGGGATTTTTGCCTCGGCAAAAATCCTTCCATCGTTATTCGTTATTCGTTATTCGTTCCAAAACAAAAAAGCACCCTTACGGGTGCTTTTTGTTTTGGCTTACAAAATAATGCTCTCGCCGGTCATTTCGGCAGGTTGGGGCAGGCCCAACAGCTTCAGCATGGTGGGAGCGATGTCGCACAGCTTGCCGCCCTCACGGAGGGTGCAATCCTCACCCACCACCACGAAGGGTACCAGATTGGTGGTATGAGCGGTGAAGGGCGAGCCGTCCTTTTCCATCATACAGTCGGCGTTACCGTGGTCGGCGGTGATGAGGGTCTTACCACCCATCTTTTCCACTGCGGCCACCACCTTGCCCACACAAGTGTCTACCGTTTCAACGGCTTCCACGGCGGCATCAAAAATACCGGTGTGGCCGACCATATCACAGTTGGCAAAGTTGAGGATGACCACGTCGTACTTACCGCTGAGGATCTTCTCCACGGCTCTGTCGGCTACCTCGGGGGCGCTCATTTCCGGTTGCAGGTCGTAGGTGGCAACCTTGGGAGAAGCGATCAACTCTCGGTCCTCGCCATCGCTGACCTTTTCTACGCCGCCGTTGAAGAAGAAGGTGACGTGGGCGTATTTCTCGGTTTCGGCAATACGCAACTGGGTCAGACCCTGCTTGGCCAGATACTCACCCAGAGTGTTCTCCAGCGTCTGGGGACGGAAGGCCACGTGTACGTTCGGCATAGTGGCGTCGTACTGGGTCATACAAACAAAGTAAACGTCCTTCTTGCCGCCCTGACGGACAAAACCGTCAAAGTCGGGATCCACGAAGGTGCGGGTGATCTCACGGGCACGGTCGGGACGGAAGTTGTAGAACACGATGCTGTCGCCATCGGCAACACCGGCGTTTTCAGCGCAGACGGTGGGAACGACGAACTCGTCGGTCAGGGCCTTGCCCTCTTCATCAATGGTTTCATAAGAAGCCTTGACGGCGGCAACGGGATCGGCATTCTGAATGCCCTCACCGTATACCATAGCGGCATAAGCGCGGCTGACACGTTCCCAACGGTTGTCACGGTCCATGGCGTAGTAGCGACCCATTACGGTAGCGATCTTACCCACGCCGATCTCTTCCATCTTTGCCTTGGCCTCGGCCACAAAGTCGGCACCGCTGGCGGGGGGCACGTCACGGCCGTCCAGGAAGCAATGGAGATATACCTTGCTGAGCCCCATCTTCTTAGCCAGTTCAATAATGGCGTAGAGATGGGTATTATGAGAATGCACGCCGCCGTCGGACAGCAGGCCCATAATATGCAAAGCACTGTCGTTTTTCAGCGCATTCTCCATAGCGCCCACCAGAGCGTCGTTGGTGAAGAAATCACCGTCGGCAATGCTCTTGGTGATACGGGTGAGCTCCTGATAGACCACGCGGCCGGCACCGATATTGGTATGACCGACCTCGCTGTTGCCCATCTGGCCGTCGGGCAGACCCACGTCCATACCGGAAGCGCCGATAAAGGTGGTGGGACATTCGGCCATCAGCTTGTCCATCACGGGCGTTTTAGCGGCGGCAATGGCGTTACCGTAGCAATCACAGTTCTTGCCATAGCCGTCCATAATACAAAGTAACAGAGGTTTTTTCATCGTGTGTTCCTCTTACTTGGAAGCAGCCTTAACGATTACGGCAAAATCCTCGGCCTTCAGAGAAGCGCCGCCGATCAGACCGCCGTCAACGTTTGCCTTCTCCAGCAAGCCCTCGGCGTTCTTGGCGTCCATGGAGCCGCCGTACTGAACGGTGATGTTCTCGGCAGCCTCGGCGCCGAACATCTCGGCCACGGCGGCACGAACGTAACCGTTACCCTCGTCAGCCTGATCGTCGGTAGCGGTCACACCGGTACCGATGGCCCATACGGGCTCGTAGGCAATTACAACGTCTTTGAGCTGCTCGGCGGTAACGCCGGTCAAGGCCATCTTGGTCTGGAACTTCAGCAGAGTTTCGGTATAGCCCAGCTCTCTCTGCTCCAGAGTCTCACCCACGCAAACGATGGGCTTGAGGCCGGCCTTGATGGCGGCCAGGGTGCGCAGATTGACGGTCTGATCGGTCTCACCGAAATACTGTCTTCTCTCGCTGTGGCCGATGACCACGTACTCAACGCCCACTTCCTTCAGCATCTCTGCGCTGATCTCGCCGGTGAAGGCGCCCTTTTCGGCAAAGTGCACGTTCTCGGCACCGATTTTGATGTTGGAGCCTGCGGCGGCCTCCAGACAAGCGGTCAGATCCACAAAGGGAGCGCAGATGACAACCTCACAGGTGGCATCCTTTACCAGGGGCTTCATGGCCTCAATCAGGGCCTTGGCCTGGGCGGGGGTGTTGTTCATTTTCCAGTTACCGGCAATAACGTACTTTCTCATAGTTCTATATTTCCTTTCATATTCGTGAGAAAGCAAGTGCCGCGTGGCACTTGCTTTCAAATTTTGTTCTTATTTGTCGTTCAGAGCGGCGATACCGGGCAGTTCCTTACCCTCGAGGAATTCGAGAGAAGCACCGCCACCGGTGGAGATGTGGCTCATCTTGTCGCCGTAACCCAGAGTGTTAACAGCAGCAGCGCTGTCACCACCACCGATCACGGTAACGGCATCGGTCTCGGCCAGAGAGGCGGCAACTGCCATGGTACCCTTGGCCAGCGTGGGATTCTCAAATACGCCCATAGGTCCGTTCCAAACAACGGTCTTGGCGTTCTTTACTTCGTTGGCAAACAGTTCAGCGGTCTTGGGACCGATGTCCATACCCATCCAGCCCTCGGGAATGGCATCAGCGGCAACCACCTTGGTCTCGATCTCACCGTCGATGGGATCGGGGAAATGATCGGTGATCACGCAGTCGATGGGCAGCAACAGCTTAACGCCCTTGGCCTCGGCCTGCTTCATCATTTCCTTGCAGTACTCAACCTTGCTCTCATCCAGCAAGCTCTCGCCAACGCCGTAGCCCTTGGCGGCCTGGAAGGTGTAGGCCATACCGCCGCCGACGATCAGGGTGTCAGCCTTATTCAAAAGATTTTCAATAACGGTCAGCTTGTCAGCAACCTTGGCGCCGCCCAGAATGGTAACGAAGGGACGCTCGGGATTGTCAACGGCATTGCCCAAGAACTGCAATTCTTTACCGATCAGGTAACCGGCAACGGCTTCCTTAACGTGGGAAACCACGCCAACGGTGGAGCAGTGGGCTCTATGAGCGGTACCGAAAGCATCGTTAACGAAGATATCGGCCAGGGAGCCCAGCTCGGCGGAAAACTCTTCGCCGTTCTTGGTCTCTTCCTTGCGATAACGGGTGTTCTGCAGCAATACCACGTCGCCGTCCTTCATCGCGGCAACGGCGGCCTTGGCATTCTCGCCCACAACGTTGTCGTCAGCGGCGAAAACAACCTCTTTACCCAGATGCTCGGACAGTCTCTTGGCAACGGGAGCCAGGGACAACTCGGGCTTGGGCTCACCCTTGGGCTTACCCATATGGGAGCACAGGATAACCTTACCACCGTCGGCAATCAGCTTTTTGATGGTGGGCAGGGCCGCAACGATTCTGTTCTCATCGGTGATCACACCGTTTTTCAGCGGTACGTTGAAGTCACAACGAACCAACACTCTTTGGCCTTTGACGTTAATATCATCGACCGTCTTCTTGTTGTAAGCCATTTTGAAAATCTCCTTTATTAAGATTTATTTAAGTAACACATTTATTTTATTATATTTTGCTACTTTTTTCAAGTATTTCTCAAGATTTTGTGAATCGGTCATTCTCCCCAACAAAACGCACCGTTTTTTGTATCATTTGCACAAAAAAGAAGAGCTGTGCTCTGCACAGCTCCCCTGTTGATGATTAATTGTTGAGATAATAATAGGCGTAATCCAGCACCGTATCAACGTTCAGCGCCGTACCGTTGGCCGCATTGGTATTGCCCTTATGATTGAGTTGGACGTAGAAATAGGTGTCGTCCAGATGCATTCCGACGTAAGCGGAGTTGCTACGGCCGTTTTCACCGATGGAGTAGGTAATATAGAAGGTGTAGGCGGCGTTGGAGCAGGTGGCGGCAGAGCTACTTGTCTTACAGCCGTTTACGTACCGAACGCTCTCGATATACATTTCCTGAGAAGGATTGAGCTGTACGAACAGCGAGGCGGCCGCAAGTCCGGCGGCGGCATGGGGGTCACCGTCTGCCCGACAGCGGGTGCAAACGCCGCCGCTCATATTGTGCCCCAAGGGCGCGCCGCTGGTGACACCGCAATACTTACAAGTCTTGGCGGCGGCGCAGGTGGCCGCCTTGTAGCTGTGGCCTACCTTGGGCGTGGTGTTGGCTACGGCAAATACCTCACCGCAGGCAGAGCAGGAAACGGCGGCCGTTTTGCCCGTCTTTTTGCAGGTAGCGGCTACAGCCGCCGTCTTTTTAAAGGTATGGGCAGAGACCGTAACGGTTTTGATCTCGGTACAATGGGTGCAGGTATGCTCGGTGGTGGTGATGCAACCCTCGGTCACCGGCTCCCCTGCCGTCCATTGATGCACGTCGGCAAACTTACCGGCAAAGTTCATCAAAATGGTGGCAACCTCCGCACGCAAAGCGTTGCCGCCGGGGCGGAAGCGATAGCCGCCGGACACCTTTTCGCCGGTGATCAGCCCTGCTTGCTGACAAATGCTGACGGCAGAACGGGCGTATTTGGAGATCTCCTTGGCATCGGTAAAGGTAATGGCCGGCACCGTTTGCTCCGGCACCAGTTTGGCATAATCACAATAGCGGATCAGGATGGCGCAGATCTGCTCACGGGTAATGTTTTCGTCGGGGCCGAAATTGGCGTCGGACACACCGCTGACGATACCGTTATCGGCGGCCCAACTGAGATAGCCGACGTAATAACTCTTGTTCCGCACGTCCATAAAGCGCACGGCTTTATTATTGCTGACCTTACAGCCCTCCAGCCGGCCCAAAACCGTTACGAACATAGCACGGGTCATATTTTCCTCGGGGCCGAATTTATCCGCCTCGGTGCCGGAAAACAATCCGTTGTTATAAACGAAGTCAATGGCGCCGTTTTTATAAAACCAGTCCTTGCGGTCCACGTCCTTAAACTTTTCAGAGGTGTTGACCCATTCGGTTTCCTCTGCAAAGGCCGCCGGCAGACTGCCCAACAGCATTACGATCACCAATAATACAGCAATCCATCTTTTTGTCATAACAGTTATCTCCTTTCAATATCTGTAATTTTATTATAACGAAAGTTACGATGGCTGTCAATCCGCCACCATCGTTTTTTTGATTTTTCTGTAAAGCAAAAACGCTTGTCACTCGTCATTTGCTCCGAATCAGCCGCTCCAGCACCCGGAAATAAAACTCCTCCGTACGAAGCTGCTGGAACACAAGGGGGACGGTTAGCGTGAAAACCGTCCCCCTTGTGTTATGGCCTAGCGAAACTGTTCAATAGAAATCGGTTCTTGCATTTGTTTTGTGTTACCGTTTAAGAGTTTTTTGTTCTTAATTTTATAGGCTTTAAAAATTTCAAAGGATTCTCCCACCCATTCACCGTCTTTTTTGAC
>JAZQJG010000009.1:0-8964 GCA_045541535.1 Eubacteriales bacterium
TCCACCCACACAAGCTTTTTTTTCTTTTTTTTTTCTGTCCAGGGTGGTGACACCTCTTTTTGGCGGTCTGAAAAGGCCCGATTGCACTATGCAATCGTTCCTTTTGCTATTGCACTACTTTCTAAATTATGATAGAATAGAAATGTATATTGCAAACAAAAGAGGGAGGTTGTATGAAAAAGCTGATCAAAAAATCCGTATCCCTGCTGTGTGCGCTGACCCTGCTGTTGGGGCTGTGCGCCCAATTTGCCCTGGCCGCCGGTAACCCGGTGTACAGCAATCTGGACAACGTACGCCAGGATATGGGGGCAGATCTGAAGATCATGACCTTTAATATTCTGGAATATAACGACGTCAACTACTATTACAAGTATGGTAACGACGACTATAACAAGCGGTTTGAAACTGTGGTCGCCTCCATCACCGCATACGATGCCGACGTGGTGGGTATTCAGGAGGCGGCGGCCGCTAAATTTGACTGGCCGGGAAAACTGGTAAGCCGTCTGGGCTCCACCTACGGCTATATCCGTCTGGACCAGCAGAGCGGTGGCCCCTCCTTAAACATCGGCAGAGGTCTGATCATCTTTTATAAAAAAGCCCGCTTTTCCGTCCAAAGCAACGGTTGTCAGCAGTTTAAGATCACCGTTTCCAACGGCGGCTACAAACGCACCGACAACTCCCGCTGGTTCCAATGGGCCAAACTGCGGGACAAGCAACACAACAATCAGGACTTTTATTTCTTTAACACCCACTTTGCCATCGGCGCCGATATCAGCGGCTCCTCCTCGGCAAACGATACGATTCTGGAAAAGATGGTGCGTACCGAACAAGCCCGTATTTTATCCGATAAGATCCATTCCCTCTCTGCCAATCTCCCCTTCTTTGCCACCGGCGACTACAACTGTCCCTTGACCACCAGCGAATCGGATCAGGCCGCCGGCTACAGCTACGATCAGTTATGCCGTATGAGCGCCTCTCCCCATACTTATATTAAAAGTTCCCTGCGCTTTGCCGACCATCTGATCGGTCACGCAACCGGTACCGTTGACCACATCTTTTCCCACACCTCCTTTGTGGACGTGCTTAAATTAGTGGGCCTCAAAGAGGGCACCAAGGGTGTCTCCGCTTCCGACCACTTTGCCTACGTGGCCTATTGTAACTATCGGGCCAATGCCGTGATCAACAACGGAAGCTACGATAAGGACACCGGCGTCCACACCGCCCTTTCGGACGGGCGCCAATATACCTATTCCGTCACCTGTGACAGCCGCCTGACCTATAAGATTTATAACGCAGCAGGCACACTTTGCTCCAATACCGTGGAACTGAAAAACACCACCAACGTCTTTGAGATCCGATTTTACACCGCCTCCGGCGCCCTGTACGACACCATCAAATCCACCATCCGTTACACCGGTGCGGATAAGCCCATTCTGCAGACCTCCGGCGCAGTGAATCACTATTTTGCCAAGGGCGCCTATCAGGTAGCGGTGGCGAAGAATACTTCCTCGGTGGCTTTGAACTTTAACAGAGGTACTCTGTACAGCGATGCCGCCTGCACCAAAATGCAAAGCGGCTCCATTGCCGAGCTGTCCGGCGGCAGAACGGCGCTGTATCTTAAAACCGACGCCGAGGTCCTCCCGGTGTATATCTACAAAGAAACCTTTGCCGCCTCCACCGATCCGCTGGAATTTTACGTGGATGATGACATTGGAAACGCCGTTGGCACCGTGGCCTTCTGGAACGGCACCGGCGTCTGCCTGGTGGAGGGTCAGGTCAAAGGCTTTGACTCCCTGATCGATCTGCGAGACGAGGTCAACAAATCAGACGGCCGCACCATCAACGTGGCCCCCGGCGACTATGAGGGTCTGGGCGCCAATACCTACAATTCCTCCGTCACCATTCTGGGTCCCAATGCGGGTCGAACCCCCCATATCCGCTACGTCAACGATGCATGGGCCTATAACGCCGGCGGCCGTTTGGAGGAAGCGGTGATCCACGGTGATCTGCGCTTTGCCACCGCGGGGTCCTCCTCCATTGACCGCATCACCGTCAAGGGTCTGAAATTTGTAGGGCAGGGCCATTGGGGTCCCATCAGCATCAACGACGTGCGCAAATCTGACACCATCTCCCCCCAGGGCTTTATCACCAAGCTGGATATTTCCTACAACGTTTTTGAGGGCTGGGGCACCCAGTCCAACGCCGCCTCGGTGTGGGCCAATACCCGGGTGCAAAAGACGGGTATTATAGAACACAACTGGTTTAACTGCACCAAAAGTTCCTCCGTTGAGGGATACTATGCCCGCGCCATTTTTATGCGCAACATCAACGGACTGGTGATTGAGAACAACCGGTTTTCCAGTTATGATGTCCCCTTATACGTCACCAACGAGATCACGGCGGGAGACACCACCCCCGGTCATCTCAATCTGACCGTCAGCGGCAACCGCTTTGAATATTGCGACCGTTCTCTCCACTATTTCCGCAATCTCTACGGCGGCACCACCGCCCATCTGAAATATCTGGACAACACCTTTGTCCGCTGTGGTTTTAACGGCGGCGCCTTTTATCTGGATATGGGTGAGACCAGCGCCGCCTGCGGCAACAACTACGCCAAATGCAGTCTGGATCTCATCGGCAACCGCTTTTTCGGTTGCGGTCGCTCCATTACGCTGTACCGCAGCCATCTCACCGACGACGGCACTACCTCCCTTACGGGTGATCTTTCTCAAATGACCGTCAATATCACCCAAAACGTTTTTTACGATCCGCTGGAGCGACCTCCGGGGGAGGGTTTTGCAGGACTGAGCGGCCCTGCCACCGCCTCCATCTATTGCAACTTTGTGGTAAAACCCAACGGTGCCTACGGCGGCACCCTGGGCAGTAAGTGGAAGATGAGCCACAACTATTTCTATTCCGCCCGTCTGGCTATGAACTACAGCGGTACGGCGGTGAACAATCCCGATCTGTACTGTTGCAACTATTACAGCAAGGGCACGGGGGACAGCGGCAAAAGCTTTTCTGACAGCGGCAAATTCGCCCCCTATTACACCGCTTGGTCCAACAATGCCTTCACCGCCCTGTCCTCCGGCTCCATCCAGAATATGAACGTCACCGCCGCCAATTATAACGGCACCTATAACGGTCAACCCCATACCATCACTGTCACCGCCCCGGCAGGGGCCACGGTGGCCTATTCCACCAACGCAACCGGTGCCGCCGGCGCCGCCTACCAAACCACTCCCGTCACCCGTACGGACGTGGGCACCACTAAGGTGGGCTATCGAGTAACCTGTCCCGGCTACACCACGGTGTACGGCACCGCCTCCATCACCATTACCAAGGGGGCGGCGGTCTCCACCACCATCCCCGACAAAACCGTTACCTACAACGGCAGTGAGTACAGTCTGGCTCCCTTTACCGGTCTGCGGGCAGGGGACACCCTGCGCTATCTTTACGGCGGCGCCGCCTATGAAACCATGCCCGCCTTTTGCGGTGTGGGCATATACACCGTGGGCATTGAGGTCACCAACCCCAACTATAACACCTATTCCAAAACCGCCACCCTGACCATCCTGCCCGCCTCCCTGCAGGACGTGGAGATCGGCGGCGGCTATGAGGGAGTATACGATGGCGCTGTTCACAACGTAAGTCTGGGAGATTTACCCGACGGTGTGTTGGCGGAATATGCCGTAGACGGCGGCAAATGGTCCACCACGCCCCCCGAAGGCTATAAAGAAATCACCGACGGCCCCCACACCGTTACCCTCAGACTAAGCGGCCGCAACTACGTGGAGCGCACCGAGACGCTGACCTTCAACATCACCCCCGCCACCATCACCGGCGTGACGCTAATGGCGGCGGTGGGCCTGACGGAAAACGGCGAGGACTTGATCCCCGTTACCCTGACGGGCACACAGGAAGGGGACATCGTGCGCTACAGCGTAAACGGTGGTCCCCTGCAGACCAAGACGCCCGCCGTAACCCATGCCGGCGACTATACCGTGGCCGCCGTGGTCTCCCGCGAGGGACACAAAGATAAAACTCTGGTTATCAACGTAACCGTGGCTCCCGGCGCGGTCATCGCCCCTGGGGTCTTTGCCCCCATCATTCAAAAGACCGCCGTCACAGACACCGACGGTGTCACCCAATTCCGTTGGACCGTAGCCCCCGGTATAGGCAAAGAATTTTCTCTGGCGGAAACCGCTGATTTTAAAGTGCTGGCCTACGGTCTGTACCACGCCGCCGAGCGGGAGCATCTGGAGGATTATCTCTTCTACGCCCGCTATGGCAAAACCGAGCAGACAGCGGCCCTCGCGGCGGAGGGCAAGGTTACGGAAGTGATTGCCGCCCAAATTGATACGGGTCTTACCGCCCTATATTCGGAATGCGAGCTCACCACCACCGCCGCTTCCCCCCTGAATGTACAATATTCCGCCCTCTTTATCCGCTTTGAAATGGACGGCGTTGTATATGAACAATGCAGTGAAATACAGTCCGTTTCCGCCCTGCCCGGCGGCATTGCTTAACGCAAAAAGCACCCGATGAGACCATCGGGTGCTTTTTTGCAGTCTTTTTCGGCCTGTTTATTGATAAATCCATTAATATATATAACTTTTATTAAAATATATAATATTTTTATATAAATTATATAAAAAAAACTTGCCAACAGCGGAATGGAGTGGTACAATAATTTTATGTAGACCCCAAATAAGATTGTGAGGTAATCAAAATGAAGAACGGTATGAAAAAAATTCTGTCCCTGCTGTGTGCCGTGGCAATGCTGTTTGGCATGTGCTCCATGTTTGCCCTGGCCGCCGGCAACCCCGTTTACAGCGGGCTGGACAATGAAAAGGATGATCTGGGTACTGACGTTTCCGTTATGACCTATAACATCCTGAACTATTTCTCTCATGACTATGAGGATTATGGTAACAATGACTTTGACGTCCGTCTGAATACCACCGTCAATCAGATCAAGGGCTATGACCCCGACATCGTCGGTATTCAGGAGGCCGGTAATCTGAAAGACTCCGGTACCGGCATCACCTACGATTGGCCCGCCAAATTGGATGCCAATCTCAGCGGTACCTATTCCTCTGTAAAATTGTATCAGCAGTCCGGCGGTCCCTCCAATATGACCATCGCTGCCGGTCTGATCATCTATTACCGTACCAGCCGCTTTACTCTGCTGGACAACGGTTGCTATCACTTTGACATCACCGTTTCCAACGGCGGCTACAGCCGTACCGATGACAGCCGTTGGTATCAGTGGGCCAAATTGAAGGACAACGAGACCAATCAGATCATCTTTGTCTTCAACACCCATCTGTCCATTCTTGCCGACATCGACGGTTCCAGTGACGATAACGATACGATTTTGGCCAAAATGGTGCGTACCGAGCAGATCAAGATCCTCAGTAACGCCATTCATTCCAAGGCCGCAAACTACCCCGTAGTGGCCACCGGTGACTACAACTGTCCCCTGCCCACCAGCGTTAGTGATCAGGAAGCCGGTAAATCCTACATTCAGCTCCAGCAGATGTGCGCCTCCCCCCATACCTATCTGCGCTCCAGCGCTGACGTGACCGATCTGGAGGTTATGGTTTCCTCCACCAGCGTGGACCACGTGTTTATCAACACCAATTATCTGGACAGCCGCAAGCTGGTGGGTGTGCGTGAAAGTGTCAACGGTAGCTCTTCCTCCGACCACTTTGCCTACGTTTCCTATCTGAACTACCGCCCCAAATTCACCATCACCCCCGGTGTCTATGACAAAAACGAGGGCACTCATACCGATAAAGTGGGCGTAAACTCTTACACCTACTCCATTACTCCCGCCACTTCCAACCTCACTTATAAGATTTTTGATGCCAACGGCACCCAGTGCTCCAACACCGTTGAGCTGAAAAATACCGTTAATAAATACGAGATCCGTTTTTATAACAAAGCCAACTCCTCGGCGCTGTATGATACGATTTATTCCACCATCACTTACACCGGTGCCGACAAGCCCATTCTGCAGGCAGAAAACACCGTAAACAACTACTTCGCCAACGGCGCCTATCAGGTGCTGGTCGCAAGTGACGTCAGCGACATCGTCCTGCGCGTCAACGGCGGCACCCTCTACACCACCGAGGCCTGCACCACCAAGCTGGACGGCCATATCTCCGGCATTGCGGGCGGCCGCACCATTTACTACCTCAAGAGCTCCAAGACCAGCGACGTTTACCCCGTTAAGATCTACAAGGAAAATCTGGTCGCCTCCACCTATGCCAAGGCCTATTACGTAGACGACGATATCGGCGGTGCCGTGGGTCCGGTTGCCTTTGTACACGGCAACGGTAAGGTTTCCTTTATCGAAGGACAGGTTAAGGGCTTTGATCAGCTCAACGATCTGACCGCAACCGTCAACAAGGGCGACGGTTGCATCCTGTACGTAGCCGGCGGTACTTATAGCGGCGCATACACCTTTAACAGTTCCGTCACCATTCTGGGTCCCAACGCCAACCGTGGCCCCTTCACCCGCAACCGCAACGCTGCATGGACCAATTCCACCAGCCGTTATGAGGAAGCCGTCATCAACGGCACCATCACCTTTAACACCTCCGGTTCCTCCGAAATCGACTACATCACCGTAAACGGTTTCACCTTTAACGGCACCGTGGCCCAGGCTTCCCTCCTTTTCTGGGATGCCCGTTCCACCTCGGTTCGTCCCATCGTTGATTATAAGCTGGATCTGAACATTTCCTACAATATTTTCAATGCCGCCGCCCAAAATATGACCAACGGCTCCCACATCCACCTCAACACCCAGGCGCAGAAGACCGGTACCATCGCCTACAACCTCTTTGAGCAATCCGGTCAGAACACGGAAACGGGGTATTACACCCGCGGTATCTTCGCCCGCAACCTCAACGGTCTGGTGATTGAATCCAACCGTTTCGTCAATTTGGAATGCGCACTGTGGTTAGCCAGTGAGGTTTCTCACCAGTCCAAGACTCCCGGTTACGGCATCTACACCGTACAGGGTAACCGTTTTGAGGCCTGTCGTGAGACCGTCAACAATATCCGCAACGTCCGCGACACCACCACTATGGACGTTCGCTATATCGACAATACCTTTATCCGTTGCGGCTACAGCGGCGCCATCATCAATATGAACCTGACCGAGCAGGCCGCCGATGCCGGCACCGACTTCTCCAAGTGTAAGCTGGTGATCAGCGACAACCGCTTCTTTGGATGCCAGCGTTCCATCGCCCTTTACCGCAACAATACCTGTTCCGTAGATAACGGTGCCATCTCCGGTGATATGACCCAAATGAAGGTCAACATCAACGGCAACGTCATCTACGATCCCCTGGAGCGCGTCATCGCCGGCGGTGTCTTTACCACCTTTAACTATCCCGGCAGCAGCTCCATTCACTTTGGTTTTGTACTGAAACCCTCCTCTACTGCATCTGCTCCGGGCGCGCTGAATACCACCAACTGGAATTTGAAATATAACTACTTCTATTCCAGACGTATTGCAATGGACTATGCCAGCGCCACCAACAAGGGCATCAACGCTCCCGACAAATACGTTTCCAACGCCTACTCCTTCACAACGAGCGGCGTCACCCAAAAGAGCTTTACCAACGCTATCAACACCATCTTCGCTCCCTACTACATTAACAATAATCCCTTCTCCCTGGACACACTGAACACCTCGGCGGCCCTGGGCACCATCACCGGTATCACCGCCAACAACGTGACCGTGACCTATGACGGTGAGCCCCACAGCGTCTCCGTTTCCGCACCCACCGGGGCACTGGTCAGCTATTCCACCAACTCCAATGGCGGTGATGGCGCGGCCTACACCGCACAGGCGCCCGAATACATCGATCCCGGCACCTACACCGCCTCTTACCGCGTGACTATGCCCGGCTATACCACTGCATACGGCACCGTCACCCTGAAGATCAACAAGACCAACGGAAACCGCACCGCTCTGGAAAACAAAACCGTGGACTATACCTACGGCACCTATCACAGTTTGGGCGAACTTGAAAAGTTGGACGGTGACACCATCACCTACACTTACGACGGCATTGTTTACGACACCATGCCCGTCTTCTCCCAGGTGGGTCAGTACAAAGTGACCGTCAAGGCCACCAACCCCCTGTACTCCACCTACACCCAGACCGTCACCCTGACCATCAACAGAGCTTCTCTGGAAAGCGCCACCATCAGCGGTGCCTATGAAGGTCCCTATGACGGCGCCAACCACAACGTTTCCGTAAGCGGTATCAAAAACGACGTTACCGTAGAGTACTCCCTCAACGGCGGTGAATGGACCAAAGCCAAGCCCGCAAACTTTAACGCCGTGACCGACGGTGCGCAGACCGTTGCCGTCAGACTGAGCGGCGCCAACTATTACGAGCGCACCGAGACCCTGACCTTCAATATCACCCCTGCCGACATCACCGGCGTGACCCTGACCGCCAACACCGGCCTGGTTGAAAACGGCAACGCTATGAATCCGGTAACCGTAGCCGGTACCGCCAGCGGTGATACCGTGGAATACGCCCTCAATGGCGGTGCCTTCTCCAAGACGGCACCCACCGTTACCCGCGCCGGCACCTACACCGTGGCCGTAAAGGTTTCCCGTGGCGCCAACTACACCGATAAGACCCTTGTCACCAACGTAACCGTTGCCGCCGGCGACATCGTCACCCTGGACGTATTCACCCTGAAGGTAAACAGTGCCGCCTCCTTTGAGGAAGGTACCGCCTCCACCTTCAAGTGGACCCTGGGGCTGGGCACCGGCACCGAGGTAGAAGCCTCCGAAGCCGACGACTTTAAGGTGCTGTCCTACGGCATCAAATACGCCCCCAGCAAGGAGATGCTGTCGGACTACGTCTTCTATATGAACTATGGTAACACCACCGCCGCCGCACAAATGGTAACCGACGGTAAGGTAGC
>JAZQJG010000010.1:0-11933 GCA_045541535.1 Eubacteriales bacterium
TCATAGGACAAACAACTCGGCGTGTCAAAGAGGATTCTTTGACACGCCGGTGGACTGTCAAAAAGGAAGTTGCATTTCGCCGATGGGATCTCGTCGGCGTACGTGGGTACGGTAGAGAGCGCAGCGGCGGAAAACAGTGAATGCCTTGCAACGCAAGGGAAATGTGTAGTTACTTTAGTGAACTTTAATTAATAAAAATGGCTTGTGCTTTTAATATTCGCACAAGCCATTCATTTTTTAGACTCTTTTCACTGTGGTGAAACGACTTTTTGACAGTCTAAGGGTGTTTGTCCTATCATAGGACAAACACCCTTTTCGTTTTAGAAAAGTTACAGCTTCTTCATTTTCATTTTGCGGGCCAGCAGAGTCAGCACCAGCAAAATCACGTACAGACAGCCGATGGTGACGAAGATGGCGCTCCAGCCAAACTTCTGCTGTACAAAGCCGAAGACGGAGGCCTGAATGGCGGCGCCCATATATACGGCCCAATCCAGCACGCCCACCACGGTGGAGGACAGCGCTCTGCCGCCCATATCACCGGCGATGGCCCAGATAACACCGGTAACCATACTGAAGACGCCTACGATAAAGAGCATAATGGTGGCAGGCATCTGGGTGGTGAAGAGGGGGAAGCAGATCATTCCCGCAAAGGTGAGGATGGAGGCCAGAATCAGCATAGGCTCCCGTTTTCCTTTAAAGATCTTGTCGGTGATAAAGGGGAAGACGAACATAGCGCAGGCCTGTCCCAAGGGAAGCACGATATAGGTGAACATATCATCCTTTAGGGTCAGCCCCAGAGCATCGGAGAAATAGGTGGGGATCCAGGTCAGCAGACCGTAGCGACCCACGCCGGCGATGGCGGAGATGAGACAGAAGATGAGCACCTTGGGCTCACTGAAGAGCAGCTTGTAGGGGTAGAAAAAGCCTTTTTTGGCGATTTCCGCTTCCATGGCGCTGTCGCTGGCATCCAGAGACTTGTCCGCTTCCTCAAAGGGCTTGAGGCCCACCTGCTCGGGTTTCTCCTTAAAGAAGAAAATAAAGGCGATGAGGATGAGTACCATGGGAACGATGGGGAAACGGAAGCCTGCTCTCCAGCCCCATTCGGGGTTGAGGATCAGGCACCAGTTGACGGTGAGATAGGTCACCGCCTGCGCCACGCCGGAAAATGCGGTGGCCAGACCCGAGGCAAAGCCTCTCTTTTCCTTGGGCCACCATTTGTTAATGACGCCCAGACCGTTGGACCAGACCATGGCCTGACAAAAACCGTTGAGACCCCACAGCACGGCAATCACCCACAGATTGCTCTGGAAGGAGATGGCCACGTTGAGCACGGCCGAGGAGACCACGCCGAAGATCATCAGCTTTTTATAGCCGAAGTAGGAGCCCAGTCTGCCACTGACCAATTGGCCGAAGGCATAGCACCAGAAGAGTGCGGAGGAAACCACGCCGATGGTACCCAGATCCGACTCAAAGGCTTCCTTCATCAGGGGCATCACCAGATTGATGTTCTGGCGGCCGTTGTAGAAAAAGAGATAGGTCAGACCGAAGCTCAGCAGCGTCAGCCAACCGTACTTTTTAAATTTGGCGTATTCGGGTTTTGAATAGCCGTAGGTTTTTTCGTTTGTCATAAAATACCTCCTGTTCGTTTTTTAGTATATCAAAACGAAATGATAATGACAAGGGGATATTCTGTCCAATTTTATATTTGTCTTAGAAAAGGTCCTTGTCTGCCTCGTCGAAGGGAAGGATCTCGGCGGTAACACGGGCATAATCGTCCAGATTGTCGATCTCGTCGATGTAATACTCCTCATAGGAGAAGGCACGGACGTTGAGGGCGGGGAAGATCTCGTTGAGGGCGTTTTCCGCATAGCACTTGTCCTCGCCCTTGTGGATGAACTCAACCACCTTGCCGATCCAAGCGGAGGCAGTGGCCTTTTCCATCTTGTAGAAGGGCTGGAAGGCAAAGCAATCCTCGTCAAAGATATGGATGGAGACCTCCATTACCTTGCCGTCCTTCACACGACCCTTAAAGTCCTTTTCGGGCAGCGCCTTTTTGAAGTTAACGGTGGCGGTGTTGCCGTCGGCGCAGTTGAGTACGTCGTGGACCAGCTTGCGGTTGAACACCAGATCGCCGTGCAAAAACACCAGATCGTCGTTCATATGCTCGCGGGCCAAGAACATGGAATAGATATAGTTGGTCTTGTCATAGATGTCGTTGCGTACAAAGGTAAAATTCAACTCGGGGAAGTCGGCGGCCTGCTCCTTGAGCTGTTCCTCAAAGGGGCCGGTGGTGATGATAAAGTCCTTGATGCCCTCTGCGCTCAGCAGACGGATCTGACGGTGGAAGATGGTCTCCCCATCCTTCAGACGGGCCATGGATTTGTGATTCTTTTGGGTAAACTCACCCATACGGTTGCCAAGTCCGGAGTTAAAAATAACTGCTTTCATTTCTCTGTTCCTTTCTATTATGAAAAAATTGATTTCCAATTAGTTATTATACAAAAAATCACCCATCTTGTCAATTTTTCCGGCCTTTTGGGGTGATTTTCCTCTTGAAAATCACCGTTTGTTGATTTAAAATATACATAAAGGATATTTTTACAAAAAAGGCGGGAGAAAATATGTCGGTAGGTACCAATATTAAAAAGAGACGATACGAGCTGAAAATGTCCCAGCAGGAGCTGGCCGAGGCCATGGGATACAAAACCCGTTCCACCATTGCCAAAATTGAGTCGGGAGAAAATGACGTTTCCCAGAAAAAGCTGGAGCGCTTTGCCGCGGTGCTGGACACCGACGTGGCTACCCTGATCACCGGCTACGGCGCCGTTTCCCATACCACCCTGTCGGCGGGGCATCGGAGCAACCGATGCGTGGCCGTTATTCTGGCCGGGGGCAAGAGCGGGCGCAATCGGCAAAACATTCCCAGTCAATTTATCAACGTCCACGGCAAGCCCATCATCGTGTACAGTATGGACGCCTATCAGGCCCATCCCGCCATCAACGATATCTACGTGGTCTGTCTCAAGGGGTGGGAGACCATCGTGCGGGCTTATGCCGATCAGTATGGCATCACCAAGCTGCGGGGGCTGATCCCGGCGGGCAGCAGCGGTATCGGCTCGCTGAAAAATGCGGTGGATCATATCCGAGATCTCTACGGGCCGGAGGATTACGTTTTCGTGCAGGAGGCCACCCGTCCTATGGTCACCGCCGAAACCATCTCCCATCTGCTTTCCGCCTGCGACGAAAAGGGGAGCGCCACCATCTGCCATTCTATGAAGGATTACGTGCAGTTTGATCTCTCCGGCGCCGGCGCCTCCTACGTGGATCGGAACATTATGATCGCCCTCCAATCTCCCGAGGTCCATCGGCTGGCCCTGATCAACGAGGTTTTTGACAGGGCGCTGCAGACCGATCACCCCCTGAACGAGACCTGTTGTACCATGCTTTTGTACAATCTGGGTTATGAGCTCAATTTTGTGGAGAGCAGTGTCAACAATATCAAAATCGTGCGGGAAGAGGACATTGCGGCCTTAGGAGCGCTGTTGAAGGGATAAAAAACGAATCATGAAGGAAACCTTTTTGGGCAGAGCCAAAAAGCCACCTTCATTCCGAACTCTCCGTTGTCCTTGCTTTTGCTTTAAAAAGATAGTATACTGTAAATAACATTATAAAGAAAGGTGGTGCCGCCTCTTGCATCCGAAACTGAAGGAAAAAACGCTGGAATCTCTCTCGGCGGTACTGCCCATCACCGGCATTATGTTGCTTATCAGTATTCTCTTGGTGCCGATGGAGCTGGGCACCATAGTGATGTTTTTGGTGGGCGCGGTGATGCTCATTTTGGGTATGGGCTTTTTCCAACTGGGCGCCGAGATGGCCATGACCCCCATCGGTGAGGGCATCGGCGTGCAGATCTCCAAAACCAAGCGAATCCTGTGGGTGCTGACCGTGGGCTTTGTGATGGGTGTGATCATCACCGTGTCCGAGCCGGATCTGCAGGTGTTGGCCCAGCAGGTGCCCGCCGTCCCCAATCTTATATTGATCCTGACGGTGGCCGTGGGCGTGGGCATCTTTCTGGCGGTGGCTATTTTGCGTATCCGCTATGGCATCAGCCTGTCAAAGCTGTTGATCTTGCTCTACGTTTTGCTCATCGTGCTGTCCATGTTCGTGCCCCGTGAGTTTTTGGCGGTGGCCTTTGACTCGGGCGGCGTGACCACCGGCCCGATGACGGTGCCCTTCATTATGGCGATGGGTATCGGTCTGGCCTCGGTGCGGGGCGATAAAAATTCCGCCAGTGACAGCTTCGGTCTGGTGGCGCTGTCCAGCATCGGCCCCATTTTGGCGGTGTTGCTGTTGGGCTGTTTTTACAAGCCGACGCAGGCGGATTACGTGATGGGCGAGGTGGCCACGGTGGTCACCACCCGTGACGTGGTCACCGTGTTCGGGCTGGAATTGCCCCATTTTGGCGGGGAGGTGTTGATTTCCCTTCTGCCGATTGTGGCGGTGTTCTGCCTTTTTCAGTGGATCACCCGCCGCTATCACAAGCGGCAATTGCGCCGTATCGGCGTGGGTATGCTGTATACCTTTATCGGTCTGGTGCTGTTTTTGTGCGGCGTGGACGTGGGCTTTGCCCCTGTGGGCGCCGAGCTGGGCATGGAGCTGGCCGCTTTGCCCCATAACTGGGTGCTCATCCCCATCGGTATGCTCATCGGTTATTATATCGTCAAGGCGGAGCCTGCCATTCAGGTTCTCAATCATCAGGTGGAAAAGGTCACCGAGGGCGCCATCTCCGTCAAGGCCATGAATCGCAGTATGTCTCTGGGCGTTGCCATCAGTATCGGTCTGGCCATGGCCAGAGTATTGTGGAGCATCCCCATCTACTATATCATCATTCCCGGCTATCTCATTGCGCTGATTATGTCCCTGTTCGTGCCCAAGATCTTTGTGGGTATCGCCTTTGACTCGGGTGGCGTGGCCAGCGGTCCCATGACCTCCACCTTTCTGTTGCCCCTGAGCATCGGCACCTGTCAGGCGGTGGGCGGCGATATTATGACCGACGCCTTCGGCGTGGTGGCGCTGGTAGCCCTCACCCCCCTGATCGCCATTCAGATCATGGGTCTGGTGTACAAATACAAGACCGCCCAACTGCAGAAGAGTACGGTGCAACATCCCGGTCTTACTGCAGACAGCGATATGATCATTGATTTCGAGGAGGATGCCTTCTATGCAGACTAAGCCATCCTATCAACTGCTGGTGCTGATCGCCACCCCCAAGCTGGTGGACAAAGCGGCCGGTATGTTTTTAAAAGAAAATTTGCCGGTGCAGTTCCGCTTCCGTGCCGCCGGCACCGCCCCCAGCGAAATTATGGACGCCTTGGGTCTGGGCAGCGTAGAAAAACGGGGGCTACTCAGCCCCGTGCCCGCCCCCATCGGCCGACGGATGCTGGAAATGCTGCATACCGAGCTGCGGTTGGATGCGGTCAACAGCGGTATTGCCTTTACCCTGCCGTTGACGGGGGCCACCCGTCTGGTACAGCGGATGATGGATCGCACCGAGGAAAATAATCAATTTACCGAAGAAGAGGGTGAAAACGGAATGAAGGACAGCAAATATACTTTGATCGCCGCCATCGTGGAGCAGGGCTACACCGGTGAGGTGATGGACGCCGCCAAATCGGCCGGCGCCGGCGGCGGCACCGTGGTGCACAGCCGCAGTATTGAAAATGCCGAGGCCGCCGGTTTTTGGGGCCTGAGCGTGCAAGAGGAAAAGGAGATCGTCCTCATTCTGGCCAAGCACAAGGACAAGGTGCAGATTATGAGCGCCATCGGCGAAAAATGCGGTATGCAGACCGAGGCCCGTGGCCTGGTGGTCTCCCTGCCCATTGATTCGGTGATGGGACTGTAAGCGGCGAAATGGAGAAGAAAGAGATGTATCAAGCGTTTATCAGCTACAGAAGAAAAAACGGTTATGCCGTGGCCAAAATGCTGCGGGAGATGCTCAAGGCCAGAGGCGTATCTGCCTTTATGGATCTGGACGAACTGCGCAGCGGTACCTTTGATGACAAGATCCTTTTGGCCATTGAGTCCAGCCCTTCCTTTTTACTGATATTGCCTCCCGGTGCGTTGGATCGTTGCGCTCGGGAGGGAGATTGGCTGGCCAGAGAGATTATTGCGGCGGTGGATTCCGGCAGAAAAATCGTGCCGGTGCTGTGTGACGGCTTTGTTTGGCCCACCCTCTGGCCAGAAACCACCCCTGAAAAGATCCGCAATCTGGCAAAGCTGAACAGTGTCATTATGAGCGAAGTTTATATTGATGCAACGGTGGACAAGGTTATTGAATATATGCGTGAGGACGAGGCGTCTCAACGTCCCCTTACCGACGGCGGCAGCGTCAGTGAGATTGACAGCTTTTTTCGCAATTATATGCAGGATATGGAGGCAATTGCGGGAGTGGATCTTGCGTTTCACGCCGGCTCGGTGTGGCACGAAAATATCGATCGGTTGGACATTTTGTCAGCGCTGGCTGATGCAGGCAAGCAGATTCGCGTGGTGGTCAATACCCCCGAGGCGGCAGAACTGATCAGCCAACATATGCGACACAAGTTGAAACGGTATATTCCCTTTGAGGAAGCGGCATCCTTGTGGCAAAACTTTGCTTCTATGTATGAAAACGTGGAGGTTCGTGTTTGCGACATTCCTATGCTGCGTATTCAGTATACCTTCCGAATGCGACAACCGGAGCGAGATGTGATGCGCATCAAGTATTACACCTACGGTAACGCCCGTATTGACAACAATTTTTCACAAAATTTCGGGCCGGAAGATCCTCATTTTTCCCTGTATCGGACAGAATTTGAGTATCTGTGGGCGCATTCCGAGCCTATAAAATAGCAAAAACCTCAATGTCGGGCATCACCCGACATTGAGGTTTTTTGTGTTGCGGTTATTCCATATGCATTTTGCGGTATTCGCCGGGAGGCAGGCCGGCGTGCTGTTTGAAAAAAGCGTTGAAATAGTATTCCGAGCCGAAGTGCATTCGCTCGCTGATCTGTCCCAGGGTGAGCTGGGGGCAGGCCAGCAGTTGCTCGATGCGGCGCAGGCGCAGGGAAAGGAGATAGGCGCCGGGGGTACAGCCCTCAAAGCGGGTGAACAGACGGGTGAGCTGTCGCTGACAGAGCCCCACGTAGGCGGCCACCTCCGCTACGGTGGGGGCGCTCTCCACGTTGTCCGACATATACTGCTTGGCCAGGGTCAGGGTGGCGTTTTCCTCGGTGAGGATGGGCCGTTGCTCCTCTTTCAGCCCCGCCAGACGTAGCAGGGTGACGATCAGTTCAATCAGTGCCGCTTCCGCCAGCCGACGGGAGAATTCCTTGGTCTGTCCCGCCTCCTCGGCGATGCGGCGCATCCTCTCCGTCAGGGACGGCGGGAGAGCTCCTTTGGCAAAGGGCAGGGTGTCGGCCGTCATACGGAAGGAAAGGGAGTGCTTGCGGGTGTTGTCCTCCACGTCCAGCACCCGATGGGCGGTGCCGGGGGCAATGAGCAAAAATTCACCGGCAGACACCGCCGACGTTTCCGACCCCACCTGATAGGTCTGGCGCCCCTCCAACAGCAGATGTACCTCAAAGCTGCGGTGATGATGGGACTTTTTGCTCATCAGCGGCTCGTCTGCCGAAAAAGTCAATTTTTTATAATAACAATTGCTGACGCCCATACGCTCCAACAGGGAGTCGGCGGCTTGTTTATAAAGAATTTTCATATTTTCACCTCCCTTACAGTATAGCGCAGGGGCCAAAAGAATACAAGTCAAAATGTCCGAAAATCGTAAATTTAAGTCTGTCTTTTGCATTGTTTTATCGGGGTGGATTTTTATAATAAAAGTATAGAAATGTAAAGGAGTAACGGCTATGGAGCGTAAACCGAAAATTTTAGTGGTGGGCAGCTTCGTGATGGACCTGATCGTGGGGACCGAACGGTTTCCCGATGCGGGTGAAACGGTGCTGGGCACCTTTTTTCACACCGCCACCGGCGGTAAGGGCGCCAATCAGGCGGTGCAGGCCGCCCGTCTGGGGGCGGAGGTCGTAATGGTCGGCAAGGTAGGGGAGGACGACTTCGGCCGTCAACTGATCGCCGCCGCCGCGGCGGCGGGGGTGGACACCTCCCACGTGCTGGTCAGTAGCACTGCCCCTTCTGCCATCGGCAATATTCAGATCGAGACCCGCGGGGGGAAGACCAACAATCGCATTTGCGTGGTGCCCGGCGCCAATATGGAGCTGAAGGTGGAGGACGTGGCCTTTCTCAAAGAAGAGATTGCCGCCTTTGATATGGTGATCCTTCAATTGGAGATTCCCATGGCGGTCAATCTTGCGGTGGCAGAATACGCCGCCGCCAAGGGGGTGCCGGTGATGCTCAACACCGCGCCCTTCGCGCCCCTGCCCGACGAACTGATCCCCTTGCTTTCCTACGTTTCCCCCAATGAACATGAGGCAAGCCTGATGAGTGGGGTGGAGGTCGTGGACGAGCAAAGCGCCCGAAAAGCCATTGAAAAGATCACGGCTATGGGGATCGACCACGTAATTATTACCTTGGGCAGTCGGGGCGCCGTAGTGGGAGATGGCAAGGAGTGTACCTTCTATCCCGCTGTCAGCGGCGTCACCGCCGTGGATCCCACCGCCGCCGGCGACAGCTTTGTGGCGGCCTTTTGTACCGCTTTGTGCGGTGGCAAGAGCGAGGGGGAGGCTATGGACTTCGCCAATCGCACCGCCGCCATCACCGTCACCAAAATGGGGGCAATGCCCAGCTTGCCCACCTTACAGGAAGTGGAAGGAGAAAACCAATGAGTGAAGTATTGAACAAATATCTGACGACGGCGCTGGCCGAAACCACCGCCTTTTTACAAAACGTGGACACTGCCCCTTATTATGCGGCGGCGGAGCTGATCCTGCAATCGGGTCAGCAAGGCGGTCGGCTGCATATCACCGGCATCGGCAAACCCGCTCACATTGCGGGCTATGCCGCATCGCTGATTTCTTCCACCGGCACCCCCGCCTATTTTCTCCACGGCACCGAGGCGGTCCACGGCTCCTGCGGGCAACTGGCGGCCGGGGACGTGGTGATCTGTATCTCCAATTCCGGCGAGACCGCCGAGCTCAAGGCCACCGCCCTTGCGATCCGTAACAACGGATGTAAGGTGATTGCCATCACCGGCAACGACCAAAGCTGGCTGGCCACCTTTGCCGACGCCCATATCACCGCCGGCGTCACCGAGGAGGGTGGCCCCCTCAACCGTGCGCCCCGCGCCTCGATTTTGGTGGAGACCGCCGCCTTGCAAATTCTGTCGGTCATCCTGCAACAAGTGCGCAACATTACCCCCGCCGAATATGTATTGCGTCATCCCGGCGGCAGTCTGGGACAGCTCAGAGAAAACGAAAAATAGGAGGACACCATGGAAATTATCACCACAATGATCACCCCTTACCACGCCGACGGCAGTGTGGATTATGACACTGCCGAAAAGTACGTGGATTGGTATTATGAAAACGGACTGGACGGTATTTTCGCCGTGTGTCAGTCCAGTGAGATCTTTTATCTGACCTTGGAGGAACGGGTGGAACTCAACCGCCGTGTCTACGCCAGAGCCAAGGCGCTGGAACGGGCAGGCAACCGTCCCTTTACGGTGGTTTCCTCCGGTCACGTGTCCGACACCATTGAGGGGCAGGCGGAGGAACTGAACGCCATCTATCAGACCGGCACCGACGCCCTCATCCTCATCACCAACCGTCTGGATCCTCACAACGAGGGGGATGACGTGTTTATCGCCAACTGTGAAAAGCTGATGGCGCAGTTGCCCGCCGAGGCAAAGCTGGGCTTTTACGAGTGCCCCTATCTCTACAAACGGCTGGTCACCCCCAAGATTCTGGATTGGTGCCTGTCCACGGGACGGTTTTATTATATGAAGGACACCTGCTGTGATGCGGCCCTCATTAAAGAGCGCTGTCAGCAACTTGCGGGCAGTCACTTCAAATTGCTCAACGCCAACGGCCAGACCCTGCTCCAATCTCTGCGGGACGGCGCCAAGGGATATTGCGGTGTGATGGCCAACTACCATCCCGCTCTGTATGCCTGGCTGGGGCATAATTTTGAGGCCGAGCCCGAAAAAGCCGATTTTGTGCAGGGAATTATCGGCACCTTTTGCTTTACCGAGGGCGGTTTGCCCTATCCCTTAAGCGCCAAATATCATATGAATCTGTGCGGTATGCCCACCGAAAATATCGGGCGTTCCCGCAAGAGTGAGGAGTTGACGGAGTATCACCGTCTTTGCCTTGCACAGATGAAAAAGAGCACCGATGCGCTGGAACAATGGATAAAGGAGTAGCAGAATGATGGATAGATGGAGCTATGCTCCCTACCGTCCGGCAGGGGCAAGGGATGAAATTTATATCTGCCGCCTGGCGCCTGCCGAAACGGCGATTCACATTGAATGGTTGGGCAGCGCCAAGGTGTATGAGGTTTATTACCGTGTCCGTGGGATGGGGGACTTTGTCCTCCACGGCCGCTGTGAGAAAACCCGGTATGATTTGGACGGATTACAAACCGATACCGAGTATGAGTTTTTCGTGCAAAGCAGAGAACGTAAAAGCGCCGTCCGTCTTGCCCGCGCGGGCAAGTGCGAGGGTGTGGCGGTCAACTATCTGCACCCGGAGGATACGGCCTATGCCTTTTCCGGCCATTGTCTGGCCTCTCCCTCTCTGGTGCGCCTGCCCGACGGCTCTCTTTTGGCCGGTATGGACGTATACGCCAAATCGGCCCCCCAAAATCATACCTTGATCTACCGCTCCACCGACGGGGGTGAGCACTGGCACTATCACAGCGAACTGCATCCCTGCTTTTGGGGCAAACTGTTTTTGCACAAAAACGAGCTGTATATGCTGGCCTGCTCCACTGAATTCGGGGACCTGCTCATCGGTAAATCCACCGACGGGGGCAAGACCTTTGGCGCTCCCACCGTCATTGCCCACGGGCAACAGGCGGGCAAGGCGGGTTATCACCGCGCCCCCCAAAATCTGGTGTTGCAGGACGGCCGTCTGTGGACGGCCTACGAATGGGGAGAACGCCCCACTCCCACGGAGAAAACCAAGTTTTCCGTGGGTGTGATCAGTTGCGATGCCGACGCCGATCTCCTAAATGCCGACAATTGGCATCTCACTCGTCCCCAAGTACTGGACCCGGCGTGGGTGCCGGAGCTTCCCGACGTAACCCCCCTCACCGCCACCATTGAGGGCACGATGGTGGTCACCCCCGAGGGCGGGCTCACCGACGTGCTCCGCTTTGAGTGTGAAGCGGCCAAGGCCATCGTCTACGACGTGAAAGATCCTCATGAGCTTTTGTCCTTCCGTGGCACCATGGATTTTCCCGCCGGACATTCCAAATTTGAGATTTTGCGGGACGAGGTGACCGGCTGCTATTATTCCGTGGCCACCCGCTATTTTGAAAAAGGGGAGCGTACCGCCCGCGGTCGTGCCCCCCGCAACCTGCTTTCCCTGCTGGTCAGCCGGGATCTGAAAAGCTGGCGGGTTGCCTGCGATCTCATCGATTATCGGGATCGGGATATGAACAAGCACGGCTTTCAGTACGTGGATTTTCTCTTCGACGGGGAGGATCTTCTCTACCTCTGCCGCACGGCCACAAACGGTGCCGCCGATTTTCACGACTCCAACTATATCACCTTCCACCGCATCCAAAACTTCAGAAAACTGTAAAATAATAAACCTGACACTTTCCCGAAAGTGTCAGGTTTACAGCGTGTCAAAGAACCCTCTTTGACACGCTGGCAGACTGCCAAAAAGGGCGTTGCATTTCGCCGATGCGATCTCGTCGGCGTACATGGGTACGGTAGAGAGCGTAGCGGCGGAAAACAGTGAATCCCTTGCAACGCAAGG
>JAZQJG010000011.1:0-125710 GCA_045541535.1 Eubacteriales bacterium
GCAACGCAAGGGAAAGAAGGAATTGCTTTGATGACTTTCCATTATTAAAAACGACTTGTGTTTATTATGACTCCACAAACCATTTTTTCTTTTGATTCTCTTTTCACTGTGATGAAACGACTTTTTTGACAGTCTGAAAAACGGAGTGGCAAGGCCACTCCGTTTTGATTTTTGATTACATTTGCAAGTGGGAGATGCTGGAGGAATGTCCACCCTGGAAAATACCGGTGATCTTTCGCTTGGAATTGACGCTCATCACCAGCCCGATGGCCAACATACAGGTCAGTATGGAGGAGCCGCCGTAGCTGAACAGGGGCAGGGTGATACCGATGACGGGTAACAGACCGATGCACATACCGATATTTTCCGCCGCCTGGAAGAAGAACATGGCCGCCACACCGATGGCCACGTAGCTTCCGAAATCGTCGGTGGCGTTGCGGGCGATATAAACCATTCGTACGATCAGCGCCACCAGCAGAATGATGATGATGGCCACGCCGAAAAAGCCAAGCTCTTCACCGGCTACCGAAAAGATAAAGTCAGTCTGTTTTTCCGGCAGGATGCCAAACTGGGTCTGTACCCCTTGAAACAATCCGTTGCCGGAAACACCGCCACTGCCCAAGGTGATCTTACTTTGCATCGTGTGATAGCCAAAGCCCAGCGGATCCACCTCCGGATCATATACCGCCAGAATACGCAATCGCTGATAATCCTTGAGCAGATATTCGAAAATAAAGGGAGTGCTGGCCAATACGGCCACGCCGCCCACGGCGAAATACAGCCAATGCAGACCGGCGGCCACCAGCATAGCGATCATAATAAACACGTATACCAGCGCCGTACCCAGATCGCCCTGCATCAAAACCAAGCCCACCAATACGGCAAAATGAAGCATCAACGGGATCCACGCCTTGGGACGGTTGATCTGATGCTGTACCTTTTGAATATGAGTGGCAAAGGTGATAATAAAGATCAGCTTTACAAATTCCGAGGGTTGGATGCTCACGGGGCCCAGAATGATCCAGTTTTTGTTACCCATACGCTCGGTACCCAAAAACAGGGTAGCGATCAACAGCACCACGCCCAGAGGATATAAAAATTTTGCAAAGGAGGACAGGTTGTCCACGTCGATCATCACGATCATAAAGATGCCGATCAGTCCCAACAGCATGCCGCCGCCCTGAACGATCAGGTTTTTATAGGTGCCGAAGCTGTGGGTGGCGGTGGCGATCAACAGCATACCGTAGCAACAGCACATTGTGGTAATACAGCCCAAAAAGCCGTCCATCTGGCTCATCAGATCACGGATCTTAAAAAAGATTGACGTAAATATTCTGCCCAATCCGGCACCTCCTTTATCACTTGATATCAATATTATATCAAAAAAAATAAAATTAACAATAAAAATCTGAAAAAGTATGTTATTTTTTCATTTTTTGTGATAAAATAAGACGATCAGGAGGTGAAGACATGGAAAAATATACCGTTTCCTCCCCGGAGGAGAGCCGTAAGGTGGCGGAAAAATTGGCAGAACGGATCAACGGACCCACGGTGATCGCTTATTTCGGCGGGCTGGGCGCGGGGAAGACCACCTTCAGCCGCTTTCTGTGTCAGGCACTGGGGAGCACCGACGAGGTAACCAGTCCCACCTTTGCTATGGTTCACGAATACAGCGGCCGCTTGCCCATCTATCATTTTGATATGTATCGGGTGGACGGCTATGAGGGCTTGTATTCCACCGGCTATTTTGATTATCTGGATACCGGCGTGCTGTTGATCGAGTGGAGCGAAAATATTGAGGAGGATTTGCCGGACTCCTATATCCGCGTGGAGATCGAACACGGAGCACATCCGGAAGAGCGCATTATCACGATCGGAGAAGTTCAATGATTTTACTTTCCTTGGACGCCTCTGCCAAGAGTGCGGCCGTTGCCGTCAGCGACGGAGACGACATTTTGGCGGAGAGCTTTATTAACAACGGATACACCCATTCCGAAACCCTTTTGCCCTTGGTGGCCAAAACCCTGGAAAAAGCGGGGAAGACCATCTCACAGGTGGATGCCTTTGCCCTAACCAACGGCCCCGGTTCTTTTACGGGTCTGCGTATTGGTTGCGCCACGGTGAAGGGATTGGCGGGGGAGCGCCCCTGTTATCCCGTGCCCACGCTGTTGGCCCTGGCGTATTCTGCCGGGGAGGAGGGGTTGATCATCCCCATGATGGATGCCCGCCGCCAGCAGACCTATACCGCCGTATACCGTTGTCGGGCGGGTAAGGTGGAGCAATTGGTGCAAGACCGTGCCATCAGTGTGGCGGAGCTGGAGGAGGAAATGAAGGGGTATCTGGCCGACGGCGAGCGCATCGTGGTGCCCGGTGACGGCGGCTATCTGCTCAGCGAGGAACTGAAAGAAAAGGTGTTCTTCCCCGAGCAACCCCTAATTACTGCAACCGGCGTGGCTGCGGCCGCGAAGGAAATACAAAGTGTTCCTGCGGGAGAGCTGGGCTTGCGCTATCTGCGTTTGAGTCAGGCCGAGCGGGAAAAGAAAGAGAAAAAAGGAGAAATGATATGAAAGTAACCATTGCCTGTGATAAGGCCGGCGTAATTTACGTGGAAAAATGCTGTAAATATTTTGAGGAGCACGGGATTGAATGCCGTGTGGCCCTGCCCGAGGACGGCAGTGCTTTTTGGTTTGATTACGTGGACGGCGCCAAGGAGGTAGCCCACGACGTAGCCGAGGGCAGAAGCGATCTGGGCGTGCTGATCTGCGGTACCGGTATCGGTATGAGCATCGCCGCCAATAAGGTAAAGGGCGTGCGCGCTTCCGTTTGCTCCGACACCTTTTCTGCCGAGATGACCCGCCGTCATAACAACGCCAACGTTTTGTGTATGGGTGCCAGAGTTATCGGCGAGGAAATTATGCTGTGCGTGCTGGACGCCTTTATGAAGGCTCCTTTTGACGGTTTGACCGAGGAGGGTGTGCGCCATCTCAACCGTGTCAACAAAATCGTTGCCATGGAAGAAGAATTTTAAGGTGAGAGTACTGATTGCAATGAGCGGCGGCGTGGATTCCTCGGCCGCCGCTGCTTTGATGAAGGAGCAAGGTCTGGATTGCATCGGCGTTACAATGAAGCTACACGACGCCTCGGTGGCGGGAAGCTGTGGTACGGCGGAGGATGCCGCTGATGCGGCCCGAATTTGCGCCACCCTCGGCTTTCCCCATCAGATCGTGGACTATTCTGCCGATTTTACGGGGGAGGTGGTGGAGCGCTTTGTCAGCGCTTACGAGCAGGGCCGCACCCCCAACCCTTGTATTGATTGCAACCGTTATATGAAATTCGGCCGCCTGCACAGATTGGCAGAAGAGATGGGCTGTGATAAGGTGGTTACCGGTCACTATGCCCGCATCGTCTTTGAAAACGGCAGATGGTTGTTAAAAAAGGGGGCAGATCCCCGCAAAGATCAGAGCTACGTGCTTTATTTCCTCTCCCAGCGTCAGCTTGCCCGCACCTTGCTTCCCTTGGGGGATTTCTCCGGCAAGGAGGAGGTGCGCCGTCTGGCGCAGGAGCAGGGTCTTTGCAACGCGCAAAAGCCGGACAGTCAGGACATTTGTTTCGTTCCCGACGGGGATTATGCCGCTTTTATCCGCAGTTATACCGGAAAGGAATATCCTCCGGGGGATTTTGTAGATCCCGACGGCAAGGTGTTGGGTCGGCATAAGGGGCTGATCCACTATACCGTAGGTCAGCGGCGGGGCCTGGGCCTTGCGTTGTTACAGCCGGGCTACGTTACCGAAAAACGTATTGCCGAAAATCAGATCGTGGTAGCCCCCAGAGAGGGTCTGCTCTGTGACGGCATTATGGCGCGGGATGCCAACTGGATCGCCTTTGACACGCCGCCCGCCGTTTTCACCTGCAACGCCCGTACCCGTTATCAGGCGCCGGAGGTGCCCTGCACCGTCACCGTCCTTGCAAACGGTGAACTGCAGGTGGACTTTTCCACCCCGCAAAAACGCCCTGCCGCAGGGCAGAGCGTCGTTTTTTACGAAGGAGACACCGTCCTCGGCGGCGCCACAATATTATAAAAAAGAAGCTTGTGTGCAAGGCACACAAGCTTCTTACTTTATTCGTTGCTTGATTTCCTTCCAAACTGCTTTGGAGGACAGATAAAAGGCGGTATATACAACGAAACCGCCAAACAGAAGGATGGCAGGAGGGAGCAACAAAAACGGCCAATCCGACGCAGACAGCTGCCCCATCCCCATCATTACCAACATTGCCAGTTCCATGAGAGCGGCCATCGCCGCTATAACAGAAAAAAGGATTATAACGATTTTTGCCGGGATGAAAACAAATTGCCATTCCTGCTCCCGTTGTTGCAATACAATTTGGGGAATTCCGGAATTTTTTATAAAAGAGGGCTTGCATTTTGCCGAGAGAAGGTAGGAACCGTCTGTAATGGGCTCCATTTTGTCATAGGATACCTCACCAATTTGCAGGGGCGGTTCACACAGCGCCGACAAGACTTCATCTTTTGGAAGGGAAGAACTGACAGCGCGAATGATACGAATTCTCATACGTGATCCTCCTATTCTTTGGGAACGATGTCACCCACGCCGTCAAAGATATATTTGGGACGGTAGGGGAAGCGGTGCAGGTCCTCCTTGGCGGTGACGCCGCTGAGCACCAGTACGGTATCAATTTCCGATTCAATGCCGGCAATGATGTCGGTATCCATACGGTCGCCGATGATGGCGATCTCTTCTTCCTCACAGTCCAAGAGCGCCAGACCGCAACGCATCATCAGAGGATTGGGCTTGCCCAGAAAATAGGCGGTGGTGCCGGTGGCCATCTCAATGGGGGCTACCAGGGCGCGGGTGGCGGGAACGATCAGACCGCCGTCCACGGGACCGGTCATATCGGGATTGGTGCCGATCAGCTTGGCGCCGCGATTAACCAGTTCCACAGCCTTACAGATCACGGAATAATTATAATTCTTGGTTTCGCCCACTACCACGTAGTCGGGATCAATGTCGTTCATAGTAATACCGGCGTTGTAGAGGGCGTTCAGCAGACCGGGCTCGCCGATCACGTAGGCACTGCCGCCGGGGGTTTGCTTGGCAAGATAGGCGGCGGTGGCCAGCGCCGAGGTGTAAAAGTGGGATTCATCCACCTGCAGACCCAGTCGCTCCAGCTTTTGCTGTAACTCCTTGGGGGAGCGCTCGGAGGAATTGGTCAAAAACAGATAATCCTTACCGCTTTTTTCCATCCACTTCACAAATTCCTTAACACCGGGCAACAGCTCGTTGCCGTGGTAGATTACGCCGTCCATATCACTGATAAAGGCTTTTTTGTTCTGTAAAGGCATATTTTCGCCCTCCTGTCCTGTTTTTGGTACAATTACTATTATACAATTACTTTTGCGTAAATACAAGTTGAATGAATAAATAATTTATGATAAAATGAAAATATCAAATTTTCAGGAGTAAAACGTGAAACTTTTAAAACGGTTATTTCAATTTAAACGTATGTATCTTTTGCTGGCATTCCCGCTGGGTCTGCTCCTAACGCTGGCGGCCCGTCTGTGGCGGGGCTGGGTGGAGGATTTTTATATCCGCTACCTTCATACCTTTCTGGAGAATACGGTGGGACGGTTTGTTTCTCTGTTTCCCTTTTCGGTCAGCGAGTGGTTGATTGTGCTGGCGGTGCTGGGGGTACTGGCGTATATCGTTTGTATGATCCTTTGGCTCTGTAAAAATAAAGGGGCGTGGAAGCATATTCTTTACCGCGCTCTGGTCAATCTTCTGTGTGTGGGCAGTGTGGCCTATTTTCTGTTCGTGATTACTATGGGGCTGTGCTATTATCGCACGCCCGCCTCGGAATATCTGGAGCTGTCGGTGCGGCAATACAGTAGCGAGGAGTTGGCGGAGGTGACCGCGTGGCTGGCCGAACAGGCCAATGCCGAGCGGGCCAAGCTGTGGGAGGACGAAAACGGCGTTGCCCGATTACAGCAGGAAAGTTGGTGGGATATCTCTGCCGAGGCGCAGGCTTGCTTTAACAAAATCAGCGATCGGCACCCCGGCATCGGTGAGGTAAACGTGCGCAATAAACCCATGGTCTTTTCCGGAATGATGAGTCGGGTACTGACGATGGGCGTCTATCTGCCCTTTACCCTGGAAAGCAATATCAACGTGGATATGACCGCCTATACCGTGCCGGCTACCATGTGTCACGAGCTCTCCCACGTAAAGGGATTTATGCGGGAGGACGAGGCAAACTTTTTGGGCTTTTTGGCCTGTATGCAATCGGAACGGGCGGATTTCCGCTATTCCGGTTATATGTCTGCCTTCGGTTACGCGCTCAACCGTCTGGCGGAGGAGGATTATAACGCCGCCATTCGGGTGGCAAAAACCGTCAGTGACGAGGTGGCACGGGACGACCGTGCGGACCACACCTATTGGCAACAATACCGGGGGACCGTGGTAGCGGATACCTCGGGACAAATTTACAACGCCTATCTGGAGTCAAACGATCAGCCCGACGGGCTGAAAAGCTACGGCAAAATGCTGGATCTGGTCATTGCGTGGTATCAGGCGGAGGTGAAGGGGAAATGATTCAATTTATATTGGGCCGCAGTGCTACGGGTAAAACCACCTGTTTGTACACTTTGGCGGAGCAGGCGCTCCAAAAGAGCTCGCCCGTTTGCTTGATCGTGCCGGAACAGGAGAGTATGACGGCGGAGCGCACCTGTCAGGAAAAATTCGGGGAAGAGGTCACCGTGCTTTCCTTCCGCCGTTTGTGCGACACTCTGATGCGTACCTACGGCGGCGGCGCCCGTCCCCGATTGGGGGAGGTGGCCCGTCTTGGCATTCTGTACCGTGCGGTACAGATGGTAAAACCCCAACTGAAGTTTTATCGCAAGAGCGCCGATCGCGTCCGTTTTTATGAAAAACTGATGTCGGTGATGGAGGATTTCGCCGCCTATCAGGCGGAGGAATCCCGTGTGATGCCGCTGTTGGGCGGGCAGAGCACGCAGGATAAATACCACGATCTCTTCTTGATTTACGAATGCTATAACGCTCTGCGGACACAGGAGTATCGGGATCAATTTGATGATCTGGATACGGTGTGCCGATTGCTGGAAGAACACGCCTACTTTGCCGGCAAAACCGTTTTGATTGACAATTTCGGCGGTTTTACCGGTCAGGAATACGCTATTTTGGAAAAAATCTTTCTCCAGGCGGAGGATTGCGCTCTGACCTTATTGGCCGACCGTGAGGAGGAACAGCTTTTTGCGCCCACCCTGCAGCATCTCTACCGTTTGGAGGAAAGATGTGAACAGATGGGATTGGCCCATCGGCGGGTGGAACTGAAGGGAAATCATCGCTTTGCCCATCAAAATCTTTCGGTGATCGAGCGATATCTCTTTTCCGCCAAACGGCCGGCCGCGCCCGTAGCCGCCGACGGTAGTGTGCGCATTTTCACCGCTTCCGGTCCGGACAGCGAGGTGCGTCTGGTGGCGCAGGATATTCGCCGCAGAGTGCTCTCGGGTGAGTGTCGCTATCGGGATATTTCCGTGGTCAGTAACGTGCAGACGGAGTATCAGCATATGGTGGAGATGGTCTTTGACGAGCTGGACGTTCCGCTGTACACCGATCGCAAGGTGGACGTGATCAGTCGCCCCCTGTTCAGCCTGATTCTTCACGCTATGGATGCGGTACAGTATAATTATCGGTTTGAGGATATGTTTTCCTTGGCTTCCACCCATTTGTGCGGCCTGAACTACGAAGAGGTAGCGCAATTGGAAAACTACGTATTTATGTGGAATATCCGGGGCAAAAAATGGGAGATGGAATGGACCCAAAATCCCATGGGTCTGGACGTGGACGAAGAGGAAAACGAAGAAGAAAAGAAGAAAAAGCAAGAACTTTCTGCCCAACGTCTGCAAACCATCAACGAGTATAGAAGTCGCCTGATCGGCCCGCTGGTGGAATTTGCCGAGGACACCCGCGCCGGTAAGGCTACCGATCTGTTGGCGGCGGTATGGAGATTGCTGGAAAACTACGGCGTTGCGGCGCAACTCAAAGCCTTTGCCGCTGCCGAAAAGGACCCCGCCGAGGGAGAACAGTGGTTGCGGCTGTACGATCTGTTGATCGAACTGCTGGATCAGCTTGCTTTGGTGCTGGGGGAGCAGGAGATCACCCGCAAGACCCTGCACGATATGATGGAGGTCTGTCTGCGAGGCTATCGCTTCGGCGTGGTGCCCGCCTATATGGATCAGGTACATTTCGGCGATATGATCCGCGCCCGCAGTGGGGAAGTGAAGCATATCTACGTTTTGGGCGCCGTGGACGGTAAATTCCCCGCCGGCGTCAGCGGTGGCGGCTTGATCACCGATGGAGATATCCGCCATCTGCGGGAGCAAAACGTGCTGTTGTCCAAGGACAGCGTTACCGTGGCCAGAGAACAGCAGTTTTGTTTGTATCGCACCCTGTCCTCCGCTTCCGAGAGCCTGACCTTTACCTACAGCGCCTTTTCTGCTGAGGGGAAGGCTCAACTTCCCTCCAATCTGATCACCCGTATCACCAAAAAACTGATCAAAACGGAAGCGGTGGAGGATCCAACTATTTCTACCCATTATAAGGATTTGATCCGTGCAGCTATGCAGTTATCGGATAAAAGCGAGCAGTGGAAAGAACTGGCCCGGTTTTTGTCCGAGCATTTCGGCACCGACGTTTCCACCTTGCGCCGCAAGGCACGGGATGAAAAGTCCCTGCCCAGAGAAACGGTGGAGGCCTTGTACGGTAAGGAACTCTCTGCCAGTCAATCCAGACTGGAGAGCTTTGTGGGCTGTCCCTTCCACTATTTTCTCCAATACGGGCTCAAGATTCAGGAGACCGAGCCGGTCACCTTTGCCGCAAACTATATCGGCGATTTCGTCCATTACGGAATGGAGCATTTGCTGAACGCTGTGGTTGAAAGCGGGGACGTGAGCGCATGGGATCACGACCGTACCGACGCCTTTATGGAGACTCTGGCTACGAAATATTATGAGGAAAAGCTGGGGGATATGGCCGCCCCTCGCTTTGACCATCTCTTTGACCGCATCAAGCGCACCATGCAGTTGGTGGGCCGCAGTGCCGTGGAGGAATTGCATCAGAGCGATTTCCGACCCTTGGCCCAGGAATATAACTTTAAAAACACCATTCCGCTTGCCAATGGTATGCAAGCCCGTATCAACGGCAAGGTAGACCGTGTGGACGGCGCCATCGTGGACGGGGAGACCTGGCTGAAGATCATTGACTATAAAACCGGAGATAAATCGGTGAGTCTTGAAAAGATTTACAACGGTTATCAGCTGCAATTGCCCTTGTACAGCAGGATGTTGCAAAAGGAAGCGAGATTTGCCGGCAGCCACGTTGCCGCCATGGAATATTTTCTGGCGGGCGTGCCCACCTTTGAGGAGGGGACGGACAACGTTACCGCCGATCCCGCTTCCCTTGCCGCCGCTTTCCGTCGCAAGGGCTTGTATCTCGCCGATATGGATCTGATGCGTAAGCTGGATCATACCCCCGGTCTGATGTACAACAACGTTTCCATCACCTCCAAAAACAAATTTGATTCCCGCTCTCCCGTGGTTTCGGCAGAGCAGATGGAAGCGCTGGGCGACTTTGTGGAAAAGAAAACCATGGAGATTATGAATCGGATGGCAGAAGGCGAGGTGCAGGTCTGCCCTATGAAGCAGGGGGTCAACGCCTGCCAGTATTGCGATTTCGGCGGCATCTGCCGCTTTGAATACGGTAAGAGCAAGGTGCAGACCTATCGCAAGCTGAAGCCTGTGGAATTTTTTGAAGAAATCAAGAAAGGAGAGGACTGATATGGAATTTTCACCTGCGCAAAAAAATGCGATCTATACCGGCGGTGCCTCTCTTTTGGTCAGTGCCGCGGCCGGTAGCGGCAAAACGGCGGTGTTGGTGGAACGTGTGATTCAAAAGGTACTGGCCGGCGGGGATATTTCCCGTTTGTGGATTATGACCTTTACCGATGCCGCCGCCTCGGAAATGCGGCAAAAGATCGAACAGGCGGTGGAAAATTGTCTGGAGGCAGATCCGGAAAACGAGCATCTGCAACAACAGATGCTGCTGGTTTCCGCCGATAATATTTCCACCATTCACTCGGTATGTAAGCGCATCATTGATCAAAATTTTCAAAAGCTGGGGCTGGACCCCGGCACCGCCATCGGTGAGGAATCGGTGCTGGAGATTTTGTTTGACCGTCTGCTGGAGGATTTCGTAGAGGAATTATATCGGCGGGCAAGGGAAGAGGAGGAGATTGCGGAACTCATCGCCTTTTTCAGCAGTGGGCGTAATGACGAGCGACTGCTTGGGGTGCTGAAAAAAGCCTATCGGCTGTATGAGGAGCAACCCTTCCCGCAAACGGAGTTCCCCGTGCCGACGGATATTTTTGAAGTGCTTCCCGACGATATGCTTTACCGACAGGCACTGTCCAAGATGACGGAGGCTATGGATCAGTATACCCTGATTTTAGGGGATCCCGCCTTCGACGGAGTGACGGACACACCCCTCTGGCAATCTATGCAGCAGGAGCGGGACAGTCTGGCTCTGGCCATTGAGGCACTGGGAAAACGTGATTTTAATGCGGCGGGCAGTGCTATCCGTTCCATTACCTTTGCCACTTGGAACACCCGTGCCAAGCTCTTTGACGATTATCGTGACCTGTTGCCCCTGCCACAGAGTTGTCGGGGCTATGCCAAGGAATTGATCCAAAGTCTGCAACAGGAGACCTTTCATAAAACTGCGGAACAGCATATGGCGGATATCGCCCGCACCTCCCGCATTCTGGGATTGCTCTTTTCCTGCGCTGTGACGCTGGATGAGCGGTTTACCGTAGCCAAGCGGGATCGCTCCATCATCAGCTTTTCCGATATGGAGCGTCTGGCCCTGAACTTGCTGGTTACCGATTACGACCCACAGACCGACCGACTCAAGCTGACGGACGTGGCACTGGAAATGCGTGAAGAGATTGACGAGATCATCGTGGATGAATATCAGGATACCAACCGTAAGCAGGACCTGATCTTCCGCGCTTTGTCCAAGGATGAGAGCAATATGTTTATGGTGGGTGACGTTAAGCAGAGCATCTATCGCTTCCGCGCCGCCTGTCCCGAACTGTTTTTGGAGAAAAAGCGCCATGCGGCGCCGGCGGAGGAACGGGAGATCACCCGACCCTCTTATCTCTATCTCAATCAAAACTTCCGTTCCCATCCCGATATTCTGCGCTTTGCCAATCAGATTTTCCGTGTCGCTATGAGCAGTCGTCTGGGTCAGATCGAATACGATGAAACCGAACAACTCAATACCGGCGGGCTGTATGTTCCGGAAAGTCAGGGCAGGGTGGAGCTGACGGTGATGATGGAACAGGAGGATTCCTCCGACGAATTTGCAGAACTGACGGGGATGGAGCAACAGGCCGACTACGTGGCCGATAAGATCCGTTCCCTGTTGGGCACCTCTTTTTACGACGTTAAAAAGAAAGCATTTCGGCCGCTGAAATACGGAGATATGGCTGTTTTGTGCCGTGTGGCCAAAAATACGGCGGTCCATTTTGAAAACGCCTTACAACGGCGCGGTATTCATTGTATCAATAACAATCAGGATCAGCAGTTTCTGGATCTTTGGGAGATCAAGATGCTGCGGGCTTATCTGCAGGTGATCAGCAATCCCTATCGGGATATTCCCTTGGTAACGCTGTTGTATTCCGATTTCTATTGCTTTACCGCCAAGGAATTGGCGCAGATTCGCGCCGCTGACCGTCACGCCCCCTTCTACGACGCCCTGCAAAAACGGGCGGGGGAGAACGAGGCCTGCGCCCGTTTTCTGGAGGATGTGGATGCGTTGCGACGGGCCGCCGTGGGGAAACGGAGCGACGAGGTACTGCAGATGATCTTTGCCCGTACCCATATTTTGGATCGGATCGCCTCTTACCCCGACGGTGGCGCCAGAGTGGCCAATATGCAGATGCTGTTGCGCTATGCCGTGGATTATGAAAAGGAATCCTATAAGGGGCTCTTTTCCTTCCTCAATTATCTGGACAAGCTCAGCGCTTTGGGGCAGATTTTGCCCGGCGCCCGCAGCGGCGACGATGCAGAGGAGTGCGTGCAGGTTTTGTCGGTACACAAGTCCAAGGGTCTGGAATATCCCGTCTGCTTTTTGGTGGGACTGGATAAGGGGATCCGGGATAAGGACAGTGACGTACTCATTTCCAATAATGAGCTGGGCTTTGCCGTAAAGATGCGGGATGACGACAGCTTTACCGAATATCCCTCCTTGCCTTACTTGATGCTCAAGGAGGCCAATCATCGGGATGCTCTCAGTGAGGAGATGCGAATTCTCTACGTGGCCCTCACCCGACCCAAGACCCATTTGTATCTGGTCTGTGCAGAGGAACGGGCGAAACTCAAAAAAATGCTTGAACAGGTGGTTACTTATCACGGCACCCAGCCCTCTGAGTTTTTGTCTACTTCACCTTCCACCCTCAAATGGTTGCTCTTTGCTCTCAGAGATCAGCAGGGAATGCAGTCGTTGTACGATGAGCTGGAGATCGACTATACCGCCGCAAAGCGGGATTGCGATTTTGGCGTAAGTCTTTGCGCAGAGCTGGCAGACGGTCCGCAGCGTAAGGGCGGCGCTTCGTCTGCAGCGTTTGATCCGGAAGAGGCAATGCGATTGGCGCTGGCCCAATATCCTTTTGCTGCCCAGACCAAACTGCCCATCAAGCTCAGCGTTTCCGAGGTCAAGGGAATGCGGGAGCAGGATCCCGAGGCAATGCTGTTGATCCCCGAGAGCTTTGGCAGACGTCAGCCCTCCTTCCTCAGCGGCAAGACCATGGGCAACGTGGTGGGTAATGCGGTGCATAAATTTATGCAGTTTGCCGATTTCGGCACCTTGGCCCGGCCCGACGGCGTGGCAACGGAGAAAAAGCGTTTGCTGGAACAGGGCTTCCTCACGGAAAAGGAACTGGATATGGTGGAGGAGGCGCCGGTGCTGCGTTTTGTGGCCCAACCCCTCTTTCAGCAGATGATATCTGCCGACAGCCTGGAAAAGGAAAAACGGTTTTTCTTCACCTTGGCGGCAAATCGGATCTTCAATGGGTGTGAGGACGATTCACCCGTTTTGCTGCAGGGCGTGCTGGATTGCTGCTTTGAAAAGGACGGACAGACGGTGATCGTGGATTATAAGACCGACCGGCTGAAGGAGGCGTCCCAATTTGCAGAGCGCTACGGCCTGCAGTTGCGGCTGTATCGCTACGGATTGCGCAAGTTGACGGGTAAAAAAGCGGACAAATTGTACATCTACAGTTTCCATTTAGACGAAGTTATTGAAATTTCTTAAAAAAATTCTTGCATTTTCAAAAAGCATATGGTAGAATATTTTATGCTATATTAGAAAATGACAGAAAGAGGTGAAACTAATGAAAGAGGCAATTCATCCGAAGTACGAGAAGTGCATCGTAAAGTGCGCTTGCGGTGAGACCTTCGAGACCCGTTCTACCAAGTCCGAGCTGAAGGTTGAAATTTGTTCCAAATGTCATCCTTTCTTTACAGGTAAACAGAAGCTGGTTGATACCGGTGGTCGTGTTGACAAATTTAAGAAAAGATATAATCTTGGCAAATAATAAAAAAGAGAGGACACTGTCCTCTCTTTTTGCTTTTTTTGATAATTTGAGGTGAGCTATGAAACGGTATATTTTGGCAATTGATCAGGGAACCACCAGCACCAGAGCGCTTATTTTCAATAAGGGCGGCGCCATCGTGGCCTCTGCCCAGAAGGAGCTGACGCAGCATTATCCCCATCCCGGTTGGGTGGAGCATGATGCGATGGAGATCTGGGAGGACACTCGGCAGGTAATTTCCGAGGCAGTGCAAAGCGCCGGTATTTCCTACGAAAATATTGCCGGCATCGGCATTACCAACCAGCGTGAGACCACGGTGGTATGGGATAAGGAAACGGGAAGACCCATTGCGCCTGCCATCGTTTGGCAATGCCGTCGCACCAGCGACCGCGCCGCAAAGCTGAAAAGCGGAGAGATGGGGGAGCGGATCTATCAAAAGACCGGTTTGCTTCCTGACGCCTATTTCAGCGCCACCAAGCTGGAATGGTTGCTGGATAACGTGGCGGGTGCCCGAGAGCGGGCAAAGGCGGGCAAACTGTTGTTCGGTACAATTGATTGTTGGCTGCTCTACTGTCTCACCGAGGGACGGGTGCACGCCACTGATTATACCAATGCTGCCCGTACCATGCTTTTTAATATTCACACGGGACAATGGGACGAGGAGCTGTTGGCGTATTTTGATTTTCCCCCTGCAATGATGCCTGAGGTAAAGGAATGCAGTGGTATTTTCGGTACGGCTACGGCCATTCCCGGTAATATTCCCGTTTGCGGTATGGCGGGGGATCAGCAGGCAGGCCTGTTCGGGCAGGGTTGTTTTTCCGCCGGTCAGGCCAAGAACACCTACGGTACCGGTTGCTTTTTGCTGATGAACACCGGTGAGACGGCGGCTATGTTGCCGGATACCGGTTTGCTTACCACCGTGGCAATGGCCCGTGGAGGTAAGGTTACATATTGTCTGGAGGGCAGTGTATTCATCGGCGGCGCCGTGGTGCAATGGCTACGGGATGAACTGCATCTGATCTCCAGTGCCGCCGAAACCGAGGAACGGGCCCTCTCGGTGCCCGACAGTTGCGGCGTAGTGGTCGTTCCCGCCTTCACAGGTCTGGGCGCTCCTTACTGGGATATGTATGCCAGGGGTGCCATTTTGGGTCTGACGAGGGGGGCCGGTGCCAATCACGTCATCCGTGCCGCTTTGGAGTCCATCGCCTTTCAGGTGGAGGATCTGTTGGCGGCGATGAAGGCGGCCACGCCCATCACCTCCCTGAAGGTGGACGGCGGCGCCTGCGTTAATAACTTTTTGATGCAGTTTCAAGCGGATATTTCCGATCTGCGCGTTATCCGTCCCCGTATTATTGAAACCACCGTGCGGGGTGCGGCCTTTTTGGCAGGACTTGCCACAGGATTTTGGAAAAATGATGAAGAAATTTTGGCATTGATTGCCGAGGATAAGCAGTTTACGGGGGAGATGTTGCCCGAAAAGCGGCAGGCTCTGTTATCCCGTTGGCACAAGGCGGTGGAGCGTAGTCAAAATTGGGAGGACTAAATGGGGATTTTTGACGGCATTTTGATTTTAAGTGATCTGGACGGAACGCTTTTGGAGCACGGAGTATTGCACGAGGAACAGCTTGCGGCGGTGGAATATTTTACCCAAAACGGGGGACTTTTTTGCCCCGCCACCGGCAGAGCGGAAGCGTTTATCAAGGAAAACTATCCCCGCTTGCCTCTCAACAGTTATTGTGTGGTGCGCAACGGCACCACCATCTACGATCCCAAGAGCAATTCATTGGTATGGGGCAAAGTGCTGGATCCTTCCGTCCGTCAGCGTGTGGCGGAGATTTGTCGGCGGTATGACAACGTGATCCGCGTTGCCTACCACTTTGCGGAGGAGATGTTGGTCATCTCTCGGGAAGACGTTGATTTTTTTGAGCGGATTCTGGGGGAGAAACGACCGATCTATAAGGCAGTCATTCATTTTGAGCCCAACGGTGCGGCTCGCCCTGCCGAGGATTATAAGGATTATACCGATTTTCAGTACGTGCGCAGTACCCATTTTCTCTTTGAGATCATTTCCTGCGGCACCGGTAAAGGGGTCTGTGTGGGTCTGATTCGGGATATGGTGCCCAAGGGTACGCTGATCGTGGGAATCGGCGATTATGAAAACGACGTTTCTTTACTGCAGGCGTCGGATCTGCCGGTGGCGGTGTCCGGCGGCTGGGAGCCCCTTCGGGAATACGCCCGTTGGGTGGCGCCGCCCATAACGGAGCATCCCATTCGCTGGCTGGTGGAACGCTTGGAAGAGGAACGGACGGCAGGACGTATTTTGTAAAAATTTTGACCGAAATTGTATGGTAAATGGGTATGGATTGTGATAGGATGACAGCAAAGGGAGGCGTTGAATATGTTCTTTAAACCGCAATATTATCGTCCCGGCGCGCCGGCGGCATTGCATCAGCATTGCCGTGTGGAAGGCGCACAGGGCTATGCCGCAGAGGTACTGGAGCAATTGGTTAAAACCTACGGCAGGGAAGCGGGCGAGATTCGCCGCATCGTCGTGAGGGACCGTCTGCCCGAGGGCTATCCTCTTTCTACCACCGAGGAGGGCTATGGGCTGGAGATTGCAGGGGATACCGCCTTGCTTGGCGGCGAGAGTGAGCGTGCTCGGATCTATGCCGCCGTTACCTTAAAGCAGTTGCTGGCCGAAAACGAGCTGAATGAGTGCATATTGTATGATGCACCTGACTGCGCTTTCCGTGGCTATCGTGTGTTTCTGCCCGGCAGAGCGGCGATGGACGATTTTAAAAAGATGGTGGATACCATCGTAGACTATAAATATAACCACATCTCTATGGAAGTGGGCGGCGCTATGGAATACAAGCGTCATCCCGAGATCAACGAGGCGTGGGCGGCGTTCGTGAAGGAGACCCATCGGTATTCCGGCCGTAGTAAAGAGATTCAGGATGGTTATCATTGGTCCAAAAATTCCATTCACACCGATAACGCCGAGGGCGATATTTTGACTCAAGACGAGGTGCGGGAGGCGGTGGCCTATTGTCGCAGTCGCGGGCTGGAGGTATATCCCGAGGTGCCCACTATGTCCCACAGCGACTATATCTGTCTGGCGCATCCCGAGCTTGCCGAGCGGCAGGAGGATCCCTATCCCGATGCCTATTGCCCCAATCATCCCGATACCTATCCCATCGTATTTGATATTCTGGAAGAGATCATCGACGTTTTTCGTCCCAACTGGGTCAACATCGGTCACGACGAGATGTATTCCATCGGTCTGTGCGAGCGTTGCAAAGGGACCGATCCCCATATTCTTTATGCGCAGGATATTATCAAGCTTCACGATTGGCTGGCGGAGCGTGGTATCCGCACTATGATGTGGGGCGAAAAACTGTTGCCCGTCATTACCCCCGAGGGCAAGCACTACGGCGGCTCCGGCGGTCGTCGCCTTTCATCTAACGGCAGGGAATACGATCCCCTTCCTGTGCTGTTCTACTGTCAAAACCTGCTTCCCAAGGATATTTTGATGTTGAATTGGTATTTCCCCTTCGGCATCCAGTATGATTACGTATATCACACCCACGGTTATCCCGTGGTTTACGGGAATATGAACGCTGCAAGCGTTGAGCATTGGCGTCAGCGCCGAGAGCTGGGTGTCCGGGGTGGCACCTGCTCCAACTGGGGCTCCAACAAGCCTCTTTATATGCAACGCAACAATCAGTATTTCAATCTCATCTTCGGTGCCTACGCTATGTGGTCCACCGAATATGACGATCCCATGCTTCCTGCGGTGAAAAAGGCAACTTTTGAGGAGTGCTTCCGTCTCAAGCACGGCAGTCTCCATCCCAAGGGATATATCTTCATCACCCACACCACCTCCCTGCGCATTCCGTTTCATTCATTTTACGACGGTATCTTTATTGAACCGGAAAAATATTTGCTGGGTCACTATGAGGTGGAATACACCGACGGCACTACGGCTTGTTTGCCGGTGGTGTACGGTGAAAATATCTCTTACAGCGGATTGAAATGCGACTTTGGCGAGGGCATTGACAATTCGGGCTTTGACGATACCGTCAATCTCAGCGAAAACGCCCTGAACGAGGTTTCCTGTACCACCATCCCCTGCGTAAAGGGGGGCAAAACCTTTTACACGGCGGCCTTTGCCAATCCTCATCCCGACAAAAAGATCGCTTCTCTTTCCTACGCCTCCGTCAAAGACGCCGAGGTCATCACTCTTTCCTGGAGTGAAGAATAAAACGTGCCCGAGAAGCACCCCATGGCTTGGCTGATCCATTATATTAAAATGATAAATCATAGAGGTGTGTTGTGAAATACGTATTGAAACATTATGACGATATTCGTGAAAAAGTAGAGAATCTTTCGGTTGACGAGCTTCTCAAAGCCGTCATTATGCCCAATATTATTTTGGGATATAATGAAATGCCGGATGATGCGGTTTCGGTCTTTTTGCATCCTACCACCAAGCAAAAGGCAAGGGAGGCAATTGAGAAGATGAATGGCGGCCGCGACGTTCCCGCACTCGTTGTTTCCGATATGGAGCACGGCGCAGGCGGCGCGATTACTGACGCTAATTCCGCTTTTCCGTCCATGATGGCAGCTACCGTTACGGGCGAGGAAAAGTATGCTTACGAAATGGGTGTTCTTGCGGCAAAAGAGGCGAGAGAAGCGGGTTATCATTGGACGTTCGGCCCTTGTGTCGATATTCTGATGAATCACTCCAATCCCGTTGTATCCATTCGTACGGCGGGGGATAATGCAGACGACGTTATTCAATACGGTGGTGCCTATATGCGCGGTTTGCAGGATACGGGTCTGATCGCAACGCTCAAGCATTTTCCCGGCGATGGCTGCGATGAAAACGACCAGCATCTTGCTTTGACTGTGAATCCTTTGAGTCAGCAGGAATGGGATGCCTCGTTTGGTAGAGTCTATTCCACTCTGATCGAGCAGGGTGCGATGGCGGTTATGCCGGGTCATATTTCGCTTCCTTCCTATGATGAACCCGATGAAAACGGCATTTGCCCGCCCGCAACTGTATCGAAAAAATTGCTGACGGATCTGCTTCGTAACAAGATCGGCTTTGACGGTATTATCGTTTCCGATGGCGCCAATATGGGTGGCTTTTGCGGATACCGTAATATGTATGAGGCGGCGGCGATGTTTTTGGAGGCGGGCGGCGACTGCCTGATCTTTATTCACGCCACGCCTGAATATCTCGGTGAAATGAAAAAGCATATTGCTTCCGGCATACTGTCTATGGAATCGCTTAAAAACAGAGCATATCGTATGATGTGTTTTGCCCGACATTATTTTGAAATGCACGACGCAAACGAAACGGTGAAAAGCGACGTTGAATATACCTGCGCCATTGCAAGAGAAATTGCCGAAAAGAGCATCGAGATCGATTACGATAGGGTGGATCTCTTGCCTTACGATATTCAAAAGGATACGAGAATTGCTCATATCATTCTGGCAAATCCCGGTATGCCGATGGATGCGGCGGAAGCCTTTACCGAGGCTTTGAAAGAACTTTCCGACAACGTGACCGCACTGTCCGATCCCGGCCCTGACAAGCTCCATAAGCTTGCCAAGAGCGGAGAATACGATCTCATCATCTGTTCGGTTATTGCGGGCGCCAGTTGGGGGCTCAATACTTGTAAACTGACGGGTCGTGTCGCCCGTAATATGATGTGGGGCTGGACGAGAATGGGTGTGCCTGCATTGTTCGTCAACTTCTACAGTCCGTATTTTAAAGAGCAATACATTGCCTCGGTGGATACCAACGTCAATACCTACGGCTACACCAAGCACACCATTCCTGCGCTGATTAAGAAAATCACAGGAAAATAAATGATACTTAAAAAGGCTTTGAGCATTTAGCTCAAAGCCTTTTTTTACTTAGATAGTGTGAGGGCGTCGTGGAGCATTTGCTGGGCGGCTACGCCGTCGGCGAAGTTTGCCAAAATGGGGGAGGGCTCGCCTTGCTCCAAACCGTGGATAAAAGTGGTGATGGCCGCCTTGTGACTGCCGTAAAACATACCCATATCGTGCTTTCCGTCGGGATAATGAAGCAGATCCAGCAGCTCTTTTCCGGCGGTATAGGTGATGGTTTGCTTGCTTACAATATCATAAAATTCCAGCTCGTACGGGCGATCAAAAAGGATCCGCAGGCTACCCTTATGACCAAAGACCTCCAGCCCGTTTTCGCCGCTTCTGCCGGCAGAGATGCGGGAGATTTCCAGATAACCCTTGCCGGCATCACTTTGGAGAGTGCAACGGGCGTATTCGTCCACCTCGGTGCGCTCGGGAAATTCCGTATGTTGTTCACAGGCGATCACTCGGCTCTCACCGAATACAAAACGGCACAGATCAAACAGATGGATGCCCAGATCTGCCAGCGCTCCGCCGCCTGCCGCCGCCGTCATTCGCCACGCTTTGGGACGGGGTAGCACGTAGGAATCGTGGAGAAAGGCACCCTTGTAATAAATGATCTTGCCGATCTTTTCCTCCGCCAGCGCCTGCCTCAGCAAATGAACGCAGGGTAAAAACCGATAGTTAAAGGCCATACCGTTATACAGCCCTTTTTCCGCAAAGGCGGCCTGTATTTCCTTGGCCTCCACCAGTGTGGCGGCCAGTGGCTTTTCACAGTAAACGGGCAGATTTTTGGCCGCCGCCTGTAGGGAGAGGGCCTTGTGGGAATCGTTGGGGGTGCAAATGTCCAAAAAGAGCGGCTTGTTCTCGGTGGCCGTCTCAAAATCCGTATAGATGCCTTCCGTCTGTTGTTCGGGCTGCCGCCGCACCAAATATTCGGCGGGTAGGGGCGCCGTCTCTGCGTGTACGCCGCCGATATATCCTTTTCCCGCAATCAAAAAATGCTTCATTTGATCAGATCCTTTCTCTCCCAGTGTAGCAGGAATTTGCGGGAAAAGCAATATTTTTATCCGTTCTGTCAAAACTATAAGCGGAGGTGAGGGTATGGAAAAACGAATGCGTCTGCTTCGCCTGTTCTTTTTGCTCTGTTGTCCGGTGCTGATTCTTTGGCTTGGGTTTTTGATGCTTGGCGGTGTAAAGGAGCGGGCGGCGGCAAGCGTGGGCGCCCGCACCCGCAGTACGCCGCTGTATTCTCTCAAAGGAACGGTGTATGACGTCCATCTCCGACCCATCACCAACGCTTCGGAGTGCTATTATCTTTTGATCGATCCCCGCAGTTTTCCCCGCAGTAAGGTGGGGGAATTGGCAGAGGTGTGCAATCTTTCCGTACAGGAACTGTCCTTGCGATTGGAACGGGAGAGCCCCTTCGTACTGGAAACGGATACAAAGCCTGCGGCTTCCGTCGGACTTTATTCCTTTAAGGGCATCCGCCGTTACGGTGATGTGGCCGATCATTTGGTGGGATACGTCAACGGAGAATCGGAAGGCGTGTCGGGGCTGGAAAAAAGCTATAACAGCGTGCTCTCCTATTTTGGCCAGAGCGGCACGCTCCATTATACCGCCGACGGACGGAGCAATCCTCTGCTTGGACTTGGCATTACGGTGGAGGAAGAAAAACGGGGGATGAGCAACGGTGTGATCACCACGCTGGAACTGGATATACAACGGGATCTGGAGGCGGCGATGGATCAATACGTGCACAAAGGGGCCGCCGTGGTACTGGATATCCACAGCGGTGAGATCCGCGCCATGGTGTCCCGCCCCGATTTTGATACCGGACGGGTGGCGGATTATCTGGATTCCGCCGAGGGGGAACTGATCAATCGGTCCCTTGGCGCCCAAACAGTGGGCTCGGTATTTAAAATCGTGGTGGCGGCCGCCGCTATTGAAAATAAATTGGACGTGTATCAATGCGACTGTAACGGCAGCATCACCGTGGGAGACCGCTCTTTTACCTGCCCGCTGGAGGGTGGACACGGTGCGATGGGGCTGGAAACCGCCTTTGCCCAAAGCTGTAATACCTATTTTATTGCCTTGGGGCAGATGCTGGGCACCGACAAGGTGATGGAAATGGCCACCCGTCTGGGATTTGGCGAGCGACTGGAGATCGCCGACGGACTATCGGCCGCCGGCGGCAGACTGCCCGACGTCACCGGTAATTCCGCCAAACAGTTGGCCAATTTCAGCATCGGGCAGGGGGATCTCACTGCTTCTCCCTTGCAGATTGCCCGCATGGCGGCGCTGTGCGGTAACGGGGGATATCTGCTCCGTCCCACCTGTTTTCAGGGGTATTATATTGACGAACAGATCAAAAACGAGCAATGGGTGGAATACAGCACCCGTGTGCTGTCGCAGGAAACGGCCGAGCGTTTGCGAGCTCTTTGTATTACGGCGGTAGAGCAGGGGACGGGACAAGGGGCGGCTCCCACCCGGGGCGGCGCCGGCGGCAAGACCTCCAGCGCCCAGACCGGCGTGTTTGATGAGAAGGGAAAGGAACTGCTCAACACCTATTTTGCCGGCTTTTATCCCGCCGATAAACCGGAATATGCCATTGCGGTATTCGCCGAGGACGGTGTCTCAGGCGGTAAGACTTGCGCCCCGGTGTTTCGGGCGGTGTGTCAGGGAATTCTGGAGAGAAAAAAGGATTGACAGATGCTTATTAATTTTATATAATACTGATGTATGATATTAATATTGTCCGTAATGACGAAAAAGGTCTGCTTTGTAAGCTTTTCTTTGCAGAGAGGAAGCGCCGTGGCTGTAAGCCTTCCGAAAAGCTTTGGCGGATTGCCGCTTTCCGAACGGGCACGCTTGCCTGCGTTATCGGTAAATCAAGGAGGCACTTTGTGCAATCGGGGTGGTACCGCGGAACTTCCGTCCCCGTTTGAACAGGGGGCTTTTTCTATTTTGGGAGGAAAATAAAATGAAGTACATGGGACTGGGTGAGATCAGAGAAAAGTATCTGGCATTTTTTGAATCCAAGGGGCATCTGCGCCTGGGCAGTTTTTCTTTGGTACCCCAAAATGACAAATCGTTGTTGCTGATCAATTCCGGTATGGCGCCGATGAAAAAGTATTTTACCGGGGAGGTAACCCCGCCCCGCAACCGCGTGACCACCTGTCAGAAATGTATCCGTACGCCGGATCTGGAGCGTGTGGGTCATACCGCCCGTCACGGCACTTATTTTGAAATGCTGGGCAACTTCTCCTTCGGTGATTATTTCAAAGTAGAAGCGATCCAATGGTCTTGGGAGTTTTTGACCGAGGTGATGGAAATTCCCGGCGACCTGCTCTGGCCCTCTATCTATGAAGAGGATGACGAGGCCTATGATATCTGGAAAAACGTTATCGGCGTACCCGAGGAGCATATCGTGCGTTTGGGTAAGGCGGATAACTTCTGGGAGCACGGCACCGGCCCCTGCGGCCCCTGCTCCGAGATCTATTTTGACCGTGGTGAAAAATACGGCTGTGGCTCCCCGGACTGCAAGCCCGGCTGTGATTGCGACCGCTATATGGAAATCTGGAATAACGTGTTTTCCCAGTTCAACAATATGGGAGACGGCACCTATACCGAGCTGGAGCATAAGAACATTGATACCGGTATGGGTCTGGAGCGTCTGGCCTGCGTAATGCAGGGTGTGGACAATATGTTTGAGGTGGACACCATCCGTAAGATTCTGGATCACGTTTGCGCCCTCAGCGGTGTTACGTATGGCGAGGACAAGCAGAATGATATCTCCATCCGTGCCATCACCGACCACGCCAGAGCCGCCACCTTTATGATCAGTGACGGTATTACCCCCTCCAACGAGGGCCGTGGTTACGTACTGCGCCGTCTGATTCGTCGCGCCGCCCGTCACGGCAGAATGATCGGTATCGATCACGCTTTCTTGCCCGAACTGTGCGACGTGGTCATTGCTGAAAATAAGGACGGTTATCCGGAGCTTGCCGAGCGCCGGGAACTGATCAAAAAGGTTATCTCCCATGAGGAGTCCGCATTTTCCAAAACCATTGATCAGGGTCTTTCCATGCTGGAGGGATTAACCAAGGCCGGCGGTACCCTGTCCGGTCAGGACGCCTTTAAGCTGTATGATACCTTCGGCTTCCCCTTGGATCTGACCAAGGATATTTTAGCAGAAAAGAATATGGATCTGGATGAAGAGGGCTTTAATCAGTTGATGCAGGAACAGCGTCAGCGTGCCCGTGAGGGTCGTAAGGCGGCCGACGGCGAGAGCTGGAAGAGCAACGAGATCGCCTTTGACGGTATCGATGCCACCACCTTTGCCGGATATGATGAAAATACCGTTACCGCAACGGTAGCCGCTCTTGCCACCGACGGTGAGGTGGCGGATATGATCGGCGAAGGCGCCAAGGGTATTATGGTGCTGGATCGCACCTCCTTCTATGCCGAGAGCGGCGGTCAGGTAGGGGACACCGGCGTGATCGTCAGCGGCAATAACCGCTTTGTGGTGGAGGATACCAAGAAAAACGCCTCCGGTCTCTTCACTCATTTCGGTCACGTGGAGAGCGGTGTGTTCACCGTTGGCGACCGTGTGGAGGCACAGATTGACGTTGCCCGTCGCAATGCCATTCGCCGTAACCATACGGCGGCCCATCTGTTGCAGGCGGCCCTGCGTGAAGTGCTGGGTACTCACGTGGAGCAGGCCGGTCAGCTGGTTAACGAAAAAGAGGTTCGCTTTGACTTTACTCATTTCTCCGCCCTTACGGCAGAGGAGATTGGCAAGGTAGAAGCCTTGGTCAACGCCGCCATTCTGGACGGCAAAAACGTAGACGTGCGCGAAATGCCCATTGAAGAAGCTAAAAAGCTGGGCGCAATGGCGCTGTTTGGCGAAAAGTACGGCGAAACCGTACGGGTCGTTAACGTAGAGGGTACTTCTATTGAATTCTGCGGTGGTACGCATATTGACAATGCCGGCAAAATCGGCCTGTTCAAGATCATCGCCGAAAACGGTGTAGCCAGTGGTGTGCGCCGTATTGAGGCCTTGACCGGTACCGGTGTGTTGGCACGTCTTGCCACCGCCGAGCAGACCTTGCACGCCGCCTGCGCCGAGCTGAAGGTCAATCAGCCCTCGGAACTTACCGCGAAATGTAAAGCGGTGATTGCCGAAGGAAAAGAAAAGGATAAGAAGATTGCCGCTTTGGAGAGTAAACTGGCAGAAGGCGGCGTGGAGGAGTTGTTGAAAAACGCCCGTCCCGTGGGTGCAGTGCGTGTAGCCGCTACCGTACTTAAGGATGTTAAAGGTGACGCTCTGCGCCGTATGGCCGAAAAGCTGAAGGATAAGGCGGAGGATCTGGCTGTTGTTCTGATCGCTGTGGATGGCGCCAAGGCAACCATTTGCGCCGCTTGCGGTAAAAAGGCGGTGGCATCCGGTATGCACGCCGGTAAGCTGGTTTCCGCTACGGCGGCACTCACCGGCGGTAAAGGCGGCGGTAAGCCGGATATGGCTATGGCCGGTGTGGGCGACGTAAATAAGATCGATGCCGCTTTGGCAGGGGTTTTGGCCATTGTGGAGGATCTGCTGAAATAAGGAGGTATACTTATGACGGATTGTATTTTTTGCAAAATCGCTTGCGGCGAAATCCCCAGCACCAAGGTATACGAGGATGAACTGTGCGTTGCCTTTAAAGATCTGAATCCTGCGGCAAAGGTGCACGTACTGGTGATTCCCAAGGAGCATATTTCTTCCCTTGCCTGTGTTAACGGTGATAACAGCAAGATCATTGCACATATCTTTGAAACCATTCCCGTAATTGCGGATCAGTTGGGTCTTATAAACGGTTTCCGGTTGGTCAGCAATTGCGGCCCCGATGCCTGCCAGAGTGTGCAGCATCTGCACTTTCATATTCTCGGCGGTGAGCAACTGGCTGAGAAAATGTGTTGAACGGAGGAATAAAAAATGCAGGATAGAAAATACTATCGTATCAAAGTAGCGGGCGTAGAGCGGGATCTGCCCATCTGCCCGGTAAACGAGCATCTGGATATTGCGGGTTTTGTCATTTTCGGTGACGTGGAGCTTACTGTTAAAACGGCGGAGGCTTTGGTGAAAAAACTGCCGGAGCACGACGTGCTGATCACTGCCGAGTCCAAGGGCATTCCGCTGGTTCACGAGATGGCCAGACAAACCGGCGTTAACCGTTACGTGCTGGCACGTAAGGCACCCAAACTGTATATGACCGACGTGTTTACCGTGGAAGTCAATTCCATCACCACCGATCATCAGCAGATTTTGTGCATTGACGGTAAGGATGCGGAATATATGAAGGGCAAGCGTGTGGTGATTGTGGACGACGTGATCTCCACCGGTGAGTCCCTGAAGGCTTTGGAAACTCTGGTTGAAAAAGCGGGCGGAAATATCGTGGGTCGTATGGCGATTCTGGCAGAGGGCGATGCCGCAAAGCGGGACGATCTGATCTTTTTGGAAGAACTGCCCCTGTTTTTTAAATAAACGAAAGGAAACGATAAAAATGGCAGAAATGGTAGCAAACGAAGGCAAAAATCTGGTAATTAAGGTGGACGGTAAGTCCTATCAGCGTATTCCGATCAAAACCAAGGTGGTGGGAAAAGAAGATACGATTCCCGCCGTGGCAAAGGAATTTGCCGCCGAGCATATGCAGGAAGGGGACATCCTTTTCATTTCCGAGAAGTGCGTTGCCTGCACCCAGGAGCGTGCCATTCCGATGAAGGATATTCATCCCAGCCCGTTGGCAAAGCTGTTGTGTAAATTTGTGTACAAATCTCCCTACGGCATTGGTCTGTCCATCCCCGAAACGATGGAGATGGCCCTGCGGGAGTGCGGTACCATCAAGATTCTGTGGGCCGCTTTTTGGTCTGCTTTGGGTAAAATGGTGGGTAAGCGCGGTATTTTCTATGATATTGCCGGTCCCAAGGCCCGTTCCATCGACGGTCCCTGTGATTGCACCCTGCCGCCCTATAACGAATACGTGGTGTTGGGCCCTGCCGATCCCGACGGCGTGGCAAAGGATACCGCCGCGGCCATCGGTCATAAGGTAGCCATCATTGACGTCAACGATATTGACGGCGTAATTCTGGGCGTTTCCGATCCTTCTATGGATAAGGAATGGCTGGTGCGTGTGCTGAAGGACAATCCGTTGGGCCAGTCCCGTCAGCAGACTCCCATGGGCATTATCAGAGAAATTTAAAAAAACTCTTGACACGCCCCGACGGGTGTGATACAATGTTTGAGCAATGAAGTAGGATAGTATGTCTGTTCTCACCTCGGCACAATGGCGTGACCGACGGTTAATACAAAAAATGTTAACGCATTTGCTGTAAGGAAAACGGACATATTATGTCCGTTTTTCAATTTTTCAGGAGGTGTTGAAGTATTAACGCAAAAGATTTGAGCATCAACGGTCAGATCCGTGATAAGGAAGTTCGTGTCATCGATGCCGATGGCAGCCAGCTGGGCATTATGGACGCCGCCCAAGCGCAGAGCATTGCCGATTCCAAAAATCTGGATCTGGTAAAGATCGCGCCCAAGGCACAGCCGCCCGTATGCAAAATTATGGACTTTGGTAAGTATTGTTACGAGCAGACCAAGAAGGAAAAGGAAGCCCGTAAAAATCAAAACATCGTTACGGTGAAGGAGATTCAGCTGACGCTGAAGATTGACACCCACGATATCAATACCAAGGCCGGTCACGCCATCCGCTTTTTAAAGAGCGGCGACAAGGTGAAGGTGGTTGTCAAGTATAAAGGACGCGAAATGGCACATACGGAACTGGGTGATGCCATCGCCAAGCGTTTCTTCGAGCTGACTGAGGAATATGCGGTTATCGAAAAGCCTGCAAAGCTGGAGGGCCGCAACCTAATTATGATTTTGGCGCCGAATCCGGCACTGAAAGAAAAGAAATAAAGGAGGAAATTCAAGTGGGAAAACTGAAGACACATTCCGGAGCTAAAAAGAGATTCAAGATCACCAAAGGCGGAAAGATCAAGAGAGGTCATGCCTTTCGTTCTCATATCCTGAATAAGAAGACTACCAAGCGTAAGAGAGGCCTGAGAAAAGAGGCTTATTGCGACAAGACCAATACCGAAGCGATCAAGAAACTGATCCCTTACAAATAAGAAGACGGAGGACGAGATAAATGGCTAGAGTTAAAGGTGCTTTGACCACCCGTAAGAGAAGAAAAAAGATTTTAAAGCTTGCTAAGGGCTACTTCGGTGCCAAGAGCAAACAGTTCAGAATTGCAAATCAGGCAGTTATGCGCTCCCTGACCAACGCCTATATTGGCCGTAAGCAGAAGAAGAGAGATTTCAGAAGTCTCTGGATCACCCGTATCAGCGCTGCTTGCAAGATGAACGACATCAACTATTCCCAGTTTATGCACGGTCTGAAGCTGGCCGGCATCACCCTCAACCGCAAAATGCTGGCTGAGATTGCCGTTTCCGATATGGAAGCATTTGCAACCTTGGTTGAGACTGCAAAGAAAGCTATCAAGTAAATAAAACTTATTCAAAAAACACCCGATGCATCGGGTGTGTTTTGTTTTGTGAATTTTTATAAAAAACTGTTGCACATAATCTGTGTTTTTTATATAATTATAGTATATGTTTAAATTTAAAGGAGATCTGTTTATGGACACCCAAGGACTTATCAAGGCGCAAAGCATTTGCTCCAATATTGTCAGCGAGGTCAAAAAGGTTATTGCCGGTAAAGAAGAGGCTATTGAAATGCTGATGGTAGCCCTCCTTTCCCGTGGGCACGTGTTGATAGAGGACGTTCCCGGCGTTGGTAAAACCACTGTTGCAAAAGCTTTGGCCAAGGCTTGCGGTCTGGATTGCAAGCGTCAGCAATTCACTCCCGACGTTATGGCCAGCGATATCACCGGCTTTATGATGATGGACAAAAAGACGGGGGAATTTGTTTTCAAGCCCGGCGTGGTTATGACCAATATGCTGATCGCCGATGAGATCAACCGTACCTCTCCCAAAACCCAGTCTGCATTGCTGGAGGTTATGGAGGAACGTGTGGTCACCGTGGACGGCTTGTCCCGCCCCTTGCCCGATCCCTTTATGGTTATCGCCACCCAAAACCCCACCGGTTACATCGGCACCTATCCCTTGCCCGAGGCACAGCTGGACAGATTTTTGATGAAGATCACCATGGGCTATCCCACTCCCGAGGAGGAAGCCAAGATTTTGACTGCCCGTAAAACCGGCGATCCCTTGGCAGATATTCAGCCCGTAGCCGTTAAGGAAGATATTCTCCATATGCAGAACATCATTCGTGATATCCATATGGATGCCGCCGTTGTAGAGTATATCGTTGCGCTGGTGGACAAGACCCGTCAGTGTAACGAGTTGGCTCTGGCCGCATCCCCCCGCGCGTCTCTTGCTTTGATGCAGACCTCTGCTGCTTACGCTTTCCTGCAGGGTAGAGATTACGTGTTGCCCGAGGACGTACAGCATTTGTTTGAATCGGTCGTCAGCCACCGTCTGGTATTGACCGCCGAGGCTAAGATTGAGCAAAAAGAAATCAAAGAGGTGCTGGAGCTCGTACTGAAAAACGTAAAGACTCCTGTGATTAAGAAATAATTATGATCAAAAGTCGAATTGTATATGCTGCGATTTTAATCGCATCATTCATATTTTCTCAGGCGCTGTATGATTCGATCTCGCTGTTTACGCTGGTTTGTGTGATCATTCTGCCGATTTTATCGGTGATTTTGATGTTGCTTTGTAAGGGTACGGTGGGCATTCGCTCCCGTCTGTCCCAGAGCCGTGTCAATCGGTATCACGAAACCACGCTGTTGGTGGAGATCAAATGTGGCGCGCCCTTTCTCTCTCCCTTGATGCAGCTTGAATGCATCGTTAACGATCCGGAGGGGAAGGAGAGCGTGATCCGTCGCCTGCCGGTGGGCTTCAGCCCTTTTTCCAAAACAGTGATTGAGGTGCCCCTGCGCTATACCTACCGCGGCAAATACGAGGTGGGCATCCGCTCGGTTGAAATTTACGATTTCCTCCGTTTGTTTAAGATAAGACATAAGATTGACCAGCGGTATAAATTATACGTTACTCCGCGATTTTTGCCCTCAGAGATTCATTTTTCTCAGGAAATCTATCTGGAGGACGGCAGCAGTACCGATATCATTTCTTCCAGCAACGAGGGCGCAGAACTCTTTGGCGTGCGGGATTATACCGACGACGATTCCTTGCGTCACGTGCATTGGAATCTCTCGGCGGCCAAGGATGCGCTGATGGTCAAGACCTATTCGGTCAACCGTCAGCATCAGATGTACATATTGCTGGATCTTACCGATAAGGAGCATCGCACCCTGCGGGCCCGCCGTCTGGGGGACGCTATGGTGGAAACGGCGCTGTCCCTTTGCCGTGACTTACTGGACCGTGTGGGCTCGGTTTGTCTGATGTGGCAGCGGGGCGGCCTGCACGAATGCTCGGTGGATTCACCCCAACGGCTCAGCGTTGCCTATGAAGAGGGGGGGCTTTGCCCCATGCAGTCGGAAAAGGCGTTGGATCGTGCTTTGGGCGAGATCAGCAACGTGCAGGCGCTGTGTATCGTGACCGGACGTTTGGATGAGCAAAAGCTCAGCCGTGTGGAAATTTTGCAGAATTCTTTGCATTGTCCCATCCGTCTGTTTGCCTTTGAAAACACTTGTTCTGTAGAGACGATGTCCCTCTCTGCCAAAAACATTACTCTGGAGATGTTACATCTGGAGGAGATTGAGAAAGGCAGGGTGATCTGATGAAACATAAACTTAAAAAGATCCGACAGGTTGCCGATTATCGCATTTACTCCCATCAATCGGGGAGCGGGGCGCTGAGTTGCTTGATGCAACTGTTACTGCTGTATCTGGCGGTGCTTGCTACCGTGCTGTGCGTTTCCACCAGCTTGGCAATGAACGTTTCTATCATTGAGATTATTTTGCTCTGTCTGCTGACAACGGCATTGGCTGCGGTCGCCGTGTGGAACAAGATCACGGCAGGCGTTGCTCTTGGCGTGGTGGGTGCACTTGCGCTAATATTCTTCGGCGCTTTACAGGAGTTTTTTGCCACCCTGCAAAAGGCGGTATATTTCTGTTACGATCTTGCCTTTGTGATTATGAAAATGCGGGGCTGGAACTATACCAGTAATATGATCACCAGTGAGGAGGAAATTGCCGCTTTGCTGGAGGACGAGATGCTGGTGCTCTCCTATTTCCGTCACGTTGTCATCGTATTGGCGATCTTTTACGCCATTTGGTACGTGGCCCTTGCTTGGAAGCGGCCCCGCGTCTGGCTTACCGTTGGTCTGTCGCTGGCAGTGATGGTACCCGGCTTTATGATCGGCCTCGTACCCGGCGCCGCCGCTTTTTCGCTCTTGCTAGCTTGCGCCTTCGGTTTGTACGTGCAAACCCTTTCGGCCCGTCATTTGGGTCGCATAAGCATCAAGGATTGGTGGAAAAAACTCTTTAAAAAGCAGAGCCGTGAAGAACGCTTTGCCTATACGATGAAAAGTGGGCTATACGGCATTTGTACCACCGGCGCCTCCTTCGTGCTGATGCTGTTGATCGCACTCTTCACCATGCGTACACCGCTGATTGAGCTGGAGGAAATTCGTACCTATCTGGACGAAGGCTCTCGCTATGTATACAATCAGGTTTTCTATTCCCGGCTGGAAACGCCCGATAACGCCATCGGTAATATGGTGGAAGGGGACTCGCTGGACGTATTGAAGATTCCCGAGATCCACGACGTACCGGTGCTTTACGTTACCTCCGGTAAAAACGAGGACGTATATCTCCGTGCCTGGATCAGCGACGGCTTTACCAAGGAGGGCTGGACCCTCTTGGACCAGCGGGATCAAACGGATTATGAGCGCACGGTGGAAAAGGATGCGGATCCCTATTCCTTTGCTTATCAGTTGCATAAGGTATTTGTGGACGAGCGTCTGGAACTGGAAACCCAGGAAAGCTACGGCTTTGAAATGGATACCCTGGAGATCAAAGCCCGTTTTAAGAAAAGTCTGGTGGCCCATCTGCCTTCCTACGGCGGTGAAAAATTGACCGATCCTCTGGCTTCTGCTAATTTTACTGTGAAGGAGCAGGCTCAGTTTGAAGGTAAGCGTCCATCCTACAACACCTACACGGCGGATGCTCTGATTCCCGTTATTACCAGTAAGGGGTACGTGGGCGCACTTCACGGTCTGGCGGCCCAATACCGGACGCTGTTGTCTTTGGACACCTCGGACATTTCGTCTAAAAATTTCCAGACCTTTAAAAAGAACGAACGTTCTTATTACGAATATGTTAAAAAGCACTATACCTCCACCACCGGCCTTACCATCAGTTTTGAAAACAAGGCCGCAGAACTGGCCAAAGGACATAAGAGCCAGTTGACGAAAGTATTGGCTATTGAAAAGTATTTCAGAGATAACACCAAGTTTACCTACACCCTCAAGCCGGAGCAGATCAAAAACGCTTCCATTATGGAGCAGTTGGAATACAGTCTGAACACCAAGCGGGAGGGCTATTGTACCTACTATGCCACGGCGATGACCCTGATGGTTCGTTCGCTGGGCTATCCTGCCCGCTACGTTAACGGCTACTATATGCAATCCACTGACAAAGAAGCCAACAAGGACGGAGAATATCGCCGCACCGTAATGGATAACGATTGTCACGCTTGGGTTGAGGTATATTTTGACGGTCTGGGCTGGATGTGCTTTGATCCCACTCCCAATATGGAAGAAACGGCGGGAGAATTTGAGGCTCGGTATTATGCGCTGGAACTGGAAAAAGAACCCGGTGACGGCGAGGGCGAGGACAAACTGGAAGAAATCGGTCGCACCCTCAGCGTAGAGGAACAACCCGACGATAACGAGGTTATGCCGCCGCTGGTGATCGATTACGGTATTTTCGGCGGTAAGGGCTTGCAGATCATTCTTTTGGTGCTGTTGGGCATTTTGCTGGTCGTGTTTGCCGTGGCTTCCTTACTGTTGTATATCCGTGCCTGCAACCACGCCAAGCGTCGCTTTGAAAGTGTAAAATTGCCGGGTGAGAACGGATTGGAGCCCACGGAGGACGAACTGGTCCGTCGGATGCACGCCCTGATTTTGCGTTGGCTGCAACTGAAAAAACTGGTGCGTCAAACCGAGGAAACCGAGCTGGCCTATGCACAGCGTGTGGACGACACCTTGCAAACGGATAATTCCTTTGCCGCACTGGTCCCCATCTTCCAAAAGGGAGAATTTGGTGATGGGGAGATCATTGAGGATCAACTGCATAAAATTGAGTTGTATTACAACGAATTGTATTACAAGCTTCATCACCAAAAGGGTAAATTGCCCTGGTGGCAAAAACTGAAAATCTAATGAAAAGAAAGGAGCAACACGGTTGCTCCTTTCTTGATTTTCTCTATATTGAATAAAAACAGGCTCATCCGCTGTGAGATGAGCCTGTAAAATTTATTTTTCGTTTCGGGTGGTGTAGGGAGGACGGTCGGTGGGCAGTTGATAATTCTTGGGATCAATGACCAACCAAGCGTTGGGAAGGAAGCGCATACCGTCCGAATCGGAGCCGCTGGGATTGTTGAGTACCACGTCATTGTGCATCAGTACGGTGGAGGAACCACCGTCCAGATTGGCGGCGTTGTATGCATCAAACTCCAACATCAGGTCCAGCAGGTGTCGCATGGTGGCGCCGGCTGAGGTGGCGCTACGTCCGTCAATAACCAAAAACAGCACGGTGCCGTCTTTTTTCTGACCGATGGCCGTTCTGGGAGCATAGCCCCAGCCACCGTTACCGGAAATGGCGGCCGGCTCACCGTTGATGATCAGGGCGGGGGTGAATTCCACGGCGTCGCGGATGTTCATAGCCTTGATCTCCGAGGTGGTGTATCTGCCGATGACCAATACGTTTTCATCGTTAAAGCCGATCAGATTGTGATAGGTGGCAGAGGAGTTGTAAATGATGTCTCCGTCTACCACAACCATTCCCACGGGGGTGCCACCGTTGCCGAAACCGTTGTTGTCGGCAAAACCACCGGCATTGATACCGGCAATGGCGTTATAGTCGGTGATAATATTGGGCAACTTGGTGCCGTGCTTACCGAAGTTTTGAGGAACACCCAACCGCACCCAGGAGGGATCGGGAATCTCCATCATCCATCCCTTAAAACCGTTGCGGCTGATGTCGGTGATCTTGATATCTGCAGCGCTGGCACCGGTAGAAACGGTGATATGCGAGGTATCGGTGGAGCCGCTGGGCGGGCTGACCGTATTCAGCGACATGATGTTGGTGATGGTTTCCTCATCGTAAAACCACTGGGCAAAATACTTGTGGGAGTAGGTGGTCATAGCCGAGGTGACCAGGGTATTACGAACAAAGCCCCAGGGACCGTACATCAAGAAACTGCCGAAGATCAAGCAGATCAGGATGGTGGCAAACAGGCTGTAGAAATAAGCTTTGAGCTTTCGGGTCTTTTTGCGGCCCACCAGCATATCCCAAAAGGTTGCGATCTTACCGGGCGTGCGATCCTTTTTATTCTTTTTTTCTTTCGGCTCCTCGGGAGTCGGCTCTGCGGCAGGAGCGCTGTGCGCAGTAAAGGCAATGGTGCGCTCCGGCTCGGCGGAATTTTGATTGAACATATCTTTCACCTTTAAAAGTATATTATAATTATGCACTATAATTATGCAATAGCCGGGCGGGTTTGTCAAGAAAATAAATATTAATTTTCTTGACAGTTACGACTTTTTGGGCTACCCTTGAAGGGTAAGGATGTGATTTTCGTGGATTTAAAAGAAACTACGCTACAGGAAACAACCGTATATTCTTGTCCTATTTTTAAGGTGACGGAGGGACGGGTGGCTTTGCCCGACGGGCGTGAGGCGCCCCGCAACCGTGTCATTCACAGCGGCGGCAGCGGCGTGTTGCCCGTGGATGAAAATGGACAGGTGTTTTTGGTGGAACAATACCGCTACGGTATCGGCGAGTTGACCCTTGAAATTCCTGCCGGAAAGCTGGAGGTGGGGGAGGACCCCGCCCGGTGCGCCCTCAGAGAACTGGCTGAGGAGGTGGGCGGCGTTGCCACCGAGCTACAGAGTCTCGGTACCATAGCCGCAACACCTGCCTACGATTCCGAGATCATATATATCTATATGGCCAGATGTACTGAATTGATGCCCCCAAAACCCGATGACGGAGAATTTTTGCGGATTCGCCCCATGAGTCTGGACACGGCGCTGGAATTGGTTATGAATGGCACCATCACCGATGCCAAAACCCAGATTGCGCTCTTGAAGGCAGCTAAACTTTTAAAGGAAAACGGATGAGGAAGCCTCATCCGTTTTTTTAATAATTTTTGGCCTGCAGGGCAAAATCGCTTTGGGGATGCTTGCACACGGGGCACAGTTTGGGCGCCTCGGTACCTTCGTGAATGTGACCGCAATTGGAACAAACCCATACTGCCTGCTCGTCTTTCTGAAATACCTTGTTTTCCTGCACGTTTTTAAGCAGTTTATTAAATCGTTCTTCGTGCTGTTTTTCAATTTTTGCCACCGCTGAAAACAGGTATGCCAGTTCATCAAAGCCTTCTTCCTTTGCTTCTTCTGCAAAGGTGGCGTACATTTCCGTCCATTCATAGTTTTCGCCCTCTGCGGCCGCTTGAAGATTGTGGGCGGTATCGCCGAGACTGCCGCCGGACAGAGCGGTAAACCACAATTTGGCGTGTTCCTGCTCGTTGGCTGCCGTCAGTTCCAGCAGATCGGCGATCTGACCATAGCCCTCTTTGCGGGCCTGTCCCGCATAATAAACGTATTTGTTTCGTACCTGACTCTCGCCGGCGAAGGCGGCCGCCAGATTGGCTTCGGTTTTGCTACCTTTTAAATTCATAAAAAATCCTCCTGAATCGTTGATACTGTTAGTATGTTCCGATTCGGAGGATTTAGTCTTAATAGCCCAGATTTTCCTTTACAAGAATCACGGTGATGCGCTGGGGATCCATCTGGGGCCCGCTGACAAGATAATTGCGGCAGATACGTCTTTCCGAGGCGCAGCCGTCGGTCATGGTCGAATCTTCTTTTAACAGACTGACACACTTGCCGTTCTCGGCACAATAGGTGGGACAATGCAAACGGGCGGCGTTGCGGGGTGCGGCGACGGTTTTTACTCTGTAAACGGCGGCGTCCAGATCGGGTACCAGCTTGTTGATGCCGGCAATAACGATCACTCTTTGGGGGCCATAGGCCAGCGCGCTGATCCGATTGCTGTTGCCATCCACGTTGTAGAGTTCCCCGTTTTCCGTAATGGCGTTACTACTGCTCAAAAAGAAATCGGCGCCGTAACCGGACAGATATACCTCTCTTGCATCGGCTACTGCCGTGCGGTCCAGATAGCGGTAGTTATGCTCTCTGAGCCAATGGGGGATACCACATTCCTCCAAGGTGACCGAGCCGCCGTGGGTAACACTGCTGCCTTCGGGCATCAGCTCTGCCAGCAGAGTCGTGACCTCTTGGCGATTTTCGGCGATCATCACCTGCATCCGATTGCGTTTTAAATTCTGAACGGTTTTATCAAGATTCATAAATTATCCCTCCCAACTTATTGTATCACAAAAAGTTGGGAGGGACAAGAATTATTTATCATAAAGGGTAAGAGGATCAATGGGCTTTCCGTCCGAGGTGACCTCAAAATGCAGATGGGGCTCCTGAGCAATTTCAATGATGGCGGTTTTGCCTACTTTGCCGACAGTGTCGCCACAGGAGATAAGCTGATCCTTTTTCAAGGAAACCGACTTGTCAAGGTTGGCATAAATGCTGACGTTGCCGTCGGGGTGACGAATGCTGACGGTAACACCCATCAGATCATCGGTTTCAATTTTTTCCACCACGCCGTCGTTGATGGCCTTGACTTCGGTGCCCAGCGCCACGGTATAATCAATGCCCGTGTGGGTGCGCCAATCGGCCAGCGTTTTGGAATATACGGGTGTGTCTCCACTAAATCCTACGTCAATGGTTCCATCCACCGGCAAAATATAATCCTTGGTCTGGGTCGTGTTTTCGGGCTGTTTGGTGGGTTTTGACGCACTCTCGGCTTGGGGATCGGTGACGTCATCCTGGGGAATTACGGCGTCCTGCGCATCCAGCATATTTTGCTCGGGTAGGGCAGTGTCATCCCAAACGTTTTGCGCTCTTTGATAAGAGATCAGCCCCACCGCGCCGACGGTGAGGATACATAGCGCTACCGCTATGTAATACTTTCTTTCTTTGATAAATTGCATTACTTTTGTAAATTTGTTTGAATTCATAGCTGTATACCTCCGTCCTTATCTTTGCCGTCCTCGGTGGAAAATATTCGGAACTTAAAAATTATAATTTTGCAGTTCTACGCCTTTGTAATAATGTTGAAGAATTTCGGCATACGTTTTGCCTTGCTTTGCCAGTTCGTTGGCACCGTGTTGACTCATACCCACCTGATGGCCGTAACCGTGCACCGTAAATACTACCTTTGTATCATTTACCGAAACGGAAAAGGCTGTACTTCGCAGTTCAAAGGCTTGCCGTAGCTCCGTTCCCTTGATGGCTCTGCCGCATACCGTCACGCTGTCCACACTGCCCGCACTGCCCAGCAGTGGCTTTTCAAACCATTTTTTCGGATCGTCGCCCGGCGTCAAATCCAACGACTCCAATCGTTTGCGTGTTTCCTGAATCGTATAAGATACGGTGGTTTCATACCCGGCAACGGCAGTGTCCACCGAACTGTCCACCGATACAAGATAGGGAATCGGAGTGCCCCAAACGTTCTCGGCCGATTCCGTTCTGCCGCTGGAAATGGCGTGAAACACGGCATTGATGATCTGCCCATCATAGGTAATCACCTGTCCATATACTTGCTCTACGGCGGAGCGGATGTTGTCGTAATATTTGTCATACCAAGCGGTGCCCCACCGTTGTTTTGCTTCTTTGGGGGTAAGATAACTTTTACAATGGGTATGATCGTCGCAAACGTAGGCTTGGGGATGTCCCGTCTCGGCATCGGGATATTTTTGCAGATATTCATAGCGGTACAACGTATAACTGCAAGCCGCCACCGCCTGCGCCTTTAGGGCTTCTTTTTCAAAATTGGCCTGCATTTCCGCCGAAACTACACCGCATAAGTACTTCTTCAGCGGCACCGTTTCCACCTGTCCGGTTTCGTGGCGCAGCAGGGTGATTTCAAAGGCTTCGCCGACCGGCGTTGGGTCGGGCTGCTTGTCCCTTCCGTTACAGAGATAGGGGACCATACAAAAACAAAGAATAAACAGCAAAGGATACCATTTCAGAAGTTTCATTTTTTACACTCCTTTCTGCTAATGAATATGAAACAAGCCCTCCGAAAATGCCAAAAGACCGTCAGCTGTTTTCCAGCCGGCGGTCTTTTGTCTGTATCAAAGAAAAAGTCATCCTCTTTGCCACCGATTCCAATTGCGACCCTTGGTCGGGAATCGGTGACGTATTTTCTTTGAAACAGCGTTCTTTTTGTACAAAAATGATGGATGACAACGATAGTTTATCCTTGGGGTGAGGGATTATTCATTTTTTCACCGATTTTTATATAAATTGCTGAAACCGTTGATGCTGTCAACCTGCAATTGATGGTCCTGTAAAAGCAAAAGAAAGGACTTTTTGCTGATTTGCGGGCGCTTTATGACAAAAAATAAATTCGGGAAAATAGACAATATTTCCTATGTGATTTTATGCAATTTACACAATTTCAAAAATACACTTGCAGTATATATTATATTATGTTATACTTACAGTAGTATTTTATGAATTCCTGTTTGGTAGGCGTAACTTTTAGGAGGTATGTTTATGAAGCGCAAAAGTTTTGTCGCTGCGGTTCTGTTGCTTGCAATGGTGATCGTACTGGCCGGTTGTAACTATGTCAGCCGTCCCGTCGGTGCCGGTAACAACGCTCAGGATAGCAGTAGCATGCTGGATGTTTTGATGGAGCAACCCACCAAAACCATTACCGAGCAAACGATTCTCATCGAGGAGCAGAAGCCCGCAGAGCCGAAGCCTGAGGAACCGACTCCCGAAGCACCTGAAGAGCCCGAGGAGCCCCAGGAGGAAACTCCCACTTCTCCCTTCCAGGTAACTGAGGACGTCTTCACTAAGATTGAGGAACTGCTGCAGCAGGTGGCCTCCAATATGGTTGACTCCACTTCCGCTACCGGTGTTTCCGACGAATTGATGAAGGGACGTACCGTTTACGTGTACACTCCCTATGATATCTCCGGTAAAGACGATACGATGATGAAGGCTGTGGCCAGCGATCTGAATATGACCGTTGTTGTTAACAAGCTGGATCTGGACGGCGCTCTGTATTCCGCTCAGGTTCGTAAGGCCGCCCTTTCCGATACCGAGGCCGACATTATGTTCGTTGATCAGAACATCTGGGGTGACATTCAGTATTACACCCAGCCGCTGACCAGCTTTGTAAACTTCGAGTTGGGCGATAAGCTCGGTACCTTCTACGGTGCAATGAGCGCTAACTACTCCATCTCCGATGCTTACTTTGCTTCCGAGCAGCAGTCCTGTGATTACTACGTAGCCGCCGGTATCGGCGCTCCCTATGTGCTGGCTTACAACAAGGACAATCTGGTCACCACCGGTAAGCTGGCCGCTCAGGAAGATACCGTTAATGCAATGTCCTACAAGGAGGTTGCTCTGGCGGATCCCGTCAAGATGTACACTGACGGCACTTGGGGTCTGAAGGCAATGCAGCAGATGCTGATCAACTCCACCCTTGACAAGCAGGTCGGTCTTGCTACCGTTCAGAACGTAAAGGCCAACACCGGTTGGTGGTTCGGCTGTGACAACGTTGCCGGCTTCAAGCTCAATATGTACAGCAAGGCAGCCACCCTTTCCAACGTTGACGATTATTACAGTGTCGCCGGTCTTTCCCGTCACACGCTGGATACCATCCAGGAGCTCTACTGGACCAATACCGGTAAGAACGATCTGAACGTTGCCGCCTTCGTTGCTGAAAACGAAAAAGATAAAGCCATTACCAAACTTTTTAATACATACATCGGTGCAGATCAGGCTTCCCAGTATGCCATGCTCGGTGTTGAGGCTCACGATCTGGCCGCCATTGCCGCTCAGGCAGGCGATGCCAAGTGGGACTTCGTTGGATATCCCTACGGTACCATTGCAGAGAACATTATCCGTTCCACCGAGCCCGATGAAAAGGGCAATTACCTCTACTCCAACGGTGAGGACGTTGTAACCACCAGCACCGCCGGTTGGGCCAGCGGCTTTGCAGTGCTTGAGCGCTGTGCCAATCCCGCTATCGCCCTCCGCTTTGCAGAAGCCTACACCGTAGCCTGGCAGAAGGATTACGAGGGTGGCTTTATGGATCTGTTGACCGAAGAGCAACAGGCTCGTTATAAGGAAATGAAGACCAAGATGGGTGTTACCTTCTACACCTCCATGATGTCTCACGTTTCCGAGTCTGCTCTGGCATTCCCCGGTGCTTCTTCCAAGGTCAGCTCCGCTGCCTTGAGCGGCACGGCAGAGTTTGCCGCCGCCCGTGAGCTGTTCACTCAGCCCATCTACAACAAGAACGTTGTTGCAGGCGCTTACGATCCTGTAAGCTCTCCCAAGTGGAGCTCTTTCTTCACCACCACCCGTGCTGACGGTATGGCCGGTGCTTATGAATTGGCCCGCGTAATGTTCAATTACTAAACTGAATTTGAGGGTGCAACCGCACAGGCGGTTGCACCCTTTATATTATATAAGGAAGAATAATGTCAAAATTTACAAAATGCAAATTCCCCTTGACAAATTTCTGCAAATAGACTATGATATATAAAAATGAATAGTAAATATCAAGAGTGACGGAGGGATCTGGCCCGATGAAGTCCGACAACCTGCCCGAAAGGTAAGGTGTCAAATCCAGCGGCGTGTGCCGGAAGATATGTTTTTTACGCTCCCGACATGCGCGGGAGCGTTTTTTTGTGAATAGAAAAGGAGAGATATAAATGGCAAGAAAATGGTTTTTTACTTCCGAATCGGTGACCGAAGGTCATCCCGATAAAATTTGTGACATGATTTCCGACGGCGTGTTGGATGCACTGTTGGCTCAGGATCCCTATGCCCGTGTAGCTTGTGAAACCACGGTGACCACCGGCTTGATTCATCTGATGGGGGAGATTTCTTCTACTGCGCAGGTGGATTTTGCTTCCATCGCCCGTGAAACAGTGCGCAAGATCGGTTACGATCGCGCAAAGTACGGCTTTGACTGTGATACTTGCGCTGTGATGGTTTCCATTGATAAACAGAGTGAGGATATTGCTTTGGGCGTTGATAAGGCCTTTGAGGCAAAGGAGGGTGATTCCGATGCGGCCGCTTCCATCGGCGCCGGCGATCAGGGTATGATGTTCGGTTTTGCCTGTGACGAAACGGAAAGTCTGATGCCCCTGCCCATTGATCTGGCTCACGCTCTTGCAAAACGGCTCACTGCCGTGCGCAAAGAGGGACTTTTGCCCTATCTTCGTCCCGATGGTAAAACCCAGGTGACGGTGGAATATGAGGATGATCAGGCAAAGCGGATTGAGGCTGTCGTCGTTTCCTCTCAGCACGATGCGGCTGTTTCTTTAGAGCAGATTCGCAAGGACGTCGTGGAGCAGGTGATTCGTGCCGTGATTCCCGCCAATCTGTTGGATGATAACACAAAGATCTACGTTAACCCCACCGGTAGATTTGTCGTGGGTGGCCCGCAGGGCGATAGCGGTCTGACCGGTAGAAAAATCATCGTGGATACCTACGGCGGTTATGGTCGTCACGGCGGTGGCGCTTTCAGCGGAAAGGATCCCACCAAGGTGGATCGCAGTGCCGCCTACGCCGCCCGTTATGTGGCAAAGAACATCGTTAAGGCGGGGCTCGCAAAGAAATGTGAGATTGAGCTTTCCTACGCCATCGGCGTGGCTACACCGCTCAGCGTTCTGGCTGACACCTTCGGTACCGCCACCGTTTCTCAAGACGTAATTGATCGTGTGATTGCCAAATTCTTTGATCTGCGTCCCCAGGCAATTATTGAAAAGTTTGATTTGCGCCGCCCTATTTATCAACAAGTGGCCGCCTATGGTCATATGGGGCGTGAGGATCTGGATATGCCTTGGGAGCGTACCGATCTGGCGGATGAAATTGCCGCATTTGTTAAAACTCTGTAATCTGCACAAAATCACCTCTGGTACATATACTGTATCAGAGGTGATTTATTATGTTATGGACGATCTTTTTGGTGGTCATTTCCTTCTTTGCCATCATTGGTCTGATGGAATTTATTATGTGTATTCTGGAAACGGTGGCAATGCGGGCGACCGATTCATTGGAGGATGTGAGCATTACGGTGGATCTGCGGGGGAGGGAAGAGCATATTGAATTTTTGCTCAATTCACTGAGCGTTATGGCCGAGCGCATAGCGTTCAAAAACCTGACCACTCGTATTGTAATTCGGGATAGAGGGATCGACGAGGATACATATCGCCGCATTTGTAGCTATGCGGAGGAAAATCCTGTGATTTCTCTCATTGAAAAAGACGAATAAGTATGATAAAATAATTGTATATATCAAAATAATAGTAAAGCCGGGCTTTGCTATTATTTAAAAGGAGGGACAAACTGTGCTGATCGGAGAAGACGAAATTGAGGGCGTTGTGGACGACGTCGTTTTTGCCAATGACGAAACAGGCTATTACGTTTTCAGTGTAGACGCCGGTGAGCTGATTACCGTGGTGGGTAACGTTCCCGGTATATACGCCGGCGAGGGGATCCACGCCTACGGTAAATGGGTCAATCACCCCACCTATGGCAAGCAGTTTGTCTGTGAAGATATTGAAAAAAGCTTTCCTATGGAGCAAACCCACATTCTGAAGTTTTTGTCTTCCGGGGCTATCCGTGGGGTCGGTAAGGCTACGGCGGAAAAGCTGGTGGCCCAGTTTGGGGCCGACACTCTGGACGTGATGGAAAACGACCCTATGAAAATGACCTGTATCCGTGGGATCACCACCGACCGAGCATTGGATATCAGCGAGCAGTTCCGATTGACGGTAGGAATGCGGGATATTTTGATGTATCTTACCGAATATAATATTTCTCCCACCCTTGCCATTAAGGTGTACAAGGAATACGGCGGTCTGGCGCCCCGTGTATTGGAGGCGGATCCCTACCGTTTATGGGATGATATTGAAGGCTTCAGCTTTGAAAAGGCGGACGAAATCGCTACCAAACTGTGCCTGGATCCCTTGGGGGATGAACGGGTGTTTGCCCATATTCGTTATATTTTGCGACATAATCTGGCCAATGGACATACCTTTTTGCCCCAGCCCACCCTTTGCCGCCTGGCAATGCAATTGCTGGATACTGATGAGGATACCGTTCTCATTGCGTTGGAAACAATGTGTGAACGACAAATGCTGAAGATCAAGCGGGTGCGGGATCTGGAGGCAGTGTATCTGGCCTCTTACTATAATAGTGAAGCCTACATTGCCGGTCGGATCAAGATGATGACAGAGATGAAAAGCGTCAACGTCAAGGATATTGACCGTCAGATCGATCGGATGGAAAAGGCTTTTAAGATTCGCTATGCAGAGATGCAGCGTGCCGCCATTGCCGGCGCCATTGAGCAAAACGTAATGATCCTTACCGGCGGGCCCGGTACCGGTAAAACCACCACCCTTCGCGGTATGATCCATCTGTTAAAACAACTCAATTACAAGTTCACTCTGTGCGCCCCCACCGGTCGGGCGGCCAATCGGATGAGCGAGCTTTGCGATCACAGCGCCCAGACCATTCACCGACTGTTGGAGGTGGAGGCCGGCCATCGAGACGTGTTTGTTAAAAACGAGCAAAATCCCATTGCCACCGACGTGTTAGTGGTGGATGAAATGTCTATGGTGGACGTTAAATTGTTTGAGGCGTTGCTTCGGGCGTTGCGCCCCGGTACCAAACTGATTTTGGTGGGGGATGCCGATCAGTTGCCCAGTGTCGGCGCCGGCAACGTATTTCGCGATTTGTTGCGCAGTGAGCGGATTTTTACCGTTGCGCTCACCGAAATTTTTCGCCAATCCTCCTGCAGTCGGATCGTTGTCAATGCCCATAAAATCAACCACGGAGAATATCCTCATTTGGAGAACACTGATGATTTCTTTTTCGTTGCTAAAAAGACCAACGAGGGTATCGCCGATGCGGTGGTAAAATTGATTTGTGAACGTATTCCCAAGGTGTACGGCCGCAACGTTTTCAACGGCATTCAGGTTATTTCTCCCACCAAAAAAACGGCCGCAGGCACCGTGTTTCTCAACGAAATGATTCGCACCCGTCTGGGACTTGCCGATGCAAACGGCGTCACCTGCGCCCAGGGCGGCAGACAGTTTTGTGTGGGCGATAAGGTGATGCAGACCCGCAACAATTATGATATCGTCTACCGTAGACCTGATGGCAGTGAGGAAGCCGGTATCTTTAACGGCGATATCGGTGTGATTGAAAAGATCATTCCCAAGGATAAATTGCTTCACATTCGTTTTGAGGATCGTCTGGCGGAATATCCTTATGAAAATCTGGAAGAACTGGACTATGCTTATGCCATCACTGCGCATAAGAGTCAGGGCAGTGAGTTTGAGATCGTGGTGCTTTCTCTTCCCGACGCCGTTCCGTTGTTGCAATATCGCAATCTTTTGTACACCGCCGTCACCCGTGCCAAGCGTATTCTGCTCATTGTCGGAAGCGAAGTTGTGGTACAACGAATGGTGGATAATAACAAACAAACTAACCGTTTTTCCGGCTTGCGTTATTTTCTGGAGGAAGATAGATGACCTCGTCACTGTTATATCCCGGGCGTTGCATTTTGTGTGGGGATGTGATCACCGAGGAAAAGCTGATCTGTGCCAAATGCGTTAAGGAAGGTCTGCCCATTTTGGGAAAGATCTGCGCCTATTGCGGCGTGGGGACCAACTATTGCACCTGCGGTCAACGACGTCACCATTATGCCCGTCGTATCGCCTGCGTTTATTATGAGAACGGCGCCCGCAGAGGTATTTCCAGATTCAAGTTTTATCGTCATACCTCGTTGGGTGTGTATTACGGACAATTATTGGCCGAGAATATCCGCAGTAAATATCAAACCGTTTCCTTTGATGCGGTGATACCGGTGCCGATGCATTGGTGGGACCGATGGAGAAGGGGATACAACTGCGCCGAATTGTTGGCACAAGAGGTGTCTGAACGATTGGCGATTCCGCTGGAGCGGGATCAGCTCTTCCGTCGCAAACGCAGTAAGGCGCAAAAACGGGTCAAGGGTGGTCCGGCAAAGCGCGCGGCCAACGTTTTGGATTGCTTTGCCCTGCGGGACCGACAGGCCTTGCGGAATAAGACGGTGTTGCTGATTGACGACGTGTGCACCACCGGTGCCACGCTGGACGAATGCGCCAAAATGCTACGGATTTACGGCGCTAAAAAGGTATATGCCGCCACCTTTGCCGCCGCCATTCGGGGCAAACTGTAAAAAACTCTTGAATAATGGGGCGGAGTAGGATATAATAAAAAGGATAAGACAAAATTTTACTTTCAGATAGATGGAGGAAGTTATAAATGTTAGGACAGGATATCGGTATCGATCTGGGTACCGCAACGATTATCGTGTATATGCGCGGCAAGGGCATCGTGCTCAAGGAGCCTGCCGTTGTTGCCATTGACACTAATACTAAAAAAGTGCTTGCCGTCGGTGACGAGGCCAGAAAAATGGTTGGCAGAACGCCCGGTAACGTAATCGCCATCCGCCCTCTGCGGGACGGTGTTATTTCCGACTACGAAACTACGGAAAAAATGATCAAATACTTTTTGTTCAAGGTTTCCAAGAACTCTCTTTTCAAGCCACGCGTTATCATTTGCGTTCCTTCCGAGGTAACCGAGGTGGAGGAAATGGCGGTACTGGAGGCGGCCAAGCACGCCGGTGCCAAGTTTGTCAGCCTCATTGAGGAGCCCAAGGCGGCCGCCATCGGTGCGGGCATTGATATCAACGAGCCCAACGGAAACATCGTCGTTGATATCGGCGGCGGGACTTCCGATATTGCCGTGCTTTCTCTGGGCGACGTGGTGCTGTCTTCTTCCATTAAGATGGCAGGCGATAAGTTTGATGATTCCATCATCCGCTTCATTAAGAAAAAATATAACATTCTGATCGGTGAGCGTACCGCCGAGGATATCAGGATCCAGATCGGCTCCGTGTTCACCAAGGAGCAAAACGAAACTATGATCATCAAGGGCCGTTGCCTCAATACCGGCCTTCCCAAATCCATTGAGATTTGCAGTGACGAGATTCGCGAACCGTTGACCGAATGCGCCTTGGCCATCATCGACGTCTTGCACGATGTGTTGGAAAAAACGCCTCCGGAATTGGTGGGCGATATTTATCAAAACGGTATTTGTCTTACCGGTGGCGGCGCACTGCTCACCGGTCTTGATAAATTGATTGAGGACAAAACGGGAATTCGCACCTACGTGGCAGACGATGCCGTGCTCTGCGTTGCCATCGGTACCGGTAAATCTCTGGCAAATCTGGACCAGTTGGAGATTATTGAGCGCCGTCGCAGAACCAACCGCCAAACGCCCCGCGCATTTTAACCTAAAAAGAGTCATTACTACCGTAATGACTCTTTTTTGCTACGCAATTGTCGGTATTTTTCTTTGGTAGCGATACCCCCGCGTATGTGTCTTTCGCTGAGATTATACTGTAACACCTGTGCTACTTTGTCGTATTTATCGGGATCGATCTTTTGCAATCTGCCCCGCATATCCTTATGTACCGTGGATTTGCTGATGCAAAACACTTTGGCGGCGTTGCGCACGGTGGCATTGTTTTCAATGATATAGTCGGCCAGCTCCAGCACCCGCGCCTCAATATGGTCCCTCACTGTTCTCACCTCTGCCCATGATATCTTTGGTATCTAATAAATTGTATGAGGCAGACCGGCATTTATGACAACATATAATAAGTCCCTTGTGATCTTTTGATCACAAGGGACTTTGTCGCTATAATAAGTTTTTGGTTTTCAGGGGCAGAGATTTTGCGGTAAGAATGGCTTGTCCCAAGCGATTTCCCGCTGTTTTACAGATCCGACGTGCCGGCTCCGTATACAGTGGGGGACGGGTGCTCAGGTTGTGGCAATCGGTGCCGCAACAATCCACACTTCCATCCCTGATCAGCTTTGCAAGCTGCCATCTTTGCACCAGGGGTAATTTGTCCAGATGGCCCAGATTGATCTGTAATTTACACCCTTCCTCCAACAGCTCGTCCAGTTGTTTTTTCTTTAATCGCTTTAAATAACGGTCAATGTGCGCCAACACAGGGGTACAATTGTGATTATACATCATTGCATATACCCGTTGCAGTACCGAAGCAGACAGGCTGACGTTATAGGGGAATTCCACCAGGATCAGGTCACTGTCAGGAATGCATAATCGGCGGATTTCCTCGGTGGAGTAATTGAGGATCGCTTCGTGAAGATACACCTCGGCGGCCACGATGATTTCCATATCTTTCGGCAGATCACTGCGGGAAAACAACTCATCGCAGGATTCTTTTCTCTGGGTGAGAAAGTCTTCCAACGTATGTGCCTGCGGGTAAAAGTGGGGCGTCAGAATTACTCTCCGGACTCCTTGCCGATGTAATTGTCGTAACATTTCAGCGGATTCATCCACCGTTTCTGCACCGTCATCTATACCGGGGAGAATGTGTGTGTGAAAATCAGTTATAGCTTGCATACTTGTTGTTATAAGAATGATACCGATGCTTGGATTCGGCGGCTCCGTTGTAAATAAAACCCAGAATTTTGGCGTCGATCAGCTCCAATTGTTTGATGGCGGCATCTAACTCGGTATAGGTGGAAATCTTTTCTCTGACCACGATTACTACGCCGTCGCACAATTTGATGATGGGTAGAGCGTCGGCAACCACGTTCAACGGGGTGGAGTCAATGATGATATAATCGTATTGCTTTTCCATTTCCTGCAACAGCTCTTTAAAAGGCTCACTGCTGAGCATCTCAGAGGGGTTGGGAACCAGAGAACCAGCGGTGATTACTTGCAGATTTGGATATTGGGTTTGACGAATGACTTCTTTGAGGCTGTTCATTTCGCTGAGGTAATTGGTAACGCCGGGGGAATTGTTCAGCGCCAGAAAACGGTGTACTTTGGGGCGGCGCAGATCAGCATCAATCAGCAGTACCTTGGCCTCGGTCTGGGCGATGGAAACGGCGATATTGACAGACATGGTGGATTTACCCTCGGAGGGACAGGAGGAAGAAACGATGATCTTGCGGCAACCTTTTTTGATCAAAGAAAAGGCAAGGTTGGTACGGATGGTTTTGTATGCTTCGGTAATCTTAAACTTCAGTGTGGAATCCATTACGTAAGGATTGCTCTTATTTTTTCTCATCAAAGGTCACCTCCTGCTCTGCGATAGTATCTTCTCTGTGACTGTGATTTTCTTTGCCGCCTTTGGCTTTTCGCTTCTTTAAATCAAAGGTGGGCACGGCGCCGAGTACGGGAATGTTATATTTGGCGCTGAGGTCCTCAACTGATTTGATGCGAACGTCAAATTCGCTCCAGATGATAATGATCACGGCAGAAAGCACAACGCCGAGGATCAAGGCGAGCATGGTGATGCGGGTGGTTTGGGAGCTTTCGGCAGGGATGCTGGGGGATTCTACCGAGGTGATCGTCAGACGGGCATATTTCTCGCTGACGTATTTTTGCACTTGCTCATCCAGACATTGAATGATGGTGTAACACTCGTCATAGTCGGCGGCAACTACGGTGGCTGTGAATGCTTCGCTGTCTTCCTTGACGGTATAGGTGATCATACTTTTGAGCTGTGCGGGATCATAGTCAAGTTTACAGGCATCCTTGATCACTTTGTAGAAATCACGACTGTCCAGCATTTCAACGTAGGTGTTTACCATACGACGCATGGTGGTGATTTCGCTGGAATTGTTCATTGTATCCTCAGAGGTGACCATCAGTTTCATAGAAGAGGTATAGGTGGGCGGGATACGATAGTGAGCAAAGGTAAAGCCAACAGCACCCAACAAAATGCCGGATAAAATAATAATCCAGATGTGCGTGATCATCGCACTTAAAATTTTCTTGACGGAAAGTTCCATTTCATAACAACCTTTCGATAAAATATCATTATAGATTATATAATATAACGATGTTTTTTGCAACCACTTTTCCTATATATTTTAAAAATCAAATTCAAATAGAAGTAAGTCGGCATTTCAGCCGACTTACATATTTATTTTCTGCGGTCCAGATAATCTTGCAGGATAATTTGCGCCGCCATGGTGTCTACCGTTCCTTTTCGCTTTTTGCCCCGGGTGTTGGTGGCGTTGAGATAATACTCGGCGGCTTTGGTAGTCAGTCGCTCGTCAAGAAAATCCATTGGCATCTCCGGGAACAACTCCTGCAGAGCGGCGGCAAACTTTCTGGTTTTCTCAGCCCGAAAGCCTTCACTGCCGTCCATATTTTTCGGCAGCCCCAGCACCACGGCTTCGGCTTCGTTTTCCCGTATTTTTTCTGCTACCAATGCGGCGGCAGTTTCAATGTTTTTTGCAACGACGGCACCGATGGAGAAGGCGAGACGCTCTTCTTTGTCGGAAATGGCCAGTCCCGTGCGGGTATCGCCGTAATCAATTCCCATAATTTTCATCTTTTATTCTCCCAACAGTTCACCGGCAATCTCGCTGTTGCGACGGGCAGAGGCATACATTTGTTCTGCAATCGGCCCGAAAGCGCCGGCAATTTCTTCGGCGTGTGTCATCAGATCGTTCAGCACCTGTTCAATTTGCTTGGAGGATAAATCGGTGAGAGGCAGGGCGTATTGTTTCATTCCAAAGCGTTCTGCTGTGGCCGAAACCTTGGGATCGTATACCAGACAAGCAGTGGGCTTTTGCATTCTGGCGGCAAAGACCATAGGATGCAGCCGTTCGGTGAGCAGATAATCGCAATGCTGCAGACAACCAATGATTTCCGTTTCGTTTAACCGCTGATCAAACAGATGATGCTCCACCTTCAATTGTTTGCTGAGCTTTTCAAGCAGGGGATAATCCTGATCAAACTGCACGGGCAATAAAACGGGGTACAACCCATGTTTCTTACATATATTATTCAATGCAGTGGCCATAGGTTGCGCTACGTCGGTGGGATAACGGTGGCAGGGGCGAAGATTGATCAACAGGATTTTTTCGCCCGTGATGGGATATGCGGCGGGACGAGTGGTATTTTTTTTATAATCATAGCAGTATGCTTCGTCTGCCGTCAGCAAAATTTCCTGTTCAGTGAAGCCTTGCTCTAACAAATATTGGTGGGACAATGTATCGCGTATGGTGATCCGATCTGTGTTGTGTAATACCTTGTTGACCTGGCGCTGATGAACGGGCAATAGGATGGGACCGATGCCGTTGGCGTAGATCATGGTTTTGCAACCGTACTTTTTGGCGTGACGCAACATAAATAAATAAAAGAACAAACTGCGGCTGGAGGTTACGTCCTGCAACAGCGAGCCGCCGCCCAGCATAAATAACTTCGTCTTTTTCATCAGAGGCAGAATCTTAAAGAGGTTAAAGCGGTGAATGGCTTGTACTCTGGGATCTGCCGGCAAATCCTTGGGATTGTGATTGAGAATGGTAATGGTCTTTAAGGGGTATTGCTTGGAAATGTTTTCAATAATGGCCTTAAGCGTAATGTCGTCGCCGAAGTTATGGGTTCCGTAATATCCGCTGATCATCAGGTCGTTGGGGCGCAGATCGTTTTGTGCTTCTTCATAAGAGGCCAGAGCATCCTCGGCCATAGCTACTACGGAATAACGTTGCTCAATCAGCTTGTGGGCGGCTTCAATATTCGCTTCATACTCTTCCGGACGGGTGAGCATACCGATCATAATTTCCGCCACTTCATGAGCGGAAACGTAAGGATACCCGCGGCAGGTGAAATTGGTATCAATGCAGGCGGGAAGGATCTCCTCGGAATATACGCCCAAATACCCTTGGTTACCTATTATAATAGTAGGCAAACGGCAGGCCATAGCTTCCAGTGCAGAACGGGAAACGCCGGCGAAGGCATCTGCCATGTGTAAATAATCGGAAATGTTGGTGCGGGCACCGGCCAGTTGTACGTAATTGTCCTCGGTCTTGGAATTGATATCTGCGGCAATCTGCTGTAACTCTTCAAATCGGTTGCCATTGCCGACGATCACGATTCGTGCCTGAGGCACTGCGTCGTAAATTTCCTTGGCAGATTCCAAAAAGCGGAATACGTTTTCGCAGGCGTTGGTGTCAATGCGGGAGACACACAGGATCACCTTGTGCTGTTCGTTCAGCCCGTATTCGGCACGGAGCTTTGGATTGCTTTGCTTTGAAAAGGTATTTAAATTGATGCCGTTTACGGTGATGCGTACCTTTTGGGGATCAATGCCGTAGCCGTCTGCAACGTATTGGCGCAAATCCTCACTGACCGAAAGGGAACGGTTGCCCCATTTGGAAAAGATTCTGGTCAGCAGATTCAATTTAAAATTAAAATGTACGGTGGTAACCATGGGGATGTGCAGTTTTTTACAAACAAGATTGGCGATGAAGTTGGTGATACGGGTGTGGGAATGAATCACACTTACGTTTTCCTTGCGGCAGAAATTCAGCAACAGGCGATAGGAGCGCATCAGGCTGGACAACCGCTTGTTGTTCATCGGGGCACAGATGTGCTGTACGTCCATTTGCTCCAATTGTTCGGTAAAGGCACCACCGTTGGAAAAGATGGTTACCTTATGTCCTTTACGCCGCAGGGCACCGGCCAGTTCCACAATATGGGTTTCCGCTCCGCCGATATCCAGTCCCATTGTCAGGATCACAATGTTTTTTGCCATAAAAACTCTCCTTATTAAGAAAGACTTGATTATTTTAGAAATTAATAGTATTATAATATAGAAAGTTTGCGCGGTCAAGAAATTTGAAAAAATATCAAAAAATCATTGACCTTTTGAAAAATATGTGATATAATTTGCCGTACCTGTCATGGGGCTGATTTTCGTGTGTTCAAAAATAAGGCCCTAAATTTATCAGGGAGGCAATTAAATTACAGGAGGTGCCGATAATGCGCGTGAAGATTACGCTTGCTTGCACAGAGTGCAAACAGAGAAACTATGACACGATGAAGAACAAGAAGAACGATCCGGACAGACTGGAAATGAACAAGTATTGCAGATTCTGCAAAAAGCATACCCTGCATAAAGAAACCAAGTAATTGTTTTAAAAAGGAGGGCATGTGAGAATGGCTGAGCAAAAGAAGAAAAAATCTATTTTTTCCAGAATCGGTAATTTCTTTAAAGAAGTCCGTATTGAGGCTTTTAAAAGAATCATTTGGCCGACTCCGAGTCAGACCCTGAACAAAACGATTGTAGTTATTGCGATGGTTGTTCTGGTCGGTGCCGTTGTCTGCTTGCTTGATCTGCTGTTTAACTTCGGACTGGATCAGGTATTCAGTTTAGTAGGCTAAGTTAGGAGGCACTCGGAAACATTCCGGGAAAGAAGATATGGCACAAAAAGCTCAATGGTACGTGATCCATACTTATTCCGGTTACGAGAATAAGGTGGCCACCAATCTCGAGAAGATCATCGAGAACAGAAAATTGGAAGAAGTCATTTGTGACGTCAGAATTCCCACCGAGACCGTAGTGGACATTACGGAAAAGGGAAGAAAAGAACGGGAGCGCAAGCTGTTCCCGGGCTACGTTCTGGTCAAAATGGTGTTGACAGATGAAACCTGGTATATCGTTCGGAACACACGCGGCGTAACCGGATTCGTCGGCGCAACCACCAAACCGATACCCCTGACACCGGAAGAAGTAGAGAAGCTGGGCGTTGAAACCAAGACCGTACAATGTGATTACGAGAAGGGTATGAGCGTCAAGATCATCGACGGCGCTATGAGCGGCTTTACCGGTGAAATCACTGACGTTACCGCGGATAAACAGCGTCTTAAGCTGGTTGTATCCATGTTTGGACGGGAGACCTCTGTCGAACTCAACGTAGGACAGGTCAGCCCGTTGGAGTAGGATAAACTGTATCGCAAGATACGTTTATTAGAGTGGGAGGAAAGTATCTTTCCGCCATATTACCACATTTAACCTTAAAGGGAGGTGTTTCAGTTGGCACAAAAAGTAGTAGGTTATATCAAATTGCAGATTCCTGCCGGCAAAGCCACACCTGCACCGCCTGTTGGTCCCGCTCTGGGTCAGCACGGTGTAAACATTATGCAGTTTGCCAAGGAATTCAACGAAAGAACCAAAAATGATATCGGATACATCATTCCGGTTGTCATCACGGTGTATGCGGATCGCTCTTTCTCGTTTATTACGAAGACTCCGCCTGCGGCTGTTTTGATCAAAAAGGCAGTCGGCATCGAAAGCGGCTCCGGTGTTCCGAACAAGACCAAGGTTGCAAAGATCACCAAAGAGCAGCTCAAAGCAATTGCTGAGACCAAGAAGACAGATCTGAATGCTGCATCTGTTGAGGCTGCAATGAGCATGATCGCCGGTACTTGCAGAAGTATGGGCGTCACAGTTGAGGACTAATCAACTGTCTTTCAGTACACCCCGTCGGGTGTATGTGGGAGGATTTATCCGTAGAACCACATAAGGAGGAATTAGTAATGAAAAGAGGAAAATCCTACGTCGAGAGCGCAAAGCTCGTCGATCGTCAGAAATTGTATGACGTTTCTGAGGCTATGGATCTGGTAACCAAGACCGCCAGAGCCAAGTTTGACGAAACTGTTGAAGTACACGTTAAGCTCGGTGTTGACTCCCGTCACGCCGATCAGCAGGTTCGTGGCGCAGTTGTACTGCCTCACGGTACCGGTAAAACCGTTCGTGTTCTGGTTTTTGCTAAGGATGCTAAGGCTGAGGAAGCAAAGGCTGCCGGTGCTGATTTTGTCGGCGCTGAGGACATGGTAGAAAAGATCCAGAAGGAAAACTGGTTTGACTTTGACGTAATCGTTGCCACTCCCAATATGATGGGTCTGGTTGGTCGTCTTGGTAAAGTGCTGGGCCCCAAGGGCTTGATGCCCAACCCCAAGGCCGGCACCGTTACCATGGACGTTGCCAAGGCAATTGATGAGATCAAAGCCGGTAAGATTGAGTACAGACTGGATAAGACCAATATTATCCACTGCCCCATCGGTAAGGCTTCCTTCGGTGAGGAAAAGCTGACTGAGAACTTTAACACCCTGCTGGGCGCTGTTATTAAGGCCAAGCCTTCTGCCGCCAAGGGTCAGTATATCAGAAGCTGTACCGTTGCCTCCACCATGGGCCCCGGTATCAAGATCAACTCTGCAAAACTCGTTTAATTTACGTTTTTGCTTGACAAATCCACTTTTAAGTGGTAAACTTAACACATTCTTGCTTCGCAGACAGCCGGTGCACGCGCTTAAAGGGGAGACCCGCCAGCCGAGGAGGAGAAACTTTAGTTCTATAAGTTTGCTCCCAAACTGCGCTGTTTGGGAGCATTTTTATTGCAAGTGAGGTGAAAACAATGCCCAGTCAAAAAGTATTGGAACAAAAGAAAGCTATCGTCAGCGAATTGGCCGGTCAGATCAAGGGCGCCATCAGCGGTGTTCTGGTTGATTACAGCGGTATCAACGTTGCTGATGACACCAAACTTCGTGCTCAGCTCAGAGAAGCCGGTGTTCACTACGCCGTAGTTAAGAACACCCTGACCAAGCTGGCTTTGAAGGAAGCCGAATTGGAAGGTCTGGATGACGTGCTCAACGGTACCACCGCTATCGCTATGTCCGAGACTGATCTGATCGCTCCCGCAAAGATTCTGCACGAGTTCTCCAAGGACCATGAAAACTTCACCCTGAAGGGTGGTTTTATGGAAGGTAAGGTTCTGAGCCTTGATGAAGTCAACAAGATCGCTCAGCTGCCCTCTAAGGAGACCCTGCTCACCATGCTGTGTATTGCTCTTAACGGCAATATCTCCGGCCTGGCCAGAGCCCTTAATGCTGTTGTTGAACAGAAAAACGAAGCTACCCCTGCATAATTAAATTTTATTAAAAAACAATTTTAGGAGGATACTAAAATGGCTATTGAAAACATCATTGAAGAGATCAAAGCTCTGAACGTTATGGAGCTGGCTGATCTGGTTAAAGCAATCGAAGAAGAGTTTGGCGTTAGCGCTGCTGCCCCTGTTGCTGTTGCTGCAGGTCCTGCTGCCGGTGCTGCTGTTGAAGAGAAGACCGAGTTCGACGTAATCTTGACCTCCGCCGGCGCAAGCAAGATCGGCGTTATCAAGGTTGTTCGCGAGCTGACCGGTCTGGGTCTGAAGGAAGCCAAAGAGCTGGTTGAGTCTGCTCCCAAGGCCATCAAGGAAGGCGCTTCCAAGGAAGATGCCGATGCCATCAAGGAGAAGCTGGAAGCTGCCGGCGCTCAGGTTGAAGTTAAGTAATTTTAACCAAAATTCTTCAAAGAGAAGTACGGAAACGTGCTTCTCTTTTTTCTTGCAAAAAAATTTGGGTCTTGCAAAGCGTGCAGTGTTATGGTATGATAAACAAGATTTGTGTGCAAAAAATTCCTACATTATATAGACAGTCGGACGGAGGCCTGTTATGGAGCGTATTACCAGTCTGCAAAACCCTCTGGTCAAAAGCCTTAAAAAACTGCATACTCCTGCCGCCAGACGGGAAGCCGGATTGTTTCTTGTGGAAGGCATCAAGCTTTGCGAAGAAGCGCTGGAGAATGGTGTTCGTATCCGCTACTGTTTGGTAGGGGAGGATGATCGGGCGCGGTCTTTGGCCGCCCGCTGTACCGATGCTGATTGCTATTCGGTCAGTGACGCTGTTATTGAAAAGTTATCCACGGCCAAGACACCGCAAAAGATCGTTATGGTCGGTGAGATTCCCACCAACGCCGCATCTCAAATCGGAGGTCGGATGGTATTGGCCCTGGACGGCATTTCCGATCCCGCAAATCTCGGCTCTATGCTCCGTACTGCCGAAGCGTTCGGTGTAACGGATATTCTTTGCTCCGATCAAACGGTGGATTTGTATTCTACCAAGGTGTTACGGGGCGCTATGGGCTCTTCTTTCCGTGTTCGTGTTCATCGGGGCGATTTGCAGGAGCGTTTGATTGATTTGCGTCAAGAGGGCTATGCCATCTATGCCACAGCACTTTCCGATAACAACGTTTTACTGCAAAATTTGGATTTTTCCAAAAAATGTGTAATCGTCATCGGTAATGAAGGAAACGGCGTTTCTTCCGAAATTTTGAGCCTTGCAGACAAAACCGTTTTGATCCCTATGGTTGGGCAAAACGAATCCCTCAATGCCGCCGCCGCAACAGCCGTTGTGCTGTGGCAGGGATATAAAGGACAGAACCATGAATAGATATATTTATTGGATCTGGTTGCGGCTCGCTTTACAGGGCAACGTGAAGATGATGTATGCGCTGTGGACGATTACCGAAAACGTTGAAGAGATCTATTGTGCTGATGGTAAGACGCTGGAGGAATGGGGTGTAGACTCCCGACTTTCCAAGCGTTTGCTGGATAAGAAACTGAATGAAGCACATAATATTTTCGGCCTGTGCGAGCAATTCGGATTTTCCTTGCTCTGTATTGAGGATGATGACTATCCTGAGCAACTGCGTCGCATTGCTTTGCCACCCTGCCTGCTGATTTATCAGGGGAATTTAATGGATTGTATGTCCGGTCCCACTCTCACGGTGATCGGTACCCGCTATGCTACCGCCTCCGGTGAGGCGTTGGCCGCAGAATTTTCTCATCATCTGGCATTGGCGGGCTTTTCGCTCTTTTGCGGCGTTGCCGAAGGAATTGAAACGGCAGTGCATCACGCCACCATTGGCGCTGACGGGCGTTGTGTATTGCTGTTGCCCTGCGGTTTACTTACGGTAAGTAAACGGGTAAGCGCTCTGATTCGTGACGTTTTGCCCCGTGGTGCAGTAGTCAGCGAATGGTTGCCCGGGGAACGGGGCGGATTTGATTGTTATCAGGTTCGCAATCGTCTGCTCAGTGGTATGAGTGCCGGCACCTTGATTTTGCAGGCTCCGCACAAAAGCGGTGCAATGATGACCGCCGGCTATGCGTTGGAACAGGGAAAAGACGTTTTCGTCCTGCCCGGCGGTCTGCGGGATCCTTCCTTTGCCGGCAATAACGAATTGTTGCGGGACGGCGCCACACCGGTGATTGAGCCCGGCGATATCGTTCGTTTTTACCTACCCCGTTGGAAGGACGCGCTGCAGGAGGTCGTCATAGAGGACGACGGTTTTGAGGCTGTGGTGCAATCGGTCTCTGAAGGAAACGAGTTTGAAAGCGAAGAAGAACAGTTGATATTTTCATTGATTTCCCAAGAGGGGATTACCGCCGATGAAATGGCAGAACGGACCGGAATTCCGGTACATCGGGTGCTCAGTTGTATTACCGTGATGGAACTTAAGGGCTGGGTTACACCGATCCCCGGCGGAAAATATAAAACAATTATTTGAAAGGTTTGAGGAATATGGCAAATTTAGTGATCGTTGAGTCTCCGGCAAAGGCAAAAACCATTGAAAAATATTTGGGCAAAAAGTTCAGGGTGGTTGCTTCTGTCGGTCACGTTCGTGACCTGCCGAAGAGCGAATTCGGCGTAGATATTGACAATAACTTTGCCCCTAAATATATTTCGATCCGTGGCAAAAGTCAGGTGATCAACACCCTGAAAAAAGAGGTTAAAAACGCAGATAAAGTGTATCTTGCAACCGACCCGGACCGCGAAGGTGAAGCAATCAGCTGGCATCTGTGTACATTGTTGGGGCTGGATCCTGCGGATAAAAAAAGAATCACTTTTAACGAAATTACCAAAAATGCGGTAAATGCCGCTATCAAAAATCCCACGGTGATCGATCTGGATCTGGTCAATGCTCAGCAGGCGCGCCGCGTGCTGGATCGTATCGTGGGCTATAAATTGTCCCCTTTCCTGTGGAAAAAGGTTAAAAAGGGTCTGTCTGCCGGTCGTGTTCAATCGGTGGCCACGGCGCTGATCGTTGAACGGGAAGAGGAGATCCGTGCTTTTGTTCCTCAGGAGTATTGGAATATGCACGGCACCTTTACCAAAACCGATTCTACCCGCAAAATGAAGGCACTCTTCTATGGCACCGTAGACGGCAAATTGGATATTCATAACGGGGAAGAGGCCCAGAAACTGTATGACGAGATTCTTTCTTCCTCCTTCCACGTAAGTCAGGTCAAAAACGGCACCAAGGCCAAGAGTCCGGCACCGCCTTTCACCACCTCCACCCTGCAACAGGAAGCCTCCAAACGGCTGAATTTTCAGGCCAGACGGACGATGAAAGCGGCTCAGGAGCTGTATGAAGGTGTGGAGATCGCCGGTGAGGGTCTGATCGGTTTGATTACTTATATGAGAACTGACTCTCTACGTATCTCCGACGATGCCGCCGCCGCAGCCAAGGATCATATCATTAACAATTACGGCGCAGAATTTTATCCTTCTCGCCGTCGTGTGTATAAGACCAAAAAGAGCGCTCAGGACGCACACGAAGCCATTCGTCCCACCACTCTGCATCTCACCCCCGAAGCGGTCCGTTCTTCTTTGAGCAGTGATCAGTACCGTGTATATAAGCTGATCTATGAACGTTTTATTGCCTCCCAGATGAGTGACGCGGTGTATGATACGGTCAACGCCACCTTCTCCGACGGCAAATACGTGTTCCGTCTCAACGCACAGAGCCTTAAATTTGCCGGCTATACCAAGGTGTATAACGACGTTGAAAAAAGCGAAACCCAGACCAAACTGCCCAAGCTTGCTGAGGGTGATGCATTAAAACTGGTGGAACTGGAAAAGGAGCAAAACTTTACCCAACCGCCTGCCCGCTATACCGAGGCCTCCTTGATCAAAACCCTGGAGGAATTGGAGGTGGGCCGTCCCTCCACCTACGTGCCCATTATGACCACCATTATCGGTCGTGAATACGTGGAGCGTGATGGTAAAAACCTCAAGCCCACCGCTTTGGGTGAGATCACCACGGGCCTGATGAAGGAGCATTTTCCCAATATCGTTGACTGTGATTTCACCGCAAAGCTGGAAAAGAAATTGGATACCATTGAGGAAGGTAAAAGCCAATGGCAAAAGGTCATTGCTTCCTTCTACAAGGATTTCAGCGTCAGCCTGACGGCGGCCGAGGATAAGCTGAAGGACGTTCGTCTGAAGGTGCCGGAAGAGGTTACCGAGGAAATTTGCCCCAATTGCGGCAAAAATCTTGTCATCAAAAGTGGCAGATTCGGTAAGTTTTTGGCGTGTCCCGGTTATCCCACCTGCAAATTTACCAAGGCCATCATTATTGATACCGGCGTTCCTTGTCCCAAATGCGGTGGCAAGATCCTGCAAAAGCGTTCCAAAGCCGGTAAAACCTATTATGGCTGTGAGCACAATCCCACCTGTGATTTTATGACCTGGGACGTTCCGCAAAAGGAAACCTGCCCCCATTGCGGCAAAAACCTTTACCGTCGGAACAACCGTTATCGCCAGATCTACTGCGCCAATTCCGCTTGTCCCGGCGCCAAAAAAGATCAGGCAAAGGACTAATATATGAAAGCAACAGTAATCGGTGCGGGGCTTGCGGGATGCGAGGCTGCCTGGCAACTTGCAAACCGCGGCGTTTCCGTCACCTTGTATGAAATGAAGCCGTCCCGTCGCAGTCCGGCCCACAGTTCGGATCATTTTGCCGAATTGGTATGTTCCAATTCCTTGCGGGCAGACGGTCTTGCCAATGCAGTAGGGTTGCTGAAAACCGAGATGCGACGGCTGGATTCCTTGATTATGCTGGCGGCAGATGCTACTGCCGTACCGGCCGGCGGCGCCTTGGCGGTGGACAGAGAGGCTTTTTCGGCGATGATCACCGAAAAGATCCGTAATCATCCCCACATTACCGTGGTGGAGCAGGAGGTAACCGAACTGCCCGACGGTCCCGTTGTGGTGGCCAGCGGTCCCCTTACCTCCGATGCCCTCAGTCACGCCATTGGCAAAAGACTCGGTAAGGACTATCTGTATTTCTTCGATGCCGCCGCTCCCATCGTCACGGCAGAGAGCATCAATATGGACGTGGCGTTTTTCGCTTCCCGTTACAATAAGGGCACGCCCGACTATATCAACTGTCCCATGGATCGGGAACAATACACGGCCTTTTATAATGAGCTTATCACCGCCAAGCAGGCACCGTTGCACGAATTTGACAAGGATCAAAAGGTGTTTGAGGGCTGTATGCCCGTGGAGGTTATGGCCAAAAGAGGGGAGCAGACGTTGCTGTTCGGCCCTCTAAAGCCTGTGGGTCTGGTGGATGATCGCACCGGCAAGCGCAGTTATGCCGTGGTACAATTGCGCAAGGATAATGCGGAAGGCTCACTCTATAATATCGTCGGTTTTCAGACCCATCTCACCTTTGGTGAGCAAAAAAGGGTGTTTTCTATGATCCCCGGTCTTGAAAATGCGGAATTTGTCCGTTACGGTGTGATGCACCGCAATACCTATATTCATTCTCCGGGTCTTATGTCGCCCTTCTATTCTTTAAAGGATGCAAGAGACACCTTCTTTGCCGGACAGATGACCGGTGTGGAGGGGTACGTGGAGAGCGCCGCCAGCGGTCTGGTGGCAGGCCTCAATCTTGCTCGCCGTTTGCAGGGGAAGGAAGAGATTTTGTTCCCTAAGGAAACGGCATTGGGCGCACTGGCGCAGTATATCAGTGATGACACGGTGGCTGATTTTCAGCCGATGAACATCAATTTCGGTATCATCGCGTCTTTGGAGCAACGAATCAAAAACAAGCAGGAGCGGTACACGGCGATCTCTATGCGGGCGCTGGGCGTACTGGATGAGTATATCCGAGATTATGCAATCAAGGAGGATTTACAATGAAAATTGCAGTAGATGCTTTCGGCGGGGATCACGCCCCGTTGGAGATTATCAAGGGCTGCGCCCAAGCGGTGGAAGAGCTGGGCGTAGAGATCGTTTTGGTCGGTGATGAGGAGATCGTCAAAAAGACGATTGCCGACAACGCCATCTGCGACAAAAACTTTTCCTATCTGCACGCTGAGCAGATTATTTCCATGGAGGATGATCCTATGGCCGTTATCCGTGCCAAAAAGAATTCCTCTATGTCTCTGGCTCTCAAAATGGTCAAAAACGGAGAGGCGGACGCTGTGGTATCCGCCGGTAACAGCGGTGCCTTGCTCATCGGTGCCACAATGATCGTAAAGCGGATCAAGGGCATCAGCCGTGCGGCTCTTGCCCCCGTAATGCCCACCGACACCGGCACCGTTATGCTCATTGACAGCGGTGCCAACGTGGAATGTACGCCCGAATATCTGGAACAATTCGGCATTATGGGCAGCATTTATATGAAGGAAATGTTTGATCTTAAGGCTCCCCGTGTGGGCTTGCTCAATAACGGTACCGAGGAATGCAAGGGGCCTGAACTGCAAAAGGCCGCCTTCCAACTGCTCAAAAACAATGATACCCTGAACTTTGTGGGAAACGTGGAGGCCAGAGGTCTGGCGCTGGGCGATTGTGACGTTGCCGTTGCGGACGGCTTTACGGGTAATATTGCCCTCAAGACCTACGAGGGCGTGGGCAAACTGATGGCAAAGAATATCAAGGCGCTGTTCAAGGGCAGTGTGTTTGGTATCATCGGCGCCCTGTTTATCTACGGTAAACTCAAAGCGTTCAATAAAAAAATGGACTACAAGGAGCACGGCGGCGCGCCCCTTCTGGGCGTTTGCGGCCCCGTAATCAAGGCCCATGGCTCCTCCGATGCCCGTGCCTTTAAGAATGCCATCCGACAGGCCGTTCATTTTTATCAAAGCGGCATCATTGACAAAATTACTGAAAATCTTGCCAAAAATGCTGAATAATTCTTGACAATTTGAAGCATTATTTATATTATATAAGCAAGAATACCAATCAGGAGGGAGGTTGTATTTATGAACAATCTTGAGAAGTTGAGAGGCATTATCGCCGATCAGTTGAGTATTGATGAGGCTATCATTACCGAGGATACCGCTTTGGAAGATCTGGGTGCAGATTCTCTGGCACTGGTTGAACTGGTAATGAGCGTTGAAGAAGAGTTTGAGATCGAGATTCAGGACGAGGATATGGAGAACTTTAAAACCGTCGGTGACGTGCTCGATTATATTGAAAAATAATAAAATATAGGGCGTCATCCTGACGCCCTTCATTTATATTTCGGACAATAGGTCCGAAGCAGGAGTGTATTATGCAATTTGCGGAGTTTGAACAACGGATCGGGTATACCTTTCAGAATAGGGCGCTGTTTGATAACGCTATGTGCCATTCTTCCTATGCCAATGAGCATCGGTTGGGACATATCGGTTGTAATGAACGTCTTGAATTTTTGGGGGATTCCGTCCTCGGATTTCTTACAGCCAGGTATTTATACGAAACCTTTCCGAATAAGCCGGAAGGGGAACTGACCAAAATGCGTGCCGCCCACGTTTGCGAAGGCGCCCTTTGTGCCTATGCGGAAAAGATCGGGCTGGGAGAAATGTTATTGTTGGGTCGCGGAGAAGAACTGGGTGGCGGTCGGACCCGCCCCTCCATTCTGGCTGACGCCTTTGAGGCGTTGTTGGCGGCTATTTATCTGGATGGCGGCCTTGCGCCGGTGGAACGCTTTTTGCTCCCGTTGATCCGGGAACATCTGGCCACTGACAGCACTGATTTCAAAACGGCGTTACAGGAATACGTACAGCAAAAACCGGGCAGGGAGATCAGTTACCGTTTGTTGGGCTCCGTCGGTCCCGATCACGAAAAAGTATTTTCTGTTGCCGTATTGTTGAACGGTCGGGAAATCGGAGCAGGTGCAGGAAAGAGTAAAAAAGAAGCGGAACAGATGGCGGCCAAGGGCGCATTGGAAGGTCTGAAGAACAATGCGCAGTGGTAATTTTGCCTTGTTTATCCCTTTGCAGGGTTGCCCTCATCGCTGTATATATTGTGATCAACGGAAAATTTCCGGAGAAGATGAAATGTCACCGCAAAAAGCCGGTGACATTTTACGATTACAGATGCCTTTATGGCAGCAAAAAGGAATGAAGGGGCAAATTGCCTTTTTCGGCGGCACCTTTACGGGACTGCCCAAGGAGGAAATGCTGGCATATCTGGCGGTAGCGGCGCCGTATATTAAAAACGGCGCTGTTAACGGCATTCGCATTTCCACCCGCCCCGATGCCATTGACGATGAGATTTTAACCTTACTTGCCGAGCACGGTGTTACCCATATTGAATTAGGAGTGCAGAGTATGGATGATGAGGTTCTTCGTCGCAGTGGGCGGGGATACACCGCATCCGAGGTGGTAAAAAGCGCCACACGGATTCGGGATCGTGGCTTTGTACTGGGAATGCAGTTGATGCCGGGACTACCGGGGGATACACTGGAAAAGAGCCTATACAGTGCAAGACAAGTGATCGCCCTCGGCGCAGAAGAAACAAGGCTGTATCCCACCGTTGTAATTAGGGGGACTCCTCTGGCTACTCTATGGGAGAAAGGGGAGTATCATCCCTTGACAACAGAGGACGCCGTCACCTTATGCGCACGGTTGAAATCCGAATTTGAGCATAGCGGCGTCCGTGTGCTGAAGGTGGGTCTACATAGCGGGGCCGTGGAGCAGGACGTATTGGCCGGTCCCTTTCATCCCGCCTTCGGTCAGTTGGTAGACAGTCGTATCTGTCTGGATCAAATGGCTTCGTTCTGTCAGGAAAACAGCTTACAAAATACCGAACTTTTCGTTGTGCCGCAACGCTATGATACCTCGGTGATTTTGGGGCAACGTCGTTCCAATGTAACGACAATGATGGAAAATTTTGGAATTTCCTTAAAAATTTCAAAAAAAGTGTTGACAAACGGAAAGAATTCTATTATACTATAGTCAAACAATAACAATTATCAATAAGGAGAAAATACTATGAAAAAATTTGTATGTTCTGTTTGTGGTTACGTTCACGAAGGAGATGCTGCTCCCGAAAAGTGTCCGGTATGCAAAGTTCCTGCCGAAAAGTTTAAAGAAATGCAAGAGGGCGCAGCTCTCGCTGCTGAGCACGAGTATGGCATTTATGCCAAGACCGTAAAGAATAACCCCGATATCAGCGCCGAGGATAAACAGTACATCTTTGAGCAACTGATGGCCAACTTCAATGGTGAGTGCTCCGAGGTGGGTATGTATCTGTGTATGGCTCGTATTGCCCATAGAGAGGGCTATCCCGAAATCGGTCTGTATTGGGAAAAGGCCGCTTGGGAAGAGGCTGAGCACGCTGCCAAGTTTGCTGAATTGCTGGGCGAGGATCTGGAGCCCAATATGAAGGCTACCACCAAGGACAATCTGGCTTGGAGAGTAGACTGTGAATACGGTGCCACCGCCGGCAAGACCGATCTGGCGATCTGTGCCAAGAAGAACGGCTTGGATGCAATCCACGATACTGTCCATGAAATGGCCCGCGATGAAGCAAGACACGGCAAGGCACTGGAAGGTCTGCTGAACAGATATTTCAAATAAGTTCATCCTTTAACAAAAAAGGGCACTCACTTTGAGTGTCCTTTCTTTATATGTCTTGTGTAGTTATATGAGTTGTGGTATAATGTGAGCAATAATAACAAATAGAGGTATACAATGATCAAAGCAGTAATATTTGATATGGACGGACTGATGTTTGATACGGAGGTCATATATAAAATTGCGTGGACGCAGGCAGCCGCTAAAAAAGGTTATCAACTGGATGATGAAAAGCATTCTTATTTACGGGGCAGTAACGGTGTAATGCAAAAGGGACACTTCGTTCGTTGGTATGGGGAAGATGTGCCATTTGATGAAATTAAGGCGGATTGCAGAGCGTATATGGTGGAATATCTCAGCACCCACGATATTCCCATCAAAGCGGGTTTGTTTGAATTGCTCAATACTTTGAAAGAAAAGGGGTATAAAATCGCCGTTGCCACCGGCACTCAACGACATAATGCGATCCGCTGGTGGAAAAAAGCGGGCGTATACGACTATTATGGAACAACCCAGCGACGAAATTCGTTCTTTGTGTGATCATGTGTTTTCGTCTTTGCATCAGGTGATTGGCATTTTATAAAAGAAAATGACCGTGTCGTTTGACACGGTCATTTGAGTTTTAGTAGGTTTCCGGTTCGGGATATTCTTCACCAAAAGTTTCAACGGTGACCTTCAGCATCTTTTGATCGCGGATGGGCTTGTCCATCATATTAACGTCCACTTCGGCAATGTCCATTGCCACGTCCATGCCTTCAATCAGTTTGCCAAAGCCGGCGTAGTTACCGTCCAAAAATCCGGCGTCGCCCACACAGATAAAAAACTGACTGCCGGCAGAATTGGGATCCTGCGCTCTGGCCATAGAGAGAACGCCCTCGCTGTGGTGCAGGTCGTTAGCAATGCCGTTGGCATTAAATTCGCCTTCAATGCTGTAACCGGGGCCACCCATACCGGTGCCGGTGGGGTCGCCGCCCTGGATTACAAATCCCGGAATACAGCGGTGGAAGATAATGCCGTCAAAAAAACCTTTTTTAATTAGAGAAATGAAGTTGTTGACTGTATTGGGGGCAATCTCCGGATACAGCTCAGCCTTCATGATATCTCCGTTTTCCATTTCAATGGTTACGATTGGATATGCCATTTGACTAATCTCCTTTGTATGAATTGGTTAGAGTATACCATAACGGAAGGGGACAAGGCAAGAAGAAATGCAACAAATTAAAAAGTTTTTTGAAAATCACAAGTGAGAAAATAAAAGAAAACAAAAGAAAAACGTCAAAAACAGAAGCAATTGATTTATATTTTTAAAAAATAAACAAAATCTCTTGACATTGCGCCTGTTCTATTCTATAATAAGCAAGGTCAAAAAGGAATATTATTTTAGGAGGATATTTTACAATGTCTACTTTTATGAAGAAAATTGAAAATGTAGATCGTAAATGGTACATTGTTGATGCTGCTGACAAGACCTTGGGTAGTGTTGCAGTTCAGGTTGCTACCATTTTGAGAGGTAAGCACAGACCCGATTATACCCCCCACTGCGATGGCGGCGATTGTGTAATCGTTCTCAATGCTTCCAAGATCGTTCTGACCGGTAAAAAGCTGGAGGACAAGTACTATCGTCATCACACCGGCTGGATCGGCGGTCTGAAAGAGATCAGCTATGGCGATCTGATGGCCACCAAGCCCGAAAAGGCTGTTGAACTGGCTGTTAAGGGTATGCTGCCCAAGAACAAGATTGCTGACAAGTGCATGACCAGACTCAGAGTTTTCAAGGATGACAAGCACAATCTGGAAGCTCAGAAGCCTGAAATTTTTGTGAAGTAGGAGGAACGGAATTATGTATAACAACGAAGCTTATTTCTATGGCACCGGCAGAAGAAAATCTTCCGTTGCTCGTGTTCGTCTGCTGCCCGGTACCGGTAAGGTTACCATCAATGGCAGAGATATTGATGAGTACTTTGGTCTGGAGACCCTTAAGACCATCTGCCGTCAGCCCCTGACTCTGATTGGCGCTGAAGGCAAGTATGATATGATCGTTTCCGTTACCGGCGGCGGTGTTACCGGCCAGGCCGGTGCAATTCGCCACGGTGTTGCCAGAGCTCTGCTCGAGGCTGATGAAACCCTGCGCCCTGAACTCAAGAAGGCCGGTTTCCTCACCCGTGACCCCAGAATGAAGGAAAGAAAGAAGTACGGCTTAAAGGCTGCCCGTCGCGCTCCTCAGTTCTCCAAGAGATAACAATTTTATCACAAGCACCGTCTTCGGATGGTGCTTGTATTTTTTTGCGATGGGCAGCCGTATTGTCATCCCCGAGCGGTTGCTCCGAAAGGGGCGAGCGAGTGGGGACAAAAAAGCATCGCGCACCGAAGGTGGATGCGCACGTCGCGCTCCTCAGTTCTCCAAGAGATAACAAACTTATTACAAGCACCGTCTTCGGATGGTGCTTGTTTTTTGATAAAAAATTGACTTTAAATATTTTTTTTGATATACTACAAACTATAAATAAGAGAGAAAGGAGGAAGAAAAGATGATTCTGACAATTGACGTTGGTAATACCAATATCGTGATCGGTGTGTACCAAGAGGACAAGTTAGCACTTACGCTGCGGGTCAAGACGGACACAACCAAGACAGAGGATGAATACGTGATTTTGTTTGATAGCGTTTTGCGCATCAACCATATCCTGCCCGAAACCATTGAGGGTGGCATCATTTCTTCGGTTGTGCCCAATCTTTCACCGGTGCTTGCGCTGGCTGTGAAAAAGCTGATCGGGTGCGCTCCTTTGGTGGTGGGCCCCGGTATCAAAACCGGCTTTCCTATCAAAATTGACGATCCGTCCCAGCTCGGCAGTGACTTGGTTGTAGGTGCAGTTGGCGCCTTGGCAAAATACAAGCCGCCCATGATCGTTATTGATATGGGGACGGCAACGACCTTTTCTGCTATTGATGCCGGCGGTGCCTTTTTGGGTGGCGCCATTTGCCCCGGTTTGCGGGTGTCTCTCGGTGCTTTGACTCAACAGGCGGCGCAACTGTCGCAAATTGAGTTATCCGCTCCCAAAAATGCAATCGGAACCAATACCAATGACAGCTTGCGTTCCGGTATGATTTTGGGCTGTGCGGATATGATTGACGGTATGTGTAACCGATTCAAAAAGGAGTTAGGTGGGGAAGTGACGGTAGTGGCAACCGGCGGTCTTGCGCCTAAAGTATTGCCCTATTGCTCTACCGAAATTCGATCGGAGCCCACGTTGCTGACAGATGGCTTGTTGGCGCTGTACAAAAAGAATACGAAATAAAAATGACTGACAGCACTGTACCCTTTAAGGGACAGTAGCAAGGAGGGATTTGTTATGAAAAATGCTAAAATCAGAAAGATGACGACGGTTGCATTGCTGATGGCTTTGGTTGTGGTGATGCAATTTATCAGCGGAATGATTCCGCCGATCGGTGGATTTTCCTTTTCTTTAGTGTTGATCCCCATTGTGATCGGTGCGGCGGTGCTTGGCCCGTCTACCGGCGCTTTGCTGGGCGCTACCTTTGGTGTTGTAGTGGCGATCAACTGTATTACCGGCGCCGATGCAGGCGGACATATGGTGTTTCAGGCCAGCCCTTGGCTGTGTATACTGGTGGTTGTTGGTAAGGGCGTTCTTGCCGGGCTTGCATCCGGCTGGACTTATAAGGCGCTGGCTGCAAAAAATGCATACGTTGCTATGCTGTGCGCCGCCATTATTTGTCCGGTGGTTAATACCGGTGTATTTCTGAGCTGTATGGGACTGTTCTTTATTGATGTTCTGGCGGCTTGGGCAGGTGGCAGCAGTGTGATCGGATACGTATTATCCGGTATCGTACTGGCCAATTTTGTTCCGGAGTTGATCATCAACGTAGTGTTCGGCTTGGCGGGACAACGTGTGGTAAATGCTGTAAAAACTAAATAGAAAACAAGGGCAGTCCGTTGGATGGACTGCCCTTGCTTTTTACTTTTGAATAATTTTTAAGACTTCGCCAACGTACATGCGGTGGGTATCGCCGTCGGGATAACAACTTTTTAAGATATCTTTATCATAAAAGATGCCGCCGTCCAGATCGGTGGCGTATATTTTTTTACACAAAACGGTAATATCTGCCTGTTCAATACAGGGGATTCCATCCGTTTCTTTTACTGTAAAACCGCAATGGGTAAACTTGTCTTCATCTCTTCCGCTGACTCTGCCGCAATAGGTGAGCTCTTTCCTGTACTTTTCTCCATTAAAAAAGCTCAAAGAAAAGCTGTCGGCGTTTTCAAGAAAAGAATAGGTGTGTCGGTGCGGACGGACATAAATATGTGCCACGGTTTTGGAAAATAAAATACCAAAGCCTCCGTAACTGGCGGTCATGGTGTTGCAGTTTTCTTTTGTGCCTGCTGTGATCAGCATCCAATCCTTGCCGATTCTTTGGAATAAATTGTCATTCCATTCGGTGGGGTTGATAACCTTCATAGTGCTCGCGCTCCTTTCTGTAAATATTATACAACACTTTGAAAAATATGCAAGCGGAACTCTTTGCCGAAGGAGGAATACAATAAAATGAGTTTAAAACAAGGAGGAAGCAGTATGAGGATCAGAATCGGCTCGGTAACCTATGCTATGAAAGCCAGAGAGGTGCTACGAAGTTACGGAATTGACGCTTCAATTTCCAAGGATTTGCGTACAAAAGGCGCAGGATGTGTGTACGTCCTTTATGTTCCGGAAAAAAACGTGGATGCCGCTTATGATATTTTGCTTAAAGCAGGGTTTGATTTGCCCGGCGAGAAGCGACGTGATAAAAATGAATGAAATTTATTTTGATAATGGTGCCTCGTCCTATCCGAAACCGCGCAGTGTGTATGAAAACACCTTTGATTTTATTTGGTCCAACGGCGCCAATGCCGGGCGCAGCGCCCATCGTCTGGCAATGGAGGCGGCAGGGGTGGTATATGACACTCGCTGTGAATTGGCTCGCTTTTTTGGCCTGAATTCGCCGGAAAACGTGGTTTTTACGCTGAATGCGACCTATGCGTTGAATTCGGTTTTACAGGGCTTTTTGCGCCCGGGCGATCATGTTGTTACGACGGTGATGGAACACAATAGCGTGTTGCGGCCGTTATATGCGTTACAACGTCGGGGTATAGATCTTGACGTTGTAGATGTGGATCTGTATGACGATGATAAAACCGTTGCTAATATTATGGAAAAAATTGGGCCAAAAACCCGTGCAATCGTTGTTTCTCAATGTTCTAACGTTTGCGGAAAAATGTTGCCGATCAAGCAAATTGCTACGCTGAAACGGGAGGGCATTCGCTTGATAGTCGACGGCTCGCAAGGCGCAGGGAGTATTCCTACGGACTTTGAGGAGGAAAAAATGGATTATTATTGCGCTCCGATTCATAAGGGAATGCTGGGCTTGCAGGGCGGCGGGTTTGTGCTTTGCCGCTATAATGAATTAAAACCGTTGATTTTTGGCGGCACAGGCAGTGAAAGTATAAGGAAGGATCCGCCGGATTATCTTCCCGAGCGTTTGGAAGCTGGAACTTTGCCACTACCGTCCATCTTTTCTTTGCGGGAAGGCATTCGCTTTTTGCGTTCCGTCGGCATCGGAAACGTGTTTGCACACAAAAAGAGTTTGACCGCCAAACTATACCGCGCACTAAAACAAAATCCGAAAATTCGTCTCTATGTGGATTATGGCCGGATGGCATCGCCGGGCGTGTTTTCGTTTAACGTGGGGGAACTTCATTCCGAAGAAGTCGCGGCAACGCTCGCAAAAGAAGGCGTGGCAGTGCGTGCCGGATTGCACTGTGCTCCGTTATTTCATCAAAAGATGGGGACGACGGAGCAGGGGATGGTGCGTGTCAGTCTCGGATATGCAAATAATGAGCGGGAAATAAACGAATTTGTAAAAATAATTGAAAATTTTTGATTTTTTAGTAAAAAAACATTTATTTCTTTTTCGTTTTGTGTTAAAATTAGTCTGTAAAAGTGTTTACGGTTAAATTTCCGGACGAAGAGGAAGTGAAGATATTGCAATTAATAAGAGAAGAGATGTTAAAGTTGTGGGGCGTTATCACCTCGATGGAGTTTCCTACGGACTACATTGACATTATCCTGGTGGCGATTTTGCTATACTATTGTATCAGGATCATTTTTGATGCTCGCGCAGGTCAATTGCTGAAAGGCATTGTTTTGATCTTCGTGATCATGCAGATCGCCAATATTCTGGATCTGAGTGCACTGGGGTATATCATTAACAATCTGTTGCAATACGGATTTTTGGCCGTGATCGTCGTATTTCAGCCGGAGTTGCGTACCGTATTGGAAAAGATGGGTCGTACCAATTTGCGCAATATCAATATTTTTAATACGCGGCATAACGAGGCTGCGGATAAAAAGCATCAGATCATCAGCCAGGTGATGGAGTGCTGTAAGGATCTTTCCACCCGAAAAATCGGCGGTCTGTTGGTGTTTGAGAAGACTACCAAATTGGGCGATATTATCAATACCGGTATCAGCGTTGACAGTGAAGTTTCCAGTCAGATGTTGGGTACTATTTTCTTTCCGAACACTCCTCTGCACGACGGTGCCGTTGTAATTCGTGATGATCGTATTGCGGCGGCAGGATGCTTGCTACCGCTTACCCAGCGTATGGAACTCAGTTCTTCGCTGGGCACCCGTCATCGTGCGGCAGTCGGTATCAGCGAGGTTTCCGATGCGATTACCATTGTTATCAGTGAGGAGACCGGACGTATTTCCTACACGCAAAACGGACAGATCAATATCGGCGTAACGCCGGAGGCATTGGAGGAAGCGCTGATTGCCTCACTGACCAAGGATGCAATTACCGGCAATCATCAGGGAAGGGGGAACGAAAATGCTTGATTTTATCAAATCCCTTCCGGGAAAGCTTAAACATAATTTGTGGCTGAAGTTGCTGTCGTTGTTACTTGCCTTCATCGTTTGGGTCGTAGTGGTTGCTTATTACGATCCGGAGGCGACTGATACGCTGGAGGGCATCCCGGTCACCATTGACTACGAGCAAACCGTTTTGCAGGATCAGGGGTTGATCCTTGTGAGTGAAACGACGGCAACAGTGGACGTTAAGATTGAGGGACGACGGGAAAAACTTGCTTTGATCAATAAAGATAAGGTCACGGCGGTTGTAAGTCTGGCCTCGGTAACCAAACCCGGTGAATATGATCTTCCCATTACCGTAGCCATTGATGGACAATCGGTCAAAACCGTCAGCCAAAGCAAGGAAACGATTCGACTTAAATTTGAAAAAGCAATCAACGCTCAATTTACCGTGGACGTGATTACCAAGGGTCAGGTAGCGGAAGGCTTTGTGCTGGAGAAGATTGCCAATCCTACGGTGGTCACCGTAAACGGCCCCGAAAGCGTAATTGAAAAGATTTCCACCATTCAGGCGGTGGTTTCTCAGGAGAAATTTTCCGAATCCGGTGTTTATGACGCTACGATTCTGTATCTGGATAAAAACGGTGAAAAGCTGGATGACGCCTTTTTGAGCGCCGATGCGGTGAAGGTTAATATTTCTGTATTTGAAGAAAAAACCGTGCCGTTGCAGGTGGAAGTTACCAATACCGCCGGCGGCAATGACAGTGCATATCTTAAGGTTACTGTTGAGCCCGAAAATATCACCATTGCAGGCAGTACGGAGGCGTTGGCATCTATCAATTACATTTCTCTTGGAACGGTAGACGTTTCTGAAATTGAGAAGGCTGTTACCAAAGAAATGCCGCTGATCCTGCCCAACGGAATCAAGAGTGTTGAGGCTGTGGAAAATGCCAGGGTCACCTTCAATTTTGAAGGAACGGTAACAAAGCAATTCAAGATTAATGCCAAGTCCGTACTTCTTGAAAATGCGGTAGACGGCACGGAGGTTGATCTTCCGACGGGTGAGATCACTGTCACGGTCCGAGGTAATGCGGAGGATATGGGTAAGTTGCAGGCGTCCGATATTTCCCTGCGAATTGATTGCAAAAATCAAAAGCTTCCCAAGGGTTCTAACCGTATGCCTGTATATTGCGTATTCCCCTCAACCTATAAGGTTGGCGCAATCGGAAAGTACGAACTTACGGTAAAAGTTTCATAAATGCTTGCAAAATCCTCCCGTCGGGAGGATTTTGCGATTTGGAAAGGAAAACCATAATGACGCAAACGGGTGTGATCAAATCAATATCCGGTCAGACGGCGGTGGTGCGTGTCGTGCGCAAGGGAGCTTGTGGTGATGGCTGTAGTATGTGTGGCTTATGCAGCGCCGAAACTATCGACGTTCAGGCAAAATGCCTGCTTGCGGTAAGTGTCGGTGATCGGGTAAGGATTCAATCTTCCGATCGGGCAACGCTGGGCGGCCTGATTTGTGTGTTTCTGTTGCCGGTGCTTATGCCTCTTGTATTTTATCTGCTGGCTGCTTGGTTGTTTGGAACGGTGATCGGTATGGTTGCTGCAGGAATAACGTTGGCGCTGTGTGTTGCGTTGATTCGTTATCTTAACCGAAACAAAGAATTTTTGAATGCGGCGCAAGCCTGCGTAATCTCAAAAGTGGCAGACTAATGCTTGCAATTTTATTATAAATGAATTATAATATTCTTTATTAGTGCATAATGAAAATGAACGCTGAAAAAGGAGTTGTCAATATGCGTCCATACGTTGAATTGAATCGAGAAGAGTTGGAAGGGTTAAAGATTAAGCTTACGGAGCAGTATGAGAACTACTGTGCTAAAAATCTGGCCCTGGATATGTCCAGAGGCAAGCCATGCTCCGACCAGCTCAATCTCAGTGAAGATATTTTGCAGGCCCTCAGCCATACCGAGGACTGTTTTGCCAAGAACGGTCTGGATTGCCGTAATTATGGTTTGTGGGATGGGATTGGCGAGGCAAAGGTGCTGTTTGGCGATCTGTTGGGCGTTTCGCCCGAACAACTGGTGCTGGGCGGTAATTCCAGTTTGACGATGATGTACGACACCATTTCCCGTGCGTACAATTTCGGATTTTTCAACAGCCCCCGTCCTTGGTGTAAGGAAGAAAAAATCAAGTTCCTTTGTCCTTCTCCCGGATATGACCGTCACTTTGCCATTTCACAGTTGTTCGGCATGGAGATGATTGCCATTGAAATGACGCCGGACGGCCCCGATATGGATGCTGTGGAATATTACGTGGAAAACGATAAAGCGGTAAAGGGCATTTGGTGTGTACCCAAATATTCTAATCCTCAGGGTATTACCTATTCCGACGAAACCGTTCGCCGTTTTGCCGCATTAAAGCCGGCAGCTCCCGACTTCCGTATCATTTGGGACAATGCCTACGCCATCCACGATCTTTATGAAGAGAAGGATGAACTGCTTAACATTTTTGATGCTTGCAGTGAGGCGAGTAATCCTGATATCGTAATTTCCTTCAGCTCCACTTCCAAGGTTTCTTTTCCCGGTAGTGGTGTTGCCGTGATGGCTGCCAGCCCTCGGAATCTGGAATTTATGAAGCAGCAGATCTCCATTCAGACTATTGGTCCGGACAAGCTCAATCAGTTGCGTCACGTTAAGACTTATAAGAATGCCGCCGGTGTATTGAAACATATGAAAAAACTGGCAGATATTCTGCGTCCCAAATTTGAAGCAGTGTTGAGCATTTTGGATGAGGAACTTTCTTCTACCGGTGTTGGCCGTTGGACGCGCCCCAAAGGCGGATATTTCATCGGATTTGATACGATGGACGGTTGCGCCAAGCGGGTATATAACTTGTGTAAGGATGCCGGTGTGGTGTTGACCACGGCAGGCGCCACCTATCCCGGAGGCGTTGACCCCAAGGATAGCAATATTCGTCTCGCTCCCAGTTATCCGCCGATGGAGGAGTTGCAGGTTGCCATGCGTGTCTTTTGCGTATGCGTAAAGCTTGCGGCAGTGGAGAAAATTTTGGAGGATATGTAAAATGTTTGAACGCTACGAAAGTCCGTTCAGTTCACGTTACGCCAGCAAGGAGATGCAATACATTTTCTCGCCGGACATGAAATTTAAAACCTGGAGAAAGCTGTGGGTATCATTAGCTCGCGCCGAGCATAAGCTGGGCTTGCCGGTAACTGCTGAGCAGGTGGCCGAGCTTGAAAAGTATCAGGATGATATTAACTACGACGTTGCCCGCCAGAGGGAAAAAGAAACTCGTCACGACGTAATGAGTCACGTGTATGCATACGGCGTGCAGGCTCCGTTGGCAGAGCCTATTATTCATTTGGGCGCCACCTCTTGTTACGTGGGTGATAATACCGACGTGATCGTTATGCGTGAAGGCTTGCGTCTGCTTCGGAAAAAACTGTTGACCGTGATCAGTCATCTGGCTGCTTTTGCCGCTGAGTATAAGGGGCTTCCTTGCCTCGGTTACACCCATTTACAATCTGCACAGCTCACCACCGTCGGAAAACGTGCTACGCTTTGGATCAATGAGTTTTTGATGGATTTGCAGGAATTGGATTTCCGCTTGTCCGGTTTGAAGCTGTTGGGTAGCAAAGGCACCACCGGAACACAGGCCAGCTTTTTGGAACTGTTTGACGGCGATATGAACAAGATTCGTGAAATGGAACGTATGATTGCCGCCGATTTTGACTTTGACGGTGTTGTTCCCGTTTCCGGACAAACCTATTCCCGTAAGGTGGATGCCGGTATCGGCGCCGCACTTTCTGCCATCGCACAAAGTGCGTATAAATTTGCCGGAGATCTGCGTGTGTTGGCCAGCTTTAAGGAGATGGAGGAACCTTTTGAAAAGAAACAGATCGGTTCTTCTGCTATGCCTTATAAAAGAAATCCCATGCGGTCCGAACGCATTTGCGCATTGGCACGTTATATAATGGTGGATGCCCTAAATCCGGCTTTAACCACCGCCGCTCAATATTTTGAGAGAACGCTGGATGACTCTGCAAACAAGCGTATTGCGATGGCCGAGGCGTTTTTGGCAACGGACGGTATGTTGGATCTTCTTATCAACGTTACCAACGGCTTGGTGGTCTATCCTAAGGTGATTGAGCAGAGAATTATGCGTGAGATCCCTTTTATGGCCAGCGAAAACATTATGATGGCCGCTGTAAAAAAAGGCGGCAATCGCCAGCTACTGCATGAAAAGATCCGCGAGTATTCTGTGGAGGCCGCCAGACAGGTCAAAGAATTCGGCAAAGAAAACGATTTGCTGGACCGCATCTGTGCCGACCCCGAATTCGGGTTGACTCGTGAAGAAGTAGATGCCGTATTGGTTCCCTCCAACTATATCGGTTGTTGTGTGGAACAGGTGAATTGCTTCTTATCCGAAGAGGTTTCGCCGCTTTTGAAGGATCTGGATGTTGTAAAGGCGGAAATTTCCGTATAAATCAAAAAGAAGTCTGCGTGTGCAGACTTCTTTGCCTTTACTTTTTGTGAGTTTTATGATAAAATTTGATCAATATGAACTACGAGGTGACTGAATTATGAAATGTCCGTTTTGTGCATACGATGAGAGTAAGGTAATTGACTCTCGCCCTGCCGATGATGGCAACCGCATCCGCCGCCGCCGTGAATGTATCAAATGCGGCAAGCGTTTTACCACCTTTGAGGCCATTGAAACCATTCCGTTGATCGTAATTAAAAAAGACAATACCCGTGAGCCCTTTTCAAGAGAAAAAATTCTGCGCGGTTTGATGAAGGCTTGCGAGAAGCGTCCGATCAGCGTGGATATGATTGAGGGCATTGTAACCGATATTGAAAACGTGCTTTGCAACAGTCTGGAAAAGGAAATCACCACCACCTATATCGGTGATCTCGTGATGGAACGACTGAAAAAAATGGATGACGTGGCATACGTTCGTTATGCCTCCGTTCACCGTCAGTTCAAGGATATCAATTCCTTGTTTGAAGAAGTATCCAAATTGCTTAAAGAGGGTAATGACTGAGTATGAATTTGTTTGAAGAAATTTATGACGGCGAGCTGAATTTTGAAATTGTGTCTTCTGAAATCGGTGACGACGGGATCGTGATGGATCTGTCTGCTGAATACGAAGGGGAGAGTGTTGGCCTCCGGGTCAAGATGCCCATTCAGCAAAAGAAGATGATTTTTAAAAGCTTTATTTTTCCCGATGCGTCCCGTCCTATGGAATTTTATTCCCTTGGAGAGCAGAGTGATCGGCTGATCAAAGCGCTGGATGCGATCTGGCATCCGGACTTTGAAGTGGAGGGTAAATTTGATCCAAACGGTGCGGAAATTGAATATGCAATTCTGAACAAAGAATTCTTTGATTGCACCAAGGAGAAAACTTATACCAGACTTTATTATCAGTTGGATCTTGAAACGGGGGACAGCTTTGACAATTACAATCTTGAGATTGGATTTAATTTTAATCTTGGCAGAAGCAGAGCGTCCTTTGTGGAAAGAAAGCGTGAACTCCGCAACGATTTGATCGCGCTTTTGATGGCATAAAGTTTTTAAATAATTATATTGACAATTATAATGGGTTGTGTTATAATAACCGATGCCGCTTATATGGGGTCTAATTGGGAAACCAAACCTTATGTAGCGAGTTTTTAATTAAGAAAGTGAGGTGCTTTGTAATGTTCGCAATTATTGAAACAGGCGGAAAGCAGTACAAAGTGCAGGAAGGCGATGTAATCTTTGTAGAAAAGCTGGCAGGAGAAGAGAACACGGCAGTTGTTTTTGATAAGGTTATCGCTGTCGGCGACGGTGCTGATATCAAGGTTGGCACTCCTTACATCGCTGATGCAAAGGTTGAAGCAAGTCTGATCAAGACCGCCAAAAGCTCTAAGATCATTGTTTACAAGATGAAACCCAAGAAGAATTATCGTCGTAAGCAGGGTCACAGACAGCCCTATACCAAGGTTCAGATCACTGCGATCAATGCGTAATGACTACGCTGAAATTGCTGAAAAAGCAGCAGCGACTGATCGGTTTTCGTTGTGAGGGTCACAGCGGATATGCCGAAGAGGGCGAAGATATTGTCTGCGCGGCAATATCGTCTGTAACGCAGTTTTGCATATGCTGTGCCGAAGAGTTCGGAATCCCGTTGGTTTTTCGTAAGGATGAGGCATTGTTGGAATGTAGCGTTATGCGCCCGGATCCGATTTTTTCCGGATTGCTTACAGCACTTGAGAAAAGCGTTTCTCAGTTGCAGGCGGATTTTCCGGAATACATTTGTTTAGAAATTATGGAGGTGTAATCAAATGAGAATTGATATTCAACTTTTTGCACATAAAAAAGGTATGGGTTCTACCAAGAACGGCAGAGATTCCGAGTCCAAGCGCCTTGGCGTGAAGAGAGCGGACGGTCAGTTCGTTCTGGCAGGTAACATTCTGGTAACCCAGAGAGGTACCAAGATCCATCCCGGCAATAATGTTGGCCGCGGTTCGGACGATTCTTTGTTCGCTCGTATTGACGGCAAAGTTAAGTTCGAAAGAATGGGCAAAGACAGAAAGAAAGTTTCTGTATACGCTGTAGAACAGTAACATTCAAAATCCCGAACGCCAAGTTCGGGATTTTTTTGTATAATTATTGATCGAAAGAGGTGCACAAATATGTTTATTGATGTGGCCAAAATTCATATCAAAGCCGGTAAAGGCGGCGATGGAGCCGTCTCTTTTCACCGCGAAAAATACGTAAATGCCGGCGGTCCCGACGGCGGCGACGGCGGCAAAGGCGGCAACGTCGTTTTTGTTACGGACCAGCATCTGAATACGCTGATGGATTTTCGTTATAAGAGAAAATATGCCGCATTGCCCGGTGAAAACGGGTCCGGCAACAACTGTACCGGTAAAAGCGCCGAGGATTTGATTATTAAGGTACCGAAGGGAACCTTGATCAAAGAAGCGGAGACCGGCAGACTGATGAAGGATATGTCGGACGATCAGCCCTTCATTGCGGCGCACGGCGGTAACGGCGGTTGGGGTAATCAGCATTTTGCAACTCCCACCAGACAGATTCCCCGTTTTGCCAAGCCGGGGCAAGAGGGAGAAGAGTTTGACATTCGTCTGGAACTCAAACTGATTGCTGACGTTGGTTTGCTGGGCTTCCCGAACGTCGGAAAATCCACCTTCTTGTCCCGCGTTTCCAAGGCCAGACCCAAGATCGCCAATTATCATTTTACTACTTTGACGCCAAATTTGGGCGTTGTAGAGATGTTTGAGGATAAGAGCTTCGTGCTGGCAGATATTCCCGGTATCATTGAAGGCGCCAGTGAAGGTGTTGGACTCGGTCATGCGTTTTTGCGTCACGTGGAGCGTTGTCGTTTATTGTTACACGTGGTGGATATTTCCGGCTCAGAGGGTCGTGATCCGATTGAGGATTTTGAAACGATTAATGCCGAATTGTCTAAATACAGTGAAGTGTTGTCCACCCGTCCTCAGATCGTTGTCGGCAACAAAGCAGATTCTGTTTACGATGAGGAAAAAGCCGTTGCATTTGAGGCATACATTAAAGAGAAGGGACATTCCTTCTATCGCATTTCCGCCGTTACCGGTGAAGGCGTTCGCGAACTGATCGCAGAAACGGTGGAGCGTTTGGCCGAACTGCCCGATACGGTCGTGTTTGAAGCGGATTACGTACCCGAAAAGCCTGTGGACAAAAAGGATCACAGCTTTACAGTGGAGAAAATTGACGGGGAATTCTGCGTGGAAGGCGAATTTATTCGCAAAATTATGGCAGGCATCAATTTCTCTGATGGCGAGTCTATCGCTTATTTTGAAATGATTCTGCGTAACAACGGCGTTATGGAAGAACTGGAAGAGCGTGGTATTCAGGAGGGTGATACCGTCCGTATCTACGAATTTAGTTTTGAATATGTACGCTAAAGAATTCAAACCAAAACTCGGCGACATTTTTGTGCTGTTGTGTATTTTGCTTATTGCGATTGCTGTATTGTTATGTTATCATAGAAGTGGAGATACAGTTCAAATTCTTCAAAATGGGACCGTTCTATATGAGATTCATCTTGACGATCCCGCCAATGAGGGGGAAGAATTTCCAGTCGGTGGGGCGTATAATAATCTTTTGACAGTACGTGATGGGAAAGTTTTCGTCAAGTCTGCAGATTGTCCCGATCAACATTGTAAGTTCAGCCCTGCGATAGGGAAGGGCGGCGGCGTGATTTGCTGTGTACCCAACGGAATGATGGTGCGTGTTGTCAATAATGCCGGATTGGACGTGGTTGTGCAATGAATACTACCAAAAAAGTAGCGTTTGTCGGCATACTGGCTGCACTTGCAATCGTGTTGTCGGTTATGGAGCAGTACGTTCCTGTTCGGTTGCTGATTCCGTTACCGGGAATCAAACTGGGCGTTGCCAATATTGTAACTTTGTTTGCATTGATACGTCTGGATTTTAAAACAACGCTTGCTATTTTGTTGGTGCGGTGCGGTGTGGTGGCCCTGTTATTTGGCACACCGATCAGTTTTGCTATGTCATTGTGTGGCGGAATGCTTGCAATCGGTACGATGTGGCTTTTGCTGCGGACTGAAAATCTTTTTTCGCTGTACGGTGTCAGCGTGGCCGGTGCTGCAGCACATAATATCGGGCAGATCTTGTGTGCCGTTTGTGTAATGCAAAGCGGTTACGTTATCTCTTATTTACCGGTCCTACTCATCAGTGCGGTGATTACGGGTATTTTGATTGCCGTGCCGGTGTATGGTGTTTTACGCGTTATTAAAAAATTTTAAGGAGGAAATTTTAATGGGTGCTTTTGTTATTGTATTAGTTTTCGCGGTTTTGGCGATTGTAATTGCCAATATCCGTATTGTGCCGCAGGCCACGGAGTTTGTCGTTGAATTTTTGGGAAAATACAAAACAACGTGGGGAGCCGGCATTCACGTCAAGATTCCTTTTCTGGAGCGCATCGCCAAAAGAATTACGCTAAAAGAGCAGGTGCTGGATTCGGCGCCTCAGCCCGTTATCACCAAGGATAACGTTACGATGCAGATTGATACCGTTGTATTCTTCCGCATTTTTGATGCTAAACTCTTCGCTTATGGTGCTGTGAATCCCATTCTTGCCCTTGAAAATCTCACTGCAACTACTCTTCGTAATATTGTTGGTGAGCTGGAATTGGATGCAACCCTTACTTCCCGCGATACCATCAACGGTAAAATGACCGAGATTTTGGACGATGCCACCGATCAGTGGGGTATTAAGGTCAGTCGTGTGGAACTTAAAAACATCATTCCTCCCGCTGAAATTCAAAATGCTATGGAAAAGCAAATGAAAGCAGAGCGTGATCGCCGTGAGACCCTACTGCAAGCCGAAGGTCATAAGGCTGCCGCCATTACCCGCGCAGAGGGTGATAAGCAGGCGATGATCCTGGCTGCCGAGGGTGAACGCGATGCCAGAATTGCCCGAGCTGAAGGTGAGGCCAGAGCTATCTATTTGGCGAAAAAAGCGGAGGCTGACGGTTTGGCCGCTTTGAAGGAAGCGGGTGCTGATCGTGCGGTACTGGAGCTTAAGAAATATGAAGCATTGATCCAGATGTCCAACGGAACCGCCTCCAAGCTGATCATTCCCACCGACGCCGTGCAGGCGGTGACTGCCAATGCGATGTTTACCGAAACCACAGGTCTTGGCGATCATACCGAAGCCGGTACAAAACCTGCCGAAAAAGTCAAAGCCGATCCTTGCTGCAATAAATAATTATAGAAGCCGACAGCTTTTTGCTTAGCTGTCGGCTTTTTGCATATTTTCCTTCTGAGGCAGAAAACTACTACGGAGGAGGGAAGAGAATGATTGCGGTGTTACTTAGGTGTTTGCTGATGTATGGTGCGGTGGTGCTGGCAGTTCGGCTGATGGGAAAACGGCAGATCGGAGAATTGCAACCTGCAGAACTTGTGATTACAATTTTAATTTCCGAGTTGGCTTCTATGCCGATTCAGGATCTGCATCTTCCCATTGTATCCGCCATTTTGCCGATTTTTGCGCTGGTAGCCCTTGAAATTTTGATTTCCGTACTGGCGCTGAAATCCGTTCGGGCCAGAAGCGTTTTGTATGGAAATCCCGTGATTTTGATTTACCGTGGGAAATTTCGGCAAAAGGCAATGGAAAGCGCTCGGGTAACCATTGATGATATACTGGAGATTATGAGAAACGATGGAATTGCCGATATTTCCCAAATTGATTATGCGATTTTGGAAACCAACGGACAACTCAGCGTGATTGAAAAGAATTCTTATCGTCCGATTTGTGCTGATGATTTTCAGTTGAAGTTGGAAGATTCTGCCGGATTACCCCATTTATTGGTGATGGACGGCAGACCTCTCTGGAATAATTTGCGGGAGTGCGGACTGGATGAAAAATGGTTGCAGCGCAGATTAAAAGAATACCACTATGCTTCGGTTTCCGATGTTTTTTTGATGACGGTGGATGAAAACAATCAGGTATATTTGGTGGGTAAGGAATGAAGAAGGCGATAATTACTTTTTGCGTGATCGTGATACTGTTGTTCTCTTATTGCGTGTTTGAGAATATTTATCTCGGTCGATTTTCGGTGCAGATGGGGACCATTCTATCTGAAATTGAGAGGGAAACTGCGTCTTTGAAGTTGCAGGCTTCCTTTAATAGGCTTACACAATTTCTGGAGGAGCATAAATTTGTTCTGGAACAAATTTCTCCTCGGGCGGAAATTGAGCAACTGTATATTTCTCTTGGTCATATGGAGGCCTATTTGCAGGCAGAACAGATTACGGAAATTCGTGTTTCGGCTGCAGAAATGCAAAAGATCGTAAATGATATTTGCGATCCGCCGATCTTATAAAAAAAGCAGTGCGCTTTGAGAGAATTACTTCCCAAAGCGCGCTGCTTTTAAAAATTCATATGCTCAATCATTGTACCCACTGACTTCAATGCGTGGCCTGCTGTTTTATTTATGGGCTTTCGTTTGGGCTTACTGCTTTTCATCAGGTATCCGATGCCGGCGCCCACCAGTGCCGTTGCTGCAATTCCTCCGATGATTGACATTTTGTGTTTCATATATATGACCTCCTTGTTCTTTTGATATTAGTATTGCAAAAAATGGGTGTTCCATACTTCATAAAAAGATGCTTACCTTTACTTTTTTTATAAAACATGGTATACTTTAACAACTTGAAAGAGGTGAAATTATGTTGGATTTGTGGCAAAAGCTGTCTGCAGACCCGCGTCCGTTGGTTTTGTACGGAATGGGCAACGGGGCAGAACGGGTGCTGAAACAGCTGAATACAATCGGACGGCAACCGGTGGGTATTTTTGCCAGCGACGCTTTTGTCAGAGGACAATCATTTTGCGGTTATACTGTGGAAAGATACACCTCTTTGGCTGAACGGTATCCGAATATGATGATTCTTGTTTGCTTTGGCAGTGACCGCACTGACGTTTTTTACACACTTGAAACGTTAGCCCTTCGGCACACGGTATATTGCCCTGACGTGCCGGTTTACGGTGATACTGTATTTGATATGGAATTTGCCCGTCAAAACCGTGAGAAACTGCAACGGGTATATCAATTGCTTGGTGATGAACAGTCAAAAAATGTCTTTGAAGGGATCATTCGTTTTAAATTGAGCGGTGAGTTTTCCTTTTTGCGTGAGATAGAGACAGATGAAGGTTTGTTTGGCCCGTTACAACCCTTGTGTGAGGAAATATACGTGGATCTTGGAGCCTACCGAGGGGACACCATTGAGGAATTTTTGTCCTGTTGCAACGATTATCAAAAGATCTATGGCGTGGAGCCGAACGCCAAGACGTTTCGGAAACTGGAACAAAATTTGGGCGCTTTGCGGGATACAACTTTGTTGTGTGCTGCGATTTCGGATCACGATGGTGTGGTTTGTGTGGACTCGGACGGCAGAGGAACTTCGGTAAGCGGTACGGGTAGGGAAGTGCCTTCGGTGACGCTGAACACGGTAGTTGATTCATCAAAGGTCACGCTTATAAAAATGGACGTAGAAGGACAAGAGGCCGAGGCGATTCGGGGAGGTGCCGACCTCATTCGGTTGCACAAACCGAAACTGATCGTTGCCGGCTACCACCGCTCCGAAGACATTTTTGATTTGCCGCTATTGATTCACAGCCTTTGCCCGGAGTATAAAATTCTGTTGCGTCATTCTCCGCACAATCTGGCTTGGGACACAAATTTTTATTTTATTTAAAGTTTTGCAAAATTTCTATTGACAAATTCAAAAAATCTGTTATAATAGATTTCGTTGCGAAACAAATGGGGGTATAGCTCAGCTGGGAGAGCGCTTGCATGGCATGCAAGAGGTCATCGGTTCGATCCCGATTATCTCCACCAAAAACGACTTGAATTTTCAAGTCGTTTTTTTATTTACTTTTCATTTTTAGTATGCTATACTGTGGTTGATTTTGAAAATAAAGGAGAATCCATATGCGTAAGCTGGGTGTGTCTTTGGTAAAACACGAGGAATGCGATATATATCAGCAAGTTCCCATGATCAAGGAAGCGGGCTTTGATTGTTTTTTCTTTACTTATAAGAGTGATGTGGACGTAGAACGCCTTTGCGCTTTGGCGGCTGAGAATCATCTGGAAGTGGAAACGGTGCATTTACCCTTTGGTGGCGCCAACAGTCTTTGGCTGGAGGGGGAAGAAGGGGAAACGTATCTTGCGCAGTTGTGTGATATCATCAAACGTTGCGGTAAAAACGGAATTCATATGGCCATTATGCATTGTACGATCCATAGTATAGCTCCCAAAGTGAGCGAGATCGGATTGGAGCGATTTGCCCGACTGTTTGCATTTGCTGAGAACTGCGGCGTCCGGCTTGCAGTAGAAAACTTGGAGCCCTTGCCCCATTTACACGAGGTAATGAAAAATTTGCCGGAATATCACGGCTTTTGCTGGGATTGCGGTCACAATCTTTGCTATACGCCTATGGAGGATATGATGGCAAAATACGGTGATCGCTTGATTTGTACACATATTCACGATAACTGTGGTGTCACCCGTCCCGGAGATATTCACTATCGGGATGATTTACACCTGCTTCCCTTTGACGGCACCCTTGATTGGGAGTGGTTTGGAGAAAAAATCAAAAACTCCGGATTTGAGGGCCCGTTAACGCTTGAGCTGTCCCTTAAGTCACGGGACGAGTATGAAAAAATGCCGTTGCAGGAGTTTTTTAATGATGCCTATCGTCGGGCACAAAAACTGCTGTCAATGTGTAAATAACCGGAGGATTGAATATGCTAAACGTAAAGATTGTTTCTTCTCTTGAAAAGGTGTTTTTGGGAGACAAGATAGATCAATTTGCGGCCATTGATCACATAGCGGCTGCGTCGGGTGAGCGAATCTCATTTCAACTGTTGATTGAAACAATTCCATCCGTTGATAGCCATAAATATGCGGAGATTGAGGTTTCGGTTTGTGATGAATTTAAAGGTTATGCTACGGTGGACGAGGTGGGATATGTCCCTGCTGAAATGCCGGTGTATGCAGACCGCTGTGACGATGATTATATCACAAAGACCCCCGGCCTGTTTCCTGATGTCCTATATCCCGTGAAGGATGGAAAAGCCAAAACTCGCAGATATGACTTGTGCGTGTTGTTTGTTACGGTTGACTTGCAAAAAGATATGGTGGCCGGCGAGTATCCTTTGAGCATCGCAATTACCGATCAAAGAGACGGAAGCGTTTGCACCGCAAAGATTGACATTTGCGTGGCGCCGGTTTCGATCGCAGAAAATGATTTGATTTTTACCCAATGGTTTCATTGCGACTCCATCGCTGATTATCATGGCGTTGAAATGATGAGTGAGGCGCATTGGCAACTGATAGAGCAATATATTAAAACTGCCGCCCGCACCGGTATTATGATGTTGCTTACGCCGCTGTTTACACCGCCCTTGGATACGGCGGTCGGCGGGGAACGCCCCACGATGCAACTGGTGGGTGTACGCCTTGAAAACGGTGAATATTCTTTTGATTTTTCCTTGCTGGAGCGCTGGGTGGAATTGTGCCACAAATACGGCATACGCTATTTTGAACTTTCACACCTATATACCCAATGGGGCGTGGAATGCTGCCCCAAGATCGTCGTATCGGTGGATGGCAAAGAAGAAAAATTGTTTGGTTGGCATACTGCGGCGCAGGGCGAGGCGTATCGCACCTTCTTGGCGGCGTTTTTACCAAAACTTACCGACCGTCTTGAAAAAATGGGCATTGCGCAACAATGCTATTTCCACATCTCCGATGAACCGTCCCTCAAGCGGGAACACGATTTTGAGAATTATAAGGCGGCCAAAGAGTTTCTTGCACCCTATTTGCAGGGCTTTAAGATGGTAGATGCGCTGTCTAACATTGAGTTTTACGACAAAGGCTTGATTGATACGCCTATTTGTGCCACCAATCACATTGAGCCCTTTATGGAACGGGATATCAAAGAGCGCTGGTGCTACTACTGCTGTAGCCAAGGTGATCTTGTGGGTAATCGCTTTTTTGCAATGCCTTCATATCGCAATCGTATTTTGGGCGTGCAGATGTACGTGGGTGAAATGGTTGGCTTCCTGCAATGGGGCTACAATTTTTATTACTCTGCCCGCGCTGAAAGGAAGATCAATCCGTTTGTCACCAGCGATGGTGATCGGGCGTGGCCTTCGGGTGATCCGTATTCGGTTTATCCGTATGAAGACGGCGCCATTGAATCCATTCGCACCAAGGTGTTTTACGATGCGTTGCAAGACAGGATGTTACTCAAACAATTGGAACAAAAAATCGGCAGACAAGCGGTGCTGGATTTGATTTATGAAATCGCCGGAGAAAAAATTGATTTTGCCCATTATCCTCGCAATTCTGAATTCTTGATCAAACTGCACGATGAAGTTTTAAAAGCGTTATCTTGAAAATGAAAAAAAGAAAACACCATTTGTCCGGTAGTGGACAAATGGTGTTTCTTTTGTGCCTAAGAGTAACCAAACGGAGCAGAATAGAGGTAAAAGTAAGCAAAAGTAGTGTGCCGGTTGTCTTACTTGTTTGCCAAAAAATGATCTACATTATTAATCAAATACCGATAGCAGAAATTGCAAATATCTGTATTGTATGCTACAGTATCCAATTCTATCATTGTATCGGTTTCACAGATTTCATCGAGTATTTTATTTCTTACAACTTCATCTTCAGGAACGACACCATTACTAAAAAGAACGAAGCTTTTTCGCAACAGTGTTTCTGCATCCAAAGCACCGATTGTATGTAAAGCATCAGCTGTTTGATGTGCAAAATTACCGCAAGTGTTTGCCAGGAATTGAGATATACCGCCATTGGCAATTTCGCCGTCATACAAAACGCAAAGCAGGAATGTTCTCACATACGGAGAATCACATCCATCAATCTTCCAATGATATTTTCGCATAAAAAACTCATAAGCGTCAATTACTACATTTATATTAGACTTGCGAGAGAGAATTTCATTAATATCTAAAGGTCTGTTTATATGTTTTTTGAGCTGCCTGCGCAATTTGATTCTTTGAAAAAAGTTCATTTCACATGCTCCTTTGCGGTGTTGATGGAGGCAATTAAGATGCGGCGAATCGTACCACATTGGTTGTAAAGATCAACGGCGGTTTCTCTATTCAAAATATCGGACTTTGCAAACAGTTCTAACCAATATTCCGTTTCATAGCATTCCTTCAAGGCAATCTGCAGTTTTGCAATGAAGTCAGGCTTTCCGTGAGCATAGTTTGCTTCGTGGATGTTCGCGCCAATACTTGTGCCGCTTCTGCCGATTTGATTGGAAATGATGGATTCTTTAATAGATTTCAAATACTTCACTAATTCAATAATATCTACGGAAAAATCCATAGAAAGTTCCCTGAGCTTTGATTCTGACATAATATATACCTCGCTTTTCAATATTATATCACGTAATAGGATTGTTTGTAAATAAGCGATAAGTGATGCAGCTGCGCTGTGATAGGTGATGCGATGCGTTCCGTACACGCACCGAAGGTGTGCATCACAGGCGACGCCTGCATCACGCACGTAGTGCGCATCACGTTCCGAAGGAACGCATCACGCAAAGAAACCTGATTTGTCTGGTAGACAAATCACGTTTCTTTGTTGGTACGCCCGACTGGATTCGAACCAGCGGCCTTCAGAGTCGGAGTCTGACACTCTATCCAGCTGAGCTACGGGCGCATTGTTTGTATTATAATACAGGAATCGGATTTTAACAAGAGTTTTTTGCCAAAAAATAAATATTTTATTTTCTTTTGGCTGAAACTGTGTTATACTTGTAAAAAATGGCAATCTTCAGGAGGTTGAGTTTATGGATCAGCAGGCATTTCTCCGCTTGGGCGATTTGATTGAAAAACTGCAGTTTGAGACGGTGTTTCTGCCGGAGGGCGGGGAAGACATCAAGGTGATCTCCAACGACGTACACCGTCCCGGCTTGCAGCTTGCCGGCTTTTTTGATTATTTTGATCATAACCGTCTGCTCATGATGGGTAAGGCGGAATTCAGCTATATGGAGGGAATGACCACCGAAGAGCGTAATAAAGTGCTGGATCGGTTGTTTGAGTTTAAGTTCCCGGCTTTGGTCATCACCCGAAACCTGGAGCCTTACCCCGAAATCATTGCCAATGCAAAGGCACACGGCATTCCTATTTTGCGTACGCCCACTCATACCTCGGCCTTGATTACGGAACTGGTACCTTTTTTAAATGCCCATCTGGGACAGCGTATCACTCGCCACGGCGTTTTGGTAGAGCTGTACGGCGAAGGTGTTTTGCTGATGGGTGAAAGCGGCGTCGGTAAGAGTGAAACGGCGATGGAACTGGTAAAGCGCGGTCATCGTTTGATTGCTGACGATGCGGTGGAGATCAGTAAGGTCAGTGCCGACGAGCTGATCGGCACCTCTCCGGAATTGATTCGTCACTTTATTGAATTGCGCGGTATCGGTATCATCAACGTTCGCCAGATTTTCGGTATGGGCGCGGTTAAGGATACAGCAAATATTGATATGATCATCAATCTTGAGGTTTGGGATCGGACCAAAACTTATGATCGTCTGGGGATTGAAACGAAGTATACAAACCTGTTGGACGTTCCGTTGCCTACCTTGACCATTCCTATCAAACCGGGCAGAAACCTTGCGATTATCATTGAGGTTGCCGCCATGAACAACCGTCAGAAACGGATGGGTTATAACGCAGCAGAGGACCTTAATGAACGAATGATGAAAATGTATGGGCAGGAATAAGAAACAACTATGGAAAAAATGACACTTACAGCGCCTTGTTTGTTTGGGCTGGAAAGTATTTTGAAGGATGAAATACAGCGCCTCGGCTATCCGGTAAAGGAAGTGATGGACGGCCGAGTGGTTTTTGAAGGCGATTTTGAAGCGGTGGCTAGAGCCAATATGTTTCTGCGTACACCGGAGCGGGTTCTGATCGAACTGGGACGTTGGAAGGCGACCACGTTTGAACAGTTGTTCCAAGGGGTTAAAAAAATCCCCTTGGAAGACTTTATCGGTCCGTTGAATGCTTTTCCGGTGAAGGGCACGTCTTTGAAAAGTAAACTACATTCGGTGCCCGACTGCCAGAAGATTATAAAAAAGGCGGCGGTAACACGCTTGGGTGAGATCTATGGCATTGGTCGGTTTGAGGAAAGTGAGCCGAGGGTGCAGATTCAATTCATGCTTTTTAAAGATACGGCATATTTATATTTGGATACCAGCGGTATGGCCTTGTATAAACGTGGATATCGGGTGCAGTCCGGTGCCGCGCCCCTGCGGGAGACTATTGCGGCTGCAATGGTAAAACTGTCCAGATATTCTCCGGGTATACCGTTTTACGATCCGATGTGCGGCTCCGGCACCATCGCCATTGAAGCAGCTATGCAAGCGGCCAATATGGCCCCCGGTTTGGGACGCCGCTTTGATTACGAGCGTTGGGATTGCGTGCCGGAGGGGTTGGCGGCTAAGGCCCGCGCAGAGGCTCTGGAACTACGTCGTCCTTTGAACGAACCCATTGCGTTTGCATCGGATATTGATGGGGCGGCCGTGGAATTGGCGCGTCACAACGCAACCCTTGCCGGTATCAAAAAAGGCGTATGGGTAGAAAAGGCTGACGTGGCTGATTTTGCGGCGAAGGCGCAAAAAGGTGTGATCGTAACCAATCCGCCCTATGGAGAGCGTTTGCTGGATAAAGAACAGGCGAGTCGCGTGTACAGCACTATGAAATCCTTGTTGATTCCGGAGCATCGGCTGTACGTAATTGCCCCTGTTGATTGTGATTTTGAAGAGCAGATTGGACGAGCGGCGGATAAAAAACGAAAAATTTATAACGGAATGCTGACATGCAATATTTATCAATATTTTAAAAAATAAGTCGGCAACCCCTTAAAACTGAAAGATCATAACACATTTTTTTCAAAAAGACTTGCTTTTTAGGAAAAATGTGTTATGATTGTTTTAGCACTCAAAAGATGCGAGTGCTAAAAATACAAAAATCATACTTCGGAGGTATTTATATGAAGATCAAACCCCTTGCAGACAGAGTCGTTGTCAAAATGGTTGAGGCAGAAGAAACCACCAAGAGTGGTATTATTCTGACCGCTTCCGCGCAGGAAAAGCCCCAGATCGCAGAGGTGCTGGAGGTTGGTCCCGGCGGATTGGTTGACGGCAGTGAAGTTAAAATGACCGTTCAGGTCGGTGACCGTGTAATTACCAGCAAATATTCCGGTACCGAGATCAAATTGGACGGTCAGGAATATATTATTGTCAGACAGAGCGACATTCTCGCAATTGTTGAGTAAGAAAGGAGTTATACACAATGGCAAAAGAAATTTTGTATGGCGAAGAGGCCAGAAAAGCACTGCAAAAGGGTGTGGATCAACTGGCCGATACCGTTAAAATCACCTTGGGCCCCAAGGGCAGAAACGTGGTACTGGACAAAAAGTTCGGCGCTCCGCTGATCACCAACGACGGTGTAACGATTGCCAAGGATATTGAATTGGATGATCCTTTTGAGAATATGGGCGCACAGTTGGTGAAAGAGGTTTCTACCAAGACCAACGATATTGCCGGTGACGGTACCACTACTGCCACTTTGCTGGCGCAGGCTATGATCCGCGAGGGTATGAAGAACGTCGCGGCCGGTGCCAATCCTATGGTGTTGAAAAAAGGTATTCAAAAGGCCGTTAAAGCTGTGGTTGACGTGCTCGTTGCCAACTCCAAAAAGGTAAACGGCACCGATGATATTGCCCGGGTTGCCACCATTTCCGCAGGAGATGAAACCATTGGTAAGTTGATTGCCGAGGCTATGGATAAGGTTTCTGCTGACGGTGTTATTACGGTGGAGGAGTCCAAAACTGCCGAAACCTATAGCGACGTGGTTGAAGGTATGCAATTTGATCGCGGCTATATCACTCCTTATATGGTTACCGACACTGATAAGATGGAGGCTGTGGTTGACGACGCCTGCATTTTGATCACCGATAAAAAGATTTCTAATATTCAGGAGATCCTGCCGTTGCTGGAGCAGATTATGCAGACCGGCAAAAAACTGGTAATCATTGCCGAGGATATTGAAGGTGAGGCTCTTGCAACGCTGATTGTCAACAAGATTCGCGGCACCTTCTCTTGTGTAGCTGTTAAAGCTCCCGGCTTTGGCGACAGAAGAAAAGAAATGTTACAGGATATTGCCATTCTGACCGGCGGTCAGGTAATTTCCGAGGAACTGGGCTATGACCTGAAAAGCGCCACGCTGGATATGCTGGGTCGTGCCGGGCAGATCAAGGTACAGAAGGAAAATACCATTATTGTCAACGGTATGGGTGATTCTGCCGCCATTAAAGACCGTGTAAATCAGATTCGCGCCGCCATTGAGACCACTACCTCTTCCTTTGACAAAGAAAAATTGGAAGAAAGACTGGCAAAATTGGCCGGTGGCGTAGCTGTCATCAAGGTTGGCGCCGCTACCGAAACTGAAATGAAGGAGCAAAAACTGCGCATTGAAGATGCTCTGGCGGCAACCAAGGCGGCCGTAGAAGAGGGCATCGTAGCCGGTGGTGGTGTTGCTCTGATCAGAACAATTCCCGCCTTGAACGCTCTTTATAACGCGCTGGAAGGGGATGAGAAGACCGGCGTTGCCATCATTCGCAAGGCTGTTGAGGAGCCCATCCGTCAGATTGCCAAAAACGGCGGACTGGAAGGCAGCGTTATCATTGAAAAAATTTCCGGCAGTGATGACGTGGATTTCGGTTTTGATGCTTATAACGAAAAATACTGCAATATGTTCAAGGCCGGTATCGTAGATCCTGCCAAGGTGACCCGTTCTGCCGTGCAGAATGCGGCCAGCATCGCCTCTATGGTATTGACCACCGAGAGTATTGTGGCCGATAAAAAGGATCCTGCCGCAGAAGCGGCCAACGCTGCTGCTATGAATCAAATGGGCGGCGGAATGTATTAAACTAAAAAAATATAAAAAAGTCTCCGAAAGGGGACTTTTTTATATTTATATATATTGATTTATAAAATAATATTTGCTATAATAAATCTAATTATAGTTAAATTGCGGTATTCTGTCTTTTTTAAGGCTCCGTAAGTATTTGAGTAAGGATGTGCGGAATTTGCATTTAAAGAGTCTGGAAATTCAGGGATTCAAATCTTTCCCTGACAAAATTGATATCCAGTTTCCCGGCGGCATTACGGCCATCGTGGGCCCCAACGGCTCCGGCAAGAGTAATATTTCCGATGCCATTCGCTGGGTATTGGGCGAAAAATCCGGTAAGCAGTTGCGTTCTTCCAAAATGGAGGACGTGATCTTTACCGGTACTGCCAAGCGCCGTCCCCAGGGGTTTGCGCAGGTATCATTGACCATTGACAATAGCGATCACGCTCTGCCGGTGGAATACAACGAGGTAACTGTGTCCCGCAGATATTACAGAAGCGGTGAGAGTGAGTATTATATCAACAAACAGCAGGTCCGTTGGAAAGACATCACAGAACTGTTTTTGGATACCGGTTTGGGTAAAGACGGTTATTCCATTATCGGACAGGGTAAGATTGCAGAGATTCTTTCGCCGAAAAGCGATGATCGTCGTGCTGTTTTGGAAGAGGTAGCCGGTATTTCCAAATACCGCTACAGCAAAAACGAAGCAATGCGTAAATTGCAATCCACCGAGGATAATCTGGTGCGCTTGTACGATATTCTCAACGAGTTGGCCGAACGTGTGCCCGTACTGGAGAGTCAGAGCAAAAAAGCCAAACAGTATCTGGAATACCGTGATGAAAAGACTACCCTTGATATTTCCATCTGGATGTATGAGATTGAACGCATCAAGGACAGCAGTGCCAAAATCAAGGAAGACTATTCCATTGCCGCCGCACAGTTGCAGGACGTCAGTCGTGAACTGAACAACATTGAAAGCGATATCAACGAACATTTTTCCGGAAACCAGCAAATTAATATTGAGCTGGAGAATTTGCGTCTGTCCGTCAGTTCTGCTGAGGAAAAGGTGGCAGAACTGCAATCTTCGGTGGCCGTGCTGGATAGCCGTATTGCCTATATGGAGCAAGATATCCGGAAGGCGGAAAGTGAAATGGAGTCCATTGACGGTCGCTGTGCGGAGATTAACGCCGCTATTGAGGATTGTCAGCGTCAGGCGGAAGAGAAGAAACAACAAATCAGCGCTTGTCAGCAACAGATGGCAAGTTTTTATGAACAACTGGAGGAGTTATCTCAAACCAGTGAAGGTCAGCAACAAAAGAGCGCAGAAATTCGTGAAGAAATTGCTCGCTTGAGTGAAGAGAAAAACAATCTTCGAATGGAAAAAATCTCGGTTGAAACCCAGATTGCCGCTCTGGAAGAGCATAAGGCAGAGGTTTTGCAGACCGTAGCGCAAAAAGAACCTGAATCAGCGGCGGTGCAGCAGGAGATTGACGGAATTGATGCTCAGCTTGCAGAATGTGATGCCAAATTGCAAGAGCTATCCAACGTTGAGGATGGTATTCGTTATTTGTCCGACATTAAACGTCAGGCTTTTGAGAAGGCGGATGCCGCTTTGGAAGAGGCGGCCGAAGACGTTAAGCAAAAGAGCAACCGCTTACAGATGCTCAAAGATATGGAAAAGCATCTGGAAGGATATCAGGGCAGTGTTAAAACCGTTCTGCGGGAAGCGGAGCGAGGCAGACTGCAAGGAATTTGCGGCACGATTTCTCAGTTGATCCGTGTGCCCGACAAATATATCACGGCAATTGAAACCGCACTTGGCGGCGCAATTCAGAACGTGGTGGCCAAAACCGAGGCGGATGCCAAAAAGGCCATCTTTTTGCTCAAATCGCAAAACGCCGGTCGTGTGACCGTATTGCCTCTGGATACCATTCGTATCTCGGAGTTAAATGCGGCAGAATTTAAAAAGTATGACGGATTTATTGGCGTTGCCGCTGATCTGGTCAAAACCGACTATCCCAAGGCCATCGGCTTTTTGCTGGGCAAGATTTTGGTGGTGGATCATCTGGATCACGCCACTGCGCTGGCGGCCAAAACCGGTCATAAATACAGAATCGTCACGCTGGACGGTCAGATTGTAAACGTGGGTGGATCCCTGACCGGCGGTTCTGCCTCCCGATCCTCCGGTCTGCTCAGCAGAAGCTTGGAGCAGGAGAGAATTGCGGCAGAACTTGAAAAGGCCGAGGCTGTTTTGGATGAGAAAAAGCAGGCGACGCAGAAAGCAAAAGAAGAGTTTGCGTTAGCCGATGCCAAAATGGAAGGCTTGCGCGCCGAACAAGATACGGTGAACGAGCAAATCGTCACCTTAAACCATCTCAAGGAAAACAAGGCGGTAGTGCTGGATTCCTACCAGGCTATTTTAAATAACCTGAGGGATGAGCTGCAACAAATGGCCGCCGCTATGGAACTTCACACGGCACATGCCGATCAGTGTGATGAAAGAACTGCAGATATTGAGAAACAATTGGATGCGCAACAAAAAACGTTGCTGTCTTTGGAAAATCTCAGTGGGGAAAATCAGCAAAAAGCAGAACAAATCAAGGCTGATATGCAACAGTGTCAGGTGCAGGAAAGCGGCGTCTTTAAGGAAATCGAAGGTATTGACAATATGATCCGTCAATATCAAACACAGCTTGAGCAGGTATCTGCCGATAAGGGCGAGCGTCAGCAATCGGTTGATGCGGCCAAACTTGCAATGGAAGAGGCGGCATTGGAAAAAGAACAGCTTGCCACTGATCTGGAGCAAACCCGTGTTACCATTGGAGAAAGCCAGAAGAAATCTGCCGAACTGATCAAACAGCGTGATGAAAACGATGCCAAACAGACCAATCTTCGCTCTATGCAGAAGGATAAGTTGGCGGTAAAGGAACAACTCCTTGCTGAAACGAGCCGCTTGGAAAACCGACTGAACAACATTTCCGAGCAAAGCGAGTCCTTGATCGCAAAACTGATGGACGAGTATAACTTGACCGTCACCGAAGCGGAGGAGAAGCGAACGGTGCTGGAAGACGTGCCCGCTTCCAAAAAACGTGCAAGCGAGCTCAGAAATAAGATGCGTGCCCTTGGTAACGTCAATCTGGATTCTATTGAGGAATATGCCGAGGTTAAAAAGCGCCACGACTTTTTGCAAGAGCAGGTGGACGACCTTACTGTTTCCAAACGTGATCTTGAAAAGCTGATTACCGAGTTGCTTTCTCAGATGAAGATCATTTTTGCCGAAAACTTTGAACGGTTAAACGTTCAGTTTGATGCTATTTTCAAGGAATTGTTTGGCGGCGGTCGTGCAGAACTGATTCTGGAGGATCCTGAAAACGTATTGGATTGTAACATTGATATCAAGGTGGCACCGCCCGGAAAGATTATCAAAAACATTATGTCTCTTTCCGGTGGTGAACAGGCATTGAGTGCGATTGCGCTGTACTTTGCGATCTTAAAGATCCGTCCTACACCTTTCTGCGTTATGGACGAGATTGAGGCCGCATTGGACGACGTAAACGTAGCCAGATTTGCCGCCTATCTGCGTAAGTTCAGCGATCGGGTGCAATTTATTACCATTACACATCGTCGCGGCACGATGGAGGAGGCGGACGTTCTGTATGGTGTGACCATGCAGGAGAAGGGTGTTTCCAAACTCTTGACCATCAACGTCGGTGAAATGGAAAAACAACTTAAATTAAACGTAAAGTAGGAATTTTTTGTGGGATTTTTTGAAAAACTGAAAAACGGTCTTGCCAAAACCAAGCAAAACGTCAGTCAAAAGCTGGATGGCGTATTGAAGATGTTTGGCAAGATCGATGAAGACCTTTTTGAAGAACTGGAAGAAGCGCTGATTGAAGCAGATCTTGGCGTGGAAACTACGATGGAGATTATGGACGAACTTCGGGCGCGTACCAAGGAAGGCAAAATCCGTGAGCCGGAGGAAATCCGTTCTGCACTGCAGGAAATTATCACGGATATGATGTCCCGGGCGGATGCAAGCCTTCATACCGGCACCAAGCCCTCTGTAATTCTGATGATCGGCGTGAATGGTGTGGGCAAAACCACCACCACGGCAAAGCTTGCCAACAACTTCAAAAAGCAAGGGAAAAAGGTGATTCTCGGCGCCGCTGACACCTTCCGTGCCGCCGCCGCTGAACAGCTTACCACTTGGGCGGATCGTATTGGCGTGGATATCATCAAGCAGGGGCAGGGAGCCGATCCCGCCGCCGTTGTTTTTGACACCATCAATGCGGCAAAGGCGAGAGGTGCTGACATAATCATTTGCGACACCGCCGGTCGCCTTCACAATAAAGTGAATTTGCTCAACGAACTGGGAAAAATTTATCGCGTGATTCAAACCCAGCTTCCCGATGCCGATACCGAGGTGCTTTTGGTGTTGGATGCAACCACCGGTCAAAATGCGGTGCATCAAGCCAAAGAGTTTCAAAAGGTGGCGGAGATCACCGGCGTGGTGCTCACCAAATTGGATGGTAGCGCCAAGGGTGGCATTGTAGTACCCATTCAGCATGAGCTGGAATTGCCGGTCAAGCTGGTCGGTGTGGGTGAAGGCGCAGAGGATCTGCAACCCTTCTCCGCAGAGGATTTTGTAAAAGCATTGTTTTGAGGTATAGAGAATGAGAGAGAACAACCGGCGGAATGATCAACTCCGCGAATTAAAAATTCAAAAGGACTTTACCAAATACGCTGAGGGCAGTGTGCTGTTCTGCGCCGGTAATACCTGGGTTTTATGTAACGCCAGTGTGGAGGAAAAGGTGCCGCCCTTTTTGAAGGACAGTGGCAAGGGCTGGGTTACGGCAGAATACAATATGTTGCCCCGTGCCACCTCCACCCGTAACAGCCGTGATATTTCCAAACTCAAACTCAACGGACGCAGTGCGGAAATTCAGCGTTTGATCGGCAGAGCCCTGCGGGGCGCTGTGGATCTGGAGGCGCTGGGGGAGCGAACCATCACGATTGACTGCGACGTGTTGCAGGCTGACGGCGGTACCAGAACAGCTTCTATCAGTGGCGGTTTTATTGCCCTGAAAATGGCAGTGAACAAGTTGCTGGAAGCCGGCGTGTTGGAAAAAGATCCCATCAAACACGCCGTGGCGGCCGTAAGCGTCGGTATTGTAAACGATATTCCGATGCTTGATCTATGCTACAGCGAGGATAGCGGCGCTATGGCGGACGTAAACGTGATTATGACGGATGCCGGTGGCTTTGTTGAAATTCAGGGCACCGGTGAGGGCCGCGACTTTACCAGGGCGGAATTGAATGAACTGTTGCTCCTGGCAGAAAAGGGCTGTGATGAAATTTTTGCGGCTCAACAAAAGGCATTGGAGAAATAACGATGAATAATACCTTTGTGCTCGCTTCCAATAATGGGCATAAGTTAAGAGAATTCAGAGAGATTTTTGCTCTGCTCGGTTTTGAGGTGTTATCCTTGAAAGAGGCCGGTGTGGAGGTAGACCCGGAAGAAAACGGCGTAACCTTTGCTGAAAACGCTATGATCAAAGCAAAGGCAGTATATGACATCTGTAAATTGCCCACCGTGGCAGACGACAGCGGTCTTTGCGTTGATGCGTTAAATGGAGAACCCGGTGTATACAGCGCTCGTTACGGAAATCAACCGGATGATGCCGCCCGCCGTACCTATCTGTTTGAAAAAATGAAGGATGTGGATACTGCTCACAGAACGGCTCATTTTACCAGCGCGATTGCCTGTGTATTGGATGATGATTGTTCCTTTACCGTAGAAGGGCATTGTTATGGTAGCATCGCCTTTGAGGAGCGTGGCGATAACGGCTTTGGCTATGATTGTATGTTCTGCCCCGATGAATTTGAGGGCAAAACCTTTTCCGAAATTTCGGCGTCGGAAAAAAACAGCATTAGCCACCGTGGCAGAGCACTTGAGAACTTTATGAAAAGAATCAAAGAAATACAGGGAGAGAACTGATTATGATTACCAGCAAACAACGGGCGTTCCTTCGCTCTATTGCGGCAGGAGAGGATACTATTTTTCAGTTGGGCAAGGAAGGAATCAGCGATAATTTTATTAAGCAGCTGGACCTTGCTCTGGAAAAACGTGAAATTATAAAATTTAAAGTATTGGATACTGCTTTGTTGGACGTACGGGAAGCGGCAGAAGAACTGGCGTTAGCAACGCGCAGTAACGTTGTGCAGGTGATCGGAAAGAAAATCGTTCTGTATCGTCCGGCCTCCAAACCCGAATCCCGTAAAATCGTGTTGCCGAGGTGAATATGAAACGGTTGTTGTTTTACGGCGGCACCTTTGATCCACCGCATTCGGGCCATTTTCACCTGTTGCGTCAAGCGGTCAAACGGTTTCGATTTGACAAAATTATTGTAATGCCTACAGCAACTCCACCTCACAAAACGTCGGCTCATTTTTTGAGTGATGAAAAACGGTTTCGTGCGGTGGAAATGTTGCTTGGCAGCATTCGTGGCGTCACGGTCAGCGATTGGGAGATGCGTAAGGGCGGAAAAAGTTACAGCATTGAGACGGTTAGCTATCTGAAGGATCTGTATCCTGATTATGAAATCTGGTTTTTGATGGGATCGGATATGCTGTTTTCTTTTGAAAATTGGTATCAGGCTGACAAGCTTGCAGGGATGTGCACGTTGCTGGCGGCCGCCCGCACCAAGGAGGACGTTGAGCGTCTTGGACCGCAGGCAAAACGTTTGGAATCTGAACTTGGAGTCAAGTGCGTGATTCTGCAGATCCCCGTGGTTGATAAGAGTTCAACCGGAATCAGAGAAGGGGAGATTGATCCCACTTTGCCGCTGGAACTGCGATACTTTCTGTACGGAAAAGAAGCACTTGCACCCTTGGAGGCATACCTTCGGGATAATCTGACTCCTGAAAAATACGATCATTCCTATCGGGTAGCAGAGTATGCCGCGGAACTGGCGCGAATTCATGGTGCGGATGAGCAGCAGGTGTATCTGGCTTCTCTATTGCACGATGCCACGAAGTGCTGGGGCAAAAAAAGACAGCTTGCTTATCTGCAAAAACGTCACTATAAGTTGTCTGTTGAAGATCGGCAGGCACCGCAAATTTATCATCAAATTACCGGTGCTCTCTTTGCGGGTGAAAAGTTTTACGTGCGGGACCGCTCTATTTTGCAGGCGATCAAATGTCATACAACCGGCAGAGAACGGATGACGGCACTGGATAAGATTTTGTTTTTGGCTGATAGCATTGAGCCGGCCCGTACCTATGAAGGCGTTGAGGAAATGCGTCGGACGGCACAGATTGATCTGGACCGTGCGGTGCTGATGAATTTTGATCGCTCGATCACTTATATTGTTAAAAAAGGCTTCTTCTTGCACCCGCAAACAGTGGCGGCCCGCAATTGGATGCTGAAATCTATTATTACGGAGGACAAACAGGATGGCAGATAACAATCAAAAGCTTTTGGAAGTGATTGTGCGTTCGCTGGATTCCAAAAAAGGACAAGATATTCAGGTTTTAAAAATTGACAGCATTACGGTAATGACCGATTATTTCGTAATTTGTACCGGCGGCTCTTCTACCCAGGTCAAGGCGCTGGCAGATGAAGCGGAGTATCAGGTAACACAGCAACTTGGCATTGAGCCCATTCACAAGGATCTCAATGACGGAGGCAAGTGGATGCTGTTGGATTATGCCGGTGTTATGGTACACGTTTTCTGTACCGAATCCCGCGATTTTTATAAGCTGGAACGGCTGTGGGCTGACGGCGAATCAATGGATATTGCGCAATGGATCAAGGAGGATTAACGATGAAATACGATTTTCAGGGAATTGAGAAAAAATGGCAAAAGTATTGGGAAGATAATCATACCTTTGAAGTAAAAAATGATTATTCCAAGCCCAAGTTTTACGGGCTGGTTGAATTTCCTTACCCGTCGGGTCAGGGTCTTCACGTGGGGCATCCCCGTTCTTATACGGCGCTGGACGTTATCAGCCGTAAAAAGAGAATGGAGGGTTACAACGTTTTGTATCCCATGGGTTGGGACGCTTTCGGTCTGCCTACGGAAAACTATGCCATTAAGAATAAAATTCATCCGGCAGTTGTAACCAAAAATAACGTTAACCATTTTAAAAAGCAGTTGCAGAGTTTAGGTCTGTCCTTTGACTGGTCCAGAGAGATTGATACCACCGATCCTGCATATTTTAAATGGACGCAATGGATTTTCCTTCAACTCTTTAAAAAAGGTCTTGCCTATAAAAAAGAAATGAACGTTAACTGGTGTACCTGCTGTAAGGTAGTGCTGGCCAACGAGGAAGTTGTTAACGGCGCCTGTGAGCGTTGTAACGGCCCTGTAATCCATAAGGTAAAGAGCCAGTGGATGTTGAAAATTACCGAGTATGCCCAGCGCTTGATTGACGATCTGGATGAGGTTGATTTTATTGAGCGCGTTAAGACCCAGCAGAAGAACTGGATCGGTCGTAGCGAAGGTGCTTCCGTTTGGTTTGATACCACAGTAGGGGAGAAATTGGAGATTTATACCACCCGTCCCGATACCTTGTTTGGCGCCACCTATATGGTTATCTCACCCGAACATCCCTTTATTGATACCTTCGCTGATAAGATTGAAAACATTGAGGACGTTCGCGCCTATTGCAAAAAAGCAGCGGCCAAATCCGATTTTGAGCGTACTGAGCTTGCCAAAGAAAAGAGCGGCGTCGTTCTGCAGGGTGTTTGTGGTATCAATCCGGTCAACGATCAGGAAATTCCGATCTACGTTTCCGATTACGTTCTGATGACCTACGGCACCGGCGCCATTATGGCGGTACCTGCTCACGATACCCGTGACTATGAATTTGCAAAACTGTTTGATATTCCTATGGTGCAGGTCGTGGCCGGCGGTGATATCTCCGAGGCCGCCTTTACCGACGTTGAAACCGGCATTATGATGAACAGCGGCTTCCTCAACGATCTCACCGTTGCTGAAGCTAAGGAAGCGATTATTAAGTTTTTGGAAGAAAAGGGAATTGGTAAGAAGAAGGTCAATTTCAAACTGCGCGACTGGGTGTTCTCCCGTCAACGCTATTGGGGTGAGCCGATTCCGATTGTAAAATGCGATTGCTGCGGTTACGTTGCAATTCCCGAAGAAGAATTGCCCTTGAAATTGCCTGAGGTTGAGAGCTATGAGCCCACTGACACCGGTGAAAGCCCCCTGGCAAAGATTGATTCTTGGGTCAATACCACCTGCCCTAAGTGCGGTGCTCCCGCAAAGCGCGAGACCGATACGATGCCCCAATGGGCAGGCTCTTCTTGGTATTTCCTGCGCTATCTGGATCCCCACAACGATAAGGAAATTGCCAGTAAGGAAGCACTGCAATATTGGATGCCCGTAGATTGGTACAACGGCGGTATGGAACATACCACATTGCATCTTCTGTATTCCAGATTCTGGGCTAAGTTCTTGTATGATATTGACGTTCTTGACTGCAAAGAACCTTATCAAAAGCGTACCTCTCACGGTATGATTCTGGGCGAGAATAACGAAAAAATGAGTAAATCCCGTGGCAACGTGGTGAATCCCGACGATATCGTGGAGCAATATGGCGCCGATACCTTGAGAATGTACGAGATGTTTATCGGCGACTTTGAAAAGAGCGCCCCTTGGTCCACTAATTCCATCAAGGGTTGTAAGCGCTTTTTGGAGCGTGCGTTCTCTCTGATGGACATTTATGACGGACGGGAAGGTATGGATGCGGCCATTGAGGCGGAATTCCACAAAACCATCAAAAAGGTTACCTCCGATATTGACAATATGAAATTCAATACCGCCATCGCTCAGTTGATGAGCTTGATCAATTTGATCTATGCCAAGGGTAACGTTACCAAGGACGAGTTGAAGATTTTTGTTACTATGCTCAATCCCTTTGCTCCTCACGTGACTGAGGAAATGTGGGCGTTGGCCGGCTTTGAAGGTGACGTTTATCATACCCAGTGGCCTGCTTATGATGAGTCCAAGACGGTTAGCGATACCGTTGAAATTGCCGTTCAGATTATGGGCAAGGTTCGCGGCAAACTGGTGGTTGGAGCAAACGATGATCAGGATACCGTTCTTGCGGCCGTGCAGGCGGATGCCAAACTGGCATCTTGGCTGGAGGGTAAACAGCTTATTAAGGTGATCTACGTTCCCGGCAAGCTGATGAACATCGTAGCAAAATAAAAAAATTGGCATAAAGATATTGACAAGCCTGCCTTTTTTCTGTATAATGCTATTATCCGCAATTTTGTGGATTGTTTCGTCAAGCGGAGGGAGGGAAAACCAGTGGCAGAAATCCGCGTTAAGGATAATGAATCCTTAGATAGTGCATTGAAGAGATTTAAGAGACAGTGTGCCAAATCCGGCGTACTTTCTGAGATCAGAAAAAGAGAGCACTACGAGAAACCCAGCGTAAAGAGAAAGAAGAAGTCAGAGGCAGCTCGCAAGAGAAAGTATTAATCCTGGCTTATCTTTGATATGCAAAAATAGGGCAAGTACCAATCGGTACTTGCCCTTTCTTTTTGCAAAAAGTGCGGTGTTTGCAATGGCAAACACCGCACTTTTTTAAATTTCAAAATCTTCTTTGGTAAACTGTTCGGTTTGCAATACCTGTGGCTTAGGATTACGCTTGAGGGGGGTATAGCGGAACTTTCTGCAATGATATCCTGCATCCACAATCCCCTTATGAGGGCAGAGGACCTGATCTCTCATGGTGATCCTTGTTGCTTTTTCGCAATAGGCACAGCATTTTTCTATTTCTTTTGAAAAAATCATTTTCTTTTTCACACCCTTTGGGTCTTATTATACACGCTGTGAGTACGTTTGTCAAAATAAATATAATCAGCGCCGGTATTTTGTAAGAACCGTGTGGTTGGAGTAAATAAAGAATGAGCGGCATCCATGCTGCGTACAAGATTTTTCCGATCAAAACAAAACGAAACCGAAGATCGGTTTGCTGGACGTAGTAGGCGCATTGTGTCAGAATGGCAAATCCGGAAAAACCGAGAATCGTAGCAACACTGTAAATTTCTTCATTACCGTATAAGGTCAGCCCGTGGGTCAGTTCCATACAGGCAATCAGAGTTTTGATTGTTTTTGAATGAAGGACCACCGTTTGAGACAATACGTCAAAAAAGATTCCGAAAACGATGGTGCATCCACAAACGAAAAAGAGTTGTTCCATTGTTTTTTTGATGTTTTGGATCAGGGAGGTGGCCAGTGTAATGGAACGGGCCTGTGAGGAACATCGTTGCGTTTTGCGAGGAACAAGATATATAAACAACAGCGTTGCAACCAGAATCTGTAAAAACCAAAGGGTGTATCCCAATGCTTTGCTTTCCAAAAGTGTACCGATTACGACGATCACGAAGGCAGGCGATGCGTTGGCGGTACAGGTGAGCAATCCTTCTGCTTGCGTTTTGTCCAGCTTTCTTTCGTTGTACAATCTGCAAACACTGCTGCTACCGATGGGATATCCGCAAACCAGCCCGATAAGAAATGCCGCCCACGCCGGCGGAAAAATCATTTCCACACCGCAATCCAACAGCATTCCGCACAGGACGAAAGAAGGAAGCAATGCCGGTATCAGACTTTGCAGGCACAAAAGTATTGAATTGAGGATGGATGCGCGCACAACGTCCGAGATCAAAATCATAAAAATTAATAGTGCTCCCAGCAGTGCTCCTTTTCGCGCCGTTGGCATAAATGGTCACCTCACACGGTAAATATATACTGTTTAAAGTTGAAATAGAACGGGAGTTATTTATCTTGAAACACAAGAATCATTCTGTTTGGCAACGACTTCGGCAAACTCTCTGGATTCCCGATCCGTACAACGCCGATTACAGTCACATCTTGATTACCGGGCAACACAGAATCAGCATTGATCAAACGGCGAGCATCATTTCTTATGAGGAAGATTTGGTCGTTCTGAGGCTCAAAAATTGCCGTCTGACCTTGCGAGGGGATAGACTGATGATCAGTTCTTATTCCGATAAAAACATTGTTGTCAGTGGGACTTTTTGCTCCATTTCTTTTGAATAGAGGCGTGTGACAATGCTGGGAAAAATAATTGAATACTGTAGAGGAACGATGCGCATTTCCATATCCGGTCCCCATTGTGAGCAGGTGCTGAACGTGCTGACGAAAAAAGAGGTTTCCTTTCGTCGTTTGCAGCGCATTGATGAGCAAAATGTGTGCGTTACGATTTATGAACGGGATTATGAGATGCTGAGCGCGATTTGCAGTCGGTATTCTATGCAAGTAAAGTTGGTAAAACACCACAGTGTTGGCGTGCTTACCAACAGGTACCGACGTCGTTGGGGACTTCTGTGCGGCGTAGTAATCGGCGGAATACTGCTGCTTGGAATCAATTGTTTTGTGTGGGATGTTCAGGTGACGGGTTGTGACGTTAAAACCAGTGAAGGAGAGATTTTGCGTCAGTTTGAAGAACTTGGCTTCGGTATCGGCTCTTTTCGCTTTGGTTGGGACCTTACGGATCTTGAAAATAAATTTATGATGCAAAACAAAGAGGTAATATGGGTTTCGGTAAATCTACAATTTACAACTGCTCAGATTGAACTGCAAGAACGCTCCGTAAAAGAAGAAAAAGTATATGATATGAACACTCCCTGTGATATCTATGCTGCTCGTGACGGACAAATCGTTTCGATGATGGTCAGTAGCGGAACACCTTTGGTGCAGGAAGGGGATGCGGTCAGAGCCGGAGAAAAATTGGTGAGCAGGGAATATATCAGCAAATACGGAGAAACGATTATCGTGCGTTCCATCGCCACCGTCACGGCAAAAACCACTCGTGTTTTGTTATCGGAACAACCTTTACGCCGAATGCGCCACCAACCGACGGGGCAAAGTAAAACTTTTTTTGATTTACAACTGTTTAATTTTAAAATACCTCTTTATTTTAAAGAAAATATATCATATAATAATTATGATTATACTGAAAAAAGAACAGTGCTTCGTTTGGGAAAGCATCTGGCATTGCCCTTTTCCATTATCACACGAAAATACACGGAAGTGACGTATGAAACGGAAAATGTTTCTGTGGGAGAGGCAAGGCTTGCGGCCACGATTGCTTTAGAGCAAATGGAAAAAGCGCAGTTGTTTGAAACAGAAATTTTGGATAAAAAAATTGAGGAAACGATCGCAGAAGATGGGCTGGTGTTAACCGCAACCTACCGTTGTTTGGAGGATATTGCTCAAGCGATCGGAGAGTGAGGGTTTATGGAAAAAATTCTTTCCATCGGAAATGAAGAAATTTTACACGCCTTGTTCGGTACGTTTGATGAAAACGTGCAGAATATTGAAGCGCGCTGTGGCGTCCGGGTGGTCAGCCGTAACGGTAATCTGATTATCACTGGCGAGGAAAAAGGCGTTGAGAAGGCGGCAGGCGTATTTGAACAGATGTGTAAATTGTTGCAAAAGCAGGCTACCGTTGACGTTCAGTCGGTGCGTTACTTGTTGTCGCTGACGGAAGAGGAAAGCGGCGACGCCGTGGAGGTATTGGGCGATTGTTTGTGTATTACTTATAAGGGAAAGCCTATCAAACCAAAGAGCATCGGTCAAAAGCAATACGTTGAAAGTATTCAGAAGAACGTGGTGACCTTCGGCGCCGGTCCTGCCGGTACCGGCAAAACTTATCTTGCGGTGGCCTTAGCTGTGAATGCTTTGAAAAGTAAAGAGGTTTCCAGAATCATTTTGACCCGACCTGCCGTGGAGGCGGGCGAAAAGCTTGGATTTTTGCCCGGCGATCTGCAGGATAAAGTGGACCCTTATCTCCGGCCTTTATACGATGCGCTGTATGATATGATGGGTGGCGAAATGTTCCAGCGCTATATGGAAAAAGGAATTATAGAAATTGCTCCTCTTGCATATATGCGTGGCAGAACGCTGGAGGACAGCTTTATCATTTTGGATGAAGCGCAAAATACCAGCAGAGAACAGATGAAGATGTTTCTCACCAGATTCGGTTACCATTCCAAAATTGTTGTTACCGGTGATATTACGCAGATTGACTTGCCCAAAGGTACTCAATCCGGCTTGGTCCATGCGCTAAAAGTGTTGAAAAATATTGAGGGCATCGGAATTCACTATTTTGATAAAAAGGACGTTGTTCGTCATCCGTTGGTACAAAAAATTATCGGAGCGTATGAAAAGTATGAAAAACAGTAAAGTGAGTGTTGAATGGGAAGTGGATGCAGTTCCCGCACTGGAAGAATATATGCAGGCTTCTTTATTGGCCACACTGCAATACGAGGGCGTTGATTTTGATTGTGACGTTGAGGCCTTGGTGGTTGACGGTGAGGCTATTCGCGAAATGAATCGTGATTACCGTGAAATTGATCGTATAACCGACGTGCTTTCTTTTCCCTTGTATGAAAATGCAACACAAGCCAAAGAAGATCGGTTTGCCGGAGAGAGCGTTTTACTTGGCAATATGGTGATCTGTTTGGAGCGTGCCAAAGAACAGGCAGAAGAATACGGCCACTCCTTACAACGGGAAATCTGCTTTTTAACGGTACATAGTGTGTTGCATCTCTTGGGCTATGATCATGAATTGGGGCAGAGGGAAGAAAGTGAAATGTTTGCAAAGCAAACGGAAATTTTGGAAATAATGGGAGTAAAAAGAGTATGAAACAAACCAAATCTGCATTCGTCACCTTGATCGGTCGTCCGAACGTTGGAAAGTCAACGTTGCTGAATGCGCTGATTGGCACCAAGGTTTCCATCGTTTCTCCCAAACCCCAAACCACTCGGAATCGGGTGACCGGTATTCTGACGCAGGACGATACACAACTTGTGTTTTTAGATACACCGGGCGTGCACAAGGCAAAAAGCAAATTGGGTAATTATATGGTAAAGGTGGCGGAGGACAGCACCAAGGAGACCGACGTTACGGTTATGGTGATCGAGTCGGGGGATGTGGTGCGTCCGGCAGAGGAACGGATTGCTAAAAAACTACACGGCAAAACCGTATTGGTCATCAATAAAATTGATCTCAAGCCCAAAGAAGAAATTTTAAAGACGATCGCCGCTTTTTCCGCCCTGCATCCTTTTGATGAAATTGTTCCCATCAGCGCCTATAAAAAGGATGGAGTGGAACTGTTGCGCAATATTTTACTGGGCTTTGCTACGCCTGCACCGTTTTATTACGATGATGACCAAGTAACGGATATGGGCGAGCACGAAATGATTTGCGAAATGGCCAGAGAAAAACTCCTTTATTTATTGGGAGAAGAAGTGCCACACGGTACAGCTGTACAACTCACTTCTCTTGAAAAGAGTGAGAATTTGGTGCGGGTCGGCATCACTGTATTTTGCGAACGAGATTCGCACAAGGCGATTATTATCGGCAAGGGCGGACAGTCGTTGCGAAAAATCGGAGAAGCCATTCGTAAAGAATTGGAGTTCACCTATGATTGCAAGGTGTTTCTGGAGTGCTTTGTGAAGGTGAAAAAAGATTGGAGAAACGACTTGTCGGCTTTGGGTGACCTGGGATTTAAAGATTAAGGAAAAACCTCCCACTTGTAATTTTCCTTCTTTGGCAAAAACTATGGAGGAAGCATACAATGTGGGGGAGGGAAAGTCTTTGAATTATCAACAGGCCTGGAACATTTTTGAGCAAACGGGCAACGTGGATGCCTATTTGTTGTATAAGCAACTTAAATCGGAGGAACAAAAACGGGAGCGCTCAGAGGAAATGTCTGAGGACAGAGCCCCAAGGGACGGATATGACGGTTAAGATTAAAGGCGTGGTTTTAAAAATCAGCGATACGGTACACGAAAATCGGTTGCTGTTTATACTGACCGAAGACAGGGGCAGAATTCAGGTGTTTGACAACCGATACAAATCCGGCGGCAAAAAGCGTGCGGCGTTGGATTTGTATACATATTGTGAGTTTGTTTTGTATGAGAACAACGGTAAATACACCTTAAATTCCGCCACGGTGCTGGAGACCTTTTTTGAACTGCGGAATCATCTGGCGGCAGCTACTTTGGCGGGTTATTTTTCCCAACTTTGCTTGTTTGCCACGCAGGATGAAACCACCTTTCAAAAGGAACTGGCATCTTTGATGCTTAACGCCCTGTTTCTTTTGTGCCGGGATCCAGAGCAGGTTCATAAGATCAAGGCGGTCTTTGAATGGAAAATCATCCGTTATATCGGTTTTACTCCTTCTTTAGAGGGCTGTGAACACGTTTCCTTTGATGAGGGTGTTTTTCTTTCATTGGAGGATGGTGGACTGTACTGCGCTTCTTGTCTGCCCGTTTTAAAAAATGCGCCGGCGTTTCGAGTGAGCGCAGGGCAGGTGAAGGCCATCGGATTTATTTTGGAGCAACCCCCTGCCAAAGCGTTTTCTTTCCGTTTGGGAGAGAATTCTATGCTGGAGATCGGAAAAATCGCAGAAGAGTATCTTTTATATCATACGGCGCAAACCTTTTCTGCGCTGGAAATGTACAAAGTGTTAGGATAGAATATGAAGAAAAACTTTTTTTATTTCAAATCAGCCTGTGCATTGGAATTTAATAAAGTGATGCAACGGGTGGCGCAGTATGCGTTGTGCCCGACAAATCGTAAAATGATTGGGGAACTGTTACCGGAATATGACGCTCCTTGCGCACAAACCTTGCTGATGCAAACAGATGCGGCCAGAACGCTTTTGACCTACAAGCCAAACGTTCCGCTGTTGCCGGTGGAAGAGTCTTTGCCGGTCTCTCTTGATAAAACGGCAAAGCAAATTTCTTTGACTGCCGAAGAAATTCGGGACGTTGGCAGAATGCTTGCGGCCTGCAGAGATTTGTTGCATTATTATGAGGATAAAAAGTTTGCAACCCCGTCGTTGGATTTGTTCTTTACTCAGTTATATACCGACACACAACTGGAACGTCGCATTGAACGGACTTTTTTACCCAGTGGTGCCATTGCCGATGACGCTTCTCCCGAACTTGCCTCCATTCGCCGCGCAATCATTCGGGCGGGGCACGCCATTAAGGATGAGTTGGAGAGATATATCAAATCTCCCGAAATTTCTCCTCATTTGCAGGAGCCGATCGTGACAATGCGTGCAGACCGTTACGTAATTCCCGTCAGAGCGGACAACCGTGGAGAGATCACCGGTCTGTTACACGACACCTCCGGTAGCGGAAATACCTTGTTTATTGAGCCGATTTTTGTAATTGAACAGAATAATAAAATCAAAAAATTGGAGCTGGAGGAGCAAAATGAGATTTTGCGTATTCTGGCGGTGCTCAGCGAACATATTGCTACGGCGGCAGTGCAACTTAAAATCTCCTATCGCGTAATGCTGGCACTTGATTATATTTTTGCCAAAGCAAAGTATGCCAATGCTGAGAATTGTTGTACTCCGGTGATCAATAACGACAAAGTATTGGTATTAAAAAACGCTCGTCATCCCTTGATTGAAAAGTCGGTGATGGTGCCCCTGAACGTACGTATGGACAAAAAAACGGATGCGATCATCGTAACCGGCCCCAACACCGGCGGCAAAACGGTGTTTTTGAAGACTATTGGCTTATTGAGTCTGATGGCCAAGGCCGGTTTGCCCGTACCGGCGCAAGGGGCGGAAATCTGTATTTTTAAAACGGTATACGCAGATATTGGTGATGAGCAATCTATTGAACAGTCTCTTTCTACTTTTTCTTCCCATATGCGAAACATCAAAAATATTCTTTCAGAATGTGGGAAAAAGGATCTGGTGCTCTTTGATGAACTCGGTAGCGGTACCGATCCGGTAGAGGGCGCGGCGTTGGCCGTTTCCATTGTAAAGGAAATTCGTTCCAGACACGCTTTTCTGGCGGCAACCACCCATTATGGAGAGTTGAAAACCTATGCGTTGACAACACCGGGAGTGAAAAACGCCTCCTTTGCGTTTGATCTTGTAAATCTGCGACCCACTTATGAATTACAGGTGGGTGTGCCCGGCAAATCTTACGCTTTTGAGATTTCGGGGCGTTTGGGGTTGCCGGTAAATGTAATTGAGGATGCCAAATCCTATATTTCCGGAGAACAACAAAGCGTGGATCAGGTGATCGATGCATTAAATGAGCAACGCAACGCTTACCTTGACCGTCAGAAGAAACTTAAAGAAAGAGAAAAAGAACTGATTGAAGAAAAAGCAAAACTGGAAAAGGAACGCAAAAAACTTTTTCAGGGTGCTGATAATAAGATTGCTACGGCGGAGCAAAAAGCACGTAGCATTATTGAGAGCGCCCGCAGACAGGCAGATCTACTGCAAAACGAGCTGAAAGAACTGCGGGAACAGATGGACAAGTCCCGTTATCATGAACTGAAAAGCGGTGTAAAGCGCGCCGCCGGCAAACTGCAGGACGTTGAAGTGCGCCAAAAGAAGGAGGATGGCCCCTCCGGCACACCCCTTGTGTCGGCTCCCAAGGTTGGGCAAACCGTATTTTCGCCCACTCTTAACCGTAACGTCAGCGTGGAAAGTATTTCCGGTAATTATGTCTTTATATCGGCAGATTCTTTGCGTATGAAGGTGAAGATTACTGATCTTTGCGTGGCCAAGGAAGAAAAACAGGCGCCTGTCAGTTTTCGCCGTGCCGAATTTAACCGTACGGTCAAAACGGAATTGGATATTCGTGGCATGAACGTGCTGGATGCAACGGAAGAAATTGACCGTTTTTTGGATCAGGCTGTGCTCTCAAAGCTTCCCAGTGTGACCATCATTCACGGAAAGGGAACCGGTGTTTTGCGTGCGGGTGTCCATGCGCATCTCAAAACTCATCCTTCCGTTCGCACCTTTAAGTTGGGAGCCTTCGGGCAAGGCGATAGCGGTATTACCATCGTGGATTTGAAATAAGGAGGAAAGACAATGAAAATCACTTGGATCGGACAAGCGGGCTTGTTGATTGAAACGGACGGTAAAAAAATCCTGGTGGATCCCTATCTTTCGGATTCTGTTGTTAAGGTCAATCCCAAGAACTACCGTCGCCAGCCCATTGATAATCGCTTTTTGGAGATGCAGCCGGACGTGTTGATTTGCACCCACGATCATCTGGATCATTTGGATCCGGAAACGGTGCCCCACTATTTACAACGGGAACAAGCCGTGCTGGTGCTCGGTCCGAATTCTTGCTTCCAAAAACTTAAAGAGTTTAAGGGGAATCACAACTACGTTAAATTTGATCGTCATACCGAATGGACGGAAGGAAATGTTCATTTCCGTGCAGTTTTGGCAGATCATTCCGATACGACGCCTATCGGTGTGATCATTGACGACGGAAATATGCGTATCTACGTCACGGGCGATACTCTGTATAATGAAGATATTTTTGCAGATATCACCGAGCCGATTGACGTGTTATTTTTGCCCATCAATGGGGTAGGCAATAATATGAATAAAACCGATGCAGCGCGTTTTGCTCGTCGGGTGGCACCCAAAAAAGTGGTGCCGCTCCACTGGGGGATGTTTGACGAATTGACGCCGGATGATTTTGACGTGGAAAATAAAGTGTTGCCGAAACTGTATGAAGCAATTGAATTATAAAAGGAAAAGCCGCCTTGCAGTAATTGCGTAAGGCGGCTTTTGTACTTTAGGAATGTTAACCATAGTAGTGTTGCAAAATACTTTTGAAAGGATGAGTGATATGTGTACTGCGATTACCTATAAAACAAAAGATCATTATTTTGGCCGAACACTGGACTTGGAGATTTCATATGGAGAGCGGGTGCTGATTTTGCCGCGACGTTTCCGGCTGAACTTTCGTATGTCAGATCCAATTGTTAAGCATTATGCAATGATCGGAATGGGAATAGAAGAAAATGGATACCCGTTGTTTTTTGAAGCAACAAACGAGAAGGGCCTTAGTATGGCGGGCCTTAATTTTCCCGGGAACGCTTGCTATTATAAAAAAGAAGTTGACTGTCATAACGTAGCTCCTTTTGAACTTATTCCCTGGATTCTGTCGCAATGCGAAAATATAAGGCAGGCAACTGATTTACTAAAGCAAACCAACGTGGTTGATCTGTCCTTCAGCGATCAGTTACCATTATCGCCGCTACATTGGCTTGTGGCGGATAAAACCGGCTCTATTTCGGTTGAAACGCTGAAAGGGGGGATGAGTATAGTGGAAAACCCGGTGGGCGTTCTGACCAACAATCCGCCCTTTGAAACCCAATGCCATTTGTTAAACCGATATCTTGGTTTGTCTGCCGAAGAGCCTTCAGTTCGTTTTGCTCCGAATTTTCTTTTGGAGAAATACAGTCGCGGAATGGGAGCGATTGGTTTGCCGGGCGATCTGTCTTCAGATTCACGGTTTGTGCGCGCCGCTTTCAGTAAGTTGAATTCTGTATGTGGAGATGATGAGATGAGTAGCGTAAGTCAGTTTTTTCACATTTTGGGAACGGTTGCGCAAATCAGGGGATGCACGGTTTTGGAAAACGGGGAATATGAGATCACAAGGTATACCTCCTGTTGCAACACTGATCGCGGTCTGTATTATTTTACAACCTACGATCACGCAGGTATATGTTGTGTAGATCTTCATCAAATGGACCTTGAATCTAAGGAACTTGTACAAGTTGGATTGCCCAAGAAGCAAGAAATAAGAGTTCTTTTGCCGCAAAAATAGAAACATTAATGAGGAATAGGTTGAAAAAACGGTGAGTTTTTGTGAATATATGTGGCTTTTTCTTGACATTTTCTTTAGAGTGGACTATTATTATTTTATCTCTAAGGAGGGGTTATAATGGAAAGGTTCGTTAATTCATATTTGCCGTTTTGCGCGATGGCTGGTGCCTTGATTGCATTGGCTTTTGCTCTATTTATGGCTAAAAAGATTTTTGGATTTTCCGAGGGCAATGATCGGATGAAAAAAATCTCGGCATCCATCCGAAAAGGTGCCAATGCCTATTTGCGTCGTCAATATAAAATCGTAGGTATTTTCTTTGTTTGTATGTTTGTCGTACTGTGTGTGATGGCGACATTGGGATTGCTGACGTGGTTTGTGCCCTTTGCCTTTGTCACCGGCGGCGTTTTCTCTGCTTTGTCCGGTTTCGTGGGAATGAAAATTGCCACCTTTGCCAATGCACGGACGGCCAACGCCTGTATGGATGGTTTGAATAAGGGCTTGCGTGTGGCGTGTTCTGCCGGCTCGGTAATGGGATTCACAGTGGTGGGTCTTGGCCTTTTGGATATTTCCATCTGGTTAATTTTGCTGAAGTTCGTGTTTGGCTTGGGGGCCGGTGAGATTACAAGCGCTATGCTGACCTTCGGGATGGGCGCGTCTTCTATGGCTTTGTTTGCCAGAGTTGGCGGCGGTATCTTTACCAAAGCGGCTGACGTGGGCGCTGATCTTGTTGGAAAAGTGGAAGCCGGGATCCCGGAAGATGATCCCCGGAATCCTGCGGTTATTGCCGATAACGTGGGTGATAACGTGGGTGACGTGGCCGGTATGGGCGCTGACTTATATGAATCCTACGTCGGCTCCATTATCTCTGCTTGTGCCTTGGGTGTTGCGGCGTTTGCCGGTGATATCAAGGCAATGGCGCTGCCACTGTCTTTAGCGGCGTTGGGCATACTGGCTTCTATTGTCGGCACTTTCTTTGTGCGTACGGACGAGGATGCTTCCCAGAAAAAGCTCTTAAAGGCGTTAAGTCGTGGCACCAACTTCAGCGCGGTGATTATTGGCGTTTTAGCACTGCCATTGACGTATTTTATATTGGGTGATTGGAAGTTCTACGTTGCTATCGTGGCCGGATTGTTGGCCGGTGTTCTGATCGGTAGAGCAACCGAGTATTACACTTCTGAGACGTTTCGGCCCACCAAGTCTTTGTCCGATACCAGTGAGACGGGCTCTGCCACGATAATTATCGGTGGCATCAGCTTGGGTATGTTATCAACAGCAATGCCCGTTGTAATTGTCGGGGTTTGTATTTTGATTGCTTTCTTTGTTTCCGGTGGCGCCGCAAATCCTGCAATGGGATTATACGGCATTGCGCTGGCGTCCGTCGGTATGCTTTCCACTCTTGGAATCACCTTGGCGACGGATGCTTATGGTCCGGTAGCGGACAATGCAGGCGGCATTGCAGAAATGTCCGGTTTGCCTGTTGAAGTTCGGCAACGTACCGATGCTCTTGATTCTCTCGGTAATACCACTGCGGCTACCGGTAAAGGCTTTGCCATCGGCTCTGCCGCTTTAACCGCTCTTGCTTTGATTGCTTCGTATATTGAAAAAATCAAAGAGGTGGCGGGAGAGGGAACCGAAATAGCTGCATTTGATCTGATGAATCCTCTGGTGCTTGTCGGCTTGTTCGTGGGCGCTTGCTTGCCCTTTGTATTTGCCGCTTTAACAATGGATTCCGTGGGCAAGGCGGCACAGTCTGTGGTAATTGAAGTGCGGCGTCAGTTTAAGGAAATTACCGGTTTGATGACCGGTGAGGCTGAACCGGACTATGCTTCCTGTGTTGACTTATGCACGAAGGCCAGCCTGAAGGAGATGGTTTTGCCCACCGTCGTAGCCGTTGTAGTTCCTATTCTTGTAGGATTGATTCTGGGATATCAGGGCGTTGTCGGTATGCTTGCCGGCGCCACTGCTTCCGGATTTTTGATGGCAATATTTATGTCCAATTCCGGCGGTGCGTGGGACAACGCTAAAAAGTATATTGAAAGCGGCGTACACGGCGGCAAGGGCAGTGATCAGCATAAGGCTGCCGTTGTGGGCGACACGGTGGGGGATCCCTTTAAAGATACCTCCGGTCCCGCAATTAATATTTTGATCAAACTGCTGTCTATGGTTTCAATTGTATTTGCGGCTCTCGTGTTTAAATTTCATTTGTTTTAATAATTATGCCCTGCAACTAAAGTTGCAGGGCATATTTTTGTATAAGAAAAGCGGCTATCAAAAGATAGCCGCTTTAAAATAATTATTCTTCGTCAGCGTCCTCATCAGACAGGTCAAACTCAAGTTCTTCGCCACAGTTAGGGCAGTTGATTTTGCCTTCTTCAATGATGTCGCTGTCTACGCAGAATTCTTCAGTGCACTTAGGGCAGATGATGGTGTAATACTCATCCTCTTCACAGCAGTCGCAACAATCGCAATCATCGCAGTCGTCACAATCGTCGCACTCATCTTCGCAAAGATAATCCTCTACTGCTTCCAGATCGTCGTCAATCTCGCCGATGTATTCGTCCAGATCATTTACAACGTCGTCAATCTCGTCAATGGCATCGGCCATATCTTCCAGTACGTCGACCATTGCCTTGATAATCTTAACTGTGTCGTCATCCTTGGGATTGAGACCGTCCATCAAGCCTCTGATATATGCAACTTTTTCAGCAAGAGTCTTCATTATGCACGCTCCATATACTCGCCGGTACGGGTGTCGATCTTAACCTTTTCACCTTCGTTGATGAAGATCGGTACCTTGATTACGGCGCCGGTTTCCAGCGTGGCGGGCTTTGTAACGTTGGTGGCGGTATCGCCGCGAACGCCGGGCTCGGTCTCAGTGACCTCAAGCACTACGAACATGGGGGGCTCAACGCTGAAAACGTTGCCCTTATAGGACATCAGCTTAACGATATCGTTTTCCTTGACGAATTTAAAGTTGTCGCCCAGTTTGCCGGCGTCCAAGGGGATCTGCTCATAGGTTTCGGTATCCATAAAGTAGTACAGTTCGCCATCGTTGTACAGATATTCGTACTCTTTACGCTCAATAAAAGCGTTTTCAAATTTGTCAGTGGGGTTGAAAGACTTTTCAACGACGGCACCGGTGATGACGTTTTTAAATTTGGTGCGGACAAAGGCAGCGCCTTTACCGGGTTTTACGTGTTGGAATTCAATGACCTGATAGACCTGTCCATCCATATCAAAGGTAATTCCGTTTCTGAAATCTCCAGCAGTAAGCATGATTTATACCTCCAAAATATTCTTCTCTTATTCTATACTATTATTTGGAATTTTGCAAGGATATTTTAAAAAAACACATTATATATGATAAAAATATTATGCTTTACACAACGATTCGTAAATTTCTTTCATAATTAAGGCATCTTGACTTTGTGTGCCTGCGGATTCGCAGATGATGGTGGGGGAGTAATTGCGTTTGAGGATCTGATTGGCAAGGGGCTCAAACTCCGGTCCGTAAATCTTGTCCTCAAAAGTCAGGTGCTTGACTTCACCGCCTTTTTCCGTAAATTCAATTTTAGAAAAATGGGAGTGAAAGTATTTTGTTCTTTCATACCCCAAAACGTCTTCCATCCTGTCAAATAATTTGGAAAAATCTGCTTCCGTTTGTAACGAGCCGTTGGTGCGGGCGTTCAAATGGCCAAAGTCAATGGCGGGCAATAATTGCTCGTCCAAGGCGCAAAGTGTCAACACCTCGTCCAGCGTCCCCAATTGGTTGATCTTTCCCATGGTTTCGGGACAAACGAGGACATGGGTAAGATTTTCGTAGCGCAGGGCATCTAAAGCTTTTTTCATTGTATCTATCGCCAATTCCAGAGCATATTCTCTTGTGATTTTGGAGCAGGAGCCGGTATGCAGAATCACTCTTTCCGCTCCGGTTTGATCTGCCAGTCTTGCAGATTGCAAAATGTATTCAATACTTTTCAGGCGTTTTTCCTGTTCAACGCCTGACATGGAAATGTAATAGGGCGCATGTACCGAAAGACGAATATCAAATTCTTTGGCGCTTTCTCCCAGTTCTTTGGCTGCCTTTTCATTCATTCGCACCCCTCTGCCGCATTGTATTTCATAGGCATTAAGGCCGATTTTATTTAAAAAAGTCGGAATATGTGTGGTGGCTTTATAGCCTGCTGCATAAAACGCATCGCAGTTACCTGCGGGACCGAATCGGATCATATTATCACTCCTTTCTTGTATCTTATCATATTTAATTAATAAAATAAAGACCGCAATTGCGGCCTTTATTCTTTTAGAAATAGAATTCGGTTTTAGCAGGACGGATGTCTGTTAAAGCGCCGGTATAATGCCGCAAGGTGTGGGTGGCGTAGGGGTGTTCGGCACATTTTTCTTCGTCAATTTCTATACCGAGACCGGGCTTGTCGGGGACTGCGATATACCCGTCCTTGTATTCCAGCGATTCGTTGCACACTTCTTTTCGCCAGGTAACGTCGCTGTACATAATTTCTAAAATAGAAAAATTGGGGCAGCACGCCGCCAACTGTAAGGTAGCTGCGTTGGCAACGGGTCCACTGGGATTGTGGGGGGCAAAGCCCGTGTAGTAGGACTCTGCCATAGCTGCAATCTTTTTGAGTTCCATAATGCCGCCGGCGTGGGAAATGTCGGGTTGTACAAAATCAGCACCGCGCATTTCAAACAATCTTGCAAAATCTCTTCTGCCATACAGCCGTTCACCGGCAGAAATGGCGACGGGGGATTTGTCTCGCACAGCTTTTAATGCTTCCAGATTGTCCGGGGGAACAGGCTCCTCGAAAAACATCGGCTTGAACGGCGCCAATTCTTTGGCGATTTCAATGGAGGTTGCCACGTTAAAACGTCCGTGGCCTTCAATCAGCAGATCCACTTCGTTGCCGACAGCGTCTCTTACAGCGGCGACGCAACGCAATGCTTTGTCAAAATCTTTGTGAGAAATTTCCATATAGGATTTGCCGAAAGGGTCCCACTTCATAGCGGTGACACCGCGCTTTACGGCAATCTTTGCTTTCTCGGCAAACTCCTCCGGTTCTTTAGCGCCCGCAAACCAACCGTTTACGTAAATGCGTACTTTATCGTTGCATTTGCCGCCTAACAATTGATAAACGGGAACACCTAAGGATTTCCCTAAAATGTCCCACAGCGCCGTTTCTACGGCCGATAGCGCGCTCATCAAAACGGGGCCGCCGCGCCAATAAGCATCACGGTAAATGTCGTGATAATGCTTTTCGATAGTTAGCGGATTTTTGCCTATAAGGTATTCCTTGATGTGTTCTACTGCGCCGAACAGCGCTTTTTCTTTGTACTCCAGCGTGGCTTCGCCGACACCGTCGATTCCTTCATCGGTGTAGACCTTTACAAATACCCAATTAGTGCGAAAGCAATCTACCGGAAAAACTTTAATGTCAGTGATTTTCACAATTTTTTCTCCTTTAGTTTTAAATTGTAATCAGCATAACATAAGGAAAAATCGGTTTTATGGAAGAAATATTTGATTATTAAGAAAAACTATTTTGGGATTACAGATCCTTGGCCAGCTCTTTGATATAGGCTTTAAAATCTTCGCTGATTTCCGGGTGCTTGAGAGCAACCTCACAATTGGCCATCAAAATGCCCAGCTTGTTTCCCATATCATATCGTTTGCTCAAAAAGTCTACGCCGATCATGCCTTCCTTGCGAGCCAAGGTTTTCATGGCATCGGTGAGCTGGATCTCTCCACCGGCACCGGGAGCTGTGTTTTCAAGAATCTCAAAGATTTCGTAAGGTAAGACGCAACGTCCCAAAATGGAAAATAGAGAGAGCACCTTGTCGGGCGTGGGCTTTTCTACCATATCGGTTACGCTGTAAATGCGATCCTCCAACGGCTCTACGGCAAGAGAGGAATACTTTGCAATGGCTTCGGGAGAAACTTCTTTGATGCCTACTACGCCTTTGCCGTATTTGTCGTAGGCGTCCAACAATTCCTTGGTAGTGGGGACTTCGCCGATGATGACGTCGTCGCCGTACAATACGGCAAAGGGCTCGTCTCCTACAAATTCTTTGGCAGTAAGCACGGCGTGACCCAAACCTTTGGTCTCTTTCTGTCGGATAAAATAAATGTTGGCGAGGTTTGCGGAAGCAACGGTGGCGTTATACAGGTCGGTCTTGCCGCCGGCAAGCAACCGCTCCTCCAGCTCGGGTGTACGGTCAAAGTGATCTTCGATCAGAGACTTTCCACGATTGGTGATAATTAAAATGTCTTTGATGCCTGCCGCCACCGCTTCTTCAACAATGTACTGCAGAGCGGGTTTGTCTACGATGGGTAATAATTCCTTGGGAACAGCTTTGGATGCGGGGAGGACACGGGTGCCGAGGCCTGCCGCAGGAATGATTGCTTTTCTGACTTTCATAGTGCTTTTCCTCATTTCAAAAATTTGTGTAGATTTGTTTTTAAAATGCTGTAATACAGCGGAATGCCCAATAAAACGGATACTGTCAACTCACCGATGGCCACAAAGGCGGCTTGCGTCAAAAAACTGATCCAGTTAAATCCTCCGATGTAGAACAATTGGATTTCGGCACCTACGATGATTCCGTTGCACAGGGCAGGAAACATTAGGGATAAAATCGGAAAGCCTTTCAATGTGACGGTTCTTGTTTTATAAATGCTAATGCAGGTAAGCAAAGTGGCAAAACTGCCGATAATAATATCAATCGGCATTCCGCCGAATACATTGGCAATACAACAGCCGACGGTGAGTCCGTATATGGCGGTGGGGGAGAAGAGAGCCAGCATCATCAGCGCTTCCGAGGCGCGGAATTGAATGGCTTGACTGGTACTCCCGGGGAACAGCATGGACTGTGTTACGGTTAAGACGACGTATAATGCGCCGATCATAGCTCCGATCACAATGCGTTTGGTTTTCAAAGTTTGTACCATCCTTAGTAAATATTTTGAGTCCGGAAATTGCGACGGACTTATTAAATTATAAAGAAGCTTTCAATTTTGCAATGGCGGCTTCCAGGCGGGCGAGTGTTTCTTCCTTGCCCAACAGCCATGCCAGTTCTACGCCGCCGCCGGGGGTGAACTGCTTGCCGGACAGTGCGGTGCGCAACGGCCAGAGAACGATGCCGTTTTTAACTTCCATCTCAGCGATCAAAGCAAACAAGGCATCGTGAATGGAGGTCTGATCCCAAGTTTCCACCGACTGCAAAACGGGCAGAATTTTCTCCAGAGAAACCAGAGAATTTTCGGGATTGGTTTTCATTTTCTTGTGCGTGTACAAGGAAATGTCATACTCAGGCACAGCATCAAAGAAATCAATTTGATCGGGAATTTCGCTTAATAACTGAACACGGGTCTGCATCAGCGCGGCGATTTCCTTTTTGTCAATCTGGGGAGCATGGATGGTTTTCTCAATGTAAGGCAAGGCCATCTCGTAAAAAACGTCTGCATCCAATTCCTTGATGTATTCGCCGTTCAGCCAATTCAACTTTTCGGGATCGAAGATGGCGGGGGATTTGGCAATGCCGGACAACTCAAAGGCTTCTACCAGTTCTTCCAGCGTAAATTTTTCTCTCTCACCCTTAGGTGCCCAACCGAGTAGTGCGATATAGTTCAGCACGGCTTCCTTCAGATAGCCCTTGGTGATAAAATCTTCGTAGGAAGCATCGCCGTCACGCTTGGAGAGCTTTTTGGTGGGGGTACGCATAACGGGGGGACAGTGGATATAAGTGGGAACTTCCCAGCCGAAGGCTTCGTACAGCAGGTTGTACTTGGGAGCGCTGGACAGATATTCGTTGCCGCGTACAACGTGGGTGATTCCCATCAAATGGTCGTCCACAACGTTGGCGAAATTGTAGGTGGGCAGACCGTCGGTTTTAATCAGGATCTGATCATCCAATTCATCGTTGTTAACGGATATCTCCCCGTAAACGGCATCAACGAAGGTGGTCTGTCCTTCGGTGGGGCACTTTTGACGGATAACAAAGGGCTTGCCGGCCGCGAGGTTGGCCTCAACCTCTTCCTTGGAAAGGTTTCTGCATTTACCGTCATAGCGATGGGGTACTTTGGAAATCTGGTGAATCAGACGTAATTCTTCCAATCGATCCTTATCACAGAAACAATAGTAAGCATGACCGGTTTCCACCAATTTCTTGGCATATTCCATATAGGTGCCCTGACGCTCGGACTGAATATAGGGACCGTAGTCACCGCCGATGTCGGGACCTTCATCCCAGATCAGACCGGTTTCACGCATGGTGCGGTAGATAAGGTCTACGGCTCCTTCAACGTAACGTTCCTGGTCTGTATCTTCAATACGCAAAATAAATTTGCCATCGTTCTTTTTAGCAATAAGATAAGTGTACAATGCGGTGCGCAGATTGCCTACGTGCATATAGCCGGTGGGGCTGGGCGCAAATCTTGTTCTGACCATTTAAATAATTTCCTCCTATTTGCGGGCATACGAAGCCAGCATAAATAATATACTAATATAATACATTTTTTTATATGGTATTGTCAAGTGGATAAATTTGTGTTAAAATGTTTAGCGTGAAATAATATCTTCTCAAAGGAGTAATGTAAAATGATAGGAGATAAAAAGGTAATTTTCAGCGGAATTCAGCCCAGTGGTATCATTACCTTGGGCAATTATATCGGCGCTGTTAAGAATTGGTCGGCGTTGCAGGATAAGTATGCTTGCATCTATTCTGTGGTGGATATGCATGCCATCACCGTGCGTCAGACTCCCGCCGATCTGCGTCGCAGATCGCTGGAAACCTTGGCAATTATTATTGCCTGCGGTGTTGACCCCGAAAAGAGTTTACTGTTTATTCAGAGCCACGTGCCCCAGCACGCACAGCTTGCTTGGGTTTTGAACTGTTACACCATGTTCGGTGAACTTTCCCGTATGACGCAGTTTAAGGATAAGTCTCAGCGTCACGCTGATAACATCAATGCCGGTTTGTTTGATTATCCCGTATTGATGGCGGCAGATATTCTGCTGTATCAGGCGGATCTGGTGCCTGTTGGCGTGGATCAGAAGCAGCATTTGGAGCTGGCCAGAAATATTGCCGAGCGTTTTAATGGTTTGTATAGCCCCACCTTCGTGGTGCCGGAGGGTTATATTCCTCCGGTGGGAGCAAAGGTTATGTCCCTCACTGACCCCACCAGAAAGATGTCAAAATCCGATGAGAATCCCAAATCCTACGTCAGTATCATTGACGATGAGGCCACCATTATTAAAAAGTTCAAATCCGCAGTTACCGACAGTGATATGGAGATCGCCTTCAAGGACGGGAAAGATGGTATCAACAACCTGTTGACCATTTATTCGGCCGTTACCGGTAAAACTATTGCCGATGCGGAGAAGGAGTTCGCCGGGCAAGGTTACGGCATCTTTAAGCAGGCAGTCGGAGAGGCTGTTGCCGCTCATCTTAAGCCCATTCGTGAAACGTATAATGACTTGCTCAACAACAAGGATTATCTGGAAAAAATATATAAGACCAGCGCGGAGCAGGCTTCTGCAATTGCGGAACGCACCCTGCGCAAGGTATATAAGAAAATAGGCTTTATTGCCGGATAAGTGGGAACAAATATGGAATTTTCACACATTATTATTGCTGCTTGCGCCTTTGTGCTTGCCATGGCGCTTTCCTTTATGTTTACCCCCGTTGCTAAAACTTTTGCTTTCCGCGTCGGCGCCATCGACGTGCCGAAGGATAGCCGCCGCATGCATAAAAAACCGATTCCCAGATTAGGTGGCATTGCGATTTTTACGGCTTTCTTTTTGGCAGTTATTTTTCTGACCATTGATTTTGCCGATTGGAAAATCCGCGGCATCTTGATGGGCGCTTTGATCATCGTGGTGTTGGGTGTTGTGGACGACGTGCTGGCGCTGAAGCCTTTGGTTAAAGGAATTCCTCAGGTATTTGCCGTATTTTTGCCTGTATTTTTCGGCGTTCGGATCGAGAGATTGCCTAATTTCTTTTCCGGTGATGCCTACATCGCTTTGCCTCTTGTATGGCAATACGTGATCACGATGGTTTGGATTATGGCAATTTTAAACGCCGTCAACCTGATTGACGGATTGGATGGACTTGCCTGCGGCGTTTCTACCATCATGTCTCTTTGTTTGGCTGCCATTGCATTTATGTTGCACGATTCTGCGGTATGTATCGTTGCGATCTCTTTAGCGGGCGCCTGTGTCGGCTTTTTGCCGTATAATCTCAATCCCGCAAAACTGTTTATGGGCGATACCGGCGCTATGTTTATCGGATATACGTTGGGTTGTTTAATGGTGTTGGGGCCATTTCAGGCTTCGAATATTATTACCTTCGGCATTCCATTTTTGATTTTGGGTCTGCCGATCTTTGATATGGCTTTTGCGGCGATTCGTCGTATCATCAGTGGACGCAGTCCCTTTTCCGGGGATAAAAAGCATCTGCATCATAAATTGGTTGCCATCGGCTTGTCCCAGCGTCAGGCGGTGGCTGTGCTGTACAGTATTAGCGCCGTTCTTGGCATTATCGCCGTTATGCTGACGGGTGAGGGATTTAAACGTGCGTTTTTTGTTATAGGACTTATTTTCGTTATGATTGCTGTCGGTTTGCTGATTATGCTGCGCCATAGTAATAAAAAAGAAGAAGAAATTTTGATTGAACAAGACCAGATTGAGAAATAATCCGTTGACAATTTTACAAAAATCGTATATTATATGTTTTTAAAATGGTGAAAGGAGCCGAATATGAACATTGTTTGCTTAGATATGGAAGGCGTTTTGGTGCCGGAAATCTGGATTGCGTTTGCTGAGGCGACGGGGATTCCGGAGCTCAAGCGCACCACCCGTGACGAGCCGGATTATGATAAGCTGATGCAGTACCGTCTGCAGATTCTGAAGGAGCATAAATTGGGCCTCAAAGAGATTCAGGAAGTGATTGCCGGTATTGATCCGTTGCCGGGTGCAAAGGATTTTTTGGATCGGTTGCGTGAACTGACTCAGGTGATTATTTTGAGTGACACATTTACTCAGTTCGGTATGCCTTTGATGAAAAAACTGGGATGGCCCACACTGTTTTGCAACACGTTGGAGGTTGCGGAAAACGGTGAGATTACCGGATATAAAATGAGAATTGAAAAATCCAAATATACCACGGTCAAAGCATTGCAATCCATTGGCTTTGATACCATTGCAGCCGGGGATAGCTATAATGATCTGGGTATGATTCAGGCGAGTAAGGCCGGCTTTTTGTTTAAAAGTACCGATAAAATTAAGGCGGATTATCCCGATCTGCCCGCTTATGAAGAATTTGACGATCTTCTGGCGGCGATTAAAAAAGTATTGGATTAAGTTACATATTTTATTAAGGAGGAAACGAAAATGCAAAATGATGTACGTCCCGAAACGATGGCTCGCATCACTACCAAGGAACTGGCTGACGCTTATATTGCGGAGCAAGTTGCAGAAATCCGCAAACAGGTGGGAGAGAAAAAGGTGCTGTTGGCACTATCCGGCGGTGTTGACTCTTCTGTTGTTGCTGCTTTGCTGATCAAGGCAATCGGTAAACAATTGGTATGCGTGCACGTTAATCACGGCTTGATGCGTAAAGGGGAGAGCGAGCAGGTAATCGCCGTCTTCCAAAAAGAAATGGATATGGGCGAAAATCTGATTTATATTGACGCCACTGATCGCTATCTGGATAAGCTGGCCGGCGTCGCCGATCCCGAAACCAAACGTACCATTATCGGCAATGAGTTTATTGATATTTTTGCTGAAGAGGCAAGAAAATTGGATGGTGTTGATTTCCTCGCACAAGGCACTATTTATCCTGATATTTTGGAAAGCAAGGATGGCATCAAAGCCCATCATAACGTTGGTGGCCTGCCCGACGATCTAAAGGACCGTTTTGAACTGGTAGAGCCCGTCAAATTATTGTATAAAGATGAAGTGCGCGTGGTTGGTGAGGCGTTGGGTCTGCCCCACGCTATGGTATACCGCCAACCCTTCCCGGGCCCCGGTCTGGGTGTTCGCTGTCTGGGTGCCATCACCCGTGACCGTCTGCACGCTCTGCGTGAGGCGGACGCAATTTTGCGGGAAGAGTTTGATAAGAGCGGCCTTGCCGAAAAGGTCTGGCAATATTTTATTGCCGTTCCCGACATCAAGAGCGTCGGCGTAAAGGATGGCGCCCGCTATGAGGGTTGGCCTGCAATTATTCGTGCTGTGAATACCAAGGACGCTATGACCGCAACCATTGAAGAGATTCCTTACGCTTTGTTGCATCATATCACCGACCGTATCACTCACGAGGTGGACGGTATCAACCGTGTTGTTTTTGATCTCACACCCAAGCCCATCGGCACCATTGAGTGGGAATAATATCGAATGGCTAACAAATGCCCGAAAACCCTTGGAAATAAAGGGCTTTCGGGCATTTTATATTTTAATGAAAATGACTTTGCAACACTTTTGCAACACGCAGTGTGAATTTTATAAAAAGGAATGGTTACAAGTGGCTATCAAATTTATATAAAATTTTTTTGAATAGCCGCACATTTTACAGTCATAATCCGTTAAACATTATGAAGGGAGGTTTCGCTTAAAATGGATATTGAAGAACAATATGACAAAATATACCGCTATTGCTATTTCAAGATGTATGATGATCAAATAGCACAGGATATTACACAAGAAACCTTTCTTCGTTTTTGCAAGCAAGGATTAAATCTTGGCAGTGACAAAGAGTTGCCGTACTTATACACAATTGCAAAGAATCTGTGTATAGACCACTTTAGAAAGCGGACGGTTGAAAGTTTAGAAGAAATAACAGAAGAAGTTATAGATGACCCAACCGAAGACCTGATAAGTAATTTAACATTAAGAATGACTATATCAAAATTGCCGGAAGATGAACAAGAGTTGATTTTCCTACGATATGTAAATGAAGTATCCATTACAACGATTTGCAAAATCACCGGCTTATCCCGCTTTGCTGTATATCGGAAATTATCTAAATCTTTGAAATGGTTGAAAGAGGAATTATTGAAGGAGGGATTTTCAAATGGATAATAAATTAAAACGGAACATTCAAAAAGCATTTGAAGCCCCACAACCAAACCGGCAGGAAAAGGCACGATTTTTAAGAGCATTACCTCAACCGAGAATTAGTATGTTCCGCTTTATATTAGTACAGGCATCATACATGAGGAAAATGACATTGGTGTTTTCTGTTCTGTTGCTGCTGCCTGCGGTGATCGGGGCTAATTATATCAGCGAGAATACATTATGGATCGTGTCTGCGTTTGTGCCGATTTTA
>JAZQJG010000012.1:0-9328 GCA_045541535.1 Eubacteriales bacterium
CTTGGCGCAGGCGCACCGATACGGAGTCAGCCTCACCGCCTTTCTCACCGCCGTAATGATGATGGCCCTGCAAAACCTGCAGGAGGAACGGGAGCCGATTCAGCGGCGCCGCCGCCCCATCAAGGTACTTATTCCCGTCAATCTGCGGGCCCTCTTTCCCAGTAAAACGATGCGCAATTTTGCTATGTACACCACCCCCGAACTGTTGCCCCGATTGGGTCGGTACGAATTTGAGGAGATCTGCGCCATCGTCAAAAACCGTATGGGGCTGGATATCACGCCCAAACAAATGGCGATGCGCATTGCCGCCAACGTGGGCAGTGAGCGGCTGCTGTTGGTACGGGTAATGCCCCTGTTTATTAAAAACTTCGTGATGAAGCTGATCTTTGACACGGTGGGGGAGTGTAAATCCTGTCTCAGTCTGTCCAATCTGGGCAACGTCCGTTTGCCGGAGGAAATGCGGCCATACGTTACCCGTATGGATTTCATCCTCGGTGTGCAGGCGGCGGCGCCTTACAATTGCGGCGCCCTGTCCTACGGGGATACCCTGTATATCAATTTCATCCGTAACATCAAGGAATCCGAACTGGAGTATCATTTCTGCAAGGTACTGCGGGAGATGGGTCTGGAGGTTACGGTGCAAAGCAATGCAAGAGGAGAAGAGTAATGTATTGTATCAAATGCGGTGTAAAGTTGGCAGAGGGGGAGCGTACCTGCCCTCTTTGTGGGACCGTCGTATATCATCCCGAGTTTCCGATTTCGGAAGGAGAGCCCCTATATCCCAAGGACCGTCTGCCCGGGAGTCGGGGGCATTCGCTGGTGCCCGCCGTACTGCTGACGGTGTGTTTTGTGTTGCCCTTGCTCATCGTACTGCTCTGCGATCTGCAGATGTACGGCAGGGTTACCTGGTCGGGCTACGTGATCGGCGCCCTGCTGATGGCCTACGTGATTTCGGTACTGCCCCTTTGGTTTATCCATCCCAATCCCGTGATTTTCGTGCCCTGCGACTTTGGGGCGGTGGGGCTGTATCTGCTGTATATTCAACTGGTGACCGACGGGCATTGGTTTTGGCCCTTCGCTCTGCCCACGCTGTGTGGGGTGGCGCTGATTGTTACGGCGGTGGTCACCCTCCTGCGCTACGTGCGCAAGGGTAAACTTTATATTTTCGGCGGCGCCCTGATTGCCCTGGGAGCCCTGATGTTTCCTATTGAAATTTTGGCCAACGTTGCCTTTGACGTGGGCCGCTTTGGGGGCTGGTGCTTTTATCCCATGCTGGGACTTGCAATGGTGGGCGGCGTGCTGATCTTTTTGGCCATCTACCGCCCCGCCAGAGAAACCATGCAACGTAAGTTTTTTCTGTGAGGTGAAAAATTATGAGCGAATATCTCTCAAAAATCATTGATAATCTGCAAAGTATTGAAGCCGAGGAGGGGGATGCCCTTGGGGCGGCCGCCCGTCTGGTGGCGGATACCATCAAAAAGGACGGCCTGATCTTTGTGTTCGGTTGCGGCCACAGCCACCTGCCGGGGCTGGACGCTTTTTACCGGGCAGGGGGACTGGCCAACGTTTCTCCCTTGCTGGATACCGATCTGATGTTGCACAACGGCGCCGCTAAAAGCAGTCGGATGGAAAAAATGAACGGCATTGCCCCCGAGGTGTTTCGCCGCTATGGACTCACCGATCGGGATATGCTCTTCGTCTTTTCCGCTTCCGGAAAGAATGCGGTGCCGGTGGAGATGGCTCGGGCGGCCCGTGCCGCCGGTGTGCCCACCGTGGCCGTTTCCTCCTCCGCTTATTTTGATAAGGGTGGCAAGCTACACGAATGCGCCGACGTCCATATTGATTGTAAGGTGCCTTACGGAGATGCTTGCATCACTGTGGGGGAGGCCAAAATGGGAGGCCTGTCCACCGCCGCCGCCTGCTTTATTCTCAATTCCTGCTTAATTGCCGGCGCCCGCCTTGCGCTGGAGGAGGGGGTCAAGCCACCCGTTTACCTCAGCGGTAATATTGAGGGCGGCAGGGAACACAACGTGGTGCTGGAAGAATTGTATATGGGTCGGGTGAAGCATTTATGAGTAAGATCGCCGTCATCGGTATGGTGGGCAATTCCGCCTTTTTGTCCGTTCCCGCCTTTCATCGGGGCGGGGAAACGGTGGCCGCCGACGCCCTGCATTTTGAGCCGGGCGGCAAGGGCTTTAATCAGGCCGTAGCCGCCGCACGCTTTGGGGCGGAGGTCTCTTTTTTGGGCGCCGTGGGCACCCGGGGGGCAGAAGAGATCCGTGCCTTTGCCAACGGTGAGGGCATTCGTCTTTTCTTGGCGGAAAAAGCGGGGCCAACTGCCTACGCCGCCATCCTCACCGATAAAGAAGGGGCCAACCGTGTCACCGTCTATCAGGGCGCGCCCCTTGGGGTGGAGGACGTGGATGCCTTTGCAGGGGAGATTGCCGAGGCAGATATATTATTGCTGAATAACGAGGTGCCCGAGGCCGTCAATCGGCGTGCGCTGGAGTTGGCGGTGGCAAGCGGTACCCGGGTCATTCTCAATCCCGCTCCCGCCAGAGCCACCTGCGACTATATTCTGGACAACGTGGCGCTTTTCACTCCCAACGAATTTGAGCGGTCGTTTTTGGGAGAACGCAAAAATTTATTGGTCACTCTGGGCGGCGAGGGCTGTCTGTGGGTGGCGAAAAATCGGCGCTTTCCCGCCGTCACCCTTGGCCCTGTGGTGGACACCACCGGCGCCGGTGACACCTTCAACGGGGTGCTGGCCGCCGTCCTTGCCGAGGGGAAAACTATGGAGCAGGCCATCTCCTTTGCCACCTTGGCCGCAGGTCTGGGTGTTACCCGCCGCTATGCCGCCACTTCCATCCCCACCAAGGATGAAATTTTAAAAAATTGCTAAATCAAACACCCCGCATTTCTTTACGTTTTGCGGGGTGTATTCATTGACAAATAAATCTTTTGTTTATATAATATTTTTGAATTTAAAACTATTGGGAGGATATTGTTATGAATCAACGTTGGACCGCCGTATGGGGTTGCCCCATCACCAAACCCCAGCGCCGCACAGCCGGCTGGATGAAGGACGTCACCGTCCGTATGAATCTGTATATGACCGTTTCCGGCAACGCCCTGCGGTTCCACTTTTCCAATCTGTTCGGGGAGAACGCCGCCACCATTACCGCCGCTTCCGTTTCCGTCAGCACCGACGGCAGTACCTCGGATGCCGCCCGTTTGAAAGCCATTACCTTCGGTGGCAACCCCTACGGTACCATGGTCCCTCACGGTGATATCACCTCCGATGAGATCGCCTTTGATTTTGCGGCGGGGGAGCATCTTTCCGTCAGTCTGTATTTTGCCGACTTTACTGCTATGACCACCGCCGATACCAATTCCGGCATCTTTATTGAACGCTGGATTTCCGCCGGTGACCAGACCGCCGTGGCCGCCCTGCCCGTAAACGACGTGATGACCGGTGATTCCTATCCCTTTATCCACACGGTGGATGCGCTGTGTAACGAGGATTGCTATACCATCGTGGCCTTCGGCGATTCCATCACCGCCCAAACCTGGCCCGACCGTCTGTCCCGCCGCTTAAGCGAGCTGGGTAAAACCAACGTATCGGTCATCCGTAAGGCCATCAGCGGCAGTCGTGTGCTCCGTGAATATCCCTGTACCACCTATCAGGCCTACGGGCCCAAGGGTGTCGCCCGTTTTGAACGGGAGGTATTGCAGGCCGGGGTTAAAAAGGTATTTATTCTGCACGGCATCAACGATATCATCCATCCCGACGGTAGCTATTTCCGTCCTATGAGCGATCAGCCCACCGCCGAGGAACTGATTGCCGGCTTGCAGTATTATATTGATCTTGCTCACGCCAACGGCATTGAGGTTTATCTTTCTGCCATTCTGCCCTTCAAAGGCTGGCGGACCTATAATGAGGAAAAGGACGCCATCCGCCTTGCGGTCAATCGCTGGATTTATAACGAGGCAAAGGTGGAGGGCATCCTGCCCTTCGAGACCGCTCTGCAGGACCCTGCCGATCCCCTGTGTATGCGGGAGGAATGTGACAGCGGCGACCATCTCCATCCCCGCAGTCTGGGCGCACAGGTGATGGCCGACTCCATTCCCGAGGAAATGCTGTAATGACGGACCGTTTGCTTTGTGAACAGCTTCGTTCCCTTTCTCAAAACGTAACCAATCCCATCACCCTGCTGGCCAACGCCGCCGCACTGCTCTATCATTCCTTGGAGGATGTCAATTGGGCCGGTTTTTACCTTTTGCGTGACGACTGTCTGGAGCTGGGCCCCTTTCAGGGCAAACCGGCTTGCACCCGTATTCCCGTGGGGAAGGGTGTTTGCGGCACCGCCGTGGCAGAGGACCGCACCCTGCGGGTGGCTGACGTCCATCGTTTTCCCGGTCATATCGCCTGCGACGCCGCTTCCGCCTCGGAGCTGGTGATCCCGTTGCATCAAGGTGGCAGGATCGTTGGTGTGCTGGATATTGACAGCCCCCGTCCCGACCGCTTTTCCGCCGATGATGAGGTGGTGCTGGAAGAATTTGTCAAAATTCTGGAGGAAATCGTTTTATGGCCCGGGGTATGAAGGGCTTGACGGCGCTGTTTGCCATACTCACGATACTGTGTATCGGTCTGCAAGTTTGGCTCACCGCAGGCCCTTGGCTCACCCTTGCCATCACCTTCGGCACCTGCACCTACCATTTTTTGATGCGGCTGTTGATAGGGTGGGGGATCGATACCGTTTTTCACAATCGGATGGATGCCTCCCGCCCTTGGTTTCAGCCCCGTTCCTTTGAACAAAAACTGTATAAAAAACTAAAACTGTATCGTTGGAAAAAGCATCTGCCCACCTACGATCCCACGGCATTTTCCTTGGAGGAGCACACCCCGCAGGAAATCGTGGGCGCTATGTGTCAGGCGGAGGTGGTGCACGAGATCATTATGGTATGTAGCTTTTTGCCGTTGCTTGCCGCTATTCCTTTCGGGGATTTCTGGGTGTTTTTTTCCACCTCGCTGGCGGCGGCACTGTTTGATCTTGTGTTCGTGATGTTACAGCGATACAACCGACCCCGTATCATTAAAATTTTAAATAGAGGTAAAAAATGCCACTGATTATTGTTCGCAACGATATTACCAAGATGGCGGTGGACGCCATTGTCAATGCCGCCAACGAGAGTTTGTTGGGCGGTGGCGGCGTGGACGGCTGTATTCACCGCGCGGCAGGGAAGGGCCTGCTGGAGGAATGTAAAACGCTGGGCGGCTGTCACACCGGCGACGCCAAAATCACCGGTGGCTATGATCTGCCGGCCAAATACGTTATCCATACGGTCGGGCCGATCTACGAGGACGGTCACCACGGCGAGCGGGAACTGCTGGTTTCCTGCTACCGTCGGTCGCTGGCCCTTGCCAAGGCTCACGGTTGTGAAACGGTGGCGTTCCCCCTGATTTCCTCCGGCGTTTTCGGTTATCCCAAGGATCAGGCCCTCAAGGTGGCCATGGACACCATTGCCGACTTTTTGCTCTCGGAGGATATGACGGTATATTTGGTGGTCTTTGATAAGACGGCCTATCAGATCGGAGGCAAACTCTTTCGGGACGTTGCCGCCTACATTGACGATCATTACGTAGAGGAATGTGTGGACTACCGCTGTGAGAGTGTGCGGATGGCGCCTACCGTCGCCCGTGGCTTCTCCCGTCCCAATACCCTTGATCCCGAGGAATTGGACCGTCGGCTCAAGGAACTGGATGAAAGCTTTTCCCAGATGCTTTTGCGCAAGATCGACGAGCTGGGGCTTACCGATGCCCAGTGCTACAAACGGGCCAACATTGACCGCAAGCTCTTTTCCAAGATCCGCAGTAATCCCACCTACAAGCCCTCCAAGCCCACGGTCATCGCCTTTGCCATAGCCCTGCGCCTTTCTCTGGAGGAAACCGAGGAAATGCTGAAAAAAGCGGGCTACGCTCTCTCCCACAGCAATCGGTTTGATATCATTATTGAATACTTTATTTCCAACGGCGACTACGACATTCATCGGATCAACGAGGTGCTGTTCGCCTTTGATCAAAGCTTGCTGGGAGCAATGTAATATTGTCGCCTCACAGGCGACCAAACCTCTCTTTGTTTGTTGTACAATGATGTCAACAAATGAAAGAGAGGTTTTTTATTATGAAAAACAACGTAACGGAACTGGTATTTATTTTGGATCGCAGTGGCTCTATGGCGGGCTTGGAGGACGACACCATCGGCGGCTTTAACGCAATGCTGGAAAAGCAAAAGGCCCGGCCCGGCGGTTGCTACGTTTCCACCGTGCTCTTTGATCACGATACCGAAGTGCTTCACGACCGTGTAAAACTGGGAGAGATTTTTCCTATGACCCGTCAGCAGTACACCGTGGGTGGCTGTACCGCTCTGCTGGATGCTATCGGCGGCGCCATCCATCACATTGGCAACGTTCATAAATACGCCCGTCCCGAGGACGTGCCTGCCCGCACCGTGTTTATCATTACCACCGACGGTCAGGAAAACGCCAGCCGACGCTATACCGCCGACCGCATCAAAGCGATGATCCAAAGGCAAAGGGAGACCTACGGTTGGGAGTTTCTGTTCATCGGCGCCAACATCGACGCCGTCACCACCGCCGCCCGCTACGGTATTGACGAGGACCGCGCCGTCAATTACCACGCCGATGAAAAGGGGACCAGAGTGGTCTACAACGCCGTCTCCGACGCCGTTACCGCCGTTCGCTCCTGCGGCAAAATGCGTCCCGGCTGGAGTGAGGACATCAAGGCCGACTACCGCCAACGCAAAGGAAAAAAATAAAATTAAATACACATTTGTATGCAGACCTTTATAATAAAAAAGCCATAGGTAAGAGGGGAACCTCTTACCTATGGCTTTCTTTAGTGACAGTTATGTTAAAGACTTTAGCGCCTTCTTAAATTGAACGGTGAAAAGGAGGGCAGTAAAGGTTACGGCTATCAGATCTGCCACAGGCTCTGCCATATAAACGCCTATGGTTTTGTCTGTTATCAGCCCGGGCATAATATAGATCAGCGGCAAGAGCAAAATAAACTTGCGAACGATGGCAACGATAATGGAGCAAGGCGCATTGCCAATGGAAACAAAGGTCATCTGGCATGCGATCTGAATACCGAAGATGCACATCACACCACAATAAATACGAAGAGCCGTTACGGTAAATTCAATGAGTGCCGTGTCAGGTGTGAATATTCCCGCAAACATTTGCGGCAACAGCATAATGGCTCCCCAAATGATAAAGGAATAAGTAAGACAGGATATAAGCAACAGTCTATATGTTTTCTTGACACGCTCTACGTTTTTGGCGCCGAAGTTGTAACTCAATATCGGCTGTGCGCCCTGTGCAATGCCTTGCATCGGGAGCATGGCAAACTGCATCACACTTGTAAGGATGGTCATTGACCCTACGGCAATATCACCACCGTATTTAAGCAATGAGGAATTAAAGCAAACCGAAATGACACTTTCGCTGCTCTGCATAATAAAAGTTGCCGTTCCCAGTGCAATACAAGGGAAAACAAGTTTTCCGTCAATGTAAAGATTATGCTTTTTGAGTTTGAGACAAGTCTTTTTTCCGCAAAGAAACAGAAGCACCCAAACGCATGAAACAGCTTGAGAAAGGATCGTAGCACGCGCCGCACCTTTAACACCCATCTTAAAACCGAAAATGAATATGGGGTCAAGGATGATATTACTGACAGCGCCGATGAGCACCGTGATCATACTGATTTTGGTATAGCCCTGTGCCGTGATAAATGCACCCATACCAAGTGTTAGCTGAACGAATAGCGTACCGATGGCGTAGATGTTCATATAATCGTTTGCGTATCCGATAGTGTTTTCGCTTGCACCGAACATCAAAAGCAAATCTTTATTCCAAATCAGCAAAACGGCGGTCAGAACGGCGGAGATAATAATCTGCAGAGAAAAGCATCCGCCCATAATTTTTTCGGCAGAGTCGTAGTTGCCCTCGCCCATGGCAATAGATGCCTTCGGCGCACCGCCCGAAGCAATCAGCGCCGCAAAAGCCGAGATGATCATAATAATCGGCATACATACGCCAATACCTGTAAGTGCAAGGCTTCCGTTTCCCGGCATATGACCGATATAGATGCGGTCAACGATGTTGTATAGCATATTGATAAGCTGGGCCACTACCGTCGGAACCGCCAACTTGAACAGCAACTTACCGATCGGCGCCGTGCCGAGCATTTCTTTGTTATCGCTCATGATTTTACTCCGTAAAATTAAATTTCATAGCGTATATTATATAACATTCCGTCGCAAAATTCAAGCCGATTGAATTTTTGAAAACTGACCCTGATTTCAATACAATTGCCCCCCTTTGAGGGCAGGGGGGCAAAGTCATTTTAGAGGGTGCATTTTGGGGTCGGGGGGTGCAACTCACTTTACTATGCACTGATAAGTATTCCAATCGTAAATTTCGTATTGTTTTTGTGTTCTTAACAATCTTGAGATTATCCCCTTGGGTTTATTGATTCGTTCCATTGCTTTATCAAAACCGCTTCGTCTAAACGCATCGTCATCATCATTTAGATCAAAACAAGCGTCCCAAAGCCAAGTCCTCTTCTTACGGTCGTTTGCAATAATGACAACGACCTGGCCGCCTTGAATCTCCTTTATGCGATCTAACAAATCGTCAGCAAGCATTTCTTTGTTATAATCAAACATTTCAAAACTATAACTGCCAAACCACAGTTCTTCAAAATGAAAGGTGCTATCAACGGCATTGAACTGAAGTTCAATATCGTTTCTTCCATTATTACTTTGAATGATCAAAGCAATGACTTTACAAGTTTTTGCATTTTTTGTATAAGGGAACATTGACACATGGTGCCAATATGCTGTTTCATTTTCGAATTCGCGCACATCGAAAACAATGTTGTTTTCCGATAACAGAATCTTCGCGTCGTTCAATGTCATATAATCACCACCTTGAACCAATTATATCATAAAACTTACTGTCTTTCAACGATTACTGGCTGTAATTTAACGATTACCCCTGTAAATCAACGATTATGGCTATGATTTAACGATTATCTGTGTTTTAACGATTTGTACTCAGTGAAATATTTGCCTTGCGGCAAATGTGAAATAATTCACTTTGTGAATTGTGAAATTTGATGCTACGCATCAAGTGAAATGAAATAAATCCACTCACGCCCGCAGGCATTTCACATTGCGAAGCAATATTTCACACGCGAAGCGTATTTCACAAATCCCGCAAGGGATTTATTTCGTTGAAAAAG
>JAZQJG010000013.1:0-52074 GCA_045541535.1 Eubacteriales bacterium
CCTATTCCTTGTACAGCGAGGAGATCGCCACCTTTGGTGAGAGTGATTACAACCAGTTTGACGCCGAAGGCTTTATCAACCTCTACGGTCTGCCCATTAAGGTACAGGCCATGGTAGACGGTAAGAAATAATGGCCGGCGAAAAAATGTGGGCAGGTCGGACGGCAGGCGCCACCGACCAATTGGCTGACGATTTCAATTCTTCCATCCGCTTTGACAGCAGGATGTACCGTCAGGATATCACCGGCAGTATGGCGCACGCCGCTATGCTGGCGGCCAAGGGCATCATCACCGCCGAGGAGGCGGATACCCTGATTGCCGGTCTTGAACAGATCCTTGCAGATCTGGACAGCGGGACGCTGGCTGTGGATATGGCCGCCGAGGATATCCATATGTTCGTAGAGCAGGTGCTCACCGCCCGTTTGGGGGACGTGGGCAAGAAACTGCACACCGCCCGCTCCCGTAACGATCAGGTGGCATTGGATCTGCGCTTGTATCTCAGGGAAGAGTGTGACGAGTTGTGCGGGCTGATCAAGGAAATGATCGGCGCCCTGCTTACGCAGGCGGAGACCTACAAGGCCACCATCCTGCCGGGATACACCCATCTGCAACGGGCCCAGCCCATTACCTTCGGGCATCATCTGCTGGCCTACGCCAGTATGTTGCTCAGAGATCTGGACCGTCTGCAGGACGGACGACGACGAATCAACGTTTCTCCCATCGGCTGCTGTGCGCTGGCCGGCACCACCTTCGATACCGATCGGTTTTTCGAGGCGGAAAAGCTGGGGATGGACGAGGTTTGCATCAATTCGCTGGACGGCGTGTCCGATCGGGATTTCGTGGTGGAAATGCTCAGCGATATTGCGCTGATTATGACCCACCTTTCCCGATTTGCCGAGGAGATCATCCTCTGGTCCAGTTGGGAATTTAAGTTTATTGAATTGTCCGACGCCTTTACCACCGGTTCCTCCATTATGCCCCAAAAGAAAAATCCCGACATGGCGGAGCTGGTACGCGGAAAGACCGGCAGAGTGTACGGCGATCTGATGGGATTGCTCACCACCCTCAAGGGTCTGCCCCTTGCATACAACAAGGATATGCAGGAGGACAAGGAGGGCATCTTTGATGCCTGCGACACGGTGAAAATGTGTCTTAAAATTTTTATCGGTATGATCTCCACTATGAGCGTCAATGCCGACAATATGCGCTCGGCGGCCGGCGGCGGCTTTATCAACGCCACCGATCTTGCCGACTGGCTGGTGGGCAAAGGGCTTCCCTTCCGCTCCGCCTACAAGATCTCCGGGCAGATCGTGGCCGACTGTATCAAAAACGGTCAGCTTTTGGAAACCCTGCCGCTGGAGACCTACCGTAGCTACAGCGATCTCTTTGACGAGAGCGTGTACGAGGCGGTAGACCTTGACAACTGCGTCCGACGACGCAATTCCTACGGCGGCACCTCGGTGTCCTCGGTGGAACATCAAATTTCGGTTATTAAACAAAAAATAAATTAATTAATTTTGAAAGGAAAAAAGAAAATGAAAAAGATTATTGCTATGTTATTGGTCCTGACCATGGTACTGTGCTGCTTTGCAGGCTGCGGCAGCAAGGGCAAGAGCCTGGAGGATGTAAAGGCAGCAGGTGAGCTTGTAATTGCCACCAGCCCCGATTTCCCCCCCTTCGAAGAGCTGACGGCCTCCGGCAGCGTTGAGGGTATCGAAATCGATGTACTTAACCTGGTTTGCGAAAAGTTGGGCGTTACGCTGAAGATCGAAACTATGGACTTTGACAGCGTTCTCCCCGGCGTACAGGCCGGTAAGTTTGATGCCGGTGTTTCCGGTATCTCCGTAACTCCCGAACGTGAGAAAAACGTTCTGTTCACCGATCCCTACTGCCTGGCTGCACAGGCCATCGTCGTGGTAGAGGGTAGCACCATCGCCGGTAAGGCCGACCTGACCGGTAAGACCATCGCCGTGCAGACCGGTACCACTGCAGAATCCTATTGTATGGACAATGGCTACACCATCAGCGCCTTTACCGCCAACTCCGACGCACAAACTGCCCTGACCACCGCTAAGGTAGATGCTTGGGTTATCGACGATCTGACCGCTGCTGAGATGGTTGCCACCTACAATGCCGGCAATCCCGCCAAAAAGCTGGTGATCCTGGACGAGGCTATGACCACCGAGCCCTATGCCTTCGCATTTGCCAAGGGCAGCGACGATCTGGTTGCCGAAATCAACAAGATCGTAGCCGAGCTGGTTGCCGACGGTACCGTTAAGGGCATCTTCGACAAGTTCAACGCACCCTACACCGCACCGACCGCAAAATAAGATTTTTTAAAGCAAAGCGGGATATGGTCAACCATATCCCGCTATTTGTGTTTTTTTATGAAAGGAGAAACCGCCATGCTGGAAGCTTTTCAAGGGTGGTTGAATACACTGCAAAGTACCTTTTTAGAGGGAAACCGCTATATGATGCTGGTGGAAGGCTTGGGCAATACCCTAATCATTACGCTGGGCGCTTTGGTCATCGGTGTGCTGATCGGTACGCTGATTGCAGTGATCAAATATTTTGCCGAGGATGTAGCCATCCTAAAGCCCTTTGCAAAACTTTGCGATATTTATGTTACGGTGATCCGCGGTATTCCCGTAACCGTGCTGCTGCTGATCTTTTTCTTTGTGATCTTGACCAGCGCAGACGGTGTTATTACCGCCATCATTACCTTCGGTATCAACTCCGGCGCCTATATGGCCGAACTGATCCGTAGCGGTATCAATGCTGTCGACAGCGGGCAGATGGAGGCGGGCAGAAGCCTTGGGATGAGCAAGCTGCAGGCGATGTACAAAATCGTTTTTCCGCAGGCCATCCGCTACATTCTCCCTGCCATCGGTAACGAGCTGATCGCCCTGCTGAAGGAAACCAGCGTTGCCGGGTACGTGGCGGTCATTGATCTGACCCGTGCCGGTAACCTCATCCGTAACAATACCTATGATGCGATCAACCCGCTGATGGTGGTGGCGCTGACCTATTTGGTGATGGTCATTGCGCTGACCTGGCTGCTGGGCAAGGTGGAAAGGAGTCTCAACCGTGATAAGCGTTAAAAACCTGCAAAAGGATTTTGAAGATCTCAAGGTGCTGCAGGGCATCGATGTGGAGATCAACAAGGGGGACGTGATCTGTGTCATCGGTCCCTCCGGCAGTGGTAAATCCACCTTTTTGCGTTGCCTGAATATGCTGGAAAAGCCTACGGGCGGCAGTATTATCTTCGACGGCGACGATCTGACGGATAAAAAGACCGATCTTAATTCCCATCGGCAAAAGATGGGTATGGTGTTCCAGCAGTTCAATCTTTTCCCCCATATGACGGTACTGGAAAACCTGACCTGCGCCCCCATTATGCTGAAAAAGACCCCCAAGGCCGACGCCGAGGCCAAGGCGCTGGAGCTGTTGGCAAGAGTGGGTCTGGCTGACCGTGCCGACTCCTATCCCGCCCAGCTTTCCGGCGGACAAAAACAGCGTGTGGCCATCGTCCGTGCTCTGTGTATGGAGCCGGAGGTAATGCTCTTTGACGAGCCCACCTCCGCCCTGGGCCCCGAAATGGTGGGCGAGGTATTGGACGTTATGAAGAGCCTTGCCGCAGAAGGGATGACTATGGTGGTGGTGACCCACGAAATGGGCTTTGCCCGTGAGGTCAGCAACCGCGTACTCTTTTTGGACGAGGGCGTCATCGTGGAGGAGGGCGCACCCGCCCAACTGTTTGAAAATCCCCAAAGCGAGCGTTTGCAGTCCTTCCTGGCCAAAGTACTGTAAGGAGATTTTTTATGAAAAATCGTCATCTTTTAAAATTATTGGATTTCACTCCCGCCGAGATCACTGCTCTCATCGACCTTGCCGCTGATCTGAAGGCGAAGAAAAAGGCGGGGATTCCTCACCGCCTGTGCGAGGGCAAAAATATCGTTTTGCTCTTTGAAAAGGACTCCACCCGTACCCGTTGCGCCTTTGAGGTGGCGGCGGCGGATCTGGGAATGAGTTGCACTTATCTGGGCCCCACCGGTAGCCAGATGGGTAAAAAAGAAACTATTGCCGACACCGCAAGAGTGCTGGGTCGGATGTACGACGGTATTGAATATCGCGGCTTTGACCAGAGCATTGTGGAGGAGCTGGCCGCCTATGCGGGCGTGCCCGTCTGGAACGGATTGACCAATCAGTTCCACCCCACCCAGATTCTGGCCGATCTGCTCACCATCCGAGAGCATTTCGGTAAACTGCAGGGCCTCAAGATGGTCTATCTGGGCGATGCCCGCTACAATATGGGTAACTCCCTGATGGTGGGTTGCGCCAAGATGGGAATGCACTTCGTGGGTTGCGCCCCCGCCAAATACCAGCCCGACGGCGAGCTGGTGGCCACCTGTAAGGCCGTGGCCGCCGAAACCGGCGCCACCATTGCATTTTCCGAGGATCCCGAAACCGCCGTCAAGGGCGCCGACATTCTGGTCACCGACGTTTGGGTGTCCATGGGCGAGCCGGACAGCGTGTGGAAGGAGCGCATTGAGGAGCTTTCTCCCTATCGCGTCACCCAAAAGCTGATGGAGCTGGCAGGAGATCAGTGCCGCTTTATGCACTGCCTGCCCGCCTTCCATAACGTTGGCACCACCATCGGCAAGGAGATTTACGATAAATTCGGCATTGAGTGTATGGAGGTGGAGGACGCCGTCTTTGAGAGCGAGCGTTCCATCGTCTTCGACGAAGCCGAAAACCGTATGCACACCATCAAGGCCGTGATGGCCGCCACCCTCTAAAACCAAAAGCCGCCCGAAGGGCGGCTTTTTACATTTTGTTGAATTTTTGTTAGATTTCGGTGGGGAGGGTGTCGCGCAGGCCGAGGTCCCACAGCAGGCGGGCCAGGACGTATTTGTCACGAATGTCGCCCGCCACCTGCAGGGTCAGGGGCAAAATGTCGCGGGACAGGCCGATGTCCTCCATTTTGGCGGGGGCATCAATGCTGTGCAACAGAGCCTCAATTTCCTCGGCGGAGGGGAGGGAGGCGATGATTTTTTGAATCTCGTCCCAATGGGTGATGATCTTGTCCAAACGGGCGGCGTGTTTTGCCTTGTCGTATTTTTGCTCCTTGCGATCCAGATCGATCATCGCCTCGGCACCGGGGCCGATAAAGCGGCGCAGAGTGTCGTACCAAGCCTCCACGTCAAAAGCCTCGGCACAGGTAAGGGCTTTGTCCCGATCGGGAGTGTGATTTTTCAGTTTTTGATAGAGCTTCAGTGCGTATACGGTGCCGATGGCGCATTGGGTCCCGTGGGAATTTTCGGGGGTACCCATAGCCAGCGCCCGCATATCCCAGATGTGGGAAATATAATGCTCCATACCGCTGGCGGGACGGGAAATGCCGGCGTAATTCATAGCAAGACCGCCGATGACCAAGCCTTCAAAGACCGCCTGCACCGCTGTTGGATCCCGTCGGAGCAAGCCGTCGGCGTTGTCCACGCATTTTTGCAGGGCATTCTGTACCAGAGATGCCACCGTGTCGCAGTAATATTCGTCCAATAACAGATGGGCGATCTTCCATTCGGTGAGGCTAACGTATTTTGCGAGCATATCGCCCAACCCGGCCTTGAGCAGGGGCAGGGGCGCCTCCTTTAAAACGTCGGTATCTCCGATGATCACGTTGGCGGAAACGCTGGGAAGAGACACCTTCAGTCCGTCCATCGCCATGGAGGACAGGTTGGAGGCATAGCCGTCCATAGAGGGAGCGGTGGCGACGATGATGAAGGGCAGAGAGGTGCGGGTGGCCAACAGCTTGGCCACGTCGTTGATTACGCCGCTACCCACGGCGATGATGATATCGCTTGCGGGGTCAAAGTGCATAAACACACTGCCCACGGTCTTTTCGTCAGGGGCGGGGTGCCCGTCGGGCAAAACGTAGCAGGTAAAGGGCAGATCGGCCTCGTCCAAAATATGGCAGACCTGTTCTCCTGCGGCGGTATAGGTGTTGGGATCGGCCAACAGGAACACTTTTTTCGCGCCATAACGGCCGATGATTTGGGGGAGCCGGGTCAGCACGCCACTGCCCACCACCACGTCCTCTACGGGGGTGGCGTGTACCTTACCGCAGGCACAGGGCTTGTTTTGATAGGTTTCAATATAGGTTTTTACAAAATCGCTCATAGGATGCCTCCATTCAATTGCTGCATTCAGTATATCACTTTTTGCGGGCGGGGACAATATGAAAATGTTTTTTGTAAAATAAAAAGTGAGGTCACAGACCTCACTTTTTCAGCGTGTCAAAGAATCCTCTTTGACACGCTGGTAGACTGCCAAAAAAGGCGTTGCATTTCGCCGAGAGAAATTCGTCGGCGTACTTTGGTACGGTAGAAGTTCTATCGGCGGAAAACAGTAAATCCCTTGCAACGCAAGGGAAAGAAGGGATTAATTTGATGAATTTCTATTATTAAAAATGGCTTGTGCTTATTATGTCCCCACAAACCATTTTTTTTGATTTTCTATTTACTGTGGTGAAATGACTTTTTTGACAGTCTAAAACAAGTGAGGTCGGCAGACCTCACTTGTTCAGCAAATCGTTGATATCAGCTTTGAGCACCTTGGCAATGGCGTAGAGCTCAATGTCGGTAACGGTACGGGAATGATCTTCAATGCGGGAGATAGAGCCTCTGCAAACGTATACCCCCAAGAGCTCCAATTGGTTGGAAAGCTCTTGCTGGCTGATGTGGCGCTTCTTGCGGTATGCTTTCACGTTGTGCCCGATCATATTCATTTGGTTGCCGTCAATGATACGCGCCATAAGAACTCTCCCTCCCAACTATTTATTGTCTTAACATAGGACAATTCTTATGCTACCATATTTTTAATTTATGTTTGTCCTATGACAGGACAAACATAAATTAAAGTTTAAGTCGGGGGGAAGAAAAATGCCGGACTATGAAAAAATGTATTATATTTTGTTTAATGCCATAACGGATGCGACGGCAATTTTAATAGAAGCGCAGAGACAGTGCGAAGAAATCTATATGGATGCAGAAGAGATTAAGCCTAAATTGATCAAATTTGCGCCCAAAGATCAAAAATAAAGTTGTTAATGCGATCAGCGTTTATTAAATCATAAAGGATAAATATAAAACAGGTGTTTGTCCTATCATAGGACAAACACCTGTTTTGCGTTGATTTGGATTGAAAAAGGTCTATTCCTCAAAGAGATCGTAGGCGGTGAGGATGGATTTGCCCACCTCGTAGAGCAGTTTTTCTTCTGCCAGACGGACGGCGAGGGGCGCCCGCAGCAGGCGGGTGTCGGCCTCATACTGGCGGCGCTTGGCGGGCGGGGTGGTCATACTGGCCACCTCAAAGTTAAAGGCGCCCTTGTAGCCGATGTCTTTGAGTCCCCGCATCAGATCGTCCAGATTCAGGGTGCCGAAGAAGGGCATCAGATGGGTGTCCCGATCGCCTTTATTGTCCTGCACGTGGAGGGCCAAAACGTGGTCGCCCAACAGGGCCAACTCTTCATGCTGGGGCATCTCCTGCAGGTTGGCGTGACCCGCATCCCACACGGCGTGGAACAGGGGATGGTCCACCAGATCGATCATACGGCGCAGATCGGTGGCGTTGTCGATCCAATAGGTGTCCTCTTTGGACATTTTGTTAAAGTTCTCCACCAAGACGTTTACGCCGTACTTTTCCGCCTCCAACAGCAACTCGTCAAAGAACACCTTGTTGAGCTCAAAGCATTCGTCTTTGCTGATGTTCGGCAGATAGCCGGAATGTACCACCACGTGGGGGATGTTCAACGCGCCGGCGGCACGGATACAGTATTTGGTGACCTGGATCAGACGCTTGGCGTCCTCGTCCCCTTTCAGGGGCTTGCCCATAGGGGCGTGGGACTGTACGAAGTCCATGCCCAGCTCCTTGCAACGCTCGGTAACACGCTTGATATAAGCGTTAAACTCTCCTTCATCCTCGGCGTAAAAACCCGTGGTGCACGCAGGACCGGGGAAACCCAGATCCATATGACGGAAGCCCGCCGAATGGATGAGTCCGATGGTTTCCTCAATACAGCTTGCATAGGCGCCAAGGCCCATTCCTGTTGACAGTTTCATAAAACCGACCTCCTTTTTTCTTGATTATATCACGAATAAAAGGGGAGTTCAACGCTATTTATGATTAAATTTTCCCTTGTTTGTTCATATTGACAAATGCCGACGGATATGCTAAAATGAGCAGTACGCTGGTGTGGCGGAATTGGCAGACGCCCGGGACTTAAAATCTCCTGCGGGTTTGATATCGCTATCGCTGTAACCCCATTATTTATAATGGTTTTTGAAAACAAAAACGCCGCTGTGGTGGAATAGGCAGACACAAGGGACTTAAAATCCCTCGAAGGCGACTTCGTACCGGTTCAAGTCCGGTCAGCGGCACCAAAAAAGAACGAACTTTTGTCTACCAAAAGTTCGTTCTTTTTTTATCCAAGCCGCAGGCCCCGCATATCATCAGCCCCAACGGGACTCGAATACTTTTAGTTACTCTTTGCATCAACAAAAAGTCCTGCAGCCGATATAGAGCGTGGATTCAAACCCAATAATATTAGACGGCATCGCAACTATATGCGATGTAGTGGCTGTTGCCCGAAAAAGCACCTAATTTGTCCAAATCCCTTACCCTGAATTGGTTGTTAGACGAATTCGCAACAATTTGCGATAATATCTTGAATAATTCGACGATATGTGCTATACTGTACATTGTAATATTGTAAACATTTTGCTATCGCTTTATAGGAGGCAGAAAGATGGCTATTTCTTATAACAAACTGTGGAAATTATTGATCGATAAAAAGATGACACAGGCAGAGCTGCGCAAGGCCGCAGACATTGCTCCCAACACCATGACCAAGCTCCGCCGCGACGAACCGGTAAACCTCGCCATCCTCGGCAGAGCCTGTGAAGTACTCGATTGCGATATAGGCGATATAATGGAGTTTATTCCCGAACCCAAATAAAACGGAAGGAGGATAATTATGAGTATGATTCCGAAACACTTGATGTCAGAAGAAGATATCAAGTTGCAATTCATCACCCCGGCCGTGACGGCAAAATGGGATATCAGTAAAATTACGATGGAAACAAAGCTTACAGATGGTAAGATCAATTTGAAGGGCAATTTTGTCGTGCGTGAAAAACCGAAGCGCGCAGACTATGTGCTGTACTTCGCACCCAATCATCCTATCGCCATCATCGAAGCCAAAGATAATAACCACAGCGTTTCTCATGGACTGCAACAGGCAATGGCTTATGCGCAAATGCTCGATCTTCCTTTCGCATTTAGTTCCAATGGTGACGGTTTTGCCGAGCATGACTTTTTAACCGGTATGGAGCGTCAGTTCGGTTTGGATGAATTTCCCACCGAAGAAGAACTGATCGCTCGTTATAAGTTGGAATCCGGCCTGACACCCCAGCAGGAAGCTGCCCAACAGCAACCTTATTACAGCAGCCAAAATACGTATCCTCCCCGTTACTATCAGCGCATCGCAATCAACAGAACTGTTGACGCCATCGCTCGCGGCCAGAATCGCTTGTTGCTAGTTATGGCTACCGGTACCGGTAAGACCTATACTGCATTCCAGATTGTTTATCGTTTGTTGCAGAGCGGTATGAAGCGTAAGATTCTGTACCTTGCTGACCGCAATATTCTTGTAGACCAGTCTATCCAGCAGGACTTTGCGCCGTTGGAAAAGGTCACACATAAAATCAACGTAGGCAAGGACGATCCCAGCACCATCACTTCTCATCAGGTTTATTTCTCGTTGTACCAGCAGCTTGTTGGCGACGAAGGTGAAGAACATTTCCGCAAGCTATTTCAGCCGGACTTTTTTGACCTGATTATTGTCGATGAGTGTCACAGAGGATCCGCCAAAGAGGAAAGTCGCTGGCGCTTGATTTTGGAATACTTCAAATCTGCCACCCAGATCGGCATGACCGCCACACCGAAGGAGACCAAGTACGTATCCAATATCCATTACTTCGGTGATCCTATTTACACCTACAGTTTGAAAGAAGGCGTTGAGGACGGATTCCTTGCTCCCTTCAAGGTTATCAACATCACCACCGACATCGGTGACGGATGGCGTCCCCAGCATGGTCAGTTGGATGTAAATGGCGTTGAGATTCCCGATCGCATCTATACCAACAGCGATTACGACTATAACATCATTATCGAAGACCGCATTCAGCAGGTGGCGGCAGAAATTACTCGTTACTTAAAGAGCACAGACCGCATGGCAAAGACCATTGTCTTCTGTGCTAATGAAGATGCCGCAGAACGTATGCGGCAGGCGCTGGTAAACCTGAACGCAGATATGGTTAAACAGAATCCCGATTACGTTGTCCGTATCACTGGTAGCGATATGTACGGAAAGAGCAAGTTGGATTACTTCATTTCCGTTTCTGCACCATACCCCGTTATCGCAACCACATCCAAGCTACTCTCCACCGGCGCAGACTGCAAGATGACCAAGCTGATCGTGCTGGACGAAATGATCGGTTCAATGACCGAGTTTAAGCAGATCATTGGCCGCGGTACCCGTCTGCGCGAAAAGGAAGGTAAGACCCATTTCGTCGTTATGGATTTCCGTAATGTCAGCAGATTGTTTGCGGACCCCGATTGGGACGGCCCCATCGAAATGGATGATAACTTTGACCCCAATAGAGAAACACCTCCCACACCTCCTCCGGGACCCGGCCCAGACGTTCCTCCCGGCCTGCCGAAGGTAAAACCGATCGTAGCCAAAGACGGATGCAAGGTGGAGATCATCCACAAGACTGTGTCTATTTATGATGCCAATGGCAAACTGCTCCGTCAGGAGAGCATCGTGGACTACACCAAAGAAAACGTCCGCGGTGAATATGCTTCTCTGGATGCGTTCATTCGTGAATGGCGGAAGAACCCCAATAAGTGGGAGATCCGGGATATGTTGTTGGAGCGCGGCATAGATCTGGCGTCTATGAAGGCCGATCAAGGCATGGCGGATGTTGACGACTTCGATTTTATTTGCCATGTTGCCTACGATAAAAAGCCCTTGACCCGCAGGGAACGTGCCAATAACGTAAAGAAGCGCGATTTCCTCAGCAAATACAGCGGCGTTGCCCGTGAAGTGCTGGAGGCATTGCTGGATAAGTATATGAATTCCGGTATTTACGAAATTGAAAAGACAGAGATTTTGCGTCTGGACCCCTTCATGCGACTAGGTAAGCCCGCAAAGATTGCCAGCTATTTTGGCGGCAAGGCGGGTTACTTGAAAGCCATTCAGGAGCTGGAAGACGCAATCTACATGGACGAGGCGGTATAAAATATGAGCAACTTATCAGGATTTGTGAAAAGACTCCGCGACATCATGCGCAACGATGCCGGCATCAATGGCGATGCCCAGCGTATTGAGCAGATCGCGTGGATGCTTTTCCTTAAAGTATATGATGCCAAGGAGCAGGACTGGGAATGGGATGATGATAACTACCAGTCTATTATCCCGGAAGCCTGCCGTTGGCAAAATTGGGCAGTGGATGATAAATCCGGCACAGCCCTGACCGGTGATCAGCTTTTGGACTTTGTGAACAACACCCTGTTCCCGACTTTGAAGAAGCTGCCGGTAGATGCCTCTACGCCCATAAAGAAGGCCATCGTGCAGACAACCTTTGCCGATGCTAATAACTATATGAAGGACGGCGTTCTGCTCCGCCAGGTTATCAACGTTATTGACGAACTGGACCTTTCCGATTATGAGGAAAGCCATGCCTTTGGTGACATCTATGAATCTATCTTGAAGGAGCTCCAGAGCGCAGGCAGCGCCGGTGAGTTCTACACGCCCCGTGCGGTAACCGACTTTATGGCACAGATGATCCAGCCCAAGATCGGTGAAACTATGGCAGATTTTGCTTGCGGTACCGGTGGCTTTATCGTAAGCTGGCTGAAAGAGTTGCAGAAGCAGGTACAGAGCACAGCCGATGCCAAGAAGTACGGCGACTCCATCTACGGTATCGAGAAAAAGCAGTTTCCGTACATGCTTTGCATCACTAACCTTTTGCTGCATGGACTGGATATTCCTCGTGTGTTCCACGATAACACCCTCTTGAAGGATGTGCTGGACTACACCGTGGACGATCAGTTTGACGTTATCCTTATGAATCCTCCCTACGGTGGCAGCGAGAAGGCAGATGTTAAGAATCATTTTCCTGCAGATCTTGCCAGCTCTGAAACCGCAGACCTCTTCATGTCGGTCATTATGTACCGCCTAAAACAGAATGGCCGTGTGGCAGTGATTTTGCCTGACGGTTTTCTGTTCGGCACTGACAACGCCAAGGTGAACATTAAGAATAAACTGTTGTCCGAATTCAACCTGCATACCATCATTCGTATGCCGGGTAGTGTTTTTGCGCCCTACACCTCGATCACTACCAACATTCTATTCTGTGATCGTACCAAGCCTACAGAAGAAACATGGTTCTACCGCCTGGATATGCCGGAGGGCTATAAGCACTTCTCCAAGACCAAGCCCATGAAGCTGGAGCATTTTGCACCTGTTGTAGAGTGGTGGAATAACCGTCAGGAAATCAGTGTGGACGGTTTTGATAAAGCAAAGCGTTTCACCGTGCAGCAGCTTACTGAAGAACTGGGGTACAATCTCGACCAATGCGGCTATCCCCATATTGAGGAAGAAATCCTGGCACCTATGGACCTGATCCAGCGCTATCAGGAAGAACGGGCATCTCTCAACGCAGAGATCGACCGTGTGCTGGCTGACATTACCGCCATTCTTGGAGGTGGTCAGGAATGACACCACAGGAATTGAAAGCAAGTATTTTGCAAAGAGCCATTCAGGGTAAACTGGTTCCTCAAATCCCCGAAGAAGGTACCGGCGAAGAACTGTATCAGCAGATTCAAGCAGAAAAACAGCGTCTCATCAAAACGGGCACCATCAAAAAAGAAAAGTCACTGCCTGAAATCGCAGAGGACGAAGTTCCGTTTGATATCCCAGAAACATGGACATGGGTACGATTAGGTGACTGCTCCGGCTATGCTCAAACCAAGGAAAAGGTTGCATCGACTGACATCACAGGCGATATGTGGTCTTTAGATCTGGAAGATATCCAAAAGGAAACAGGAGCAGTTATAACACAAACTAAAGCATCTGAACGAAAGATTACTGGTGACAAAGTCAGATTTTATAAAGGGCAAGTTTTGTACAGTAAGCTGCGTCCTTATTTGAAGAAAATCCTAGTTGCACCAGCCGACGGCATTTGTACACCTGAATTGGTTCCGTTTGATGCATATTTAGTTGATGCAAACTACTTGGTATGTGTGTTAAAAAGTCCGCATGTTGACTTTGTTGTTAATTCAGTCACCTATGGTGTGAAGATGCCAAGAGTGGGAACAGATACAATGATTAATTTGTTGATTCCTATCCCGCCGCTTGCTGAGCAAAAGCGCATTGTGGCAAAGATTGAGGAACTGTTGCCATATATCGACCGCTATGAGCAGGCGTGGAGCAAGCTGGAGGAATTCAATAAGCGTTTCCCCGTGGATATGCAGAAATCTATTCTCCAAACTGCTATCCAAGGCAAACTGGTTCCGCAACTCCCCGAAGAAGGCACCGGCGAAGAACTATTTCAGCAGATTCAGGCAGAAAAGCAGGCACTCATCAAAGCCGGTACCATCAAAAAAGAAAAGCCCCTGCCCGAAATCATAGATGATGAAATCCCTTTTGATATTCCGGAAAGTTGGAAATGGGTACGGTTATCGCAACTGTTTTCAGTGTTAAATGGTGATCGAGGAAAAAACTACCCTGCCAAATCAACATTGTCGCATGAAGGCATTCCGTTCATAAGTGCATTGAATTTGGATGGGAAAAGCGTAATTGAGGATGATAATCTTTTGCGCTTGTCTGAACAGCAATACGAAAGACTCGGAAACGGAAAGCTAATTCGTGATGATATCGTTGTATGCATTCGTGGCTCGTTGGGAAAACACGGGAGATATCCTTTTGATAAGGGTGCTATAGCATCGTCGTTGGTTATTCTAAGAGCTTTTACCAATGATGATATTTTGGCGGGATTTTTGATGATGTATTTGGATACACCGCTATTTTTCTCGGAAATTCGTCGATATGACAATGGTACTGCGCAACCAAACTTGGCAGCGAAAAGCTTGGAACAATTTTTAGTGCCACTTCCGCCCCTCGCTGAGCAGAAGCGTATCGTCGCCAAACTGGAAGAAATCCTGCCGCTGTGTGAACGGCTGAAATGAGGTGAAAGCGTGAAGAAATTTATGAAGAACCCTTGGGTTCTTGCTATCGGATCAACCGTTATTGGTGGAGTACTTCTTTCCTTTGTACTTGATTGGATCAAAGGAGTTAACTGGTTAAGTACTCTTAAGACGATTGTGAATTTTATCGTTAATGCCATCGTCACTTTTTTGAACCTTAAATTAAAAGTATGGTGGTTATTAGTTGCTGTTGCCCTGTTGTTTGTAGCATTGATTATTTATTCTAAAATTCTTGATGCTAAGGAGAAGAACAATCAAGTACCGTTTTTGGCCTATACAAAAGATTTATTGTTGGGATACACCTGGGAATGGGAATATATAAAAAACTATGACGGGAAATACACCATTACAAATCTTCATCCAGTTTGTTCAAAATGCGGAATGAATCTAAAACAAGGCGGTGTTTACGGTATGCAAATGGAATGTTTACGATGCAATAAAACTTTTAGCTGGAAAGACTCATTACGAGATGATGCCCGAATGCTAATTGATGATAACATCAAGAAAAATTATTTTCAGAATCAGTAAAAATAAATATAACATCGGTCTCAAAATTTCGAGAAATCATACCGCTGTGTAAACGGCTGAAATGAGGTGAAAATATGCCTACCAATTCTAATCCATTTAGTTCTTTACTAAAAGTAACAAACGCAAAAACTCAAGATCGTTGGTATCCAACTTCGGTTCACACATATAAATTGTCATTTGATTTGGATATGAGTATTGAGAATAGTGAAGCGTTAAGAAGCAATCTCGCATACAGTATGCAATATCTGGAGTTTTTAGAAAAAGAAATAGAGGAATTAAAACTATCCGATGTAATATATACGATGCTGGTAAAATCCTATGTTGTAACTGGTATGTCTGTGCTTGAAGGATTATTTGTCAATATTGTCAAATCAAACGGATGGTGGAAAACCTCTAACCTTGAAAGTTTGGGAACTACTCAAGCAAATGAAACAAGATTTGGCGCAGAAAAAATAGTAGTAAAGACCGAATTATTAAAAAAGGTAGATGAATATCCACTCCAAATGAATCTTGATGAATTAATCAAAATACTTGAAAGGCACCATCAGGCATTACAAGTAAATCATTTAGTATATCCGGCGTTAAAGCGGTTAAAAGATTTAAGGAACAGAGTACATCTGCAAAAAGTTGAAGATCGATTGGATCACGATTACAACGCATTTAATTTTTCTGTGAAAAAGGAAATGGGTGCTATATTATATGAGATTCTTTCATCTCCAATGATAACAAAACTTCCACACAATTTTGAATTTTTAAAGAAAAATACGGATGAAGCATACAAACACAACACAGAGGGACGGTTCTCTCGTGTTATCTGAATTTTCTCACAACATTAACAATACAACAGAACCGTCCCCTTGTGTTGCGGTGGGAGATGTCGTTATGGATAATACAACTTATTTTGAGGAACTTGAAACACGTGTTGCCGCTATTAAAGAATTACGAGGAAAATGCACCGATTTTGCAAAAGGCATTATTGGGCAGACACTGATCAAGGAGGACCTTTTCTTCTGCGCAGCGTTAGATCGTAGTGTGCAGTTATCAGAAGGTTTTATTGTTCTGCTACAGGAAAGAAACTTGTCATGCACAGGAGCGCTTTTGCGATTACAGATGGATAATTGTATGCGAACATATGCTGCGTTTATAGCAGCAGACAAAGATGCTGTAATTGATTGCATTATTTATGGACGAAAAATTAGCGATCAGTTGGATGCTGATGGAAAGAAAATGACGGACGCTAATCTTAAAAAGAAGATGGAGGCTTTTAATGCTTCTTTTCCCGCAGTATACGATCAAGCCAGCGGATACGTGCATTTTTCGGATATGGCCTTTTATCAAACCGTTGTGAGTATAAATGATAATAAGATCGAATGGCAGATCGGACAGGCACTACAGGAACGCTTTAATCCGCTGCTATTGGAGGCGGCTGATGCGTTTATTCACTTCACAAAGATACACTATAAAATGCTCCAAGCAGTGGTAGACAGTAAACAGCGTTATGACGCCGCACATGAAGACGAGCAATCACAAAAACGGGCCAATCAGGGGACGGCGCTCTGATTGACAAAAATACCCCTCGGCGAAACGAGTTTTCGTTTGGCCGAGGGGTTAATTTATGCGATTTTTGAAGGGGGCCACTACTTCGGGCATCAAAAAGCAAGCAAAAATTTCCGCTTGCTTTTTTGATGCCTCTGCGTGGAGGCCACAACAAGCGTTGGTTTTTGCGTCATAATATATCAGTGGCCATTTTGCGATCTTTTATTATTTTACCGTCCATTGGCCGGGCTCGCCCAAGGGGCGGCTGTCGCTCAGGCCGCCGGAGGGGGAGATGCCGCCGGTGTAATACACGGCGTTTTTGAGAAAGGCCACGGGCAGAATGGGGCATTCCTGTTGCAGGACTTTGATATAGTCGGCAGGCTTGCCGCCCTCCAGATAAGTCTTGCAGGCGTTGGCCAGAGCGGCGGAGGGCGCACCGCAATAATTGGGGGCCTCCTCACCGATGTACAGCTCACTGCAACTGAGGTTGTTGTTCAGGGTGTAACGGGCGATGTACAGCTCGTAGTTGCCGCTTTCCAGACGGTATTCAAAGGTGGAGCGCTCTACCTCGTCCACGGTGATCTCAATGCCCAAGGTCAGGGCGGCGGAGCGGAGCTTGCCGGCCACCGAGACGTGCTCCTTGTTGTCCTTGCAGACCAACAGCTTATAACCGTTTTTGCTCTCGTTGTCGGGAATCAGTTCCCCGTTGCGGGCGGTGAAGCCGGCGGCGCCGAAAAGCTCGATCAATCGGTCCTTGGTGGCCTGTGTGCCGGGATCGGGCACCTGGGACCAGCCGGGATACAGGGGTAGGACTGCACTTTGTCCCAAGCCCATTAACACGGTGTCAATGATGTCCTGACGGGGGATCAGAGCGCTGAGGGCCCGCCGTTCGGCGGCGGAAACCTCTTCGTTATTGACGCCGACGAAAATCATGGTGTTGGTCAGATAGGAGACGGTTTTGTATTCTCTGGCGGCGGAAAAGGAGCCCTCGGCGATGAGGTCGGCGGGCAGGGTGGTCAGCACGCCGCTGTTGAACATAGCGCCCAGACCGCCGTCATGATCGGGTGTCAAAAGATACACGGTGCCCACGGCGGGAGCGTTGGGGGCGTGGGGATTGGCCTGCAGGACGGGCACGTCGTTGTAGATGGAAAAGCGATAATCGCCGGCGCCGTAATATTCGGCCTTGTCGCCCTCACCCACCTGTTTAACGATGGGAATATCCATACAATACAGGGCGCCGGGGTCGGCGTTCTTCAGGGTCAGCACCGTCCGTCCACCGGAGGTGACGGCTTCTTCCACCATCTCCAGTTGGCGGTGGTAGGGGGAGTCTTCGTTGCTTAAAACGTATTGAAAACTGGCGGTGATGTCGCCGGCGGTGACGGCAGAGCCGTCGGAAAACTTACGTTCCCGGTTGGGGGTGATGGAGATGCTGTTACCCCGTTGAACCACCTCGCTTGCCACGCCGTATACCGGCTCCAGCCGCTCGTCGAAGGTGAGGGCGGGGAGATAGACGGCGGTGTGTACCTTTTGATTGGCCAGCGAGCGGTCCATCAGGGGATGAACGCCGGTGCCGGGATAATAGACCAGGGAGAGCTCGCTCAGGCTGGTGATCTTTTCCTCCGGCTCCTCGGGCAGCAGGCCCTCGGTCAGGGTGTCGGTCAGCTCACAGCCGGTGAACAGCAGACAAAGGACGAGCAGTAAGGCGATCAATCTTTTTTTCATCTATGCTCCTCCTTTCGTTGAATGATGCCGGCCATATTGCCCCGCTTGCCGGCGGTGGCACGGTGGGAAAACAATAGCTCACTGCGGCACATGGTGCATTCCTCGGTGACGTAGATTTCTCCCACACCCGCCTGCTCCAGCACACGGCGGTTGGCGGCCTTGAGATCAAAATGATATTTTTCTTCGTTTTTACGGGTGAACAACGGCTCCCATTCGGGGCCGAAGGCGTCTTTAAAATCCTGCCCCACCTCGTAACAGCAGGGGCCGATACAGGGACCCACGGCGGCAATCACGTTTTCGGGACGGGTGCCGAAGGCGGCGGCCATCTGCTCCAGCGCGCGGGCGGCGATGCCCCGCAGGGTGCCCTTCCAGCCGGAATGAACGGCGGCCACGGCGCCGCTTACCTTATCCGCCATCAATACGGGGGCGCAATCGGCCACGAAGACGGCCAGCGGCGTTTGGGGCAGGGCGGTGATCAGTCCGTCGGTATCCTTGATATCGCTTGGCTTGCTCATACCCATACCGGCGGTGGCCTCGTCCACCAACCGCACCCGATCGGTGTGGGTCTGGTCGGTGAGGGTCATTCGTTCCATACAAAATCCGTTGGCGGCGCAGACGCGACGATAGTTTTCCAGCACCGTGTCCCGATCCTCACGGGAAAAAGAAAGGTTGGTCTCGGCCAGAAAACCGGTGCTCACACCCCCCTTGCGGGTGGTAAAGCAATGATCGGCATATTCCTCCAGCGGGGCACAGTGCAGGGTGATGAGTCCACTTGTATTTTTATAATAAAACATAAACGGTTTCTCCTGAAAAAGCATATATATAATCATTATATAATATTTGTTTTGAGATTTCAATATTTTACTGTTTTGAGTTGTGATGGCTTTGAAGCAAAATGTGGAAATTGTGCCAATATTACTAAAAAAACGGGCCAACTGTTGCTAAAATTTTACAAACTTTTTCTATAAATATCGTTGTTAGTACGAAATAAAAATGCTATAATATACTATGAATGTAAAAATATATATCCATTGGCAGATGTTGCGCCTTGCGAGTGCGGGGTGAATCTGCTATACTGATGGCAGCAATATAAAGGAGAGACGCAATGAACAACGAGGCTTGGAAAGGATTCGAACACGGAACCTGGATCAAAGAAATCAACGTAAGAAGCTTTATCAAGCATAACTATACCCCTTATGACGGGGATGAAAGTTTTTTGGTGGGTCCCACCGCCAATACCCTGTCGCTGTGGGAGCAGGTGCTGGAGCTGAGCCGTCAAGAGCGGGAGGCCGGCGGCGTGCTGGATATGGATACCAAGGTGATCTCCACCATTACCTCCCATGGCCCTGCCTATCTGGACAAGGATAAGGAGACCATCGTGGGCTTCCAGACGGACAAGCCCTTCAAGCGGGCACTGATGCCCTACGGCGGTATCCGTATGGCGGAAAAGGCCTGTAAGGACAACGGTTACGAGCTGGATCCCGACGTTAAGGAATTTTTTACCACCCATCGCAAGACCCATAATGCCGGCGTTTTCGACGCCTACACCCCCGAAATGCGGGCCTGCCGCTCCAGCCATATCATCACCGGTCTTCCCGATGCCTACGGTCGGGGCCGCATCATCGGCGACTACCGCAGAGTGGCGCTGTACGGTGTGGATCGCCTGATCAAGGACAAAATGGAGCAAAAGGAGACCACCCGTTCCACCATGTATGCCGAGGTCATCCGTGACCGTGAGGAGTTGGCCGAGCAGATCCGCGCACTGGAGGATCTGAAGAAGATGGCGGCCGGCTACGGTTTTGATATTTCCCAGCCTGCGAGGGATACCAAGGAGGCCATTCAATGGCTGTACTTCGGTTATCTGGGTGCGGTCAAGGAGCAAAACGGTGCGGCTATGTCTTTGGGACGTACCTCCACCTTCTTGGACATTTATGCCGAGCGGGATCTGAAAAACGGTGTGTACACCGAGGAGGAACTGCAGGAGATGGTGGACCACTTCATTATGAAGCTGCGTCTGATCAAATTTGCCCGTACTCCCGAATACAACGCCCTCTTCTCCGGCGACCCCCAATGGGTTACCGAGAGCATCGGCGGCGTGGCCATCGACGGCCGTCATATGGTCACCAAGATGAGCTATCGCTATCTGCACACTCTGGAAAATCTGGGGGCGGCGCCCGAGCCCAATCTCACGGTGCTCTGGTCGGTCCGTCTGCCCGATAATTTCAAACGCTTCTGTGCCCGTATTTCCATTGAAACCTCTTCGGTGCAGTATGAAAACGACGATCTGATGCGTTTCCACCACGGAGACGACTACGCCATTGCCTGCTGTGTATCCTCTATGGTGGTGGGCAAGGAGATGCAGTTCTTCGGCGCCCGCGCCAATCTGGCCAAGTGTCTGCTCTACGCCATCAACGGCGGTATCGATGAGGTCAGCGGTAAGCAGGTGGGCCCCGAATATCGTCCCATTACCTCGGAATATCTGGATTATGACGAAGTGATGAAGCGGTATGACGATATGATGCAATGGTTGGCGGGCGTGTACGTCAACACCCTGAACATCATTCATTATATGCACGATAAATATTGTTACGAAAAGCTGCAGATGGCTCTGCACGATCAGCACGTGACCCGTTGGTTTGCCACGGGTATTGCCGGTCTTTCGGTGGTGGCTGACTCTCTGTCTGCCATCAAATACGCCAAGGTCAAGGTACTGCGCAACGAGCAGGGCTTGGCGGTGGATTATCAGGTGGAGGGCGACTTCCCCAAATACGGTAACGACGACGATCGGGTGGACGAGATTGCCTATGATATCGTGCATCGCTTTATGACCCACATTCGCAAAACGCACACCTATCGGGATTCTATTCCCACCACTTCCATTCTTACCATCACCTCCAACGTGGTGTACGGTAAGGCTACCGGCGCCACCCCCGACGGCAGAAAGCAGGGGGAGGCCTTTGCCCCCGGCGCCAATCCCATGCATCGCAGAGATACCCACGGGGCCGTGGCCTCTCTTGCCAGTGTGGCCAAGCTGCCCTTCCGTGATGCCCAGGACGGTATTTCCAACACCTTCTCCATCATCCCCGGCGCTCTGGGTAAGGACGATCAGGTCTTTGCCGGTGAGATCGCCGTGGATCTGGATTGCAGAGACGGCGCCTGTATGGCCCCCACTCTGTTTGAAGGATTGGACGATCAACAATAATAAAAGGAGAAAACTATGTCTGCAACCAAAAATCAAATTGACAATCTGGTCAGCCTGTTGGACGGCTACGTACAGCAGGGCGGCCATCATCTTAACGTAAACGTTTTTACCAAAGAAACCTTGCTGGATGCCCAAAAGCATCCGGAAAAATATCCTCAACTTACCGTTCGTGTCAGCGGCTATGCCGTGAATTTCATCAAGCTGACCAAGGAACAGCAGGATGAGGTTATTTCCCGTACCTTCCACGATCAGATCTGAGGATGACGGGGCGGGTTCATTCAATTGAAAGCTTTGGCACCGTGGACGGGCCGGGGCTGCGGCTGGTGGTCTTTTTGCAGGGCTGCCCGTTGCGTTGCGCCTATTGCCACAATCCCGACACCTGGGACGTCCGTGGCGGCAGGGAAATGAGCGTGGAAGAAATTTTGGCGCAATACGAGAAAAACCGCGCCTTCTACGGCAAAGGCGGCATCACCCTTTCGGGGGGGGAGCCTCTGCTGCAGGCGGAATTTGCCACGGCTCTTTTCACCGCTTGTAAAAAAGCGGGTATCCACACCTGTCTGGATACCTCGGGGATCCTGTTCGACGGCAGTGGGCGATTTGACGCTCTGCTGGAGCAGACCGATCTGGTGATGCTGGATATCAAGCATCCGGACGCCGATGCGCACAAAAAACTCACCGGCGCCGACAATGCAAACGTACTGTCCTTTGCCCGCCATCTGGGGCAAAAGGGGGTACCGCTGTGGGTGCGTCACGTGGTGGTGCCGGGCATCACCGACGACGAGGAGCAAGCCCGCAGACTGGGACGATTTCTCGGCACGTTGCCCACCCTCAAGGCGTTGGACGTTTTGCCCTATCACACCATGGGGGTGCCCAAATACGAGGAGCTGGGGCTGGACTATCCTCTCCAAGGCGTGCCGGCCACCGACCGCGCCGTTGCCGCCCGTATGAAAGAAGCGATTCTGGAGGGCCTGCGGCAAACCCGCAAATTTGGTTAAATTTCCCGTTTCTCGCTTGATTTTTTCGTATTTTTATAACTTTTTTATGAAATTTGCCAAAAACTATTGCGAAAAAGTAACGGGTATATTAAAATGGTAAAGGTAAAAAAATAATTTAAATTTTAGGAGGATACACACAATGGCAGTAAAAGTTGCTATCAATGGTTTCGGCCGTATCGGCCGTCTGGCTTTCCGTCAGATGTTCGGCGCTGAGGGTTATGAGGTTGTTGCAATCAACGACCTGACCAAGCCCGAGATGCTGGCTCACCTGCTCAAGTACGATACCGCTCAGGGCAGATACGACGGTCACACGGTTGAGGCCGGTGACGACTACATCGTAGTTGACGGCAAGACCATCAAGATCTACGCCGAGAAGGACGCCAAGGATCTTCCCTGGGGCGAACTGGGTGTTGATGTTGTTCTGGAGTGCACCGGTTTCTATTGCTCCAAGGACAAGAGCCAGGCTCATATCGACGCCGGCGCTAAGAAGGTTGTTATCTCTGCTCCCGCAGGCAACGACCTGAAGACCATCGTTTACTCCGTAAACGAGAAGACCCTGACTGCTGACGATACCATCATTTCCGCTGCTTCCTGCACCACCAACTGCCTGGCTCCCATGGCCAAGGCTCTGAACGATTATGCAGAGATTCAGTCCGGTATCATGTGCACCGTTCATGCTTACACCGGCGACCAGATGGTTCTGGACGGCCCCCACAGAAAGGGTGACCTGCGCCGTGCAAGAGCTGCTGCAGCTAACATCGTTCCCAACACCACCGGCGCCGCCAAGGCAATCGGTCTGGTTATCCCCGAGCTCAACGGTAAGCTCATCGGCGCTGCTCAGCGCGTTCCCACTCCCACCGGTTCCACCACCCTGCTCTTCGCTGTTGTTAAGGGCGAGAACGTTACCGCTGAGGGCATCAACGCCGCTATGAAGGCTGCTTCTTCCGATTCCTTCGGCTACAACGAGGATATGATCGTTTCCAGCGATATCGTTGGTATCCGCTACGGTTCTCTCTTCGATGCCACCCAGACCATGGTTAAGGAGATCGGCGACGGTCTGTACGAGGTTCAGGTTGTATCCTGGTACGATAACGAGAACTCTTATACTTCTCAGATGGTCCGCACCATCAAGTATTTCGCAGAGCTCAACTAATTTAATCGCGAACTTAAACAAGCACCGCAATTTGCGGTGCTTGTTTTGCTTTAGGGGTCGGTGCGGAGGGACGTCTCCTCTGCAGTCGGTCGCAAGCCGATCAAATCAATTGGGGACTGTCCCCAAACGGTTTAAAATAAACCAAAAGGGGACAGTCCCCAATTGATTTTTTGAAAGAGATGTGATATAATTAATCCGAGGTGATGACGTATGGCAAGACAAGCAAGGATAAAAAGTTCTACCGGAATTTATCATGTTATTTTGCGAGGTGTAAATAAACAAAAGATCTTTTTGACAGAAGCAGATAATTTGAAATTTCTACAATGTTTGGAACAAGTTAAAGAAATCAGCAAGTTTGTAATTATGGGATTTTGTTTGATGGAAAACCATATTCATTTGCTCATAAAAGAAAATCCGGACGGAGAAGAAATTGGTCAAATAATGAAACGTGTGCTGAATCGTTTTGTGTTTTGGTATAATTTTAACTACGATCGGTGCGGGCCGCTGTTTCAAGGACGGTACAAAAGTGAGCCAATTGAGGACGAACAATATTTTATTGCGGCTTTGCGGTACATTCATCAAAACCCTGTTAAAGCCGGTATATGCCGCAGAATGGCAGATTACAAATGGAGCAGCTATGGCGATTATGCTGACGGGCATGGCGTTTTGGAAGGCCTGATTCAAACAGAGGATATTCTTGAAAGTTACAGCAGAAAAGAATTGCTTGCTTTTTTTGAAGAAAGTGGTCGGGCATCGTTTGAAATAACCGGAAAAAGGAAGACGGATGAAACGTTGTATTACAGTATCTCCGGTTGCCATACGCCGAAAGAATTTTCGGATTTGTCTCAAAAGCAACAAATTGCTATAGTGAGCAAATGTATCGAAAAAGGAATACCATTACGTGCTTTGGAGCGTTTGACGGGGATGGGTTATACAAAAGTCAGAAAAATCAAAAGGGGACTGTCCCCAAACGGTTTAAAATAAACCAAAAGGGGACTGTCCCCTTTTGATTTATTTTGGGTGAATGCTGGCGGGCGGTGGCAAATAATACTTGCAAAAGCGGAGAATATATATTATAATATATTAAATATAGCATATAATCTTATAAAATACGGAGCGAATCGATATGGCAGACAAACAGTTAATAGATTATCTTTGCAAGCTTTCCAAGCTTTCCTTTGACGAGGCGAGCAAGGAAAAGGTCGCCGAGGAAATGCAGAGCATTATGGCGGTGATGGACACCATTAAAGAGGTGGAGATCTGCGAAGCGGATTATCCCTTGGCCTTTCCCGGAGAGTTTTCCGGTCTGCGGGAGGACGAGCTGGGCGCGTCGCTGTCTATGGAGGAAGCGCTGGCCAACGTACCGGATCGCAAATTCCATTTCATTGCTGTAAAGAAAATCATAGGAGAGTAAAATGAACTTCCACTTAAAATCCTTTAAAGAACTGAGATATCTCTTGGACAACCACGACGTGACCGCCGTGGAGCTGACCGAGTATTTTCTGGACCGTGCCGAAAAGCTGGACGGGGAGCTGAACAGCTACGTCACCCTCTGCCGCGAGGAGGCGTTGGCCCAGGCCGAGGCGGCGCAAAAGCGCATTGATGCCGGCGATATTGCTCCCATGACGGGCATCCCCGTTGCCATTAAAGATAATATCTGCACCAAAGGGGTGCGCACCACCTGTTCCTCCAAGATGTTGGAGAACTTCCTGCCTCCCTACGACGCCACCGTAATTGCTGCGCTCAAGGCGCAGGGGGCTGTCATTTTGGGTAAAAACAATATGGACGAATTTGCCATGGGCGCCAGCACGGTGACCTCCCATTTCGGCGTCACCCGCAATCCCTTTGATACCGAGCGTGTGCCCGGCGGCTCCTCCGGCGGCAGCGCCGCCTGCGTGTCGGCCGGTCTGGCACCGGCGGCATTGGGTAGCGATACCGGCGGCTCGGTCCGTCAGCCCGCCGCCTTTTGCGGTGTCACGGGGCTCAAGCCCACCTATGGCAGAGTATCCAGATACGGTCTGGTGGCTTACGCCTCCTCTCTGGATCAGATCGGCCCCATTGCCAAAAGTGCCAGAGATTGTGCCTGGCTGTTGGATGCCATCACCTATGACGACGGTCACGATATGACGCTGGCCAAGGACGTGGCGCCTTTGGGCGACATCTTTGACCGGGAGATCAAGGGGCTGAAGGTGGGCCTGCCCGCTGAATTCTTTGCCGAGGGCGTGGAGCCGGAGGTACGGGAGAGCGTGATGGCCGCCGCCCTGCAATATAAAGAAATGGGATGCGAGATCGTGGAGGTTTCTCTGCCCTCGCTGAAATATGCCATTCCCGCTTATTATCTGATCGCCTCTGCCGAGGCCTCCAGCAATCTGGCCCGGTACGACGGTGTGAAATACGGTCACCGTTCCGCCGAGGGCGAAACCTTTGACGAGGTGCTCATCAACACCCGTAACGAGGGCTTTGGTGAGGAGGTCAAGCGCCGTATTTTGCTGGGCACCTACGCCCTGAGCAGCGGCTATTTTGACGCCTATTATAAAAAAGCAACCCTGCTGCGGGAGAAGATCAAAAAGGAGTATGAGGCCATCTTCGCTCAGTGTGACGTGATCCTCACGCCCACCGCTCCTTCCGTAGCCTATAAGATTGGGGAGAAGACCAACGATCCCGCCCAAATGTATATGGCGGATATCCTGACGGTTACCGCCAACATCGCAGGTCTGCCCGCCATCAGCGTTCCCTGCGGTAACAATGCCGAGGGTCTGCCCATCGGTTTTACCCTCACCGGTAAGGCCTTTGACGAGGCAACGCTGTTGGTCGCCGCCGATCATTACGAGCGCCGGAGCGACCGCGTTTTGAACGACTATATGCTTAACGATTAAGTAAAATCTCGACGTTATCCACCACCGCACAACCGGGGAGGTAGCGGCACCCTGAACCACAAATCCGCTATAGTGGGGCAATGCCCCTTATGCGACCGCGCCCGTCGCAATCCGAAATCCGTACGGCTTGTTGAGAAGCAGGTCCGACGCAATATCATCCTGTGAACCATGTCAGGCGGGGAACCGAGCAGCATTAAGCAGGTCATGGTATGTGCCGCCGGAGCGCCTGTTTTGAGAGCAGTGCGGGCGTAGGACCGATGGGATCGGGCCAGTAAGGGGTGTGCGGTGGTGGATGACGTCGAGTTTTTTCATCAGCAGATTCACTCTAAATAAGAGGTGTTTATTTTGTATCAGGCTTTGTACAGAAAATACAGACCCCTGCGGTTTGCCGACGTGGTGGGGCAGAGCGCCGTCACCAAAACCTTGGTGGGCCAACTGGTGGGTAACAAGATCGGCCACGCCTATCTGTTCACCGGCACCCGTGGCACCGGTAAGACCACCTGCGCCAAGATTTTGGCAAGGGCGGTCAACTGCGAGCATCCCGTGAACGGAGATCCCTGTAACGAGTGTCCCTCCTGCCGAGGGATTCTGGACGGCTCGGTGACCGACGTTTTTGAGATCGACGCCGCCTCCAACAACTCGGTGGACAACGTCCGTGAGTTGCGGGAGGACGTGGTGTATACCCCTGCTCTGGTAAAATATAAAGTATATATTATTGACGAGGTCCATCGGATGAGCGGACCGGCCTTTGACGCCTTACTCAAGACCATTGAGGAGCCCCCCGCCCACGTGATCTTCATTTTGGCCACCACCGAATTGCACAAGGTGCCGGCCACCATTTTGTCCCGTTGTCAGCGCTTTGATTTCCGGCGCATCGACGGCGGCGAGATCGCCGGACGTTTGCAATACGTGGCCCGGCAAGAGGGCATTGCCCTGAGTGAAGAGGCCGCCGCCCTGCTGGGTCGGATGGGTCGGGGCTCTATGCGTGACGCCCTGTCTTTGCTGGAGCGGGCCACCGCCCTGCAAGGGGAAGTTACCGCCGCGGCGGTGGGCGATCTGTTGGGTCTGTGCGACCCCGCCCGATTGGTGGAGGCGGTGGAATATATTGCCAACCACGACATTGCCGGCGTATTGCGATTTTTAAACGATATGTGGCGGGAAAGCAAGGATATTTCCCGTTTGCTCAGCGAAATGGCCGTATTGCTCAGAGATATTGCCCTGAGTGACGTGGCCCCCGAATTGGTGGTTGCCTCCCGCAGTCAGGAGGAACTGCAACGCCTGCAGGCCTTGCAGGAAAAGATGACCAAGGCCGGCGTGCTGGGCGCACTGGAGACCCTGCAAAAGGGCTTGCGGGACGTGGCGCAGAGCAACGATTCCCGTGTGATGACGGAAATTACGCTGATGCGGATGTGCGACCCCCGATTGGATACGTCGGGCGCGGCGCTGATCACCCGTATGGAGCGATTGGAGAAGGCCTATGCCGGATTGGTGCGGGGCGCAAAGCCCGTGCAAGGAGGATCCGGCCCAAACCCTCCCCAGGCGGCGCGGACCGAGCCCGATCCGCCGCCGGCTACCCCCGCAAGGGCTGAACCGGAGCCGCCCCCCGTGGCGGAGCCGGTGGAGATGATCCCACCCCCCGTAACAACGGAAGAATTTGAAGAGCCACCCGCACCGCCGGAGGCAATGGTGGAACAAACACAACCCGCACCGGTGGAAGAAGCACCGGTACAACAGCCGGAGCAACCGGCACCGCAGGCCCCCACGGAAGAGGGCGCCCCCGACGAGCGGATCTGGCAGGACACGCTGGAGGTTTTGCGGATGAGCGGCAGAGAGGATCTGTTGGCTACGCTAGAGAGCATTCAGCCTCCTACCTTTGCCGACGGCAAGGTGATCTTTGCACTGGAAAAGGACAGCTTTTCCGTGCGATTGCTCAGTGGTGAAAAGTTTAAAACGGCCTTACTTGCCGCCTTGGAAAAGGCGGACGGCCGCCCCCATACCATTCTGTTTACAGCCCCGCCCGCACCTGAGCAAGAGGAGGACAATCTGGCAGAGCTGATCAGTCGGATGGACGAGGATGAAGTATTTTAAATCAACGTAAGGAGATAGATAGAATGAAGGCAAGACTTCCCGAAGGCGTTCAGATGAAACGCGGCGATATGATGAAGCAACTGCAGAATATGCAGCAACAGATGGAGGAGACCCAGGCGGCTGTAGAGGAAAGCGTATTTTCCGCCACTGCCGGCGGCGGTATGGTGACTGCCGAGGTCAACGGTAAAAAGGAACTGCTCAGCGTGAAGATCGATCCCGAAGTGGTAGATCCCGACGACGTGGAGATGCTGGAGGATCTGGTGACCGCCGCCGTAAACGAAGCCCTGAACAAGGCCGGCAAGGAAATGGAAGACAAGATGGGCGCCATCACCGGCGGTATGGCCGGATTCCCCGGAATGCCCGGTATGTTTTAAAAGAGGACAGAACTTGTGAACATTCCGGCTCTGAATCAATTGATCGCGCAATTTGAACGATTGCCCGGCATCGGGGCCAAGAGCGCCCAAAAGATGGCCTATTACGTGCTCAACGGGGACAAAAGCCGTTGTGAGGAATTTGCCAAGGTGCTGTTGGCCGCCAAGGAGCGGATCCATTATTGCGCAACCTGTCACGCCTTTACCGATCGGGAAAAATGTGATATTTGCGGGGATACCACCCGAGATCACAGCACCATCTGCGTGGTGGAACAGCCCGGCGACATCGAGGCGTTGGAAAAAATGAAGGAATATCACGGGGTATATCACGTGCTCCACGGGCTGATCAGCCCCTTGGGGGGCACCGGCCCCGACGATCTGACCCTCAAGGCCCTGGTGCAACGGGTGGCCGACGAGGAGATCAAGGAGGTCATTATGGCCACCAACCCCAGTGTGGAGGGGCAAACCACGGCGTTGTACATCGCCCGTCTGCTCAAGCCCTTTGGGGTGAAGGTCACGGCCTTGGCTCTGGGTATTCCCGTGGGCGGCAGTCTGGAATATACCGACGCCGCCACCCTTTCCAGCAGTATTGAAAATCGGAAAGAACTGTAATATCCGGGAGTTTCCGGTACGCCCCACGGGGCAGAAAGGCAGTAGCTATGGTATATAAAACACGGGGCGTTTGTTCCCAAAAAATTGATTTTGAAATCGAAAACGGCAAAGTCACCGGTGTAAAATTCCTGGGCGGTTGCAACGGCAATCTGCAAGGCATCGGCGCGCTGGTAGAGGGAATGGAGGTCGAGGAGGCCATCCGTCGTCTGTCCGGCATTCGTTGCGGTTTTAAAAATACGTCCTGTCCCGACCAATTGGCGCAGGCGTTGAAACAATATCAAGAAAACAGATAGGGGAGTCGCTTATGAATTTACAAGACGTTTGTAAGGCTTGGGTCCTCAGCCACAACGTGGATGAAAAGACCAAGGCACAGGCTATTTTGATGATGAACGACGAGGAACAGTTGCAGGCATGCTTTGGCAGCTCGCTGTCCTTCGGTACGGCGGGTCTGCGCGGCATTATGGGCCCCGGCACCAACCGTATGAATATCAATACCGTTTGCCGCGCCACCAAGGGTATCGGCGACTATATCGTTTCTCTGGGTCGGGAGTATATGGCCCGGGGCGTGGTGATCGCCCACGATTCCCGTAACAACGGCGTCGCCTTTACCGAGGCCACGGCGCTGACGTTGGCCGCCATGGGCATCAAAGTCTACGTCTTTGACGAACTGCGCCCCACCCCCGAGTTGAGCTTTGCGGTGCGGGAGCTGAATACCATTATGGGTATTAATATCACCGCCTCCCACAATCCCAAGGAGTATAACGGCTATAAGGTGTATTACGAAGATGGCGCCCAGATCGCCGGCGAGCTGGCCGATCTGCTCCAGCGCAACATTGCCGCCGTGGATCCTTTGACGGTGGAACGGATGAACAAGGAGGAGGCTATCAAGGCGGGTCTCTACGTCACCGTGGGCAAGGACTTTGACGAAAAATATCTGGCCAGCGTAATGGCCGAGCAATTGGATATGAGCGATCTGAGTGAGGAGGCCAAGGCGCTGACGGTGGTCTACACCCCCTTCCACGGTACCGGCTATCGGCTGGTACCCATGATGATGCGTCGCTTGGGTATCAACGTGGCCACCGTGGAGGAGCAGATGATCCCTGACGGCGAATTCCCCACCCTCAAGTCGCCCAACCCCGAGGAAAAGGCGGGCTTTGCCCTGGGCATTGAAAAGGCCAAAACGGTGGGTGCCGACCTGATCATCGCCACCGATCCCGATGCGGATCGTGTGGGCGTGGGCTGTCTCAACGCCGCCGGCGAGATCACCCTGCTCACCGGCAACCAGATCGGCGTACTGCTCATTGATTTCATCGCCCGCCGTCTGCGGGAAACCGGCAAAATGCCGCCCAATCCGGCCGTGGTCACCTCCATCGTGTCCACCCGTATGGCCGCCGCCGTGTGTGAAAAGCTGGGGCTCAAGCTCTTTGAGTGTCTGACCGGCTTTAAGTACATCGGGGAGCACATTGCCGAGTTTGAAAAGAGCGGAAAATATAATTTTATGCTGGGCTTTGAGGAGAGCTACGGTTATCTCAAGGGCACCTATGCCAGAGATAAGGATGCCGTGGTGGCTTCCATGCTCATCGCCCAGATGGCTATGTATTATAAGGATAAAAAGATGACCCTGCCTATGGCGTTGCAGGAGATGTATCGTACCTACGGTTATTACACCGAGAAGATCGTTTCCCTCACCATCGGCGGCGTGGATCCCAAGGCCAATATGGATCGGATGATGGCCTCCCTGCGGGAAAACAGCCCTGAAAAGGTGGGCTATAACAAGGTGCTCCGTGTGGGCGACTTTATGGCCGGCACCTGGAAGGAAGGGGAGGTGCTCACTCCCACCGACCTGCCTAAGAGTGACGTGCTGTACTTTGTGATGGAGGACGGCGTCAGCGTGGTGGTTCGTCCCTCCGGCACCGAGCCCAAGGTCAAGCTGTATCTGCTGTCCAGCGGTAATTCTCTGGCGGATTGTGAGAGCAAGATTGCCTTCTATGAAAAGGAATTCGGAGGAATGCTGCAATGATCCGTCACATCGTTTGCTTTCAGTTTAAAGAGGAAAACAAGGCAGAAAACGTGGCCGCTACCAAGGCGATGCTGGATGCTCTGCCGGCCAAGATCCCGCTGATTTTGCACAGCGAAACCTACGTGGATTGCGGCATCAAGGGAGATAATTACGATCTCATTCTGATTTCGGACTTTGCCTCCCATACCGATCTGGAGGCCTATATCGTGCATCCCGATCACAAGGCGGTGGGCGCCTTTATGACCCCCCTGCGGGAAAACAGAGTTTGCGTGGATATTGAACTGTAAAAAAGGAGAGATAAATTATGACACTTGTAATTATGGCGGCCGGTATGGGGAGCCGTTACGGCGGACTCAAGCAGATCGATCCCGTGGGCCCGAACGGCGAATTTATCGTGGATTATTCCATTTACGATGCGGTGGCGGCCGGCTTTGATAAGGTTGTATTTATTATTAAAGAAGAAAATCTGGAGTTGTTCCGTGAAACCGTGGGTAAGCGTGTGGAGCAGAAGGTGAAGGTGGAGTACGCCTTCCAGAGTATGGAGGATCTGCCTGCCGGCTGTACCGCCCCCGAGGGACGGACCAAGCCCCTTGGCACCGGCCACGCCGTATGGTGTGCCCGTAACGTGGTCAAGGATCGCTTTGCCGTCATCAATTCCGATGACTTTTACGGCAGAGACGCCTTTGTGCAACTGGCCAACTTTTTGCAATCCACCCCCGACGGCGCCTGGTGTATGGCGGGATATATTCTTAAAAATACCATCACCGAAAACGGTACCGTCAGTCGCGGTGTGTGTGAACTGCAGGAGGGCAAGCTGACCCGTGTGGTAGAGCGCACCAAGATCGGCGCCCACGGCGACGGCATTGCCTATGAAGAGGAGGGCGTTTGGACGCCGCTGGATCCCGAGAGTATGGTGAGTATGAACTGCTGGGGCTTTACCCCCGATATCTTCGCCGCGCTGGAGCGTGGCTTGTGCGACTTTATGCACAAGGAACTGCCCCAAAACCCCGAAAAGGGCGAATTCTTCCTGCCTTTCCTGGTACAGGACGAGCTGGAGGCGGGCAGATGCACCGTGGACGTGTTGCGCACCACCGCTAAATGGTACGGCGTGACCTATACCGCCGACCGCCCCGTGATGGTGGACTTTTTACGGAGTGCCACCGAAGAGGGCGTCTATCCCAACGGTTTGTTTAAGTAAAATAAAAGGGCAGGGCGGATGCCCTGCCCCCTTTTGTTAACGAATGATGAATAACGAATAACGAATAACGAAGGAAACCTTTTGCCCTACGGGCAAAAGCTAATTTAAATGGGCTTTTGGTGAGAGCCAAAAGGCAACCATAATTCCGCATTCTGACCTAAGCAGCGGAGGAGTATCCGAACCCGATTTTGACGGGCCGATTTTCACCTCAGCTGTGTTAAAATACTCGCCAATACACAAAGTATTGGCTGCGTTTTATGCCTTGCCGATGCAAAAATCGGCTCCGGCAAAATTCTGCGTCCTGAAAGTGCAGAATTTTAAGAGATTTTTGGCGCAGAGGAGGAGGCAAGGCTGTCGCCTGCCGACGACGATAATCCAAAAAGCACCGAAATTATGCACTTTCAGGCGTGTTCGGATGCTCCTCCACTGCTTACGACCGTCCAACGGGAACGGACTTCTGTAACGGCTTGTGCTGATCGGTTTGCACAAGCCGTTTTATTTTTGCCCGCTCTGTTTAATTATGTAAACTTTATTCTCCCCTTGTATCTCTAAAAGGAATATGTTATAATAAATATATTATGTGCAAAAAAGGTGTGAGCTCTGCTATGAGTAAAGAAAATAAACAAAAATACTGTTCCATCGGCGGCAGCGCCCTGATCGAGGGCGTGATGATGCGCTCCCCCGCCCGTACCGCCATTGCGGTGCGCAGAAGCAACGGCGGCATCGTGCTGAAGGTGAGTGAAAACAAGCCGGCAAACCCCGTCATTAGTAAAATTCCCATCCTGCGGGGACTGGTAAGCTTCGTCAATTCTATGCTGCTCAGTTATTCCTCTATGATGTACTCCGCTGACGTGGCCATGGAGGATATTGAGGAGGAAACCCCGCCCGAAACCCCCTTTGAGAAATTTTTGACCAAGCTGTTCGGCAAAACGGGTATGGCGATTTTAGGCGCCGTGGCCATGATCTTCGGCGTGTTGTTGAGCGTGGCGCTGTTCATCGGTCTGCCCAGCCTGATCGTGGGCTTTGTTACCGGTCTGTTCCCCGCCTTTGCCACCCTGAGTGACGCCACCCAACGGCTGATCCGCTCCGGCGGCGAAGGCGCGCTGAAAATCGCCATCTTTTTCACCTATTTACTGCTGGTGTCCCGGATGAAGGACATCAAGCGGGTATTTCAGTATCACGGCGCCGAGCACAAGAGCATCTTTTGTCACGAAAGCGGCAAGGAACTGACCCCCGCCAACGCCAAGGAATTTAAACGGTTTCATCCCCGTTGCGGCACCAGTTTTCTCTTTTTGACCCTGCTGGTGGGCGTGGCCATCTCTCTGTTCATCCCCGCCTCCATCGGTACCCTGTGGCGCACCGTCATCCGCATCGCCCTCATCCCCGTGATGATGGGTCTGGCCTATGAGTGCATCCGTCTGGCCGGCAAATACAACAACGTCTTTACCCGAATTCTCTCCGCCCCCGGTCTGTGGTTTCAACGCATCACCACCAAGGAGCCGGACGAGGAGCAACTGGAGATCGCCATTGCGGCCCTGGAGGGCGTGCTGAAGGAGTATCCCCTGGATCAGGAGCTGATTTTGACCGAGGACGGATACGAGTTGAAAGAGGAAACCCAAAATGAAAGTAAATCTGAAGCAGATCTATAAAAACGCAGAAATCATCTTTACCGAGAAAAACATTCCCGACCCCGCCACCGAAGCCTTTTACCTGATGAACGCCCACATCCCCTGCACCAGAGGGGAGCTGTTGCTGGGCAAGGTACGGGAGGTGGACCCCGAGGACATCGACCGCTTTATGATCGACGTATCCAAGCGGGTGCAAGGGATGCCCCTGCAATATCTCATCGGTAAATGGGAGTTTTACGGGCTGGAGTTTCTCACCCTGCCCGGGGTGCTGATTCCGAGAGGGGACACCGAAATCCTGATTGATTACGCCCTGCCCCGTCTGAAAGAAATGGAGCGGCCCCGAGTGCTGGATCTGTGCTGTGGCAGCGGTTGTATCGGCCTGACCCTGGCCAAGCTGATCCCCCATCTGGACGTCACCCTATTTGACATCTCCGCCACCGCCATTGACGCCACACGGCGCAACGCCGAGCTGTTGGGGGTGAGCGAGCGCTGTCATATCGTGCAGGGAGACGTGATGCTGGCGGGCACCAATTATTTCCCGGACAATACCTTTGATATGATCCTGTCCAACCCGCCCTATATCAAGACCGCCGATCTGGCCACCCTGTCCAGAGAGGTGCGTCAGGAGCCGGTGGAAGCGCTGGACGGCGGGCTGGACGGCCTGACCTTTTACCGCGCCATTGCCGCCGATTGGACCACCCCCCTCAAATCGGGCGGGGCGCTGGTGCTGGAGGCCGGCTATGACACCACCCAAGGGGTGGCCGAGCTCCTCGGAGATTATCCCTTTACCGATATTTGCACCCACAAGGATCTGGGGCAAAACGACCGTATGATCACCGCCACTTTGAAGGAGGACAAGTAAAATGAAATACGCCCATTTGAAGAGCGGAACCGATATCCGTGGTGTGGCCGGCGGCGAAGGCATCACCTTTGACGCTCCCATCACCCTGACCCCCGATATTGCCCGTCTGTGCGCCGCCGCCTATGCCGGCTGGTTGCGGGAAAAGTGCAACAAAGAAACGCTGACGGTGGCCGTGGGTCACGATTGCCGCGTTTCCTCCCCTGCTATTGCCGCCGCGGCAGAGCAGGGCTTGTGCGAGGCCGGCGTGCAGGTATTGCATTGCGGTCCCGCCACCACCCCGTCCATGTTTTTTGCCACACGCTTTGCGGGCAGTGATTGTGACGGCGCCATTGAGATCACCGCCTCCCATCTGCCCCCCGAGCGCAACGGCCTGAAGTTTTTCACCAAGACCGGCGGTCTGGAGGGCAAGGACATCACCGCCATCCTCACCGCCGCCGAAACGGTAACCCCCGCCGCCGTAGCGGGTAGCATTACCCCCTTTGACATTATGACCCCTTACAGTAAAGAGCTGACCGCTCTCATTCGCAGTCGCACCGGTAAAGAATTCCCCTTTGCAGGGCAGAAGATCATCGTCAACGCCGGCAACGGTATGGGCGGATTTTTTGAGGAAAAGGTTTTGCGGGAGCTGGGCGCCGACACCGAGGGATCGGTAAATCTCGCCCCCGACGGCCGTTTTCCCGTCCACGTGCCCAACCCCGAAAACGCCGCCGCCATGGAGCACACCGCCCGGGCCGCCGTGGCCGCCGGCGCCACTCTGGGTATCTGCTTTGATACCGACTGTGACCGTGCCGCCGTGGTGGACGGTAAGGGTAAATCCATCAATTCCAGCGCCCTGATTGCACTGATCGCCGCCATTTTGCTGGAGGAGACCCCCGGCATCACCGTGGTGACCGACTCTGTGACCAGCAGTGGGCTGGCAGAATTTATCGCCGCCAAGGGCGGCAAGCATCACCGTTTTAAACGGGGATACAAAAACGTTATCGACGAGGCCATCCGTCTGGAAAACGAGGGCATTGCCGCCCCCCTGGCCATTGAGACCAGCGGTCACGCCGCCCTGAAGGAAAACCGCTTTTTGGACGACGGCGCCTATTTGGTGGTACGTCTGCTGTGCAAGCTGGCGGCCATGGGCGCCGGTCACAGCCTGACCGAGCTGATCGCAGAGCTCAAAGAGGCCAAGGAGGCCAAGGAGATCCGTCTGACCATCACCCGTGAAGACTTTCGTGCCCACGGAGAGGCAGTACTGGCCGCCTTTGAAAAGTTTATCACCCGTTACGGTGTGATCGAACAGCCTTCCTACGAGGGCGTGCGGGTCAATTTTGACGCCGCGCACGGCAACGGCTGGATGCTGATGCGGCTGTCGGTCCACGATCCGGTGCTCCCCATCAATATAGAAAGCGACGAGGTGGGCGGCGTGGCCGTGATCGAGGGCTATCTCAGAGAATTCCTTGCCACCCAGACCGATCTGAAATAATCTTAATTTCGTCAGTAAAAGCCAAAAATAGTCCGTTGTAAAAACAACGGACTATTTTTTAGTTGAGTTCGCTTTTGAGAAGGCCGTGGTCGGAAAACCAGCGATAGAGCGCCTTGTGAAAGCGCAGATCCTCGCCGTCGGTGTGCTCGATGGCAAAGAGATACCGCTCCCGATCCTTGAGCACCGGACTGCGGGGGGCGGCAGGATTGCTGATCCCCATGGGAAAGCCGCCCACGTAGAGGGCCTTGCCGTCCAGCACCCAGACAAACACCTCTTTGTCGGTGGTTTTGAGCAGACTGCTCCCGCCGCTTTCGGCGGTGAGGGTGCTCACCGATTGCACCGCCTCGGGCCGCAGGGCAAATTCCTGCCGTTTCCAATCCACGCCGACAAAATCCTCACCGGACAGGGCCAGCCGTCCCTGCTGTTTTGCCAGACGGCCCAACGAAGCGCCGGAAAGCTGTTCCCCCACCTGCTCGGCGGGCAGGATATACAGCCCCAGTTCCCCTTTGCCGGCGCAAGCCGTCAACAGGGCAAGGCAGAACAGCAGACAGAGCAGAACGCCGCGACGCTTTTTCATCCCAGCGCCACCTCCAACAGCTTGCCATCCGTGGTTTGCTGATGGGCGGAGGTGAGCTTGGTACGGGTGGCGTCGTAGCTGAGGTATACGGTACTGCCGTCCGACAGGAGATAAACGTCCTGATAGGAGGCGGCGCTCCCCTCAAACCAAGCGGGCTCGCCGATCTTTTGATATACCTTTTCGGGAGAATGGTTTTTGGACAGGGAGGTGATCTGATTCAGCTCCACCTTGGGACGGATGAAATCCGCCGGTTTGGTATGGGCCGTCCAGGTCCCCAGATAATTGGAGGTAATACCTCCGGCATCCCGAATGACGGCACAGCGCAGGCTCTTACGGTCGTAGCCGTAATCCAGCATCAGCACGCCGCCGTCGCTTAATTTGTAGCAATCAATGATATAGGAATCCTTGGTGAAATTGCGGGCGGTGAAATAGGAGGGGCCGCCAAAGGCCGCCACCACCGCCGTGCGGTCAAGATAGAGGCTGAGCCCACTGTCAAAGGCTTCCTTTTTAAAGGTGCCGGTGGAGAAAACGGGGGTGTTTTGCCCCGTTTGGGTGCTGCCGCCATTGCCGCCGTCGGCGGGCGGTTGGGTGGTATTACCGCCCTGCCCCTCGGTGACGGGAGGCTGGGTACCGCTGTCCTTGAGCACGCCCTCACGGACCAGAATGTCAAATAAACCGTAGTTTTTGCCGTCCTCGGCGGAGGTGTACAGGGTGTCCACCAAGACCCCCTTGTTGTTATAGGTCAACAAGATCCGACTGCCGTCGGAAAGCAGATAGGTATCCCCATCCGCCAAGGTATACATGGGAGAGCCCAGACGGCGCAGATTGTTATCGCGGGTGGCGCTGTAGGTCAGAAAATAAAAATCGGATAAATGCAATACGCTTTTGGCGCTGACGCCGTAACCACTGCCGCCGCCGTCCTCGGTGCCGATGACAATGGTGTCGGTTTCCGCCGGCTTACAGCCGGAAAGGAGCAATAGGCAGAGCAGTAACAGGGCAATCAATCGTTTCATAGGGATCACCTCAACTTCTATGTTACCACATTTTTCGTGCCGTTTGAATATCTTTTGCAATTTGTAATTGTAAACTTTTTTCGTCGGGGAAGGCGGTTTCGGGTCGGATAAAGTGCAAAAACTCCACCTTCAGGTGGGAAATTTCATCAAATTCCCCTTCTAAAATATAGGTTTCCACGTTGGGAAGGTCACCGTCGTCCAGCGTGGGACGGCAACCCACGTTGGTCACGGCGGGATAGTACCTCCCGTCCACATTGACCCGTGTGGCGTAGACCCCGAAGCGGGGGGCCACCAGAGCATCGGGCAGGGGGAGATTGACGGTGGGTGTGCCCCATTGACGGGCCAGCCCCTTACCGGGCAAGGGCTCCCCTTCTATAAAGAAGGGCCGTCCCAGAGCGGCGGCCGCCGCCTCCATATCCCCCGCCGCCACGTCACTGCGGATGCGGCCGGAGGCAATCTTGTCCCCACGGCTGTCCTGAAGAAAGTCCACCACCCGCACCTCTTTCCCGAGGCGCTTGCAGATGCGGCGCAGAGAAGCGGCGTTGCCCCGTCCTCCCTTGCCAAAGCGAAAATCCTTGCCGCAGACAAAGCCGTCGGCGCCGAAGGCGCCCACCAGATAATAGATAAATTGTTCGTCGGAAAGGGAGCGCACCTTGGCAAAGGGCTCGGCGATGACACGCTTTGCCCCCGCCGCCTCCAACAGCGCGTATTTTTGCGCCGGTGTGGTCAGCATCCCCAGCCGTATCCCCTCCACCGCTTCTCTGGGAAGGTCGGTAAAGGTGTAGGCGCCGGCGGATGCGCCGGTGGCCTCTCCCAATTCCTTGGCTGCTTGCAGCAGCGTTTGATGCCCCAGATGCACCCCGTCAAAGGTACCCAGCGCATAAATGTATTTTTCCATACGTCTATCCTACAGATGTGTTACGATTTTAAAGGTTTGATCCTCCAGCGGCTGACCGATGCCAAGCCTCCGTTCCCCGTCGTAGACCCAACAGGGCTCGCCGGGACAGCCCTTCAGCTTTTTCAGCTCCACGGCGCAGCCGTTTTGCAACAAACGGGCAAAAAAGGCCGGCGGGGTGTAATGGGGTAAGGGATAGGCCTCCTCGGGAGAACAGAGCAGGTCCTCCCCTGCCTTCAGCCGCTCCTCCGCCTCCTGCAACGGCAGGGCCTGCGCCAGAGAAAAGCCGCAGGTGGCGGTACGACAGAGGGCCGACATACAGCCCAGCATCCCCAAAGCGTCGGCAATATCCTTGCACAGGGAGCGGATGTAGGTGCCCTTGGAGCAATCCACCTCCAGCACCGCCTCCCCGTTTTCATAGGAAAGCAGTTCCAACCGATAGATCTCAATCTCCCGGGCGGGCAGGTCCAGCGTTTGGCCCTGACGGGCCAGCTTGTAGAGGGCCACGCCGTCCTTTTTTAAGGCAGAATACATGGGCGGTACCTGCTGTTGCCGCCCCACGAAACGGGGCAACAGCGCCCGCAGTTCGGCCTCGGTGGGCGCACGCCCATCCTCGGCCAGTACGTTACCGGTAATATCATAGCTGTCGGTGGACAGACCAAAGCGCAGGGTGGCCCGATAGGACTTGTCCCCCTCCAACAGATAGGCAGACAGCTTGGTGGCCTTGCCGGTGAGGATGGGCAACAGCCCGGTGGCCAGCGGATCCAGCGTGCCGGTGTGGCCGCAGGACTTGAGCCCCAGAGCCCGACGGACGATGGCTACCGCCACGAAGGAGGTGATGCCCTCCGGCTTGTCAATGAGGATGAGTCCGTCCTTGTTCATAACGCCCGTTCCATTTCCGTAAATATTGCGTCCCGACAGGTGCGCTCGTCCCCCTGCAGATTACAGCCGGCGGCCATAGCGTGTCCACCGCCGCCAAAGGCCTTGCAGACGGCGGCGGCATCCACCGAGCCGTCGGAGCGCAGGGATACCTTGTATTGTCCGGGTGCGATCTCCCGCAGGGTGGCGGCGGCGCAAACGCCCTCCAGATTCATCCCCAGCCCTGCGATATTTTCCATATCGTCCTCGGTGGCGCCCAGCTCACGAATGGTGGCAAGGGTGAGCACCAGCGTGGCCAGCCGACCCTCACAGCGCAACTCCAACGTGTCCAGCAGACGGTTGCGCACCATCAGGCAGGCACGGCTCTTGATAACGAACAGCTTGCGATTGAGGGCGGTGACGTCCAGCCCGTATTCCATCAATTCCGCCGCCCGACGGTGGGTGTCGGGGGTGGTGTTGCCGTGCATAAAGCAACCGGTATCGGTGGCAATGGCAACGTAAAGCGCCTCGGCGATCTCGCGGTCCAATACCCCCAGCGAGCGCACGATCTCCAGCACGATCTCGCCGCAAGCGGCGGTCTCGCCCCAAATCAAATTGAGCTTGCCGTACCCCGGATTACTGCCGTGGTGATCGATGACGATATCCGCTTCGGCCACAAAGGGCTCCAGCCGCCCACCCATATCGGGGGCGGCAATATCCACGGCGATCACGGTGCCCACCGGCCGCTCCACAAAGCGCTGCCCCGCCAACAGATTGCGATAGCGGGGCGTGATGGTATCGGCGCAGGCAAAATACACGGTCTTGCCCAGCCCCATCAGTGCTTTGCCCAATGCGGCCGCCGACCCCACGGTGTCCCCGTCGGGCCGATGATGCATAAAAATGGTGCATTGCTCCACCGCCCGCAGGGCGGCGCAAATTTCAGCTACCGTGCTCATTTGTCTTCCTCTTTTTTGGCAATGTCCGTGAGGATCTGATTGATCTTCAGCCCCTCCTTGATGGAGCCGTCCATATAAAAGAACAGCTCGGGGGTATAGCGCAGATTGAGCCGTCCTGCCAGCGCGCGGCGCAAATAGCCGGCACTGCTCTTCAGCCCTTTTAAAACTTCTTTTTCCTCCCCGGAGATCACGCTGACAAACACCTTTGCCTGCTTGAGATCAGGGGTGGTTTGTACCTCGGTCACCGAAATGAACTCGGGTACTCTGGGATCCTTAACGGTGGGCAGCAACGCCGCCAGCGCCCCGCGGATCTCTTCGTTGACACGTCCGATTCTGTGTGCCATAGGATCACCTCTGTTTTAGTGAATAGTGAATAGTTTTGGAGGATTTTTGACGAAGTCAAAAATCTACATTGAGATAACGGAGATAACGAATAACGAATAGCGAATAACGAATAACGTCGGTGGCCTTTTGGGACTGTGTCCCAAAAGGCTTCCTTCATTGTTCACTGTTCATTGTTCATTGTTCATTCCAAATTCCCGGTGGGTTTCAAAATGGGTGAGGGATTTTGTATTTGGATTTCCGTCGCGTACTATGTGTACGCAAGGAGAAACAAAGACGGAAAGGCGGAGCCGTTCACACCCCGTATTACCCGTCGGGTGGCAAAACGGGGATGAGATTTCGCATTTTATTCGCCGTCGCGTACTATGTGTACGTAAGGCGGAGAAAAGGCGAAAAGGCGAAGCCGATCACACCCCGTTTTGCCGACCGAATCAGTCGGTGATTTCTTGCATTTCATAAGCCTCAATATAGTCGCCCTCTTTGATGTCGTTGTAGTTCTCAATGGTGACACCGCATTCGTAACCGGTGACGACTTCTTTGGCGTCGTCCTTGAAACGCTTGAGGGAGGAGAGGGTGCCTTCAAAGATAACGATGTTATCCCGCAGGAGGCGGACGGAGGCGGAACGGGTGATCTTACCGGTCTTGACGTAGCAACCGGCAATGGTGCCCACACCGCTGGCCTTGAAGGTCTGGCGGACCTCGGCGGTGCCGAGGACAACTTCCTTAAACTTGGGCGCCAGCATACCCTTCATAGCGGCCTCAATCTCTTCAATACAATCGTAGATAACACGATAGGTGCGGATATCCACGCCGTCACGCTCGGCATTTGCCTTGGCGTTGGAGTCGGGACGGACGTTGAAGCCGACGATGATGGCGCCGGAGGCGTTGGCCAGCATAACGTCGCTCTCGTTAATACCGCCTACACCGCTGTGGATGACACGGACCCGTACCTCTTCGTTGGTAAGCTTTTCAAGGGATACCTTCACCGCCTCGGCCGTACCCTGTACGTCGGCCTTAACAATGATGGACAGCTCCTTCATATTGCCCTGCTGAATGCGGCCGAAGAGATCGTCCAGAGAGACGGTGTACTGGCTCTGCTGGGCCATCTTTTCTTCCTCACGGCGCTGTTCGGCCAGCTCTCTGGCCAGACGCTCGTCTTCTACCACGAAGAAGGTGTCGCCCGCTTGAGGTACGTCGTTCATACCGATGATCTCCACGGGTACGCTGGGGCCGGCCTCCTTGACCTTCTGACCCTTATGGTCGGTCATGGCGCGGACCTTACCCACGGCGTAGCCGGCGATGAGGATATCGCCCATATGCAGGGTGCCGTTTTGCACCAGCATAGTGGCGACGGGACCACGGCCTTTATCCAATTTAGCTTCAATAACGGTACCCTTGGCGGTACGGTTGGGATTGGCCTTGAGCTCACGCATTTCGGCCACCAGATTGACCATTTCCAGCAGGGTATCGATGTTTTGCTTTTGCACGGCGGAGACGGGTACCATAATGGTATCACCGCCCCAATCCTCGCATACCAGACCGTGCTCGGTAAGCTCCTGCATTACACGGTCGGGGTTGGCGCCGGGCTTATCAATTTTGTTAATGGCAACGATGATGGGAATCTCCGCCGCCTTGGCGTGGTTGATGGCTTCTACCGTCTGGGGCATAACGCCGTCGTCGGCCGCCACCACCAGAATGGCGATATCAGTGGCCATGGCGCCGCGCAGACGCATCTGGGTAAAGGCGGCGTGACCGGGAGTATCCAGGAAGGTGAGGGTCTGCCCACCCGCTTTGACCTGATAGGCGCCGATGTGCTGGGTGATACCGCCGGCCTCACCGGAGGCAACGTTGGCGTTCCGAATGGCGTCCAACAGGGAGGTCTTACCGTGGTCAACGTGACCCATAACCACCACGACGGGACTGCGGGACTGCAGATTCTCCTCCACGTCCTCGGTATCGTCGATCAGGCGGTCCTCAATGGTGAGGATGACCTCTTTTTCAATGCGGCAGTGAAATTCTTCACCCACCAGATAAGCGGTATCAAAGTCAATGGTCTGGTTGGCATTGGCCATTACACCCATCAGCATCAGCTTTTTGATCACTTCGGTAACGTTGACCTTCATACGGGAGGCCAACTCGGAAACGGTGATCTCGTCGGGCACCAATACCTTCAGCTGGGTCTTTTTACGCTGTTGCTCGATTCTCTTCAGACGCTCCTGCTCGCTTTCCTTTTTCCGCTTGGGACCGCCGTATTGCTTGAAGTTGTTTTTCTTGGTGATCTTCTGCTTGGTGGTGGCATTGGAGAACTTGCGGCTGGAATGGCTGTCGGCCAGATCGTGGAGCTTTTCGTCGTATTTGCCCAGATCCACGTTGCTGGAACGGGTATCCACCACACGGATCTCCCGCTCGTAGCTCTTTTCTCTGACAGGCTCGCTCTTCTTTTCAGCCTTGTCAGCCTTTTTGTCCTTCTTTTTGTCCGCGGCGGAAGCGGCAGGCGCCTTGGCGCCCTTGTCAGCCTTGGCGGCGGGCTTTTCCTCGGTTTTCTCGGCAGGCGTTTCGGCGGGAGCGGGCTCCTCTGCCGGCTGTGCCTTACCGGAGGCCAGGAATTTGTCAAAATTGTCTACGGCGTGCTTTTTGGAATAAAAGTCCAGCAAAAAGTCAAGCTCGGGAACGGTGAGCAACGCCATATGGGTGCGTTCCTTTTCCTCTCTGGCATTGAGCATTTTGATGATCTCGGTACTCTTGGTACCCACATCCTTTGCAAACTCGTGAATTCTATACTTCATCTCTAAACTACTCATAACGGTTTACCCCCTATCATTGTATTTCCGGCGCTCCGCACAGCAGTCCCGCAAAGCCCTTCTCGGTGATGCCGAGCACCCCCACCGGCTTGGTACCGATGGCGGCGGCAAGGGTCTGCATATCATACGGCAGGTCCTTGCAGGGTACGCCCTGACGGGCGGCTGACTGCAACACGGAGTTGCGGGTACGGGCAGAAAGATCTGCGGCAAAAAAGACGGCGTGGCTGACGGCCAGCGCCTCTACGACCATATCGTAGCCGTAGGTAAGCTTGCCGGCGCGGCGGCAAAGCCCCAGCGTCTTTAAAAACTTACTCTCCACGGGCCAGCTCCTCCCTGAGGCTGTCGTAAATCGCCTCGTCAATGCGGCAGGAGAAGGCGTTGTTTAAGCGTTTGTTTTTCTGCAGCTTGTCAAGACAGGCCACGTCGTTACAGATATACGCGCCCCGTCCCGGCTTTTTGCCGGTGAAATCCACGGAGATCTCGCCCTCTTTATTTTTAACGATTCGGATCAGTTGGGCCTTGGGCTTGCCTTCGTTGCAGCCCAGACACAACCGCATCGGGATTTTTTTGTTCAAGGCCGATCACCTACACCTTGGACAGCGGCTTGATGTCGATCTTGTAGCCGGTGAGTTTGGCCGCCAGACGGGCGTTCTGACCCTCCTTGCCGATGGCAAGGGAGAGCTGATCGTCACTGACCACCACACTGCAGGTACGGCTGTCGGTATCGGCGGCAACGCTGATGATATCGGCGGGCGCCAGCGCCTGCGCTACGAAGGTCTCGGGATCCTCACTGTAACGGATGATGTCCACCTTCTCGCCCTTAAGCTCGTCGCAGACGTGGGCGATTCTCTGCCCCTTGGCGCCGATGCAGGCGCCGACGGGATCTACGCTCTCATCGGTGGAGAAAACGGCGATCTTGGTACGGGAGCCGGCCTCACGGGCGATGGCCTTGACCTCTACCACACCGTCAAAGATCTCGGGAACCTCCAGCTCAAAGAGCCGTTTTACCAGACCGGAATGGGTACGGGAGATGATGACCTGGGGACCCTTTTTGGTCTCACGGACTTCGCTGACGTAGATCTTGATGTGATCGCCTTCCTTCAGGTTTTCACCGGGGATCTGCTCGTTTTTCACCAGCATCGCCTCGCTCTTACCGATGGTGAGCAGGGCGTTGCCGTTGGGCTCGATGCGGGAAACCACGGTGGAGAGGATCTCAAAGGCCTTGGAGTTGAGCTCCTGATAAAGCAGACCTCTCTCGGCATCGCGGATGCCCTGAATGATGACCTGCTTGGCGGTCTGGGCGGCGATGCGACCGAATTCCTTGGTCTTGACCACCCAATTGATCACGTCGCCCACCTTGCTTCTCTTGGAATGATTGGCAATGGCGTCGCTGAGGAAGATCTGGGTGTTCTCGTCCTCCATTACGTCCTCGTCGGCGATCACCGTCTTCTGCAGGCAAAGCTTGATATCCTTTTTCTCACGGTTGATCAGCACCACCGCATTGTCGGAGGAGCCGAAGGCCTTTTTGGCGGCGGACAGCAGGGCCGCCTCCACCTTATCCAGCATATATTCCTGGGGAATACCGCGCTCCGTTTCAAACATCTCGATGGCTTCAAAAAACTCTTTGTTCATTTTTTCTGTTTCCTCCTCAACTTAAAATTCAACGTAGGGACGCACCAGCGCCGCCTCTTTTTGTGTAAACGTTATGCTTTCCTTTTCTGTTTCGATGGTAAAGCTGCCCTCGGCAAAGTCCGTGAGGGTCCCCACGAATTCCTTGCGCCCGTCCACGGGACGGTAGAGCCTGACCTCAATCTTACAGCCCATAAAATAGCGGAAATCCTTTTCTTTTTTCAGATGGCGGTCCAGCCCCACGGAGCCGACCTCTAAATAATACTGCTCCTTAATGGGATCCGCCGCATCCAACACCGGATCCAGCGCGCGGCTGATCTTCTCGCACTGCTCAATATCCACGCCGTCCTCGGCGTCGATATAAATACGCAGGTACCAGATACCGCCCTCCTTTACGTATTCCACGTCATACAGCTCCAGCCCCTGCTCCCTGCAGATGGGCTCGGCCAGAGCGCTGACCACGCTTGCCACGTCTTTTTTCAAAGAAGAACCTCCTTTTTCAAAACAAAAGTGGACTGCCTGACAGTCCACTTTAGTATTCTGTATTTAAATTAACATAATTATAAGGATTTGTCAAGGCCTTTTTTAGTTTGGGGGAAATGTTGACTTTTGGCTGTATAAAATATATAATATAATTTGGATTGTTATGTACTTATACTTTTGACATCAGGAGTTTTATGATGATGAAAAAAGCGGCCCTGCGGATCCGAGAGATTGCTGAAAAACTGAAGACCTCCCCCCGCCGTAAAACCACCTACGTTTTGTGCTACACCGCTCTGTTTGCCCTGTGCGCCCTGCTGGCCTTTTGCCATTTTCTGTTGCGGGGTAAGGGCTTTGTCTGGTGCGGTGATTCGGGCAATATCGACGGCATCAGCCAGCATTACGTGGCCCTGAGCTATTGGGGCAGTTATTTGCGGGACATCGTGCGCACCCTGTTTACCGAGGGACGGCTGAGCATTCCGCTGTACGACACCTCCATCGGTATGGGCTCGGACGTGCTGATGACCCTGAGCTATTACGTGGCAGGCGATCCGCTGAATCTGTTGAGCGCGCTGGTGCCCAGAGCGGCCACCGAATATCTCTACTACGCCCTGATTTTGGTACGGCTGTATCTGGCGGGCCTGTCCTTTTCCGCCTTTGCCCTGTATCTGAAAAAGAACAATCGGTTGTTCACCCTGATCGCCTCTATGGTATATCTCTTCTCCGGCTACACGCTGTTTGCCGCCGTACGCCATCCCTATTTTACCAATCCTATGATCTATCTGCCCCTGATCCTGCTGGGCGCGGAGATGCTCTTCAGAGGTCAAAAGCCCTGGTTGTTCATCGGCACCGTAGCGCTGGCGGGGCTGAGCAATTTTTATTTCTTCTATATGATCTGTCTGTTTACCCTGCTGTACGTTTTGGTGCGTATGTGGGACTACTGCCCCAAGGGGGAACGGAAACGGATCTGGAGCTATCTGTGGCGCTTTGCCCTGTACGCCCTCATCGGTATTCTGATGGCGGGGGCCCTGTTCTATCCCTCCATCCGCACCACTCTGGCCAGCTCCCGACAGGCCGCCGGCGGCAGTATGCCGATTTTGTACGGCATCAAGCATTACGTCTCCTATATCTATGCCATGAGCGCCGGCATCGGTCTGGGGGAATGGGACTTCCACGGCCTGTTGCCCCTGTCCCTGATGGCCATCTTTTTATTATGGACCACCCCACGGGCCCGTCTCAAGGCACCCAAACGGCTGTTTTTGCTGTGCACCCTGTTTTTGCTGGTGCCCTTCTTCGGCTGGGTGATCAACGGCACCGCCTACGTTTCCAACCGTTGGGTATGGGCCTATGATCTGCTGATCGCCTGTCTGTGCGCCTTTTTGCTGCCCGAGGTGGACAGAATGAGTAAAAAGGCCTGGTGCGTACTGCTGGGCGGCGCCGCTCTCTACGCCTATTTCTCCATTTATCTGGAAATGACTTCGGTCTATTATCAGGTGGGCATCCTGGGGGTGCTGATCACCGTGATTTTGGCCGCCGGCATTCGCTTTTTATGCGCCGACGCCGCCCGCCGGCAGAAGGCCTACCGTCTGCTGTTTTTAGTGCTGGCGGTGGTACAGGTAACCGATATGGCCTACGCCCGATATGAAAACGGCGGGTACGCCGATTCCTTTATGCCCTTGGGGCAATGCTACAACGCCAATCTGGAGGCCCAAGGGGCGCCTCTTGTCAATCTGGGGGATACCTCCTATTACCGCTACGAGGACTGCTTTGAGGATCAATCCTCCCGCCAGCGGAACGCCACCCTGATCAACGGCGGTCATTCCACCAACACCTACTTTTCTCTGGCCTCGGACACTTGGTACGATCTGGTGCGCTCTCTGGGCCATCGGGACGTCAGGGTGCAGACCCAGGAGGGTCTGGACAACCGCGCCGTGCTGGGAACGCTGGCCAACGTTAAATACTTTACGGTGCGCAGTGGTAAGGAAGCGGCCTTCCTTCCCTACGGTTACGGGCCGGACCCCCTCTTTACCGCCACCATCAAGAATTCCGCCCTTTATAGCGGTAAGGCTTCGGGTCATTGGGCCGCCACCAACACCTTTGCTTATTATCAAAATCAACACGCCCTGCCCTTCGGCTATACCTACGATTCTTTTATTACCAAAGAGGAATACGACGGGCTGTCCTACGTGGACCGTCAGCGGGCGTTGTTACAGAGCGCCGTGTTGGAGGAGCCCTCCGAAACCATGACCAAGGGCAGGTTGCCCGAGACCACCGCGCCTGTCACCTACGAGCTGACCCACGATAGCACCATCCGCCGCAACGGCAACGTTTTCCAGACCGAATCGGGTGGGAAGATCACCCTGACCCTCCAAAACGCCCGTCCCGATTGCGAGACCTATCTGAATATCGGGCACGTGGAATTTTACCACCAGAGTCCTCTGGAGTTGGCGCTGGCCGGCGGGTATTGGAATACTCTGAATCTGCGGGAGAAAAAACATTATCTGGAAAAAACCGTTGATTTTACCAGAGGTAACACCGTCACCCTCACAGCCACTATGGAGCAGACCGCCAAGGAATTCACCTACGAAACGCCCAACGGCACCTATTATGCCGGTGTCCATGATTTCAGCATTCATATGGGCCATTACGAGCAAGCCCCCACCACCATCACCATCACGCTAGCCGCCAAGGGCGAGTATACGCTGGAGGACATCACCGTCACCCAGTTGGGCTTTGACGGCTTTGCGCAGGCGGTGGACAAGCTGGGGGCGGAGCACCTGACAAACGTAGTATTTGAGGACAACCGGGTGAGCGGTGAGATCACCGTCAGCACCCCCAAACTGCTCTGTCTCTCCCTGCCCTATTCCGCCGGCTGGACCGCCTACGTGGACGGCGAGGAAACGGAGATCGTCAAGACCGATCTGGCCTTTATGGGCGTGGAGCTGGCCCCCGGTGAACACACCGTGGAGCTGCGGTATTTTACCCCCTATCTGGCACCGGGGCTTGCCATGAGCGGTCTGGGCTGGAGCATCTTCATCATTTGGTTCATTGTTGATTTACGGAAAAGAAAACAGAAAGAAGGGTCTAAATGAAACTATCTCTCGTCATTCCTTGTTATAATGAAGAAAACAACGTAGAGCGGTTTTTTGAGGTGAGCCGGCAGGCTTTCGCCGACTCGGGGATCACCGTGGAATACGTTTTCGTCAACGACGGCAGTCGGGACGGCACCCTGCAACGGCTCAAAAAGTTGTACGCCGAGCAGGACGCCTGCCTGCGCATCGTTTCCTTCGCCCGCAATTTCGGCAAGGAGGCCGCCATTTACGCCGGCCTGCAAAACGCCACCGGTGAGCTGACGTGCGTTATCGACGCCGATCTACAGCAACGTCCCGAGATCGCCTTGGAAATGGTACGCATTCTGGAACGGGAGCCGGAGCTGGACTGTGTGGCCGCCTTTCAGGAGGATCGCAAGGAATCGGCGGTGCTCTCTTGGTTTAAATCTATGTTTTACAAGGTGATCAACGCCATGACCACCGTGCCCTTCACCAACGGCGCCAGCGATTTCCGCACCTTCCGCACCAACGTGCGGGACGCCATTTTGCAGATGGGCGAATATCATCGGTTTTCCAAGGGCATCTTTTCCTGGGTAGGCTACAACGTCCGATTTATTCCCTACGTGGTTTGCCAGCGGGAAAGCGGCGAGAGCAAATGGTCCTTCATCAAATTGTTCAAATACGCCATCGACGGTATCGTGGCCTTTACCACCGCCCCCCTGATGCTTCCCACCGTATTGGGTGGTCTGTGCGCCGGCGGCAGTGCCCTGTATTTTCTGATCCGTCTGATCTTGGGCTTTTGCGGTCTTCCGTGGAGCGCCATCGGCTTCTTGGCCACGGTGATCTTCTTCGTAGGAGGACTGATTATGCTGTGTCTGGGTGTGATGGGGATGTATCTCTCCCGCATCTATCTGCAGGTCAAGGACCGGCCCATCTACCTGGCCAAAGAAATCTTAACCAAAGAAGAGGGAGAGAAATAATATGAAAAAAATCTTTGAAAAATATCGGGAATTTATCGTCTACGTCATCGTGGGCTTTTCCACCACCATCATCAACTGGGGGATCTCCCTGGGATACACCTATCTCTTCGGCACCGCCGGCTGGCATCTGACCATCAACACCACGGTGGCCTGGATCTTCGCCACCGTCTATGCTTTCTTTATGAACAAACTGGTAGTATTTCGCAGCAAGGATCTGAGCGCCAAAGCCATTTTGGTGGAGGGCAGCGAATTCTGCGGCGCCCGTCTCTTCTCTTGGGGACTGGAGACGGTGGGTATGAATCTCTTGTGCAAGGTATTGGGCTTTGAGGGTCTGATCTTTGCTTTCGTGGTCACCAACGGCGCCGACACCGTGTTCCGCATTCCCCTCACCGGCTTTGTTTTCAGCAAACTCTGTATGCTGGTCATCACCACCGTTTCCAACTATATTTTCAGCAAATTCGTAATTTTCCGCAAAAAAGTTAAGGCCGAAACCGACGAGGAGGTAGCAGAATGAAACGAATTTTTGCCCTGATTTTATGTATACTGCTGTTGGGCAGTATGAGCGTTTTTGCCGCGGCGGAAACCCCCGTGGTCATTGAATGCGTGGACGATTTTTACCTGTTGGAGGAAGATCCCGACGGTTATTTCGTTCTGAATAGCGATCTGCGCGCCATTGCCACCATCGGCATCTGTGAGGAATTTCGCGGCACCCTGGACGGGCAGGGTCACACCGTCACCGGCCTGGCCTTTATGGACGAGGCTCTGGGCAGTCATAACGCCCTGATCGGCGTTAACAAGGGTACCATCAAGAATCTGCATTTCAAAAACGCCAATATTGAAGTTAATCTGAACGGAGAGGAAACCTTATATACCAACGTTTACACCGGTGTCATTGCCGGGGAAAACTATGGCGACATTCAAAATTGTTCGGTGGCCGGCCGCGTGATCTCCAACGTCACCGGCGACAGTATGGCTTCCTTTGCAGGCGGTATTGCCGGTCGGAACAGCGGCACCGTAAAAAACTGTTTCTCCTCCGTCACCGTCACCGCCACCAACAACAACACCTTCTTTATTCGCGCCGGCGGTCTGGTGGGGCAGAACAATGAGGGCTCCATTCAACAATGTCTGTCCGTAGGCTCCGCCTCCGCCACCTCCACCGTGGCCAACGATTCGCTGGACGCCGGCGTGGCCGTGGGTCATAACTACTTCGGCTCGCTGACCGGCGTATACGGCGCCGCCGCAGGCGGTGAGGTCCTGGGCCATCAGCAGGGTGGCAGCAGTGATACCTATGCCGCGCTGGACGCCAACGCTTTGTTGTTGACCGCTTCCTTCACCGGCTTTGACTTTGAAACGATCTGGATGATGGACACCGCCTACCCCACCCTTAGAAAGGCCTGCGGCCACGACTGGGGCGAGGGCGTTGTCACCAAAGAGCCAACCCAAACAGAAACCGGCGTTAAGACCTTCACCTGTACCCTCTGCGGCAAAACCAAGACCGAAACCGTTCCCGCCATCGGCGTGGACACTCTCACCATCTTCAAGGATCTGAAGAAGAAGGATTGGTACGTCAAGAACGGCGCCATTGACTTCGTATACAACAACGGTCTGTTCTCCGGTCTGACCACCACCGAGTTCGGTCCTAACGACAATATGACCCGTGGTATGTTTGTAACCGTTCTGGGCCGTCTCCACGGCGTATCCGTCAGCAAGAACGTCAAGACCGTCTTCAGTGACGTTGCCAAGGGCAAGTTCTACACCGGCTACGTGAAGTGGGCCAACGAAAACAACATTGTTTCCGGTCTCACTACCACCACCTTCGGTCCTGACGAGAACGTAAACCGTGAGCAGATCTGTGCCATGATGGTACGCTACTGCAACTTTGCAAACATCACGCTGGAGAA
>JAZQJG010000014.1:0-2561 GCA_045541535.1 Eubacteriales bacterium
TGCGGCATATTAAGGAACGGATATTATATCATGTTTTCACGAAGTGAAAATATATCATACGGCAAAGCCGTATATCATATCTCGTTAGAGATATATCATTCTTTACGCACCGAAAAACAATTGTTTTTCGGCAAGTATTTATCTTTTTAAAAGTATCATTTTATCTTTGCATAGAAAAACGGAGACTACTTCTTTACGAAGTGTCTCCGTTGGGCTGTCTTTTTCCTCATATCGTTTCATTCTTTTGTACAAATACCACAATAACCGAAATTACCGACCGGGGCGGAACTTATCCGTCTCCTCCAGCCCCAAAAGGTCAATGGCCTTTTCATAGGCGGCATAGTCCGTCCGATTTCCCGCCACCGAATGGGAGTCGGTACCGGTGTAGAATTTGCACCCGCAAGCCTTGGCAATACGGAACATCCGCATCACCCGCTCGTCGGCCACGGCGGCCCGCATATCCCCCACGTTGAGCTCAATGCCCACGCCGGCCTTGGCCGCCCTTGTAAACAGTCGCTCCATCTCCGCATCGGGGATCAGCTCCAGGGTCTCAAAATATCCCTCGCGGGAGACGTTATTCATCAGCCCGCAGGCCAGATGGGCAATCCCCACCTTGTGCAAGGGCAGATGGCTGTCCAACACCGCCTCAAAACGGGCCACCCATTGACGGGCCCTGCCGGCGTTGTCAATATTCTCCCATTTGGGCCCGCCCATATGATGAAAATGGGTGGTGGCCACAATGATAAAATCGAACTCGTCGCACCGCTCCTTGGACAGCCCGATCACGTTGTCGCTGTCCATATCCGCCTCACAGCCGAATAAAAACTCCACACCTTGGGCTTTCGGCAAAGGCAAAGCCGAGCACACGTGGGCGTGATTTTGCTTTTCATACCACCGGTTGACCCTCGTATTGCAGGGCACCCGCTCGTCCCAATAATGGTCAGTCAGACACACCTGTCGCAACCCCCGCTCCACGGCGCAATCCAAAATTGCCCGGGGCACCTGTTCCTCGTCTCTGGAGCATTCCGATAAATAGGAATGCACGTGCAAATCCTGATCCACTTTAAATCTCATAGTTTTTCCTCTTTCAAGATTTTTCTGACCCAAGGGGCTTGCTAAAAATCATTGTAACACATTGATTTTTAAAAGTAAACCGTCTTGCAATCCATAACTTACTATGGTACTATTAAAACATAAATTAAAGGAGGTACTTCCCTATGGAATGCAACGTTTCTTGTATGAGCTTTAATCTTTTGTCCCGCAATACCGGCGGCACCACCTTTGCCGAGGCGCCCGTCCGCTTCCCCTATGCGGTAAAAACGATCTTTAAATACAATCCCGACATTCTGGGCGTGCAGGAGGCGGAGGCTTGGGTCAAAACCGCGCAGCTTGACTGGTATCTGGAAATGACCCGCGTGCTCACCACCCTTGGTAACTACGACTATTGCGCCATCATTGACGATAAGGATTGCAAGCTGGAGCGCCAGACCATCGGCGCCGGCCTGATTATCTTTTTTAAGAAAAACCGCTTTACCCTGCTGGATCGGGGTTGCGTGCGCTATGAGGAAGGCCCCGACCGCTATTTCCAATGGGTCAAGCTCCACGATAATACGTATGATAAAGACGTATTTGTGACCAACACCCACTTCTCCATCAATCCCTGGAATGCCGACCGCACCGCCAGAGACGTGGAAAAGGGCAAGGAACTGCGCCGCATCGAAGGCGTGCACCTGTGTGATTTCTGGAAGGAAAAGGTAAGCGAGGGCACCGCCCTGTTTGCCACCGGCGACTATAACCACGTATCCGCCGAGCCCGCCTATGGGGAACTGCATAACGGTCCCTTCGTCTTCAGTCGTGAGATCGCCGAGTTGCCCGATCCCCACACCCGCAACACCGTGGACTACATCTACGTCAACCCCACCGCCACCGACGTGCGCCACTACCTGACCATCCTTGACACCTTTGAAAAGGACTCCCCCATCCCGGACGGCGATCCCATCCTCTACCGCTCCTCCGACCACTGGCCCACCATCTGCTACGCCGACTACAAATAAGAAAACTGTCCCTCCCGCCCTCAAAGGACCCGGTGCGGCACCCATTCCATTTCTACCGCAACCCGCTTTCTTTTGTGATCTTACGGCACCGGGTCTGTGCGCAAATAGGTGTGCAATTTGCTATAGATGGAGGTTTTGCGAAGCAAAACCCTTCCACCGTTATTCGTTATTCGTTATTCGTTAAAAAAGGTGTTCACCCCATCGGGGCGTTGTTCTTATCGGAGAATTTAAAGAGTCTTTCAATTCTTGTTAAGAACCAGCATCGCATTTGTGCGTACAAATATAATTGGACGGTAGCCCAAACCCACTAACAACAAAAAAGAGAAGATTCGTTTCTTGCAACGAGTCTTCTCTTTCTTTTTGTCTGTTAAGTGATATGCTGACTATCGTCAGCGTGATATTTTCGCTTTGCGAAAGTGATATTAAGTCCTTTGGACTTAGTGATATTCTATTCGCCCGAAACTCGCGAAGCGAATAACACTCGGCGGAAAGCCGAATATCACTGCG
>JAZQJG010000015.1:0-8463 GCA_045541535.1 Eubacteriales bacterium
TTGCCATCCACACCCCCTTTATCCGTCTCAAGGACGCCTTAAAATTTGCCGCTCTCGTGGAAAACGGCGGCAACGCCAAACAGGTGATCCTGGAGGGTAAAGTGACGGTAAACGGAGAAATTTGCACCGTCAGCGGTAAAAAACTGACGGTGGGAGATTCCTTTATTTATAACGGAGAAGAATTTATCATTACCGATGAAAATTAAATCTCTGGCGCTGACCAATTGGCGCAACGTTGCAGAACTGTCGCTGGACTTTGCTCCCGGCGTACAGCTCATATTGGGCAAAAACGCCCAAGGAAAAACTAATATATTGGAAGCCCTGTCCATGGCCTCCACCATGCGCTCCTTTCGGACCAATAAAGAACAGATGCTACTGCGTACCGGGGAGAAGGAGGCCACCGTCCGTTTGATTTTTGTAAAAAACGGACGGGAGCAGGAACTAACGGTAAAGTTGTATGAGAACGCCCCCAAAAAGGTATTTTTGGACGGGCGGCATATCACCCGTACCAGAGATGCCATCGGCCTGTTTTCCAGCGTGCTTTTCACCCCCGACCATCTGATGATGATCAAGGGGGCGCCGGGAGAGCGACGGGAGTTTTTGGATATGGCGTTGTGCGCCGCCTCACCCCGTTATACCGAGGATCTGTTACAATACAACAAGGCGCTGAAAAACCGTAACCGTCTGCTCAAGAGTGAAAACGAAGCGTTGCTTGCCACTCTGCCGGTATGGGACGAGCTGTTGTGCCGCTACGGCGCCCGTATTGCCGAGAGCAGAGCCAAATATATTGCCCGTCTCAGCGAGCTGGCCGCCGCAGAATATCAGCAAATTTCCTCCGGCGGCGAAAAACTGAAGCTGGTATACATCAATCAGTTTGCCAAGGAGGCAAAAACGGCAGAGGAATATTATGCTTTGATGATGGAACAACTGGAAAAAAAGCGGGAGCGGGATATTGAAAACCAGAGCACCGGTATGGGGGTGCACAAGGACGATTTTCTCACCCTGCTGGCGGGGAAAAGCGCCAAGTTTTTCGGCTCTCAGGGGCAGATCCGCTCTTGCGTATTATCCGTCAAAATGGCAGAGGCCGCCCTCATCTACGAGCAAAGTGGGATGCGCCCGGTAATTTTGTTGGACGATATCCTCTCGGAGCTGGACGAGGAGCGACAGCAGTATATTTTACAGCACACCTTTGACAATCAATGTGTGGTTACCGCCTGTGAGCCGGACAAGCTGCGGCGGTTTGCCGAAAACTGTATCTATATAAAAGGAGGGCGACGGGATGTATCTCCATTTGGGGGGTAACGGCGTGGTAAAGACCCGGGATATCATCGGGATCTTCGATCTGGACAAAACCACCGTGTCGGCCCGTACCCGCGGTTTTCTTGCCGCCAAGGAAAAACAAAAAAAGGTGCGTGTGTTGGGCGAGGGCTTACCCCAAAGCTTTGTGCTCACCGCCACCAAACAAACCGAAACACTTTATCTTTCGCCCATTTCTTCGGGAACGCTGGCAAAGAGAAAAGATATCACCCACGAAGAATAAATTGCTTTTGAAATAGGAGGAAAACTATGCAACAGCAACACAATTACGACGAAACACAAATTCAGGTGCTGGAAGGTCTGGAGGCCGTCCGCAAGAGACCGGGTATGTACATCGGCTCCACCAGCGCCAAGGGTCTGCACCATTTGGTGTACGAGATCGTGGACAACTCCATTGACGAGGCGATGGCAGGCTTCTGTAAGGAGATCAACGTCAGCATTCTCCCCGGCAATATCATTGAGGTAACCGACGACGGCCGTGGTATTCCCATCGGTATCCATCCCAAGATGGGCATTCCGGCGGTAGAGGTGGTCTTCACCGTATTGCACGCCGGCGGTAAGTTCGGCGGCGGCGGATACAAGGTATCCGGCGGTCTCCACGGTGTGGGCGCCAGCGTTGTAAACGCCTTGAGTAAATGGCTGGAGGTAGAGGTTTCCAACGGCGAGCATATCTACAAGCAGCGCTATGAATACGGCAAATCCACCGGTCCCCTCACTCCCATCGGCGACACCAACACCACCGGCACCACCGTACGCTTTTTGGCGGACAGCGATATTTTTGAAACCTTGGAATACGAATATAACGTGCTGTTGCAACGTTTGAGAGAGCAGGCCTTCCTCAATGCGGGACTGAAGATCGTATTTACCGACGCCAGAGAGGAAACGCCCCGTGTTTCCACCCTGCATTACGAGGGTGGCGTAAAGAGCTTTGTGGAATGGATCAACAAAAAGAAGGAGCCCTTGCACGAAGAGATCATTTATCTGGAAGGCAGTAAAAAGACCACCACGGTGGAAATTGCCATGCAGTATACCACCCAGTATGATACCGTGCTCTATTCCTTTGCCAACGATATCCGCACCGTAGACGGCGGTACCCACGAAACCGGCTTTAAGAGCGCCCTGACCCGTGTCATCAACAACTACGCCATCAACAAAAAGATGATCAAGGAAGATCAAAAGCTGGAGGGTGACGACGTCAGAGAAGGTCTGACCGTGGTCCTCAGCGTAAAGGTGGAGGAGGCCGAATTTGAAGGCCAGACCAAGACCAAATTGGGCAACTCCGAGGTTTCCGGCGTTGTGGGCGGCATTATGAACGAACAACTGGCCGATTTCTTTGAGGAAAATCCCAAGGCGGCCAAGATCATTATTGAAAAGGCATTGCAGGCCCGCCGCACCCGTGAGGCGGTACGGAAGGCCAGAGAGACCTCCCGTAAGAGCGCTCTGTCCTCGGGTATGAGCCTGCCCGGCAAGCTGGCCGATTGCCAGATGCGGGATACCGACGTAACCGAAATTTACATCGTAGAGGGTGACTCTGCAGGCGGCTCCGCCAAGCAGGGTCGTGACCGCCGTTTTCAGGCCATCCTTTCCCTGTGGGGCAAGATGCTCAACGTTGAAAAGGCCCGGATCGATAAAGTATACGGCAACGACAAGCTGATGCCGGTCATCACCGCTCTTGGTACCAATATCGGCAATGATTTTAATATTGAAAAACTGCGCTACGGCAAAGTTATTATTATGGCCGATGCCGACGTGGACGGCTCCCATATCCGTACCCTGTTGCTCACCTTCTTCTTCCGCTTTATGCGGCCGCTGATCGAGCATGGACACGTATATCTGGCCCAGCCCCCGCTCTTCAAGCTCACCAAGGGTAAGGTGACCAACTACGCTTACAGCGATGAAGAGAGAGACGCTTTTCTGGCCGAAATGGGCTCCGGCGTACTGGTCGCCCGCTATAAAGGTCTTGGTGAAATGAATCCCGACCAGCTTTGGGAAACCACCATGGACCCCCGCCGCCGTACCATCATCCGTGTGACCATGGAGGATGCGGCCGCCGCCGACGAGATGTTCTCACTCTTGATGGGTGATCAGGTAGAGCCCAGAAGAGAATTTATTGAAACCAATGCACAGTACGTGCAGAATCTGGATATTTAAAGGAGGAGAAGACTTATGGCGAAAAAAGCAACCCCCAATGAGCATAAAGAGCCCATCAGTTTTGACGGTCAGAACCTCATTGATCTGGATATTTGTAAAGAAGTCCGTAAGGCGTTTTTGGACTATTCTATGTCGGTTATCGTCAGCCGTGCCCTGCCCGACGTGCGGGACGGTTTGAAGCCGGTACACAGAAGAATCCTCTACACTATGTTTGAAGCGGGTCTCACCCACGACAAGCCCTATCGCAAGTCTGCCACCACCGTCGGTGACGTGTTGGGTAAATACCATCCCCACGGTGACGCCTCCGTTTACGACGCTATGGTCCGTCTGGCACAGGATTTCTCCCTGCGCTATCCCTTGGTGGACGGTCAGGGTAACTTCGGCTCCATCGACGGTGATCCGCCGGCCGCCTACCGTTACACCGAGGCCCGTATGTCCAAGATGGCGGCGGAAATGCTCACCGATATCCGTAAGGATACCGTAGATTTTATGCCCAACTTTGACGAAAAGGGACAGGAGCCCACCGTGCTGCCCAGCCGTTTCCCCAATCTGCTGGTCAACGGCTCCTCCGGTATCGCCGTCGGTATGGCCACCGATATCCCGCCCCACAATCTGGGCGAGGTGATCGACGGCGCCATCGCCCTGATGGAAAATCCCGAGCTTACCACCGACGAGCTGATGCAGTATATCAAGGGTCCCGATTTTCCCACCGGCGCCATCATTATGGGTCGCAGCGGCATCCGCAAGGCCTATGAGACCGGCCGCGGCAAGATCTACGTCCGCGCCCGCGCCGAAATTGAGGAATACAAGGATCGCTTCCGCATCGTGGTGACCGAGATTCCCTATATGGTCCGTAAGGCGGCCTTGATTGAAAAGATCGCCGAAGAGGTCAAGAGCGACCGTATCCCCGGTATTTCCGACATCCGTGACGAATCGGATAAGGACGGACTGCGTTTTGTGGTGGATCTGAAGAGAGAGGCCAACCCCCAGGTGGTCCTCAATCAGCTCTATAAATACACCGATATGCAGGCCACCTGCTCCATCATCAATCTGGCGCTGGATCACAACATTCCCAAGGTAATGCCCCTGAAGGATATGGTCCGGGCCTACGTTGACCATCAGCAGGAGGTCATCCGTCGCCGCACTCAATACGAGATCAATAAGGCAAAGGCCCGCGCCCACATTCTGGAGGGTCTGCTCAAGGCCATTGACTTTATTGACGAAGTAATTGAAATCATCAAAAAGAGCGCCTCCATTGCCGACGCCAAGGTGCGCCTGATCGAGCGCTTTGACCTCTCCGAGGTACAGGCCCAGGCCATCGTGGATATGCGTTTGGGTCAGCTCACCGGTTTGGAAAAGAAAAAGCTGGAGGAAGAGTTGGCCGATCTGCTGTCCAAGATCGCCGATTGGGAGGACATTCTGGCCAACCCCGGCAGAGTGGTCCAGATCGTCAAGGACGATCTCACCGCCATCAAGGAGAAATTCGGCGACGAGCGCCGTACCGAGATCGTGCAGGGTGAGATCGGCATTGAGGACGAGGATCTGATTCCCGAGGCCCTTTCCGTATTTACCATGACCGAGGCGGGTTACATCAAACGTATGGCCACCACCGAATACGCTTCGCAGCACCGTGGCGGCCGCGGCGTCAAGGGTATGACCACCAAGGCGGAGGACATCGTAAAGGAAATGTTCGTTGCCTCCTCCCACGATCTGCTCCTGTTCTTCACCACCCGTGGACGTGTGTACAAGATCAAGGGCTATGAGGTACCCGAGTGCTCCCGTATTGCCAAGGGCACCAACATCGTCAATATCCTGCCTCTGGAGAGTGACGAGAAGGTAACCTCCATCATCCACGTTTCCGGCTTTGAGGATGACAGCTATCTGCTGATGTCCACCAAGAAGGGTACCATCAAAAAGACCTCCATCAAGGAATACGCCAACATCCGCAAGACCGGCGTGATCGCCATCATTCTGGATGAGGACGACGATCTGGCCGACGTTCAGCAAACCGACGGCGATCGTACCATACTGCTTGCCACCCATAACGGTAAGGCCATTCGCTTCCACGAAAAGGATGCCCGTCCCATGGGACGAGTGACCCGTGGTGTCCGTGGTATTCTTCTCTCCGAGGATGACTACGTTATTTCTATGGAAGTGGTTTATCCCGACGGTACCTTCCTCACCATCACCGAAAACGGTTACGGCAAGCGTACCCGTCCCGATGAATACAAGGTACAGGCCAGAGGCGGTAAGGGTATTTCCAACTACGCCATCTCCGAAAAGACCGGTCTGGTCGCCGCCGCCAAGATGGTGGCCCCCGAGGATGATATACTGCTGATGACCTCACAGGGTGTCATTATGCGTACCACCGTCAGTGAGATCAATATTCTGGGCAGAAGCACCCAGGGCGTTATCGTTACCCGCCTGCCCGAGGACGTAAAGGTGATCGGTATGTCTCGTGTGGACACCGCCGAGGAAAAGGTGGCCGAAGCCAACGCCGAGGAAGTGGGAGAGGGCGCCGAGGCCCCTGCCGAAACAACCCAAACTCCCGCCGAATAAATCATAAAAGGGAGAGCAGCTGCTCTCCCTTTCTTCAGGAGTGTTTACCTTGAAAAAACTTAAAAAACGGGCCCGATTTTCCTATCCCCGTCTATTGGCGGGAGGATTTGGGCTGATCATTCTGTTGGGCACCCTTCTTTTGATGTTGCCCATCTCCTCCAAGGAAGGCCTGTGGACGCCTTTTGTCAACTGTTTGTTTACCGCCACCAGCGCCACCTGTGTTACGGGGCTGATTGTCTACGATACCTTCACCCATTGGACCGTCTTTGGGCAGGTGGTGATCCTTTCCCTCATTCAGATCGGCGGTCTGGGCTTTATGACCATGATTTCTATGTTCGTGATGCTTCTACGGAAAAAGATCAATCTGCGGGAGCGACTGTTGCTGATGCAATCCACCGGCAATCTCTCCTTGGCCGACGTTACGGGACTGATCAAGCGGATCCTCTTGGGTACCTTTTTGTTTGAAGGGTTGGGGGCCGTGGCCCTTGCCTTTTATTTTATCCCCCGTCTGGGGGTGGGGCAGGGCATCTACAACGCCGTCTTTCATTCCATCTCCGCCTTTTGCAATGCGGGCTTTGATCTGATGGGACGGGTGCAACCCTTCTCCTCCTTTGCCACCGAGGTGGATAACGTCCTGCTCAACGTGACCATTGTGGCCCTGATCCTCATCGGCGGCATCGGTTTTATCGTTTGGAACGACGTGCTGGAGCATAAATGGCGTTGGAAAAAGTATTGTCTGCATTCCAAGCTTGCCTTGACCGGCACCGCTCTTTTGCTCCTTGGCGGCACCCTGTTTTTCTATTTCAGTGAAACAAACGGCGCCTTGGCGGATCTTTCCGGCGGCACCAAATGGATGGCCGCCGCCTTCCAGAGCGTCACCCTGCGTACCGCCGGCTTTAACACGGTGGATCAGGCGGCCCTCAGCGGCCCCGGCAGTATTTTGTCTATGATCCTGATGATCATCGGCGGCTCGCCCGGCTCTACCGCCGGCGGTGTCAAGACCGTCACGGTGGCCGTGGTGTTCCTCACCGCTCTTTCGGTGATGCGTAACCGTCGGGGGGTGGAGCTTTTCCGCAAAAAGATTCCTGCCCAGCTGATTCATCAGGCCTTCGCCGTGGTGATGATCTATATCGCAGCGGTATTCACCGCCGGGATGGTCCTTTCCTGGCTGGAGCCCTTTGACCTGCGGGCCATCTTCTACGAGATCAGCAGCGCTGTGGGCACCGTGGGCACCACCATGGGCATTACCGGCAGTCTGAGCGCCATAAGTAAGGTGATCATCACCTTTTTGATGTTTTTCGGACGGATCGGCGGGTTGTCGCTGGCCATGGCCTTTTCCGAGGACCGGCCCGAGCCGCCCCTGCAACGCCCCGAAGAAAGTATTTTGATCGGATAAAGGAGTATTGTTATGAAATCTGTATTGATTATCGGTATGGGCCGCACCGGCCGTCACCTTGCCGTCAAGCTGGATGAGTTGGGCAACGACGTTATGGTCATTGATGCCGACCGCGCCCAGATTGAGGCGGTCAGCGATATTCTCACCAACGCCCAGATCGGCGACTGCACCAACGAGGTGGTGCTGAAAGCCTTGGGAGTCAAGAATTTTGATCTGTGTTTTGTCACCATCGGTGAGAATTTTGAGGCATCTCTGGTCATTACCTCTCTGCTTAAAAAGTTGGGGGCCACCCACGTGATCGCCAAGTCCAAGCTGGATATTCAGGCCGAGCTGTTACTCAAAATCGGCGCTGACGAGATCATCTATCCCGAAAAGGATATTGCCGAGAGTCTGGCCGTGCGCTATACCGCCGACAATATTTTTGACTACGTGGAGCTCACAAGCGACTATTCCATCTACGAGATCCCCATTGACGAGAGTTGGGTGGGCCACAGCCTCATTGAACTGGACATCCGCAAAAAATACGGAATCAACGTCATCGCCGTCAAAAACGGCACCCTGCTGGATCCCATGCCCGCCGCCACCTACTGCTTCCGTCCCGAGGATCATATCTTCGTCATCGGCAAGAGCGCCGACGTTTTTAAAATTACTGCGAAGCTGAAGTAGGACGGAAAGAAAAACGAATAACGAATAACGAAGGAAACCTTTTGCCCGCAGGGCAAAAGCCACCATAACGATTCACTAAAAAAGACACCCGTAGGAGCCGTACAATTAAGGACAGTACAGCAAGATGCGAAAACACCCATAGTTCTCAAAGCTGTGGGTGTTTTTAATATTCTCTTTCTTTGTTAGTCAAGTTATGCTATAATACAACTGACCGATAAATAAGAATTTGTAGGTGTGTGTTATGGATGTAATTACTCATTATGATTTATTAGTGGATGAAAATAACGACCCTTTTCGTGACCCGCCTCCACTACAAGAATATATGAACGGATGGGATGGAGAACTATTTTTAGAATCATTAGAACTTTCCAATA
>JAZQJG010000016.1:0-20805 GCA_045541535.1 Eubacteriales bacterium
CCTTGCGTTGCAAGGGATTCACTGTTTTCCGCCGCTACGCTCTCTACCGTACCCATGTACGCCGACGAGATCGCATCGGCGAAATGCAACGCCCTTTTTGGCAGTCTGCCAGCGTGTCAAAGAGGGTTCTTTGACACGCTGAACAAAACAGCCGGATCATCCGGCTGTTTTGTTTTCTTTTAGATATTGCCCGGCGGATATGCCGACGTGTTTTTTAAACACCTTACAGAAATAGCTGATGTCGTTAAAGCCGTTGTTCAGCGCCGCCTCGGTGATGTTTTTCTGCCCCCATTTCAGATCGTGGCAAACGTGTTCAATACGTACGGCATTGACGTACTCCATCAGCGTCTTGCCGGTGTATTCTTTAAAAATGCGGCAGACGTAGTTGGGGGAGAGGCCGAATTGTTGGGAAACGCGGCCCAAGGAAAGATGCTCGGCGTGGTTGTTTTCAATCCAGCGGAGCAGCTCACCCATACGGTGATGGAGGGAGGCGTTTTTCTTGTCTTCCCCTCGGACGATCCGTCCCGACCGATAAAGGCGGGTGACGGTTTCCAGCATCAGTCCCACGGTTTCCAATTCGTAATAGCGTTCTTCCTCTTCCAACACTGCAAACAGACGGCATACCGTTTCATACAGTGGGAAAGAATTGGGGGAGAGCAGAGGATCAACGGTGACGGTGGCGGACAAAATGGGCTCAATATAGGTCCACAGCAGATCACTGTTCTTTTTCACCAGCATAGAAAGGTCGCAAACGATGCACTCATAGCGGCAGTCCGTGGGCTCACTGCGGTGAAGGGCCTTGCACCCCACGAAGGCAATATCGCCCGCCGAAAGGGAGAGGGGAACGTTGTTGATCCACAGCACCATTTTGCCCGAAATCACCCGCACCATTTCAAACTCCTTGTGCCGATGCAGGGGCATTACGTATTGGGGATGGACGGGGTCCACCCGATAAAGCTGGATAGGGAAATCGGGGGCGCCGTGCTGCTTGATTTCATTGTATTCATCGTATTTCATGGAAAAAACCTCAAAAAAGATAAAATAAGACAATTTTTCAGTAATTACATACAAGTATTATAACAAAAATAATAGTATAATGCAATTATAAGAAGTAATTTTAAGGAGGAATCTTTTATGGCAAAGAGCAGATTGATCGGAGATTATCCCGTAATCGGTATCCGTCCCACCATTGATGGCAGACGGGGACCGCTGAAGGTGAGAGAATCTCTGGAAGAGCAGACCATGGCAATGGCCCGTCGTGCGGCGGCGCTGTTTGAGGAGAATATCCGATATTCCAACGGTGAGCCCGTCAAGGTAGTCATCGCCGATACCACCATCGGTCGTGTAGCAGAGGCTGCTGCTTGTGCCGACAAATTCCGTAAAGCGGGTGTGGACATCACCCTCACAGTGACCCCCTGCTGGTGCTACGGCGCTGAAACCATGGATATGGATCCCAACACCATCAAGGCCGTTTGGGGCTTTAACGGTACCGAGCGCCCCGGCGCGGTATATCTGGCCTCGGTATTGGCCACCCACGCTCAAAAAGGCTTGCCCGCCTTTGGCATCTACGGACATGAGGTGCAGGATATGGACGATGAGAGCATTCCTGCCGACGTGGAGGAAAAGTTGTTGCGCTTCGGTCGGGCCGCCGTGGCGGTGGCCACCATGCGTGGCAAGTCCTATCTGCAGATCGGCTCCATCTGTATGGGCATCGGCGGTTCCATCATTGATTCCGATTTTATCGAGGAGTATCTGGGAATGCGTGTAGAATCGGTGGATGAGGTTGAGGTGATCCGCCGTATGACCGAGGGCATCTATGATCCCGCCGAATATGAAAAGGCATTGGCTTGGGTCAAGGCCAACTGCAAAGAGGGCTTTGATAAAAACCCCGAAGCAATGCAACGCACCCGTGCACAAAAAGACGAGGATTGGGAGTTTGTTGTTAAAACCATGCTGATCATCAAGGATCTGATGAACGGCAACGACCATCTCCCCGAGGGCTGTGAGGAAGAAGCGGTGGGACATAACGCCATTGCCGCCGGTTTTCAAGGTCAACGGCAATGGACGGATTTTTATCCCAACTGTGACTTCCCCGAGGCAATGCTCAATTCTTCCTTTGACTGGAACGGCGCCCGTGAGCCCTACATTCTGGCCACCGAAAACGACGTGCTCAACGGACTGGGTATGCTGTTTATGAAACTGCTCACCGGCAGCGCCCAGATGTTTGCAGACGTTCGCACTTATTGGAGTGGGGATGCGGTGAAACGGGTCACCGGCTATGAGCTGGAGGGCAAGGCGGCTGAGGCCGACGGCTTTATCCACCTGATCAATTCCGGAGCCTGCTGTTTGGATGCCAATGCACAGGCAAAGAATGCCGACGGTGAGGCATTGATCAAGCCTTGGTATGAAGTGACCAAGGAAGATCAAAGTGCCATTATGGAGAATACGACCTGGAATTATGCCGATCTGGGCTATTTCCGCGGTGGCGGTTATTCTTCCCGTTTTGAGACCCGCGCCCAGATGCCGGTAACTATGATCCGTCTGAATCTGGTCAAGGGCTTGGGCCCCGTACTGCAGATTGCAGAGGGCTGGACGGTAGAGTTGCCCGAAGCAGTGTCCGACACCCTGTGGAAGCGCACCGACTACACCTGGCCCTGCACCTGGTTTGCTCCCCGCTGTACCGGCGAGGGCGCCTTTAAGACCGCCTATGACGTGATGAACAACTGGGGTGCCAATCACGGCGCCATTTCCTACGGTCATATCGGCGCCGATCTGATCACTCTGGCCTCTATGCTGCGCATTCCTGTGTGTATGCACAACGTGCCCGAAGAAAAGATCTTCCGTCCCGCCGCCTGGAATGCCTTCGGTATGGACAAAGAGGGCGCTGATTACCGCGCCTGTCAAAACTTCGGACCGCAGTTTAAAAAATAAGTAGGAGGATTTCCTTATGAAATATACAGGTGAAGCACTCAAAGAAATTATTTTCCCCTTGGGTGGCATCGGTAGCGGCAGTATCGGTTTGTCCGGTACCGGCAATCTGGTAGATTGGGAGATCTTTAACCGACCCAACAAAGGAAGTCTCAACGGCTATTCCCAGATCTGTGTGCGCACGGTGGATCAAAAGGGGAATGTGATCCTTAAGAGTCTGTGCGCCGATACGCAAAAGGATTTAAGCGGCAGTTACCGCCGCGTAAAATGGGCGGGATACGGCTTTGGCGTGGATCAGGGCAGAATGAACGGCTTTCCCCATTTTGAGGACTGCGTTTTTGAAGGCAGATTTCCTGTAGCGGAGCTTTCCTTTGGGGCGGAAGACTTTCCCGGAAGTGTAAAGCTTACGGCCTTTAATCCCTTGATTCCCCATAATGCGGATGATTCTTCCATTCCTGCCGCCTTTTTTGAGGTGGAATTTACCAACGAGAGCCAAGAGGCGCTTGACTTTTCTGCCGTGTTCTCTTTGGCTTCTCCCTACCGCATCTCCCGCAATCAAGCAGAGGGGCGGGGGGTCACCCTGTACAATGCCGAAGTGCCTGTGGATGACGTTACCTATGGGGATATGAGTCTGGTTTGCGATGCACCCAAAACCGTGGTTCAGCCCTATTGGTACCGTGGCAGATGGCAGGATAGTGTGGTTACGTTTTGGAACGAGCTTTCCTCCGGCGGCGATCTGATGCCCCGTCAGTATGACACCGATGGCAGGCAAGATACGGCGGCGGTGCAGGGAAGCTGTAAAGTAGCACCCGGTGAAAAATGCAGAGTGCGCTTTGTTCTCAGCTGGAACACCCCCAATTGTTATAACTATTGGTCCCCTGTGAAAGATGAGCAGGGCAAGGACCTTTCGTGGAAAAACTATTATGCGGTATTGTTTGAAAATTCCGCCGCTTCCGCCGACTATGGTCTGAAAAACTGGGAGCGTTTGTGGACGGCTACCAAAGCCTTCACCGATACCCTGCACGGCGGCACCTTGGATGCGGCGATCATCGATGCGGCGGCCTCCACCCTTTCGGTGCTGAAAACCGCCACGGTGTTGCGGCTGGAGGACGGCTCCTTTTACGGCTGGGAGGGCTGTATGGAACAGGAAGGTAGCTGTGAGGGCACCTGTCAGCACGTGTGGAACTATGCCTACGCTCTCTGCTTCCTGTTCCCCGAACTGGAACGTTCCATTCGGGAAAATGAATTTAAATACTGTCTGGAGGAAAGCGGACGGATGCCTTTCCGTATGATGCTTCCCCGTGGCAAAGCTGAGATAAAGGGCGCCTGCAAGGAGCACGCCTGTGTGGACGGCCAGATGGGCAGTGTGATCAAAACCTACCGTGAGTGGAAGATCAGCGGCGACACCGAGTGGATGAAAAAACTCTGGCCCTCGGTGAAGGCTTGCTTGGAATACGCTTGGAGCCCCGAAAATCACGATCGTTGGGATCCCGACAAATCGGGTGTGCTGACCGGTCGTCAGCATCATACCTTGGATATGGAACTGTTTGGCCCCTCGGCGTGGCTGCAGGGCTTTTACCTGGCGGCATTGCAGGCGGCGGCGGAAATGGCCGACGCCGCAGGAGATCCCGACGCCGCCGAATACTGCCGTCTCTTTGAAAACGGCAAGAACTGGACGGCAGAACACCTGTTCAACGGTAAGTATTTTACCCATCGGGTGGACCTGAGCGACAAGGCGGTATTGGACAGCTTCGGCTGTGCCGCCGAGTATTGGAACGAGGAAACGGGTCAGATCAAATACCAGATCGCCGACGGCTCCTCCATTGATCAGCTGTGCGGTCAATGGCACGCCGATCTGTGCGGTCTGGGAGAGATCTTTGATTCCGCACAAACGGAGATGGCGCTGGAGAATATGTGGAAACATAATTTCAAGCCCTCTATGCGGGATTTCGTCAATCCCTGGCGTGTATTCGCCGTGGGGGACGAGGGAGGCAGTATTATGTGCGCCTACCCTGACGAGGTGGAAAAGCCTGCCATTCCCGTGCCTTACTGTGAGGAATGTATGACCGGCTTTGAATATGAGCTGGCAGGCCTGTGGGCGGCCCACGGTCAGGTGGATCGTGCCGTAACGGCGGTACGGGCGGTGCGTGACCGTTACGACGGTGCCAAACGCAACCCCTATAATGAGATTGAATGCGGTAACAACTACGCCCGTGCTATGGCCAGCTTTGCCTTGCTTCCTATTTTATCGGGAATGCAGTTTGATATGAGCCGTGGCCACCTCGGCTTTTCTCCCGTTGTGCAAACCCGCCCCTTTTCCTGTCTGTTTTCTGTCGGCCATTGCTGGGGAAACTACGTTTTGGGTGAGGATAGCTGTACCCTCCAACTGCGGGACGGCGACTGTACCCTGCGTTCCTTCGGTCTGCCGCAAGGTACCCGGCCGGGCAAGGTGCTTTGCGACGGCAAAGAAATCCCCTTTACCTTTGAAAAGGGTGCGATCACCTTTGCGGAGCAGACTTTTACACAGTCTTTGACGGTGTATTTTGCCGAATAAATGAAAAAGTCTTTCCCCTCGGGGAAAGACTTTTTGCTTTTCCATTGCAAAATAGATAAAAAAGTGTTATGATATTTTATTATATTATAGATTAAGGGATGAGCTAAATGACGAAAATTGATATCTTCTCCGGTTTTTTGGGTGCCGGTAAAACCACCTTGATCCGCAAACTGATCAAAGAAGCCTACGCCGGCGAAAAGCTGGTCCTCATTGAAAACGAGTTCGGTGAGATCGGCGTGGACGGCGGATTTTTGAAGGATAGCGGCGTGCAGATCAACGAGATGAATTCCGGTTGTATCTGCTGTTCGCTGGTGGGCGATTTTACCAAGGCCTTGCGGCAGGTAATGACCGAGTATGCCCCGGATCGCATTTTGATCGAGCCCAGCGGCGTGGGCAAGCTCAGCGACGTGATCGGCGCCGTTGCGGCGGCGGTGGAGGACGGCGCACAGCTCAACGCCCCCGTCACCGTGGTGGACGCCACCAAATGTAAGATCTATGCCAAAAACTTCGGCGAATTTTATAACGATCAGTTGGAGAGCGCCGGTTGTATCGTGCTCAGCCGCACCGCTGATATCAGTGAGGCAAAGCTGGACAAGGCGCTGGCCATCATTCGTGAGAAAAACGGGCACGCCACCCTGATCACCACCCCTTGGGATCAACTGGAGGGACGGCAGATCTTGGCGGCAATGGAGCAGCACAACACGCTGGCTCACGCGCTGGAGGCCTTGGAAGAGGAGCATCACCACCATCACGATCACGACGAGCATTGCGATTGCGGCCATCACCACGAGCATCACCACGACCACGGCGAGCATTGTGATTGCGGCCATCATCACGAGCATCATCACGACCACGACGGGCATTGTGATTGCGGCCATCATCACGAGCATCATCACGACCACGACGAGCACTGCACCTGCGGCTGTCACGATCATCACCATCATCACGCCGACGAGGTGTTTGCCAGCTTCGGCTGGGAAACCGCCAAAAAGTATACGGCCGAGGGCCTGCAGGCGATTTTGGAGGCGTTGTTGGAGGAGAGCAAATACGGTCAGGTGCTCCGTGCCAAGGGTATGGTAGCGGACGAGACGGGCGGCTGGCTCCACTTCGACTACGTGCCCGGTGAGATCAACGTGCGTGCCGGTCAGCCCGACGTAATGGGCAAGATCTGCGTCATCGGCAGCGGTATGGACAAGACGGCCGTGGCCAAACTCTTTGGACTTGAGGACTAATATTATGGAAATTCCCGTATATATCTTCGCCGGTTTTTTGGAAGCCGGCAAAACCACCTTTATTCAGGGCACCCTGGAGGATGAACGCTTTAACGACGGCGAGAAGACCTTGGTGCTGATGTGCGAGGATGGCGAAGAAGAACTGTGCCGTGAGCGCTTTTCTTCCCAAAACGTTTACGTGGAACTGTTGGAGGAGCCGGAGGATCTGAGCCCCTTCCTGCTCTCCACCTTTGAAAAGAAATACGGCATCCAGCGGGTGATCGTGGAATATAACGGTATGTGGCCCATTGCCCTGCTGTTGCAAAATCTGCCCGAGAACTGGCTGGTATATCAGCAATACACCTTCTTTGATGCTACCACCTTTTTAAATTACAACGCCAATATGCGTCAGCAGGTGGCGGATAAGATCGCAAGTACCGAGATGGTGGTATTCAACCGCGCCACCATTGACACCGATCAGGAGCAGATTCACCGTTTGATCCGCGCCCTCAACCGTCGGTGCGATATTTTGTACGAATACAAGGACGGCTCGGTGGTGCCCGATACTATGGAGGATCCCTTGCCCTTTGACGTGGAGGCGGATCTCATTGAGATCAGTGATCGGGATTTTGCCATCTGGTACCGTGAGGTCAGCGAGGAACCGGAAAAATACGTGGGCAAGGTGTTTAAGATCAAGGGTATGGTGGTGCAGGCACCCGAACTGCCCGACACCAACTTTATCTGCGGTCGGCAGGTGATGACCTGCTGTGTGGAGGATATGCAGTTTGCAGGATTTATCTGCAGTTATGCCCACGCCAATCGGCTGAACACCCGCAACTGGGCCTACGTAACGGCCAAACTCCAGTTCAGCTATCACCCCGTATATCAACAAAAGGGCCCCATTCTGGAGGTACAGGACGTTGCTCTGACCACCCAACCGGACGAGCCCATCGCAACATTCTATTAAAGGAGAAAACAAATGGACGGATTTATCTGGGCAGAGGGGTATACCACCCCGCTGTCTCTCCGAGAAACGCAAAAAGCCATTAAATACGTGAAGGACACCTTTCAAAAGGAACTGGCGGCCCAACTCCATCTGGAACGCATCTCTGCCCCCTTGTTCGTGCGAAAAAATAGCGGTCTCAACGACGACCTCAACGGTGTGGAGCGCAAGGTGGAATTTGACATTAAGGCCTGTGGCGAGATGGCCGAGGTAGTACAATCTCTGGCCAAATGGAAACGGATGGCGCTGTACCGTTACGGCTTCGCCGCCGGTGAGGGACTGTATACCGATATGTGCGCCATCCGCAGGGATGACGATATGGACAACGTGCATTCCATCTACGTGGACCAATGGGACTGGGAGCGGGTGATCCGCAGGGAGGACCGGAATCGGGAATTTCTGGAGGAGATCGTTCGCCGTATCGTAGCCGCCCTTTGCAGTGCCAAGGAAAAGGTGCAGGAGCGCTATCCCGAACTGCGGCGTCCGGTGACCCCGGAGGTGTTTTTTATCACCAGTCAGGAACTGCTGGAAAGATATCCCCATCTGTCTGCCAAGGAGCGGGAATGCGCCATTGTAAAGGAAAAGAAAACTGTGTTTATCGAGCAGATCGGCGGTGCGCTGAGTGACGGTCAGCCCCACGACGGCAGAGCTCCCGATTATGACGATTGGAGCCTCAACGGCGATCTGCTGGTTTGGAACGAGATTTTGGAACAACCGCTGGAGCTGTCCAGTATGGGTGTGCGTGTGGATGCCGAAACCCTTAAGCGACAACTGGAGATCCGCTCCGCCACCGAGCGGGAGCGCTTTCCCTATCATCAGGGAATTCTCACCGATCGCTTGCCGCTGACCATCGGCGGCGGTATCGGTCAGTCCCGTCTGTGTTTGTATCTGCTGGAAAAACTTCACGTGGGTGAGGTGCAGGCCTCCATCTGGTCGGATGAAATTTTGCAGGCGGCCGCTGACCACGGCGTAAATCTCCTGTAATGGCAGGGGAGCGTTTGGAGCGTTCCGCCCGTCTGATCGGCGAGGCGGCGCTGGAAAAACTGCAGGGAGCCAGAGTTGCCGTGTTCGGCATCGGCGGCGTGGGCTCCTATACGGCGGAGGCCTTGGTGCGGGGCGGTGTAGGCGCTTTGGACCTGATTGACGACGATCAGGTGGCAGAGAGCAATCTCAACCGTCAGCTTTTTGCCCTTCATTCTACTTTGGGCACGGATAAGGTGACGGCGGCGGCTGACCGCTTGCGGGATATTAGTCCTGACGTCACCTTGCGCCTTCATAAGCTGTTTTTTACGCCGGAAACGGAGCTTGATCTTTCTGTCTACGATTACGTGGTGGACGCCATCGACTCGGTAGCGGGTAAAATTGAACTGGCAGTGCGTGCCGCCGCGGCGGGCGTGCCGCTGATCAGTGCTATGGGGGCGGGAAATAAATTGGATGCCACCGCCTTTGAGGTGGCGGATCTGTCCAAAACCAGCGTTTGCCCGCTGGCCAAGGTGATGCGCTATGAACTGCGCAAACGGGGCATCCGGCATTTGAAGGTGGTCTATTCCAAGGAGGTCCCCCTGAAGCCTGCGGCAAAGGACGGGGATACCCGCCGCGCCACCCCCGGTAGTATGTCCTACGTGCCCGGCGTGGTGGGTCTGATCATCGCCGGCGAAGTGATCAAAGATATTATCAGCTAAAAATCGTTTGTCTTACGATTCGCTCCAATTTGTAAAATCATCCGCCCGAAAAAAATCGGGCGGATTTCTGTTGCGTTTCGTCGCTGATGTGATATAATAATTTTTAAATAATATAGTTTATTCGTAAGGATGAGTGCCGTGAAAAAAACTTATGTTACCTCTATGCCCGACCATATCGGTGCATTTTTAAAAGCAAGTGAGTGTTTTTCCTCGTTGGGGATCAATATTACTCGGGTCAATTATAATAAAGCAATTGATTCTCATATATTATTTATTGATGCCGACGGTACGGAGGAACAACTTAAAAAAGCGGATTTGGAACTGGAAAAAATCGGATATTTGGGTAACGATTACGATAACAATACGAGTGTTGTATTGTTAGAGTTTTGTTTAAAAGACGTTCCCGGTAGCGTTACGAATGTTCTTAAACTGATCAGTGAATTCAGTTTTAATATTTCTTATATAAGTTCGCAAGAAAACGGAACGGATTATCAGTATTTCAAAATGGGATTATACGTTGAGGATTCTGCCAAAATTTCCCGTTTTTTAAGTCAAGCGGAAAAGATATGTAAAGTGCGAGTTATTGATTATAACCGTTCTAAAAATGTATACGATAATAGTATTTTTTATAATACTTACGTTTTGGGCTTATCACAAATGATGGGTTTGTCGGCGGATGCAAAGCAGGAACTTTTGATCAACGTAAATCTTGCTATGCAAACGTTGGATGAAAAGGGGCTATCGCCTTACAGAACGTTTGACAGTATCAGCAAGTTTGCAGAACTGTTAAGCATTTCAAAAGGCAAAAACTTTGCTCCACGTATTAGCACCCATCGGATCACTGAAAATACCGAAATCATTTTAATTGAGCCGCCGTGCGGCAGTAATACAATCATCATACACAGTAACGGCAATTATTTGTTTGTCGATAGCGGGTATGCTTGTTATCAGGCGGAAATGCTTGAGATCTTTGATAAAATCATCCCCCGGTTCCGTACCGTAAAAAAGAAAATACTGGTCACCCATGCAGACGTAGACCATTGCGGACTTTTACCGATGTTTGATGAGGTGATCACAAGCGAAAAAACGGCAAAGTGCCTGGAACAGGAATATAATGGACTCAACGGATATCGAGAGGAAAATCCTCTGCACAAGCCCTATATTAATATTTGCAAAATTCTTACCGAATACAGGCCGGTAAATCCTCAAAAAATCGTTCAAGTATGGCAAAGCGCCGATTCTTATGACAAGCCACTGACACAAATAGGATTTTATACCTTTGGCGAATTGAGTTTTGAGGTGTATGAAGGAAAGGGTGGACATCTGCCGGGTGAAATCGTTTTAATAGATTATGCAAATCACATTGCCATTACAGGGGATATTTATATAAATACTCACGGTCTTACGGCGGAACAGGAAAAATATAACAGATATGCGCCAATATTAATGACATCCGTTGATACGGACCCGAAATTGTGTTTAGAGGAAAGAAATTTAATCTTGCAACGCTTGGGTGTGGGCAAGTGGCAGATTTTCGGAGCCCATGGATTTAAAAAGGATTATTCGGTAAATTTATAGCATAATTTATAAAGGCGTAATAAGGTAAAAAAGAAGCACGAAAACTCGTGCTTCTTTTTTATGATTATTCAATAAGCTATAAACAAATCATTTCGCGATATAGGTGGGGGTGGCTTGCTCGTAGCTTACGCCGTTGACGCGATAACACAGGTACAGTCCGATGTTTTCGGTGGGAGCCACCGCTTCTATCGGCGTCGGACAGCCGGTGATGCCGGTGGCGGCGGAATGCAGGACGGTTTTTGTTTTTCCTTGCAAGCCGTATTCTGTAAACAATATGTCCTCACTGTCATACAGCGCTGTGTTGACGGCCTGTATACTGAATGATACTTTGTGCTCAAAAGTGACGTCGGTACAGATGGTGATCACAGGGGTGAAGAGTTGCGGCTCGTCGCCGATATAGACCACGGCGCTGGCCAACAGATCCTCATAGCCCTCTCTGCATACCTTGATAAATACGGTGTAGCTGCCCCTCTCGGTAAAGGTAGGGAGCTCGGTATCAAAGCTGCTGTTCTCCGTGCGATAGTACAGGGTGTCCTTTTCGGTGGTGCCGGTGACGGTAATGCTATGGGGCTGTCCGTCGTAGGCGCCGCCAAATCCGCTGATTGTGATGGCACGTTCCTCACGGGGCAGGATGGTGATGATGGCGACCCGATAGGCGGTGAGGTATTTATCGGCCACAAATTTGGCCATAACCTCGTATTCGCCCGGCTCGGTAAAGGTGGGGAGCTCGCTGCTGTATTCACCGCCGTTCACGCTATAGGTCACCATCTCGGTGCCCAGTTGCAGGGTGAGGGTGGGGGCGTGAGCTTTGCCATCATATACCGTTGTAACGCCACTCAGGGCTACTTGATTTAAGGTGCCGCGATTGATGGTCAGCTTGGCCGTGGCAGTGAGCACACCGTAGAGGGGATTGCTCACCGTGACGGTGACAGTGTAATTACCGATCTCGGTAAAGGTGGGCATATAACTGTATTCGTTGCCGTCGTAGGTGTATTTCACCGTGTCGCCCTCCAGGGGGAGGAAGGTGAGGGATTTGGGGGTGCCATCGTAGGAAACGGTGGCGTTTTTAAATTCCAGAGTGCGCTCGGCCGGGGTGATCTCCAGCACGGCGGAGCCGTAATAATTATAATAACCCATCCGCTCCACCATATAGTATACGGTGGTATTGCCGGGTAGGATGCAGGCGGGGGACTGACTTTGCCAGGCGCGGGCTTCTTCATCCAGACTGCCGTCCAACGAGTAAGATACCACGGCGTCGGCCGGGGCGTTGACCTGCAAGCTGTGGGGCAGACCGTCGGCCTGATGCAGGGTATCGCTGACGGTGATGCCCGTTTGCTCCTGCAATAGATTGCCTCCCGACAGGGAGTGCATTACCGCATCGGTATAATAGGGGTAGAACAGGGAACGGTCAATACAATCGTAGGTTTTGTTGTTATAAGTATAACTGGTATAAACGTAATCATCGGGATGATGGCTGTTTTTCACCGTGTCGGAATCAAAGTAGTTGTGGGAGAAATCCCAGTTTTCCGACGTGGCCTCAATGTCCGAATCATCAAACATATCAAACTGGAAGTAGAAGGATTTTTTGTCGGCGGACTGATGCATACCGATGATGCGGTTTTGATTGATGTTCAGCTTGGCATCCCGCACGTCGCCCTCGTTGGAGCCTACGCGATAATACAATGCCTTTTGACAGCCGAAAAACCGATTGCCGAACAGGTTTACGGTATAGTCGGTGTAGTCGGTCACAATGGAGTTATCGTCGGATAAATATACCCTGAAGGCGGGATTGCCTTCAAAGTTACCGCACTCCACAATATCGTTATACAATACCTGGGCGTTGACCGTGCTGTTTTTATCGGTGTGCTGAATGTAGAAGGTGAGAGAAGCGCAGTTTTCCAACCGATTGTAACGCACGGTAAAATCAAAGTGACCGGGGGTCAGATTGCCGTTGGAAATTTCGGAAGACATAAAGGCGGCGTTGTTGGGGAAATCACGCACGTAGTTTTCTTCAAACACCAGACCGTAGGGATTGCGCAGGGTGAGATAACGCCCCATGGCTTTTGTTTTAACACCGCAACCGCGGAAGAAATTGTCGTGGATGTTACCCACCTTTCTATGGGCGGAGTTGAGATAGATGCAACTGGAATTGGTCATATTGGTGCCGCAGAATTCAAAGATATTCTGGGCAATATCCATTGTGGAAAGACTGGTATCGTTATAGGCGGTGAGGGCAATTGCGTATTCTACACGACCGTGGGAATTAAAGGTGATGCCGCGCACGGCAAGAGTGGAATTTTTGGGTTGTTTAAAATACAAGCCGCCGTCGATCACCGTTTCCTCGTTTCGGTTGGTGGCAAGACTCCATTTTTGATCGCTGCGCACCAGGGGAGAAACACCGTCGTTGTTGCCCAGGATGCTTACGTTTTTGGTAAAGGTTACCGCACCCTCTTTATAGAAACCGGGGGCAAGCTTGATGGTATATCCGTTTGCTTTGTTGGCGATGGATGCGGCGGCGGCGATGGTGGCGAAGCCGTTGACGCCCATCTCCACCTGTACACCGCCCTCGGCGTTTACAAACACCGCCTTGCCGGAGGCACCGTTCAGACGGCTGTCCACGTACAGGGTGTTTTCCTTGGCGGTGGCGGAGGCCTTCATAAGATGTACGGGTACGATGACGGTATCGGTCTTAAGATACAGGGTGCTCTTGCCGATGGGGAGAGCGTTCAATACCGCTCCCACCGCCTTGGTGCAGGCGGCATCACTGTACAGAGCGCCTTCGGACAGGGTGAAGGAAAGCTGTGTGGTTTGGGAATCAACCGCCAGATAATAGGCGCCGTCGTTGAAATAACAGTTTAGCGCTTCTTTACAGCCCAGCTCGGGAAGCGTGGCCGTGGAATTGTAAAGGGTGGCTTTGATTTGATATAACGTTTCACCGTTGTTGTAAAATTGCAGGGTACAATGATTTTTGTGGGCGGGCAGGGGCACACCCTCGGTCAGGGTGTTGCCGTTTTGATCTTGCACCGAATAGGTGACACTGGTGGGCAGATCACTGATGCTGAAATTGTAGGTGTCTTTGTCCACCGTGTCCACAAAGGTGCGCTTGATCTCGTCGTATTCGCCGGAGGCAAAGGTGATGGGGGTACAGTAGTTAAAGTGACCTAACATCGCCTTGTGGTCGGAGGGCTGATAGCCGCCGTATTCCTCATAAATGCCACGATAGGATAGGGCTTTGGAAAAATAACGGTTGTAAAATACGTGGTCGATGATGGTGTTGGGGGAATAACTGATGCGGCAGATCTCGTTGTCGCCGGCGGCCAAAAAGTAGCCGCTTTTGGTCATTTCCGTAAGCTGGGCTTTGTTGGGATCGTCTGCCACGCTGTTGGACCAACTGGAGTTGTAGTCACCGGTGGCAAAACAGGGCAGATCTCCGGCCATATCTTTCATTGCCGCCGCCAACATAGCGGCCTGCTTGGTGCGGGAAATATAGCAAAGCATATTGCGCTGTTCGGAGGTGGCGTAGGTGCCGTTGCTGGGATGCTTTACAGAGCCTGCGGGTACGGAGAGATGGGTATTAAAGGTATACAGATGGGTTTTATATTGCTTGTCGTAGAGCTTAACGTAATGATAGTAACGGGAGGTGTCGGTGCGTGTAAAGCCTTGGTAGGCGGCGTAGGTACCGTTTTTGCCGTCGGTAGCGTATTGGGCGCTGCCGTGATCCACCAAATTAAAACGGCTGGCTTTATAAAAGATCATCAGACCGGCGCCGATGGTCATACTGCTGGGGTGCACCGGCTCCTGGGTCAGATAGCGGCAGGCATAGCCGTAGGGCGCCAGGGCGCCCACCAGATAATCGTTCCAGTCAAAGCTGCCGTTGGAGGACTGGGGATCACCCGCCTCCTGAATGCCGACGATGTCGGGCATACAGGCCACGATGGTCTTTACCGCCATAGGGGCGCGGTCCTTGGGGGAGGCGTATACGTTGCCGTCCACGTAGTCCAGAATGTTAAAGGACATTACCGAAATATCGTGCTCCGGTCCGCTCTTGTCAACGTCAATCCCCGTGGTGTTGCCGCTGAGCGCAATGGCATGGAGCATACCGAAACTCAGCGTCAAAATGCACAGCAGTGCCATCAAACGGCGAAATACTTTTTTCATATCCATAACCCCTCCGAAAAAATCTCTTCATTATATAATAACATACAAAGAGGTAAATTACAACCCAAACCCGCCCCCTTTACGGCAAAAAAATAATCCGTTGTTTTCACAACGGATTATTTTTGCTTTTGCGTTAGTGGACCATCACTGCGTCCAGTTTTGTGGTTTCATCTTGGGTGCCTACACCGGTGATGTAACCGGGGTCGGTGTTGGAGGTATCACCCAGCAGGGTGGAGGTGGCGGCAATGTCGCTATACTCCTCGTAGATCAGTCCGTTTACAGAGTAACGGACGTACATCATACCGTATCTGGCCTTCAGAGGCGCCGTGTTTAACACGTGATAGGTGTTGAATTTATACAGATTTTGCAGACCGGTTACGTCGGAGTCGTAGACGTATTGAACGACCATACTATCGTCAATCAAAGCCTTGGCGCTGGCGGCGGCAGTGGCGGCTGCGTCCGTCTGTTTTTCACCGTCATAAACGAAGGCGTGCTTTTGATAGAAGGCGTAATCCTCCAGATTCTCCAGAGTGGGACCGTACAAAATGCCAAAGCTCAAAATCTTAAAGTCCTCGGATTGTATGGCGGCTACGCCGGCATCGGCATAGTCCAGGGTCAAAAAGAAGCTCAAGCTAAACTTGTTATTGTTGAGCTTGTTCAGGATGGTCTCACGCCATTGATTGCCGCCGGTCTGGAAGTTTTCCTTAAAGTTCTGATTCTGTATCAGTGCCTGGTTTATCTCCAGTGCAAAGAGGCTGGTGGGATCGAACTTTTCTACGGTGACGTTGCAGACGATGGTCTTGTCATAGTGATTGGCACGGGTGAACAGAACGGCCACGGTGTAGGTGCCGGGCTTGAGGAAGGTGGGCTTGGTACTGCTCATTTTGCCACCGTTGACCGCATAGGAAACGGTGGTGCCGGCGGCGCCGGAAACCACAGTCAGCAGATCCTGTACGGTACCGTTTTCAACACCGTTTACGGCAGTGACGCTGACGTCGGTGATGGTGGCGGGAGAAATGTTGAAGACAACTGTTTCCTCATGGGGGTTATAGTTACTGCCTTCCATCTTCATTTTGACCGTAACGTCCCCGTTGGTAATGTCCTTAAAGACGGGCGTGGTGGTAGTCCATTCCCCGTCGTCTATGCTGTAGGAAATGCGAACGTCGGTGGGCAGATCGTGGGTAATGGTATGCTCTTCGCCGTCGTAAACACCGGTAAAACCGGTAATCTCAGGGTCCAGATCTGCCTTCTCAATGGTCAGCACGGCGCTGTCCACAAAGGTGGCGTAGTTGGCGTTGGTAACGATCACACCGACCTCATATCTACCAACCTCGGTAAAGGCGGGCATTTCATCATAAGTCTTACCGTCGTAGGTGTATACGTAATGATCCTCAGTAAGGGGATCCACAAAGGGTGTCAGAGTCTGTTCTTTGCCCAACTCATAGGTTACGGTGGTATCTACCAGACCGGTTCGCCCTTGGGTGTTGGGCGTAATCTGAATGGTGGCCTGACCGTACACGGTGACCATACCGGTTTTTTCTACCTTATAATATACAGTAATGGGACCGCAAACGTCGGTGTAGGTGGGGCAGTGGGCGGTGTAGGCCTTTTTGGCACGCTCGGCTTCCACGTTGTCAATGGAGTAGGAAACGATGGAGCCTGCGGGAGCGCCGGTTACGGTGATGCCGTGGGGCTGTCCGTCGTACTCGGCCAAATAGTTCTCGGCGGTGATACCACTCATAGTGGCGGCGTTGGTACCGTCGGACAGAGTGTTCAGTTCATAGTCCAGATAGTAGGGAGCAAAAGCACCGTCCCACTTAAAGCTGACGCCCCCGTTTTCGAGGTTAGCACCGGTGGAATCGTATCTTGCAATGGAGTTATCTACGAAATACTTAGGATCGTGGGCGCTGGTGGCGGAAGCCAGGGTAGTGCTGTTCTGCACGTCTTTGGTGGCGCCGTCGGCACCCTCTACGATATACTTGGATTCAAAATAGTTGTGGGAGAGATCCCATCTTGCCTTGGCATCATCACTCAGTTCACGCTCTTCATCGGTGCTCTCCAGAGCATCCTCAGCGTTGAGGTAGAAGTTAAACTGAATGGTATCTGCCAAACTGGTAAGTTTGGTGGAGGTTTCGGTGGGGTTAATAAAGCGGTTCTCGGTGATCTTCAAGGTCATGTCGTTTACGTCACCCAGATGCTCGTGGTTGATAAAGTCGGCATAATTGTCGGTATCACGCTCACAAGCGGAACGGTATACGCGAATAGACTGATAACAATCGTAGAAATTGTTGCCTTGAATATCAATGTCGATCTTGCTGTAATCGGTGGGAACGGTAATGGGATTACCCTCTGCATCGGTGGAGGAAGCATGCTCGGTAATATTCAGCGCGATGGCGGGACCACCCACGGAGGTACCGCAACGGACAAAGTCGTTATTATAATATTTAACGATGGCGCTGTTGTTTTCCACGCCGGTGGCAAGGGCGGTGGCCCACAGATAGGAACTGCCGCAGTTTTCAAAGCGGTTATCCTGCATGGTGTAGGTCAGGTTGCCGCAGGTGGAATTGTAAAGGTCGCGGATCTCACTGGACAGCCAAATGGGGGCGTGAATGTCCACAAAACGGTTACCGTCAATGATCAGACCGTTGGGGTTACGCATAAAGATGGAACGGAAATAATCGTTACCTTCATACTGTGTTTCGTTGGGCGCTCTTTCATCTACGATACGGGCAGCTACGTTCTTGAAATAGTTGTTGGCAATAATGCCCGTCTTTTGAGAAGCGGTGTTGGCAGAGATGGCTGAGGAGTTAAAGGCGTAACCACTGGCGGTAAAGATGTTGTTCTGAATATCAAACTCAGTAATATACTGGGTGCGTTCTTCTGTTTTGGCGATTTCGGCGGCTTCGCCACTGCCGGTGACGGTGCCGCGGACCTCGCCCACGTTGATGGAGGCGTTGGGGGTTTTGCCCTCAAACGTAAAGCCCTTAACGGTAACCTTAAAGGCGCCCATATCGTTATAATCATCGTTGGCGGCATAACGGAGCATACCGTGGATGACGGCTTCGGGACGGCGGTTGGGGTTGATCTTCCAGGTGCCGTCCATATCGCGAAGGTTGGCCTCAATGTTGTGGTTGGGACCCAGCAGGGTCAGACTGCGGTTGTAAACGTCGCTGTTAACATAGTATTCGTTATTGTCCGTGATCGGCTCGTAGGTACCGGGGGCCACGTAAACGATATAATTGTTTTTTTCATCAATGTCGATCTCACTGCCGTTTGCAGGACGGTTGATGTCGTCCAGGGCATCAAAAGCGTTGACGTTGGCGGTTACCAGTGAAACGTCCACACCGTCCCAGAAAGCAACGGTACCAACGGCGGTGCCAAAGTCGTCGTCTACGTACAAAACCATCTCGTCATTAAGGGCGGGCTTGGTTTCTTTGTAGATGTACAGGGGGTAAACGTCGCCGGTGACGGTGTTACCCATATAGTACTGGGTACGTCCGTTGGCAATGTTATTAAAGTGAACGCCGGCGGCCTTGGTACAGGCGGCATCGGTGTAAATCTTGCCGTTTACGGGACGAATGGTGATGTCGCTGATCTCATTCTCCACGACCACGTGATAGGCATTGTTGGAGAAATAGTGGTTGACGGCATTCTCCACCTGCAAAATGGGCTTGTCGGCGCCGGTATAGTGAATGGTAGCGGGAATGGTATCGTACAGCGTTTCACCAATATAAAAATTGATGTCAAACTTGTTGATGGTTTTATTCAGCGTAACGGTGTTGCCGCAAACGACACCGTTCTGCTCGATCTTGACGGTGAAGGGGGAGACGGTGGCAACGTCAAAGGTATATTCGCTTACGTCTACTTTGTCTTCATAAACACCGTTGGATACGTCGTAGTCACCGGGGCCGAAAGCAGTGGTGGCGGCGCGGTAACTGACCTGTGTCATAATGGGGAAGTGGTCGGTGGGACGACGGCCTGCTACACTTTCGCTGATGGTGCGGAAGTCGGCAATGTCAAAGAAAACGTTGTTCACAAAAATGTGGTCAACGATGCCGGCATAGGAGGTAGATACCTGATGCAGCGCCATACGGGCGGTGTCGTAATAGGTATCGGTGCCGTTCTTCAGATCGTTGTCAAACAGATGGAGTACGCCCTGTTCGGATTCGTCGCGCAACACGGTTTTTGCATTGTTGGCGTAGCCCTGACCAAAGGTGGAGTTAAAGTCACCGCCGGCGATAACGGGATAACTGCCGGCGAAGGTATCCATCTTGGCCTTCATTTGCTTGATTTGCACGGTGCGCTCCTTACGGGCCAGAATGGACTTGATGGGGATGGTGGTATAGGTACCGTCACTGTTCTGATAGCGCAGATTGCTGATGTCCTCGTTCTTGTTGGTATCAATGTTCTTTGCCGTCGTGGGCTCAATGGCCAGATGGGCGTTGAATACGTATACGGGCTGATTGTTATGTTCTTTGTCAACCAACTGAACATACTGATAATAACGGTCGGAAGAGGTATGAGAATAGTTATAGGTATTGCTCTTGGTCTCATCTGCCGTATCCACGTGAGTATAACTGGCCATAACGGTAGCAGGCAGTTTCTCGGCAAAAGAAGTGCCCTTGGTAAAACGGTCGGTTTTGTAGAAGATGACCAGACCGTCGGTGACGTTCATCGTCACGGAAATGTCATTCTTCAGCGCCCGATAGCTGTAACCCAAGGCGGTCATGGCAGGGATCATCTTGTCGTACCAACTGCTGCCGTCGGTAAAGGCATTGGCAGTCTCGGAGATCTCTTGGGCGGTGATCACGTCGGGCTGATAGGTCTCAACGATGGTCAATGAGGCCTGCAAACGGTTTTCGGCGGAATCAAAATAGCCGGAACCTTCAGCTCCCAAAACGTTCAGGCTCATTACGGACAGATCGGTATCGTATACCTTTTCACGGTCAATATCGATGTTGCCGTAAGCAGGGTTGCCCGCTGCCAGTGCAAACATGGAGCACATGCTGATCAACATGGTGATGGCGCACAGCAGAGAGAGCACTCTTTTGGATGTTTTTTGATACTTCATGATACACACTCCAAACTATCAAAGATTTTTATACACCATAATAATATCATAAATATTAAAAAAATACAATAGTTAATTGATATTTTTTTATATATTGGAAAATGGGTGTTGACAAACGGAGAAAAAGGGAGTATAGTAGTTTTAGCACTCGGATGCGAAGAGTGCTAAAATCACAACAAAAAGAGGCGTATTTACATGGCAAAAAAACAGTTTAAAGCACAGAGCAAGCGGTTGCTGGAAATGATGATCCACTCCATTTATTCCCAAAAAGAGATCTTTTTGCGGGAGTTGATCTCCAATGCCTCCGACGCATCGGATAAAAGCTATTATAATGCCCTTATGAGCGGGAAGGCCCCCGATCGGGAGCAATACCGCATCCGCCTTGCGGCAGATAAGATCAGCCGTACCCTCACCGTTGAGGATCGGGGCGTGGGAATGAATAAAGAGGAGCTGGAAAAGAACTTGGGCACCATTGCCGAAAGCGGTTCCTTTAAGTTTAAGGCAGATGCCGAGGAAAAAGACGGTGTGGACATCATCGGTCAATTCGGTGTGGGCTTCTATTCCGCCTTTATGGTGGCCGACGAGGTAACGGTCATCTCCAAACGGGCCGGCGACACCGC
>JAZQJG010000017.1:0-25163 GCA_045541535.1 Eubacteriales bacterium
AAAGGGTATCCCGCTTTGACCCGTAACTCTTACGGTAAGGGTGAGGCCTATTACGTCGCCTTCCGTGACGACGGCGAGCTGGCCGCTGACCTTGTGGCGTACGTGCTGAAGCAAGCAGGCATTACCTCCGCCTTTGACGGAGAACTGCCCTACGGTGTCACCGCCCACAGCCGTACCGATGGAGAGTATCTTTACGTATTTCTGGAAAACTATTCCCACAGTGCCCACCGTCTTGCCACCAAGGAGCCGTGGGTAACGGCTGAGGAGGGCATTCCTGTCAGCGGATGTATTGCTCTGGCTCCCTTTGAAACCAAAATATTAAAACGAGAAATATAAGGAGAAGCGCCATGTTTATCGACGCCAAGCCCATCTGGCTGAAAGATCGTGAAAATGAAATGAACTGCCACGCCGCCTTTTGCCTGACACGGGAAATTGCGGCAGGCGCCGAGCTGTATATCACCGCCGCCACCTATTACAGAGTATGGGTAAACGGCAGGTTTTTGGCCTACGGACCCGCCCGCACCGCCAAGGGCTATGCCAGAGTGGACATTTTACCTCTGCCCGCAGGCAAGCTGGATCTGCGCATTGAGGTAGAGGGCTTTGCCTGCGGCTCCCTCTCCACCGTAAAGACGCCCTCCTTTTTGCAGGCGGAGCTGCGGCAGGGAGATACCGTGTTAGCCTATACCGGCCGTGACTTTGCCGGTTATTTTTCCGCGGAATACGTGCAGGCGGTACAGCGGTATTCCATTCAGCGTCACTTTACCGAGATTGTGGACCACCGTGTGACCCCACAGCCCTGCGAGGTAGCAGTGATTGAGTATTGTCCCACCCCGCTGGACCGTCACGTGCCCTATCCCTATTATAACGACATAACCGTAACGGAAGCGGAACTGGGGGGCAAGTTGTCCTTTGACGCCTCCATCCGTTATCAAAACGAATATTCCTGGCAAATGGTACCCGAGGAATGGGGACGGTTTGCCGTGGAGGCCCTGCCCAACAGCTATGCCTGGATCCAGCGCCATCATCAAAAGATCACCTTTCGCAACCGTCCCCTGCCCCTGACCCTGAACCAAGGAGAATACGCCGTATTCAACCTTGGAAAGGTGGAGGCCGGCTTTATCAAGCTGAACTGGACGGCCGAAGAGGAGAGCGATGTTGTGATCGCCTTTTCCGAATACTATGAGGGAGACCGTTTTTATCTTAAAAACTTCCACGCCCACAACGTGCTGGAATACTTCTCCGCCGCCGGTGAACACCACGAGGAGCAGAGTTTTGAACCTTACACCAGCCAGATGATCCTCATCACCCCCAAAAGCGGCAAGATTATAATAGAGGGTGTGGGTGTGAAAACCTTTATGGTTAATCCCGCCACCCTGTCCTTTGCAATGCCCGAGGACAAACAACTGGCCGACATTTGCGCGGCGGCGGCCAATACCTATGCCCACAATGCGGTGGACGTGTATATGGATTGCCCCTCCCGGGAGCGGGCAGGCTGGCTGTGCGACAGTTATTTTACTGCCAAGACCGAATACGCCCTTACCGGCAAGACCGTAGTGGAGGACGCCTTCCTTGAAAACTACCGTCTCTTTAAAAATGAAGGAGATCTGCCCCAAGGGGCGCTCCCCATGTGCTATCCCGCCGACATTATGCCCGACCACACCAAGCACTTTATTCCCCAATGGACCATGTGGTATATACTGGAAACGGAGGAATATCTCCATCATCGTGGCCATGGGGATATGAAAGAGGCCTTTAGACCGAGCATTTATGAATTACTGGATTTTTATGCCCGCTATGAAAATGAGGACGGGCTGTTGGAGCGCCTGCCCTCCTGGAACTTTGTGGAATGGAGCAGTGCCAACCACTGGACGTGGGACGTAAACTATCCCACCAATTTCCTCTATTCTGCCGTACTGGAAGCCGTGTGGAAGATCTACGGGGACGAGGCCTGTCTGCAAAAGTGCAAGGCCGTCCGTGAAAAGGCGGTCAAGGCCTCCTTTAACGGCAGTTATTTCCAGGATCACAGCAAGCGGGACAAAAACGGCGTACTGCAACTGCAACCCCAAGCCTCTCAGGCTTGCCAGTACTATGCCCTGCTCTTTGGAGATCTGGATATGAAGGCGCCGGAATATGCGGAGCTGTTGGATATGATCCTCCACAAATTCGATCCCGACATTCCTATGAACGTACCCGCCATTATGGACGTTAACGCCTTTATAGGCGCTTATCTGCGACTGGAAGCCTTGCTGAAGCTGGAACAATACGAGCTGGCGCTGACCGACGTGAAAAAGTTCTTCGGCTCCATGGCCGACAAGACCGGTACCCTGTGGGAAAACCGGGACATCAAGGGCAGTAACGATCACGGCTTTGCCTCCTATGCGCTGGTGGTTATCCAAAAAGCAATGGAAATGTAACGTCTTACATACGACAAAAACGGAGTTGATCCACAGGATCAACTCCGTTTTTATTATAAAAGATCGTCGGGATAGTCGGGAATGGCGCCAAGCTGGGTCACCACGTATTGGCTGACACGACCGGCCCGCTGCAGGGCCTCCTCCACGTCCTTTCCTTGCAGAATGGCGGCAAAGAAGGTGGCGGAAAAGCTGTCCCCCGCCCCCACGGTGCTGACCACCGTACAGTTGGGCTTGGGTGCGTAATAATCCTGCCCTCCGTCGTACACGTAGGCGCCGTCGGCATCCAGCGTGATGATCACCGTTTGCAGGTTGGGATATTTGACGCAAAGATCACGGGCAATGGCCTCGTTGCCCCGGGCCGTGGAAATACCCGTTTCCGCCAACACACCCAGCTCCTCACGGGAAAGCTTTAAAATGGTGCAACTGCCGATGGAGCGCTCCAACACCTCACGGGAATAATAGCGCTGACGGATATTGACGTCGCAAAAAACGTGCCGGAATCCGCCCTCTGTCAACAGCGTTTGCAGGGTGGCGGCCGAGCGGGGATCCCGCTGAGCCAACGTACCGTAATACAAGCCGTCGTAAGTTTCCGAAAGGGGCATTGCGGGAATAGCGTCCATGGCCGTACCCAGCTTGATGTTATAATTCGGAGTTCCGTTTTGCAGGGTCACCAGACACACGGCGGTTTCCTCCGCCACAGTGGCAATACAGCCCTCCTCCACCCCAAGGGCACGAACTGCCAACAGGGCCTCCGCCCCCAAGGCATCCTCCCCCACCGCCGAATAAATGGCGGCAGGTACGCCGTTTTTCACCAGATGGGCGGCAAAGTTAAAGGGAGCGCCGCCGATCTTCTTTTCTTCGGGGAAAACGTCCCACAAAACCTCACCAAAGCTTAAAACCTTCATTTATTTTCCCTCGTATTCGTTACAGAGCAGATATAGGGGCGCCTCGTCCTCCTCAATGGAGGTAAAGCGTGCCTGCGGCTCGTAAAAACGGTTGTCGTTGTTGTCGTCGTTGACCATACTGACCTCACCGATGAGCACCTTGCCGTGCCCCTTTTCCGCCCAGAAGGCGTGATACTGATAGGGCGGCAGGGTGATGCTCTCGCCGGGGGTGAGACGAATCTTGGTACCGGCGGGCACGGTGTGACGGTATCCGTCGGTTACCACCTCCACGTCGGTGTCGGCCAAGCCCTCGTTTTCGTCGCAGTTGTACACCTCTACAATCAGATTGCCGCCGCCACGGTTGATGATATCTTCCATTTTATTAAAATGGAAATGCATGGGGCTGTACTGATCCTCGTCGGAAATCAGCAATTTTTCGGCATAGGTCTTTTTGTTATCGGGATCGTTAAAATTACCGTTACGGATGGTAAAGAGAAACAGACCCACCTTTTCAAAATCCCCTCTGCCGTAATCGGTGATGTCCCAACCCAGCATATTTTTGCGGATCTCGTCATACTCAGGTCCCTTTTCCTTCCACTCCTCGGGGGTGAAATAGGCAAAGGGCGGCAGAGAGAAATTCATTTCTTTGATAAAAGCCATATTCTCCTTGAGAATACGATTGACTTCACTTCGTTTCATTGTCTTACTCCTCTATATTTTTATTATAATATCGCAATTTTCGGCAACGTCGTATGCCGCAAAATACTTTTCCTCCAGGGGGATCCATCGCTCACGGAAGGTATTGGCTGACAAGGGGTTTCGCTTTACAATCCGTTCCATCTGTTCGGTTGGATCAACATCCACAAATACCCTTAGATCGTAATATTCCCGCAGGGTGGGATGCAGACTGTAGGAGCCCTCCACCACCGTAAGCGGGGTGGGAGTTACCGCCACCGGCGCCCCCAGTTCCATTTTTGCGCAATCAAAGGGACGGTAGCAAAAGGATTTACCCGCCGCAAGGGGCAACAGCACCTCTTCCAAAAACCGTTCGTGATCCACGTTCTCCCCCGGCTGTGCCAAGCGCTCTGCGGAGCGTTGCTCGGGACGGAGAAAAAAGTCGTCCATATGCAATACGGTGCATTCAAACCGTGTAGCCAGTTCCGCCGCCAGCGTGGTTTTGCCCCCGCCACAGCGTCCGTCAATGGCCACCAGCACCCGCTCCCCTTTAGAAAGTAACTCCGTGATGGCAGAAATCAGATTATTCACCTTGTTTTTCCTTTCGGCGCAAGGGCATCATATGCGTCCGCCGCAACAACAGCATAATGGCGGGAATCAAGATCAGTTGCAAAAGAATACCGGGAATAGCGTTCAGCACGGCGCCCGCCCAGAACATCTGCAAAGTAAAGCCCCCCAGCCCCAGCAATAGGCATTGTACCGCGCCCCAGACCAGACGCCCGCAGAGCATAGCAACCAGCAGACTGAAATACAGCCGCCGCAGACATTTCCATCTGGCCCGACCGAAGAGCAAGCCCAGCATCAGCCCATAGGTGGCAAGCTCAAAGGCCATGGAGATGGCGGCAGGATACAGCAGGGGCATCCCGAAGGTAACGGAGCGAAGCAAGGGGGTAATAAAGCCCACCGCCAAACCGTATTGCCAACCGCACAGCAAGCCGCAAAGCATCACCGGCAGGTGCATCGGCAGCAGCATATTGCCGATCTCCCGGATCTGGCCGGTCAAAAAAGGCAACACCATACCGATGGCCAGAAACATAGCCGACAGCACCAGCTTTTGAACTTTTGCATTACGCATAAAAATACCTCTATAATAAATTTGGTTGTGCAGAACTGCACAACCAAATTATACTGTTTTATAATTCCTCTGTCAAGGCGCTACACCTTAATAAATCCGAGCACTTCCATAACGGAGAAGGCAAAGATGGCCACCAAACAAACGGGAGCCACGTATTTGAGTACGATGACGAACATCCGCTTACTGCCGAATTTGCCGTTTTTCTCAATCTCGGAGATCACAGTCTTCGGCTTTAATACGTAACCGATGAAGATGCAGGTAAGCAGGGCCACAACGGGCATCAATACGGAGTTACTGATAAAATCAAAGAAGTCAAGGAACTGCAGACCGATGATCTTGACCGCCGACCAGGCGCTGTAGCCCAGACAGGACAGCAGGCCCAGAACAACACAAAACAGGAATACCAAAAGACAGGCAAGTTTTCTGCCGACCTTCAGCTTATCCTGCAAAATGGACACGATGGTCTCCATCAGGGAGATGGAGGAGGTCAGCGCCGCAAAGAGCACCAACAGGAAGAAGGCGGCGCCGATGATACTGCCGCCGGGCATACTGTTGAATACCTGAGGCAAGGTGATGAACATCAGGCTGGGGCCCTTGTTCAATGCGGCGGGATCACCGCCGGAAAAAACGAATACGGAGGGAATGATCATCAGACCCGCCAGAAAAGCAATACCGGTGTCAAACAGCTCGATCTGATGGGCGGATTTTTCAATGTGCACGTCCTTTTTCATATAGGAGCCGTAGGTGATCATAATACCCATAGCCAGAGACATAGAGTAGAACAACTGGCCCATTGCCGCCACCACGGTGGTGATGGAGAATTTGCTGAAATCGGGCTTGAGATAATAAATCACGCCCTCCCAGGCGCCGGGTTGGCAAACCACGTATATGGCGATGCAGATACTCAACACCACCAAGACGGGCATCATGATCTTGCTGACCTTTTCCACGCCCTTTTCCACGCCGAACAGAACGATCAGCGCCGTAAGCCCCACAAAGATCAAAAACCACCCGATGGGTTGCAGATCCTTGGCAATAAAATGCTCAAAATATTGGGGATGGGCGGCGGCTGCCATATTGCCGGAGGCAAACATCGCCAGATATTTGGTAACCCATCCGCCGATGACGGAATAATAGGGCAAAATGATCATCGGCACCAGCGCCGCCATATAGCCCACAAAGCCGAAACGACGGTCCAGTTTTTTAAAGGCGCCAATGGCGGAAAGGCCCGTTTTCCGACCGATGGCGATCTCCGCCACCATCAGGGTGAAGCCAAAGGTCAACGCCAGCACGATATACACCAGTAAAAAGATACCGCCGCCGTATCGGGCCGCCAGATAGGGAAAACGCCAGAGATTTCCCAAGCCAACCGCACTACCGGCCGCCGCCAGCACAAAGCCCAGCTTTCCGGTAAAGCTACTTCTTGTTTTTTCCATAAAAATCACCTTTCACACGCACAAACAGCCTTGCCTGCGCAAGGCTGTTTGTAAAAGAAAACCTATTACTTATTAGGGGTCTGATCCTTCAACAGAACGTCGTGAGCGCCACCCTCTACGATGGATACACTGGATACCAGCGTCAGCTTTGCCTTCTTCTGGAATTCGGGAATGGACAAAGCACCGCAGTTACACATGGTGGAGCGGATCTTGGCCAAGGTGACAGGCAGGTTGTCGTGAATGGAGCCGGCGTAGGGTACGTAGCTGTCTACACCCTCTACGAAGGACAGCTTTTTATCGCCGCCCATATCGTAACGTTGCCAGTTGCGGGCACGGGCAGAGCCCTCGCCCCAGTATTCCTTCATATAACTGCCGTTGATGAGCACCTTTTCCGTGGGGCTCTCGTCAAAACGGGAGAAATATCTGCCCAACATACAGAAGTCGGCGCCCATGGCCAGTGCCAGGGTTACGTGATAATCGTGCACGATACCGCCGTCGGAACAAATGGGAACGTAGATACCGGTTTCCTCAAAGTATTCGTCTCTGGCCTTGGCTACCTCAATGACAGCGGTGGCCTGACCGCGTCCGATACCCTTGGTCTCACGGGTGATACAAATGGAGCCACCGCCGATACCGATCTTGATAAAGTCGGCGCCGGCTTCTGCCAGAAAACGGAAGCCCTCACGGTCCACCACGTTACCGGCGCCTACCTTTACGGTGTCGCCGTATTTTTCACGAATGAACTTTAAGGTCTGGGCCTGCCAAGCGGAAAAGCCCTCGGAAGAGTCGATACACAGCACGTCAGCGCCGGCCTCAACCAGAGCGGGTACACGGGTCTCATAGTCACGGGTGTTGATACCGGCGCCCACCACGTAGCTCTTATTGCTGTCCAACAGCTCCAGCGGGTTTTCTTTATGAGAAGAATAGTCCTTACGGAATACGAAAGCCACCAATCTTCCCTCTTTGTCCACAATGGGCAGAGAGTTGAGCTTGTGATCCCAGATAATATCGTTGGCTTCCTTCAGGCTGGTGCCCTCGGGGGCGGTGACCAGATCCTTCAGGGGAGTCATAAAACTCTCTACCTTTTCGGTCAATTCCATGCGGCTGACACGGTAATCACGGCCGGTGACAATACCCACCAGTCTGCCGCCGGCGGTGCCGTCCTCGGTAACGGCCACGGTGGAGTGACCGGTCTGCTCCTTCAGCGCCAGAACGTCTGCCAGCGTGCTGTCGGGACGCAGATTGGAATCGGAGGAAACAAAGCCTCTCTTATAATTCTTAACTCTACGGACCATCGCCGCCTCATCCTCTACGGTCTGGGAACCGTAAATAAATGCCACGCCGCCCTCCTTGGCCAACTCAATGGCCATTCTGTCGTCGGAAACCGACTGCATAATGGCGCTGACCAACGGAATGTTCATGGTGATGGCAGGGGTCTCCCCTTTCTTGTACTTCACCAAAGGTGTGGCAAGGCTGGCGTTGGCAGGGATGCAATTTTCATCCGAGTACCCCGGCACCAGCAAATATTCACTAAAGGTATGAGAAGGTTCTTCAAAATAATAAGCCATAATTTATTCTCTCCTTATTTTTATTTTTTCTATTATAATAAATGGAAACGAAAAAATCAACACCCTTCTTTCAATCTTTTGCCTTTTTTTGCAAATTCACAAAAAAACCTTGATATTTAAAAGTCTATCGTATATAATAATTAACGGTTTAAACATCATCGATTCCTACCGTTTGCCAATCCCCAAAAGTAAACTCAATATATTCCTCCTTAGCTCAGTTGGTAGGGACGTTTGCGAGCGCCGCCGATGGCGGATACAGCGAGCAATAAGGAGCAGCAGCGGTCGACGATCGGCAAGCAAACAACGGCATGCGCAGACGGAGTCGGGCACCGCAATGGTCGCCCCCGCAAATATGCGGCACCGTAGCCTTAAAGCAGTTTGTGCAAACCCCAAACGAAATTTAATATATTCCTCCAAAGCTTCAGTCGGTAGGGACGTTTGCGAGCGCCGCCGGTGGCGGATACAGCGAGCAATAAGGAGCAGCAGCGGTCGACGATCGGCAAGCAAACAACGGCTTGCGCAGACGGAGTCGGGCACCGCAATGGTCGCCCCCGCAAATATTCGGCGACGGAGCCCCAAAGCAGTTTGTACAAACCCTAACCAAAACTTAATATATTCCTCCTTAGCTCAGTCGGTAGAGCACTCGGCTGTTAACCGAGTTGTCGTTGGTTCAAGTCCAACAGGGGGAGCCAAAAGAATGAGGTGTCCAATCGGACACCTCATTCTTTTCGTTTGTTAAGCACTTGAACCAACGACAACTCGGGCAATATCTGCGAGCTACCGACTGAGCGGGCGAAGTCGGTAGGCGAACCGCCGAGCGCTGCCGGTGGCAGATGAAGCGAGGCGGTGAGGCTGCAGCAACACGGCGATTGACAAGCGGTGTGAGCCGCGCCGACAGAGCCGATGTTGCAAAGGTCGCCCCCGCATACCTTCCTCCTTTGTAGCCCTTTGCAGTTTGCAGAAATGGTTCAAGTCGGGGCAGGGGGAACCAAAAAACTCTCGTTCTTCGGAACGGGAGTTTTTTTATCCAAGCCGATAGGCTTGGCATATCATCACGACGCAGTCGTGTATATCATTGCCGCACAAGTGCGGCGTATATCATCACACCTTTAGGTGTGTATTAAAAATCTGTCGGCTTGATGATATACAAAACTTCGTTTTGATAATATGCAATTCCTTGCGGAATTGATGATATACAATGCTTCGCATTGATTTATATTTGTTTTTATGCTACAATACATCAAAAAAGGAAATTATATGGAAATATTATTTAAAATTAGTTACATTAGATGTAAAGAGTTGGCAAAAGCAGTCTATAGATATTATGTATGATGTTAAAAATTGGGAATCTATGGAATGATTTTTTAGGTATACATTTGCTCATCAACCATTTGGGAGGTTAAGGTAATGGAAAAAATCAAAAAACTATATGTGATTTTCAAGTCTCATTTAGATATTGGATTTACAGATTTTTCCAAAAACGTTCGGGAAGAATACATTAACAGATATATCCCTCTTGCGTTAAAAACGGCAAAAGAATTGCGAGAAAGCGGAAATGAAGCACGCTTTGTTTGGACTACGGGCTCGTGGCTTATTAACGAATATGTGAATACACTTAATGCTGATGAATTCAACGAATTCAAGAAACAAGTTGAAGCCGGTGATATTCGTTGGCACGGTTTACCTTTTACAACACATACGGAAATTATGGATGCTGAACTGTTTGAAACAGGAATAGGAATTTCACAGGAACTTGATAAAACGTTTGGTTTACAGACTGTTTCGGCGAAAATGACGGATGTGCCCGGGCATACAAGAGCCATAGTTCCGTTTTTGGCAAAGGCGGGAATTGAATTTTTGCATATTGGTGTTAATCCCGCTTCGGCGGTTCCTAATGTTCCTCAAATCTTTCGTTGGAAGTCCCCAACAGGTGAGGCGATTACCGTAATGTACCATTCTGATTACGGTGTTTTTTCCAAACTTGGTGAAACAGAATCTGCCATTTATTTTGCTCATGCAGGAGATAACACATCTCCACCGTCTGCCGAGGAAATAATTAAACTTTTTAATGATCTTCACGAAAAATATCCCGATGCAGAAATTATCGCATCAGATTTAAATGCTCCCGCTTATGAATTGCGATCAGAAATAGACAAATTACCTATAATAACCGACGAAATAGGTGATTCTTGGATTCATGGTGCCGGAACCGATCCTGCAAAAATCAATATGTTCCGCGCTTTATTGCGGTTTGGCAAAGATATTAAAGATTTTAGTGTTAGGAAACAGTTTGATCGAGAGCTTCTTTTGATATCCGAACATACGTGGGGACTTGATGAAAAAACACATTTGAATGATCACGAAAATTTCAGCAAAGAGTCGTTTAATTCGGTAAGATCGTCAGAGCCTTATCAAAAAATGGAGCAATCCTGGAGAGAACAAAGAGCTTATTTAGAAAAAGCTTTGTCTATTTTGCCGCGAGAACTATATTCCAAAGCAAAAATGGTAGTAGAGGAAACAAAAAGGGTATCCGTTTTGGCTGATATTTGCAGTTGTTCAGAAGTTCCGGCAGATACTGTTTTTCATACTCGAGGGATTGAGTTTTCATTTGGTTTGAATGGCGCTATAAACAAATTAATCCAAAACGGAAAAGTTTATGCGGACGAAAATCATAACTTTGGGATTTGGTCATATACACAATTTGGTCCGGAAGATTATAAAAGATTTTTCAAACAATACGTTCGTTCGAAAAAGCGATGGGCTTTAGAAGACTTTAATAAAATCGGTTTTGAAAACTATATTTCACAGAGACATGATTATGTTGCAAAACTTGAAAAAGTTTTGGTAAAAGGGGATATGGTAACGGCAATTGTTTCTATTGATAGCGAAGCAAATATTAAGTTTGGTTGCCCTAAATGGATGGAAACAACTGTAATTCCTACCGAGAAAGGTTTAATTATTGACGCCGCTTGGTTCGGCAAACCGGCAAATAGAGCCCCGGAAATGATTAATTTCGGGTTTGAGTTTTGTGAAAAAGATCTTGAAACAAGAAAACTGGGCGAATGGTTAAAGCCCGATGTTGTAGATAACGGAAGCAAAAATATGTTTGCTACTGATTTCGGAGTCAGATACCCCTCAATAACGATCCATTCCGTTGATGGTGCAGTGGCTTCCATTGGTAAACCGGCTATGCTTGATTTTCAAAATGAATTTTGGGATAGATCTAAAATATGGTTTAATCTTTACAACAATCAATGGGGAACCAATTTCCCTATGTGGTATGAGGAAGATGCCAGATTTAGATACGAATTAATTTTTATGGACTCGATGTAAGACGAACTTTTTATACGTTTAGTGGACTTCTTAGAGTCAAACTAACGACTTCAACAGAGAAATGTATTGTTCGCCTTTTATGGGATAAAACACAAAAGAAAGAGGTGTCCAATCGGACACCTCTTTCTTTTCGTTTGTTAAGCGCTTGAACCAACGACAACCCAGTTGACTCCCCTATCGGATCATATTATAATGAATGTAACAAGAAAAGGAGGTACGCCTTATGAAAAAACATCTGTTGCGAATTTTGATCCTGCTGTTACTTTTAACGCTGTTCGGGTGCGGCAAATCGGGAAATTCCCCGGAGACGACAGAGATCACGGATATTTCCCAGTGCATCGTTTCTGACGAAAGTGGGCGGCACCTCATTTTGCCGATTTCAAAAGAAAAAGTGGTGGTGCGTCCCGAGGACGCGCCGTATCTGGAAGAGATTGATCTGGAGATGCTGAAAGCGGCGGAAAAGAAAATTTATGCAGAGATGGAAAAATACGAGAGAACACCGATTTGTCATTTGATCTTGGATCACGAAAAAAATCTGTGTCTGTCGGCGGAAGAAATCATTAGTCTGCCGCCCGAAGAGATTAAAGAAAACGAAGCATGCGGCGACCATAAGCATATTTATTTTCAAGAAAAAATCACAAAATAAAAAGGACTACTCGTAGTCCTTTTTTACTTGTTCCCCTTGCAAAGGCGGGGGGTGATATGCTAATATGAACTTGAAAAAATAAGTCAAGGAGAGTGTCATATGTTTACCCATTCCGATTTCGGTAAATCCGTTGCCCGTTCTGCCGATTGGCGGGTGTTTGCCGAGGGGCAAGAAATTCCCGTATATACCTGTCGTATTTCTGCCTATCCCTTCAACCGTTGGTGGCCGGGACATCAGCGGCAGACGGAACAAAGTGAAACGGTTTCCTTTATCAATCTGGTAAGCGACGAGGCAGTGAATCTCACCGTGGAGCCCCTGACCAAAAGTACGGACGGACGGGTGATGATCAAGCCCTATTCCAAGGAAATCCTCCCCGAAATTGATGACAAGCATATAAGCTTTACACTCAAAGAAAACGGTGCCTACGTGTTGGAGATCAACGATTATCACGGCCTTTTGTACGTTTTTAATAACAAACCGGTTTTCTGCGAAGACAAGGAAGCGGTGACCCATTATTTCGGTCCCGGTGTGCACACTCCCGGCAGTATTATTTTGCAATCGGGGGAAAGTGTGTACGTAGATAAGGACGCCTACATATACGGCAACATTTTTGCCGAGAATGCCGAAAACGTCCGTGTGTTCGGCAACGGCGTTATGGACGATGGCAACGAAAAGCGCACCGACCAGCATTATATGGGCGCCCAACCCTACGGTAACATAAAGCTGATGGATTGTAAAAACGTAAGGTTGGAGGGCGTGGGCTTTACCAATTCCGCCATCTGGTGTGTCAACGTGTTCCACTGTGAGGACGTGACAATGGACGGCATCCGAGTGTTCGGCCAATGGCGCTATAATACCGACGGTGTGGACATCGTAAACTGTAACCGTGTCACCTTAAAAAACAGTTTTGTCCATTCTTTTGACGACACGGTGGTCATCAAGGGACTGGATCAATACGGCGACACCTCCAACACCGATATTCTCACCGAAAACTGCGTGCTGTGGTGCGACTGGGGCAACACCTGTGAGATCGGCCTTGAAACCTCGGCTCCCGAATATGACAATATCGTATTCCGTAACTGTGATCTGTTGCGGGCGGGGGGCACCGCCTGTGACATTCAAAACGGTGACTACGCGTGGGTGCACAACGTCACCTTTGAGGATATCCGCATAGAACTGGAGTCCTTTTACACCGCTTCACTGATGCAAGAAAGTGACGAACACGTTTACGATCAACAGGACACTGTGGAGATCGCCCGTATTTTCAAGGTCACCAACTACCGTTTCAGGGAGTGGTATTCCTTTTTGGAGTTGCCCGAGACCAAACCCGTCTATCCCGAGGGGGACAAACGATATGCCGGCGTAAGTGACGTGACGGTGAAGGACATTACCATCTATTGCGATCCCACGCTTTTGGAGCGGTTTGGAAGGGAGTGCGCCAAGATCAAGATCAAAAAGTATCTCCCCGCTGCCGAGTACAAAAACTTTACGCTGGAAAACGTGGTAATAAACGGCAAAAAGCTTACAAAAGAGGATATGGATCTGCAACTGATCAACATAGAAAAATCAGTGCTTTCTGTAAAATAATATTTCTCTTGCGATATCGGTTAAAATAGTGTAGAATAAAAATATAACTATTAAGGGAGGACCTACTATGCCTACGTTGAATATCCTGAAATATCCAACCAAAAGAAGCGATCTGTATCTGCGCGTTGCCCGCGGCCACTTTGCCACCAGCAACAGCCACAGTAACTATTATATTGACGTGGTTTCTCAAAAAGCCCGCCTGTCCGAGGCCAAGGCGGTGGCCGAAGCACTGCGTTCTTACTATTACGCCACCACGGTGGTGGACACCATTTTGTGTCTGGACGGCACCGAGGTCATCGGCACCTGTCTGGCGGACACCCTGTCCCGCAACGACTTTGCCAACCTCAACGCTCACAAATCCATCTACGTCGTCACCCCCGAAACCACCGGCAGCGGTCAGCTCCTGTTCCGGGACAACATCGTACCGATGATCACCGGCAAGCACGTAATGGTACTGGCCGTCTCCGTTGCCTCCGGTAAGACGGTGGAGGCCGCCGTGGAAGCTGTAAATTATTACGGCGGTACCGTTACCGGCATCTCTTCCATCTTCTCCACCGCCAAGGAATGCCGCGGCCTGCCCGTACATTCCGTTTTTGACCCCAACGATCTTGCCGGTTATGAATGCTATCCCTCCAACGAATGCCCCCTGTGTAAGGCGGGCGTGAAGCTGGACGCTCTGGTCAACAGCCACGGATTTTCAAAACTGTAAGGAGTCGGAAAATGAGAAAAAATATTGAATTCGGTATTGATATCGGTTACGTCGCCGCCAGCGTGGGCTGGGAGCCCGCCGTCAAAATGATTTCCGAGGCCGGCTTTACCCTGCTGGACTATAATCCCCCCATCCATCTGGACGATTGGGAAGATTATATGAAGCGGGATCTGGCCCTGTTTGAAAAGAACGGCCTGCGGGTGCATCAGACCCATTGCCCCTTCTACCGCTACGTAGCCTTTGAAGAAAAGCAAAACCTGATGCGGGAGCGCATTTACGACGCCACGGTGAAAAGCGGCGCCGAATTTATGGTAGTCCACGGCGATGAATTTAACATTGCCAAACAGGAATACACCCCCGAAAACGCCTTTCAGTATAACTATAATATGTTTGCTCCCTTTGTGGAGCGGGCGGAGAAGGACGGCGTGAAGGTCGCCTTTGAAACGGTGTTTGCCGACAGCGTGAAGACCATGGAGCGCTATTGTGCCAGAGCCGAAGAGCTGGAGCGGCTGATCCGTTCCTTTAACAGCGATGCCGCCGTGTGCTGCTGGGACTTCGGCCACGCCAACGTTTCCTTTAAAAAGGAACAATACGAGGTGGCCCGCCGTCTGGGCGACAAGCTAGCCTGCACCCACGTGCACGACAACTGCGGCCATCACGACGATCACCTGCTCCCCTTCCAGGGCAACATTGATTGGAAAGAGATCGTTGCCGCCTTTAAGGAGTCCGACTATAAGGGGCAGTTCGTATACGAACTGGTATACGGCAAGATCGCTCCCGAGCTGATGCCCGACTATCTGGACTATCTGATGAAAACCGCCAAGCACATTTGCTCCCTGTAAGTAAAAGAAGCGTTGTGGAAAAACCACAACGCTTTTTTATTGACAACGTATAGTTCCTATATTATAATTCTATAATATATTAATACTTAAGCAAAGGAAACCGTTATGATCTGTAACACGATTTTAGAGGCGATGGGCAATACCCCCATCATTCGCCTGCAACATATGGCCGACCCCGAGGGCGCCGAAATTTTGGTAAAGTTTGAGGGGCTGAACGTGGGCGGCTCCATCAAGACCCGCACCGCCTATAATATGATCAAAGACGCCCGCAGTAAGGGGCTGTTGCACGAGAACAGCGTGATCGTGGAGCCCACCAGCGGCAATCAGGGCATCGGCCTGGCATTGGTGGGAGCCGTGCTGGGATATAAGGTGAAAATCATTATGCCCGACTCGGTGAGTGAGGAGCGGCGCAAGCTGGTGGAGCATTACGGTGCCGAGGTGATCCTGGTCCACGACGACGGCAACATCGGTCTGTGCATTGAAGAATGTCTGCAGCTTGCATTGCAATACAAGGCGGAGGATCCCAACGTATTCGTCCCCCAACAGTTTGAAAATCCCGCCAACCCCGCCATCCAGCGCAGTGGCACCGCCGCAGAGATCATAGAACAGGTGGACGGACCCATCCACGGCTTTTGCTCCGGCATCGGTACCGGCGGCACCATCACCGGCATCGGTGAGGTGCTGAAAGCCCACAATCCCGATATAACCATCTGGGCAGTGGAGCCGGAGAATGCCGCCATCCTGTCCGGCGGCAGTATCGGCACCCACGTGCAAATGGGTATCGGTGACGGTGTGATTCCTGAAATTTTGAATCAAAATATCTACGACGAGGTATGCATCGTTAAGGATGAGGAAGCCCTGCAGACTGCCAAGGATCTGGCGTGCAAGGAGGGCATTATGTGTGGTATCAGCAGTGGTACCAACGTGGCCGCCGCCATCCGTCTGGCCAAAAAGCTGGGCAAGGGCAAACGGGTGGTCACCGTCCTGCCCGACACGGCGGAGCGGTATTTCTCCACCCCCTTATTTGAAACAACAGAGGAGTAACTTGATTTGGAAACACAGAATATTCGGCATTATTCCCAACATTTACAGCGGGAAATGGAATGCAAAATTTACGGTCGGGGCGGTCAGCCCGTGCTGTTTATCCCCTGTCAGGACGGCAGATTTTTTGACTTTGAAAATTTCAATATGACCGACACCTGGGGCAACTGGCTGGAGGCCGGTGAGGTAACGGTGCTGGCCGTGGACACCATTGACAAGGAAACCTGGTCGGAAACGCTGACCCCCGCCTTTGACCGGGCCCGTCGGCACGAGGCCTGGATGCAATATCTGGTCAACGAGGCGGTGCCGCTGTTGGAGCAGTTTTGCGGCCGGGGCGGCACCATCGCTTTCGGTTGCAGTTTGGGGGCTACCCATGCTGTCAATCTGTTTTTGCGGTTTCCCGATACCTTCGGCGGCTGTCTGGCCCTGAGCGGTATCTACGACGCCGCCTATGGCTTTGGCGATTATATGGACGAGGTAGTGTATCAAAACTCCCCCGTGCATTATATGGAAAACCTGCCCTGGGATCACCCCTACGTAGAAAAGATCAATCGGGGACGGGGCATCATCTGCGTGGGCACCGGTGCCTGGGAAATTCCCGACACCACCTTCCGCCTTAAGGAGCTCTTTGATCAAAAGGGCATCCACGTATGGGTGGACGTATGGGGGAGCGACGTGGAGCACGATTGGCCCTGGTGGCACAAGCAGGTCGCCTATTTCGTCCCCAAACTATTAAACAAGGAGTAAGCAATGAAAAATATCATTTTTATTTCTCCCAACTTCCCTACCAATTATTGGATGTTTTGCAGCGAGCTGAAAAACAACGGGATGAACGTGTTGGGAATCGGCGACCAGCCCTATGATCAGCTACGGGCGGAACTGAAGGACAGCCTGACCGAATATTATAAGGTAGACAGTCTGGAAAACTACGACGAGGTGTACCGTGGCGTGGCCTTCTTTGCCTTCCGCTACGGTCCCATTGATTGGCTGGAGAGCAACAACGAATATTGGCTGGAGCAGGATGCAAGACTGCGCACCGACTTTAACATTCAAAGCGGCTTTCAGGTCAGCGATATGGAGCGCATCAAGCACAAATCCAAGATGAAGGCCTATTACACCGCCGCCGGCATTCCTGTGGCCAGATATTATATGGTGGCCACCTTGGAGGGTTGCCGCGCATTTATTAAAAAAGTAGGTTATCCCGTAATCGTAAAGCCCGACAACGGGGTGGGCGCCGCCGCCACCTATAAGCTTTCAACCGACGAAGAACTGGTGGCCTTTTATGAGAGTTATCCCAAGGACGTCCCCTATATTATGGAGGAGTTTATCCACGCCGAGGTCAATTCCTACGACGCCATTATCGACGCCAATGGCAAGCCCATCTTTGAAACGGGCAACGTGACCCCCATGTCCATTATGGACATCGTGAACAACGCCGACAACTCCCTCTATTATATCGTCAAAAATCTGCCCGCCGACGTGCGTAAGGCAGGACGGGCCACGGTGAAGAGCTTTGGGGTCAAGAGCCGATTCGTCCACTTTGAATTCTTCCGTTTGACCAAAGATCAGAAGGGTCTGGGCAAAGAGGGCGACGTGGTGGCGTTGGAGGTCAATATGCGTCCCTGCGGCGGCTTTACCCCCGATATGATCAACTTTGCCAATTCCATCAACGTCTACAAGGTCTGGGCGGATATGATCGCCTTCGGCGGCAGTGATCTTGTTCCCGGAGAACGTTCCTTCTGCGCCTTTGCCGGCCGCAGAGAGGGCAAAAATTTTGTACTCTCCAATGAAGAACTGGCAGAAAAATACCGTGAAAATCTGCGGATGGTGGAGCGGATCCCCGATGCCCTGGCCGGCGCTATGGGCAATCAGATGTTTGTGGCCACCTTCCCCACCAAAAAGGAAATGGATAAGTTTTACAGCGACGCCGTCGCCTGTAAATAGGAAAGGAACAAAGGTATGCTCGGTGTAATTTTTGATATGGACGGCACCCTGCTGGACACCCAGCGCATCTACGTTGATGCGTGGGAGGCCATCGGGCCGGAATACGGTGTAACGGGTCTGGGCGCACACATCCCCGCCGTTTGCGGTATGAGTGTTGACGCTTGGCAGCAATATCTACGGGAGCGCTTTCCCTCTATTGTACTGGACGAATTTTACGATAAGGTTAAAGACTATATTCAAAAAAATCTCATTATCCGCTTTATGCCGGGTGCCAAAGAACTGATGGATTTTTTAAAAGAGCATCACGTTCCCATGGCCATTGCCTCCGGCTCCTCCCGGAATCTGATCGAGTATTACTTTTCCCATCTGGGCGGGTTGGGAGATTTTGAAGCCGTGGTAGGCGGTGACGAAATAGAGCACTCCAAGCCGGCCCCCGACATCTTTTTAAAGGCAGCGAAAAAAATGGGTGTGGTGCCCGAAAACTGTATCGTCTTTGAGGATGCGGAAAACGGCCTGCGGGCAGGTCTTGCCGCCGGTATGCGCTGTGTTGCCGTGCCCGACGTGGCCCCCATTAGCGCGGCAATGCGCCAAGAACTGTTTGGCTGCATTGACTCCCTGGCCGACGGCATTTCGCTGATCAAGCCCCTGCTGTAATATAGTGAACAAAATGAAACTGAAGGATATTTTTCCCTATCGGAAGGTAATGCTACAGAGTCCCCTTTCTCCGGAAGAGGCAAGACACGCACTTTCGCTGGACACTGCGGCCAATCCCTTTGTCGCAAAAGACAAGGATTTTATCGGCGCGACGGATACATCCGGTTTTCGTGTATTTCCGTCCTCCCGTTTTCTTTGGTGGCGGAAACCGCTAACCCAAGCCAAGGGCACCTTTTTCCCCACAAACCACGGCTCTGCCATTGAAATCGCCTTTTGCTTTGACGCTTTGACGACGGTTTTATCCGGCTTTGCGATTTTCTTTTTTATTTTACTACTTACCGTGTCCATCCTTTCCAAAACCATTGTGGAAAACATAGTTTTCCTTGCGATTATTCCGATCGCCTTATTAATAATCTCTCTTCGTTTCCATCACGAATACAAGAATATGCTGAAATTATTTGAGCAAATATTTCAGTGCAACCGCCCCTAAGGCAAAAGCCTTGGGGGCTTGCTTTTTTTAAAGGGCGGGAGTATAATATTGTCAAAAAAGGAGGAGAAAGATATGCTGTTTTTTTATATTCGTCACGGTGAACCCACCTACGTGCCCGATGCCCTGACCCCCTTGGGCTGGCAACAGGCGGAAGCCGTGGGCAAACGGTTGGCCGTACACGGAATGGACCGAATCTTTTCCTCCACCTCCACCCGTGCCATGGAAACGGCCACGCCGCTATGCAAATTACTGGGCAAGGAAATGACCACCCTTGCATTTGCTCATGAGGATCTGGCCTATCAAGATTTTTGTATTATGTGGGAGGACGGCACCCACGGCTGGCTATTTGAGGACGAGGAGTCCCGACGACTGCTGTTTTCCCCCGAGGTGTTGACCCTGGGTCACCGATGGTATACGCATCCGAAGTTCTCCCACTACGAAGCCGGTTGCAAACGCATTGCCAAAGTGGCTACGCAGTTTTTTGAATCCTTGGGATATGAACGCATTGAAGGTACACCGTCGTTCAGGGTAATCCGCCCCAATGAGGAGCGGGTAGCCCTGTTTGCCCATGCGGGCTTTGGGCTGGCGTTTCTGAGCTGGCTGATGGACATCCCTTATCCCCGCTTTGCCACCCAGTTTGATCTCTGTCATACGGGAATGTGCGTGATTGAATTTAAAGAAGAGAACGGATTGTGCCATCCCAAAATACTGATCCATTCGGCCGACGGACATCTTTATAAAGAAGATTTGCCGTTGGATTATAACCATAGGGTGAATATTTAAAATGAAGAAAAAAGATACGTTATTATATATGCTTTTACAGGCGGCGTTGGTGGGCAGCGCCACCGCCGGACTGCTGTGTTTATTTAAATATGTGAGCAAATACGTCATTGCCACGGGGCTGGGCCTGTACGAGGTACTGCGTGCCCATCTGTGGGCGGTGTTGCCCGCCGCGGCGGTGCTGTTGGGGCTGGCGGTGCTGAGCGCCTATATCTACCACCGTATTCCCGAACTCAAGGGCGGCGGCATCCCCATCTCCATCTGCGCCATCAAGGGGCTGACCGCCTTTAACGGCTTTAAAAATCTCATTGGTGTATTTTGTCTGTCCCTGTGCTCCTTCTTTATCGGTCTGCCCTTGGGCAACGAGGGACCTTCGGTACAGATGGGCGCCGCTGTGGGTGAGATCGTCAACCGTCTGTTTGGCAAAAAGGAACGGGCCATGGCCCTGACCGGCGGCGCCGGTAGCGGCTTTTGCGTGGCGACGGGCGCCCCCATCTCCGGCATTCTCTTCGCCGTGGAGGAGGCCCACAAAAAAGTCAGCGGTAAAATCCTGGCCTTCAGCGCCGTTTCCGTGCTCTTTGCCACGGTGGTCAACGAGTTGTTGGCGCCGATGCTGGGGGTGAGCAAGGGCTTGTTTGCCCCGATGAGCCTGCCGAGTCTGGGGGTAGGTGAACTGTGGCTACCCCTGCTGGTGGGTGTAGCGGTAGGTCTCTTTGCCACCCTGTTTTTGAAATACTACCGTTTACTGGATACGCTGATCAATCGGGTGACGGCCCGCGCCCCCCGATACGTTCGCCTGTTCGTGATCTTTTTACTGACCATGGCGGCCGGCTTATACTGCGGGGAGATGATCTCCACCGGTCACGATCTCTTTGAGGTATTGACCGAAGGGCACACCGCCCTATGGCTATTGTTACTTATTTTGGCGGTACGCACCACCCTGACCCTGAGCGCCAACACGGCGGGCGCCACCGGCGGCATCTTTTTACCCTTGTTGGTGCTGGGCGGTACCACGGCGGCGGCCGTGGCGGAGGTGGCCGTAATGTTGGGAATGAACGAGGTCTATTATCCCGTGGCCGTAATGCTGGGTGTGGTAGGCTGTGTGGCCGGTATGATGAAAATGCCGCTGACCGCACCGGTATTTGCGCTGGAGGCCCTCTCCCTACAGGGCAATCTGCTGCCGGTAATGATCACCACCGTGATCGCCTTTATCATCCCCGAGCTGTGTGGGGTAGATTCCATTGTGGAAACCATCGTACACCGCAAGGAACGGACCCATCAGCACAAGGAATCCGCAGCTCCGGTGGAGGCGCTGTAAAAATTGTGATTTCCCCCTTTTAGTGCTTGACTTTTCCAAGGGGTTGTGCTATGATTTGTGGGTCAAAAAAATAATGATGACATAACGTACAGAGATACATCCCTGAAGACTATGCCTTCGGGGATGTGTATTTTTGTAAAAATCAGAAAGAGGATGAAGAAAATGACGTTATTATCCGTTTCCATCGCCTTGTTGGCGGGACTGTTGATGACCCGTCTGTTTAAACCCCTCAAGTTACCGGCCGTTACTGCTTATCTGATCGCCGGTGTGCTGGTAGGCCCCTATTGTCTGGGCGCGCTGGGCATTGACGGATTGGGCTTTCCTACCGCCCAGTCGGTCCACGCACTGGGCATGGTCAGCGAGATTGCGCTGGGCTTTATCGCCTTTTCCATCGGTAACGAATTCCGCTTGGAGGATTTGAAAAAGACCGGTAAGCAAGCGCTGGTGATCGGTATTCTGCAGGCGCTGGCCGCCACCCTGCTGGTGGATCTGGCCTTGGTGGGTCTGTATTTCTTGTTGCCCGAGGGCACCATCACCATCCCCCAGGCGCTGGTATTAGGCGCCATTGCCACTGCCACCGCTCCTGCCGCCACCCTGATGGTCGTCCGTCAGTACAAGGCCAAGGGTCCCCTGACCAAGCTGTTGCTCCCCATCGTTGCGCTGGATGACGCTGTGGGTCTGGTGGTCTTTGCCGTTTCCTTCGGCATTGCCAGAACGCTGATCAGCGGTGAAGTGGATATGGTGAGCATCATCGTCAATCCCTTGGTGGAGATCGCCGCCTCCCTGTTGTTGGGCGCCGTGATGGGTTGGGTGCTGACCCAACTGGAAAAGTTGTTCAACTCCAACACCAACCGTCTGAATATGACCATCGGTCTGGTATTTATCACCACCGCCCTCTCCCAGTTTGAGTTTTATCTGGGACCGGTGCACGTGCAATTCTCCTCTCTGCTGGTATGTATGATGCTGGGTACCATCTTCTGCAACATTTGTCCCCTTTCCCACGATCTGATGGGCGCCACCGACAAATGGACTTCACCCCTCTTTGCTCTGTTCTTCGTCATCAGCGGTGCCGAGCTGGAGCTGGGCGTTTTTGCCCAGTGGACCATCGTGGTCATCGGCATCGTTTATATCTTGTTCCGTTCTGCGGGTAAATATTTTGGCACCCTATTCAGCGCCAAGATCACCCATTGCTCCCCTGCTATCTGCAAATATCTGGGTATCACCCTGTTGCCCCAGGCGGGCGTTGCGCTGGGTATGTGCTCCATTGCCGCCGCCCAGATGCCCGACGGCGCCGGCAATCTGATCCGCAACATCACCCTTTTCGGCGTACTGATTTATGAACTGCTCGGTCCCCTCTTTACCCGTATGGCCCTGCAGGCCGCCGGCGAAATCCATCCCATACCCGACGAGGTTAAAAACCGTCGTCATCACAAGCTGGCCGCCGCCAAAGAAAAGAACGAACCATAAGCAAATTGCGCTATTATCTGTAAAGCCAAATAACATTACATATACAAAAAGTCCACGTTTCGTGGACTTTTTATTTTGATTCCACAAAACTTTCCATTGAAACAGAACGAAATGTGGAGTATAATACAATCAAAGGAGGGAGACCTATGGATCCGAGTATCATCACCGCCGCCTTTGGCATCAACCTGCGCCGCAAGCGCAAGGAAGCGGCGCTCACCCAAACACAACTGGCTGAAAAGCTGGGCTATTCTGCCAAGGCCGTCAGTAAATGGGAAAGCGGACAAAGCATTGCCCCCGCCGTATTACTCCCCACACTGGCCCGCATTTTGCACACCGACATTGACACACTATTGCGTGCGGAGGTCTCTCCCGACTACTATTTGGGGGTGGACGGTGGCGGCACCAAAACAGAGTTTGTGCTGTGTGATGCGGCAGGCAAACAAATTGCCCACACACGACTGGGCGGCAGTAATCCCAACGACGTGGGGATAGAGACCACCCTGAAGCTGTTGTCCCAAGGAATTGAAAGTGTTTGCGGAGACATCCCCTTTGCCCGAATCTCTCTGTTTGTCGGCATTGCCGGTTGTATCGTCAAAAGTCACCAAGCGGCGTTGCGGCAACACCTGACGCCCTACGGTTTTGCGAAAGTCGGGTGCGGCAGTGATGCCCAAAATGCCGTGGAAGCGGCGCTGCAAGGCGAGGACGGTGTGGTGATCATCGCCGGCACGGGTAACGCTACCTTTGTACGTAAAAATCAAACGCTCACCCGCATCGGCGGGTACAACTACCTCTTTGACGAGGGCGGCAGTGGATATAAAATCGGGCGGGATGCCTTACTACACGCTATGAAATGCGAAGATTTTGGACTTGCAAAGGGAGAATTATACAAAGAAGTTTTAAAAAAATGCGGCACCGAAACGGTGTTTGGTAACATCGCCGAGTTGTACAAAGGCGGCAAAACCTTGATTGCCTCCTTTGCGCCCCTTGTCTTTCAGGCATTTGCGGCAGGCGATCCGGCAGCAGAAGAGATCCTGTTCGCCACCGCCGGAGTGATTGCCGAAGAGATGGAGGCCGGCGCCGCCCTGTTGGGGCAAGCCGATCCCAAAATCGTCCTCATCGGCGGACTGACCAACAAAGCAGATGTTTTGTTACCGATGATTGAAAAACATTTAAAAACACTTCGCCCACCGAAGGTTTTTACCGGTGCCCCCGTGGAGGGTGCCCTGCGGTTGGCGGGATTGGAGAAATAATATGCTGAAAACAGAACAAAGAAACCCCAACACCACCCATATTGACCGTATGAGCGCCGCCGAAATGGTGCGGGTGATGCAAGAGGAAAACAGAAACGCCGTGGGCGCCATTGACAGCGAGTTGAAGGCCATTGCCACCGCCATTGACGCCATTGCCCCCCGAATGAGGGAAGGCGGTCGGCTGTTTTATATCGGTTGCGGCACCTCGGGACGGCTGGGCGTGATTGACGCCGCCGAGTGTCCACCCACCTATGGTATTTCCAACGATCGGGTGGTGGGAATCATTGCCGGCGGTGACGGCGCTCTGCGCAAAGCAGTGGAAAACGCCGAGGACAGCGCCGAAGCAGGTCTGCGGGATCTGTCTGCCCACAAGATTACCGAAAAGGACAGCGTGATCGGTATTTCCGCCGCAGGCGGTGCAGGCTACGTGCTCAGCGCCCTAAAGTATGCCAAAGCGCAGGGAGCCCTGACGGTGTCCCTGACCTGCAATGCGGGCTGCCCTTTGGAGGAGATTGCCGACATTGCCATTCATCCCGATACCGGTGCAGAAGTTGTTACCGGCTCCACCCGTATGAAGGCGGGCTCCGCCCACAAAATGATCCTCAATATGATCTCCACCGCCGTAATGGTCAAGCAGGGCTACGTGTATGAGAATATGATGATCAATCTGAAACCCACCAACGTTAAGCTCCGCCGTCGGATGATCGGCATTTTGTGCGAAATTACGGGGCTGGATGCTGAAAAAAGTGAGGCGCTGTTGGAGGAAAACGGATTTTCTCTCCCCGCCGCCATTGAAACCTTTAACGCATAATAAAAATCCTGTGTTGCTTTGCAACACAGGATTTTTTTATAATGGTTGTAGTATGGCGAAACGCTCTGGAGCGTTTCGACAGCCGATTTTTATCGGCTATGCAGAATTAAATTATACAAATTTAATTCTGCACGACAATCATTGCAATGGGTTTGGTCAAATTTTCCTTGAAAATTTGT
>JAZQJG010000018.1:0-17480 GCA_045541535.1 Eubacteriales bacterium
CGCCGTTTATTATGAGGCCAAATCCCGCGATCTGCCCTCCGCCTGGACCAAGGGGGCGGCGGGATATGAATACGAATGCGCCTCCATCTTTGAGAGGATTTTGTTCAAAATTGAGCAAGAGGCGGCAAGGGCCGCCGAGGACGATCCCCTGAGCGAGATCGCAGACTATATCAGCGATCACTTTACCGACCGTGACCTTTCTCTCGAAACGTTGGCCAGGCGGTACGGAATGTCCGGCGCCTATCTCAGACGGCAGTTTGCCGCCCGTTTCGGCCTCTCCCCCATGCGCTATATTCAAAACAGCCGTCTGCGTCTGGCCAAGGCCTTGTTGCAAACCGACTATTACAGCATTGAAGAGGTAGCCGAGGCCTGCGGCTTTGCCAACGTTTACTACTTTTCCAATTTTATCAAGAAAGAAACGGGGCTTTCCCCCAGCCACCTGCGAGCAAAATAAAAGTACACAAACCGTGGGTTTGTGTACTTTTTAAAATTTAAAGATAGGGTCGCAGATGGTACACCAGTTGTTCCTTGGCGGCGATCATACGTCGCACCGTATCCTTGGCGCTTTCCTCCGCTTCGGGATGACGGGCCAGGGCCTTGCCCATCTTAATAATGCTCTCATAGCAACGACGGGTCAACACCTCCGCCTCGGTGCCGGTCGGCTCTTCACTCACCTTATGCCCACCCTCGGCCAACACACCGTCCAGCTCCTTTTGCAGATGCTCGTTGACCTCCAGACAGGTTTTCAGTTCATTTTTCATCGCACCGTCACAAATGGCGGGAACCGGCTCCTCCACCGCTGCGGCGCACAAACCCAACAATTTGTAAGAATCTTCGTTCATACCACTCTCTCCTTTGACAGTAGTATGCCCAAGTTATGAAAAAAACCGCCCGATGGGCGGTTTTTTGTTCATTTCTTTTGTTTTTTCAGCGCTTCTTCCCGTTCCTTGCTGATCTGGCGCCAGGAAGGCATAGAAGCAAGCATTTCGGAAAAGTGAGCAAGGCAAGCGGGAATATCAATGTTCTGCGGACAGCTATGCAGGCAGGCGCCGCAGGAGATGCAGGCCGTGGGCTTTTTATCCTCGGGCATAAATTCCACCTTTTGGGAAACGTTGAGGCTTTTGGCCACCCGAAATTCGTTGTACATACTCAAAAATTCGGGAATGTTCAGCCCCATGGGACAGCCGTCCACGCAATAGCGGCAACCGGTGCAGGGTACCGAATCCTTCATCCCCTCGGCAATGGCCATCAAGGCATCGTTTTCGGCGGGGGCCAGGGGATTTCTTTCTGTAAAGTAGTTTACATTGTCAGTCATTTGCTCCATGGAGGACATACCCGACAACACCACTTTCACGTTGGGCAGGCCCTGCAACCAGCGGAAGGCCGCTTCTACGGCGCTCTTCCCGCCCAAGGGGGCCAGTTGTTCCTCGGTGAGCTTGCACAATGCGCCGCCCCGCAGGGGCTCCATTACCAAAATGGGAATATTTCTTCCGGTGAGCAATTCATATTTAGCCTTGGCATCCTGCAGGGTCCAGTCCAGATAATTGATCTGGAGCAGACAGAATTCCATATGCTCGCCGTACAGATCCAAAAATTCTCGCAGCATCTCCACCCCACCGTGGCTGGAAAAGCCCAGATGGCGAACTCTCCCCAGTTTTTTCTGTTCAATAAAGTATTCGGGGATGCGCCAACGCTTGTCCGTATAAGTATCGATACAAGCCTCGCTGACGTTGTGGAGCAAATAATAATCAAAATACTCCACACTGCAACGCTGTAGCTGATCGGCAAACATTTCGGCGCAATCATAGCGTTCAAAGACCTGATGCCCCGGAAACTTGGAGGCCAAAAAATAACTGTCACGGGGATAGCGGGAAAGGATCTTTCCCACTACCCGCTCGCTCTCGCCCCCGTGATAGGGCATCGCCGTGTCAAAATAGTTGACACCGTGCTGTAGTGCATAGGCGATCATCTGCTCCACCTGCGCCTCGTCCACCGACCCATCGGCCAAGGTGGGCAAACGCATGGTACCAAAGCCAAGGGCAGAAACCTTGCGATCGATTAGTTCATTATAATACATTTATATTCTCCTTACAGTTTTCCCGTAAAGCTGTGACGGCCGCCCGTCACACGGGTGGTCACACCGTCCACGGTGATATCGGCGCCGGCACCCTCGGGCACCAAAAAATCATAATATACCGTATCGCCCTCAATCCGCCAGGCGGATTCCACCAGACCGTGACGGGTCTTGACACTACCCTTGGCATAGGAGAGGCGCTTGTCGGGCAAGGGAGCAAGATGGATATGCTCATAGGCGGGTTTCTCCTCGTCGGGGGTGATGCCCAGCATTACGCCGTACATCCAGTCGGCCACGGCGCCGTAGGCATAGTGATTGTAGGAGTTCATAGAGGGACTCCAGATATCGCCCTCCTCGTTGATACCGTCCCAATGCTCCCAGATGGTGGTGGCGCCCATACGGACGGAGAACAACCAAGAGGGATATTTTTCCTGCAACAACAGCGTATAGGCCAGATCGGTATGACCGGTGGCCGTAAGAGCGTGCAACAGATAGGGCGTACCCACGAAACCGGTGGTCAGGGTATCCCCTCTCTCGTGAATGAGCTGACAGAGCAGCTCCGCCACACCGTCGCGATCCTTTTCCTCACACAAATTAAAATGCAAGGCCATTACGCAAGCGGTCTGGGTACGGAAGACGGGCAGACCGTCCTTCATATAAACCCGACGGAAGGCATCCACCACGCCGTCGTACAATGCCTCGTAATAAGACACGTCCTTGCCCAACACCTTGCCCGCTTTGATCAAAAGGCTGGTGGAATAGGCATAACAGCACTGGGCGATATATTCGTGGGAGGTGCCGCCCTTATTACTGCCGGCCACGTCCAGCGCCAGCCAGTCACCGTAGTGCTTGAAGGGAGCGTTCCACAGATATTTGTCACCGCCGTAGGTATCGATAAAATCAATATACCGTTGCATGGAGGGGAACTGACGGGCCAGCATCCGCTTGTTGCCGTAGGAGAGATAGATCTGCCAGGGGCACACGGTGGCGGCTTCCTGCCAGGCGGCGCTCTTGTAATCGGTGAGAGAATAGACGTCGGGAATGACAGAGGGAACGCTACCGTCACCACGCTGTTCCAAAAGCAGATCCATCAGCCATTTATCAAAGAATTTTTCCACGTCAAAGTTATAGGTGGCCGCCTTGATGAATACCTGGGCATCTCCCGTCCAGCCCAGACGCTCGTCCCGCTGGGGACAATCGGAGGGCACGTCCACGTAGTTCCCCCGTTGGCCGCGGATAATGTTGTCGTACAGTTTGTTAAGCAGTTCGGAAGAACACTCAAAATGACCGGTACGCTCCATCTCGGAATGGATCACAGTGAACTTGAAGTTGGCGGGATCCACCTCGTAGGGATACTCGTCCAGTCGCACGTAGCGACCGCCCATAAAGGTAAAGTGGGGTTTATAGGTTTGGGCGCCGTCGCGGGCAATATAGGTGATCTGTTGTTTGGCGGTGCGCAGGTTTTCGGTATAGAAATTGCCGTGCTTGTCCAGAATCTCGGCGTGGGTGTAGCGAATACGATCTCCCGCTTTGGCATCGGGCAGGGTGAGTTCCACATAGCCCACCAAATTATAGCCGAAGTCCAACACCGTTTCTCCGGCGGGGGTGTGGATCACTTCTACCACCGGATAACTCTCATATTCAATAACCTTGGGACCCTGCTGGGGCACCGCCTTGGCAAAGGACATACTCATCCTCTTGGACTCATCTGCAATCTTTTCGGGAAGGAAGGTGGCGTCGTAGGTCTCACCAAAATAAATACCGCTTTCCCGAATGGGGGTGGACCACTCTTCCCAATCCGTATTACTGACCACTTCCCCCGTACTGCCGTCGGCAAATTCCATCACCAGCTTGGCGGCAAAATAGGGCTGTTTTTTCACCAGCATGGGGCGATAGCCCATATCCAGATATCCCACGGCGATGGTAACAAACAACTCGTTTTCCGCTTGTAACAAGTCGGTCACGTCATAGCACTGGGTCTGATGGCGATTTTCCATACTGGTCCAGCCGGGTGCCATAATAAAGTCACCCACACGACTGCCGTTGAGATGGGCCTCATACAAGCCGTAGGAAGTAATATGTAACGTGCCCTTCACCACACCTTCCGCCCCAAAGGTTTTGCGAAAAGACAAGGGTGCAGTGGAATCTCTGTCAAAATTTAAGGTTGAGATAAATTCAGCGCCTTGAAACATTTTGTGTTCTCCTATTTAAACATCTTTTCAATTTCTGATTTGGAGCGCAGGCCGATCATGGTATCCACCAATTGACCGTCCTTAAACAACAGGAGAGTGGGAATGCTGGCGATACCGAACTGCGCCGCCAGAGCGGGCTGCTCATCCACGTTAACCTTGCCTACGATGAGGGCGCCCTCATTTTCTTTGGCAATTTCCTCCACAGTGGGGGCCAGCATCATACAGGGTCCACACCAGGTGGCCCAGAAATCAACCAATACGGGTACCTCGGCGCCCAATACGATCTCCTCAAAATTATCAACTGTCAGAATCTTTTCCATTTTTATTTACCTCCCAGTAAATTTTCAATATAATTACGCAGGGTAGCTTCATCCATTGCCCCCACGTGTTTTTGATACAGATTGCCCTTTTCGTCCACCAACACCGTCAGCGGGATGGAATAGGCGGCATAGGTCTGTTGGGCCATGCCGGTGGTGTCATAATATAAGGGAAAGGTGTACCCCAGATTGGCGATAAAACCCTCCGCCTTTTCCTTGGTTTCCTGCACCCCGTCGGTCAGGTCCACCATCATAAAGTTGACCCGATCTCCGTATTCTTTATACAGTGTCTCAAAGGCGGGCATCTCCATCACACAGTATCCGCACCAAGTGGCCCAGAAATTTACCACCGTGGGCTTGCCCCGCAGATCGGACAGGCGTACCGCCTTCCCTACTCCATTCAGCACCGTAAAGTCGGGCGCCGCATTACTCAAAGGAGTATTTTCCGTCTGATCGGTGGGTCCCTTATCACTGAGGATACCGTAGAATACACCGCCGGCAATGAGCAACACCGCCAACACCGCCACCAAAATCAGCAATTTCATTTTTCCATTCATAAGCGCACCTCACGAAAAAAACGCCAAAATATAATTCATTCCGCCCAGAGCCATCACCACACCCACCAGGATGAGGAAAATGCCGCAGACCAGATTGATCACACGGTAATGGGCCTTGATCCAGCCGAATGCCCCTGCCAACTGATCAATCAACAGCGCTGACAGGATGAAGGGCACACCCAATCCCAGAGAATATACGATCAAAAGTATTACTCCCTTCAGCGCCGTACCGGCGGTGGAGGCCATCATCAGGGCCGAACCCAGAAAAGCGCCCACGCAAGGGGTGAGGCTGACCGAATAGATCACACCGAATAAAAAGGCGGCGATCACGCTGTCCGCCGTTTTACCGGCGCCCATTCCTTTAAAAAAGGGCAGGCGAATGATTTCCAGATAACTGAGGCCGAACAATACCACCAGCGCGCCGCAGACGATATTGACCACCGTACGATAACGGCCCAAAAATCCGCCCAGCACACCGGCAAACAGCCCCAAGGCCGCAAATACCACGGTAAAGCCCACCACGAAGGCGCATACCCGCGCCAGCATCTTGCCCCGTTTATCCGCACCGGCGGCAAAATAGGAGATATAGATAGGCAGCATCGGCAACATACAGGGGGAAATGAAGGAGATCAGCCCCTCCAAAAACGTAATGAGATAATCCATAACATCCCTCCTTTTCTGTATTGTACCATAAACACGTCGTATTTTAAACCACATTATAGAATTTTTTTAAAAAAGACGGCTTAAAAAAGCCGTCTTAGGGAATCATTTTACCTTTACTTTCAATTGAATGAGAATACCGCACATAATGAGGGCCAGACCGCCCAGCACCCACGGGGTGGGCGTTTCCTTCAAAAAGAGAAAGGTCCACACCAGAGACAAAAAGGGTGTGATATAGGCGCAGGTGGAAACCTTGGCCGTATCCCCCGCCGCCAGCGCCGCCGCCCACAGGGTGGTGGCCACCGCCATTACGCCCACGCCGTTTAACAGCAGGCCCAACGTTTGGGGAAGGGTGACGGCAAAGGGAACGCCCCCCACAAGGCACATCACCAGACTGCACACAAAGGTGGCGGCAAAGGAGAGCATCAGGGTCAACTCGTCATCGGCAGACCACTTTTTCTGCATCGCCGTAAAGGAGCCGTAGGAAACGGCGGCCAATATGCAGAACACCGCACCCAGCAATGTGTGCTCGTTCATCTGTAAAATATCACCGCCCGCCACCGTAAATACGCCGGCAAAGGACAATACCAAGGCGATCAGCTTGGGCGCGGTCAGCCTTTCCTTCATCAAAATACAGGCAAACACCACGCTCATCATCGGCCAAAGATAATTGATGATAAAGGCCTGCGAGGCCGCCATCATACGGGTGCCCTCGTAATAAAACACGTAATACAAGAAGGTGCCGGGCAGACCGATGAGAATACTGCGCAGGATTTCCCACGGGGTGAACTGTTTGAGTTTTTTGAGTTTTCCCGTAAACAAATTGACCAAAAACAGGCTGACAGCGGCAAACAGAGCGCTGATGCACAGCACCAGATTTTGGTCCATGGTGGAGATCAGCAATTTTGAAATGGTGGCCATAGAGGACCACAGCAAAATCGCCGTACCGGCACAAAAAACAACTTTTTTCATTTCTTTTTCCTCGGAGCAAAAAACTTCCCCACCATTATACCAAACCCAACGCAAATTGCAAGGGCAAAAGCAAAAACAGTCTTGCCATTTTGGCAAGACTGTTTTTTATAAATTATAGTGCGTCGATATAATCGCAGGCGGCCAGAGCGGCAATGGCGCCGTCGGCGGCGGCGGGGGCCACCTGACGGATCCGCTTACTGCGGCAATCGCCGGCCACAAAGATCCCTGCCGTACGGGTGGTACAACCCTCGTCTGCATCGGCGTATCCCCAAGCATTCAGGGCCATCACGTCGGCAAAGGGCTCGTTTTGCGGGATCAGGCCGATGGCCACAAAGAGACCGTCCAGCCGCAGATCCCGTTCCCCTGCCTCGGTATGGATCGTAATCCCTTCCAGCACCGTATCCCCCAGCAAGGCGGCCACGGTGGCGGAGGTGATGATCTCCACGTTTTCCTTGGCAAAAAGCTGCTCCTGCAGTTTTTGCTCCCCGGTAAGACGGGGCAGATTTTGAATTACGTAGACCTTTTGAGCAAGGTCGGAGAGCAGGAGCGCCTCCTGCAGGGCGGAGTTGCCGCCGCCCACGACGCCCACGGTTTTACCCTTATAAAAGGCGCCGTCACACACGGCACAGAAGGAGATGCCCTCCCCCACAAATTGCTCTTCCCGTTCCAGTCCCAGCATACGGTGGCGGGCGCCGGTGGCGATAACCACCGCCTTGCCCTCATATTCCCCGCAGTCAGTGATCACGGTTTTGGTGGCGCCGTCGCGAATGGAAAGGACCTCGGCCATTTCCACGTCGGCCCCCTGCTCCAGCACCTGCTCCACCAATTTTTCTGCAAATTCGTTGCCGGTGAGGCTGAGAAAGCCGGGAATGTTCTCCACCTTGGGAGAATAGGTGATCTGGCCGCCGAAGGTGGCCTTTTCGATCACCAGCACGCTTTTGTTAGCTCTGCGCGCATACAGAGCGGCGGCCAGCCCCGCAGGGCCGCCGCCGACAATGATCAGATCGTACATAAATTATACACCCAGATATTTCTTGATATCGGAAATACCGGCGTATTTTTCGGCAACGCCGTTCTTTACGACCACCAGAGTGGGCGCCTGACGAACGCCGAATTGCTCTACCAGCTCGGGATAGTCGCTTGCCAACAGCTTTTCATAGCCAAAGCCCGCCTTGTCCAGAATGGCGCAGGCGATCTTACAGTTGGGGCAGGTGGCGGTGGTGAAAAGATAGCTACCGCTCTGCTCGGCTACCGCTTCCTCGGCAGGGGCGCATACCTCGGCGGGAGCGCCAGAACGGGTCAGCTTGGAATTGGCGATATCATAAACCTTACGGTCCTTGTATTCCTGACTCTTACCGTCGTTCCAGTTCTGTACGGGACGGTAGTAACCGGTGATACGGCTGTATACCTCGGTGGTGGCGCCGCAATCGGGACAGGTGTACACCTCGCCGGCCAGATATCCGTGGTTTTTACATACGGAATAGGTGGGAGACAGGGTGTAATACGGCAGACGGTAGTTGTCTGCAATCTTCTTAACCAAAGTGGCCGCCGCTTTCCAATCGGGCAACTTCTCACCCAGGAAGGCGTGGAATACGGTACCGGAGGTGTAGAGCGTTTGCAGTTCGTCCTGTACGTCCAGAGCGGTGAAGATATCCTCGGTATAGCCTACGGGCAGGTGAGAGGAGTTGGTATAATAGGGGCTCTCCCCTTCGCCACTGCCGGCGGTGATGATGTCGGGATAGTGCTTCAGGTCGTGCTTGGCCAGACGGAAGGCGGTGCTTTCCGCAGGAGTGGCCTCCAGATTGTACAGATCACCGTACATCTCCTGATAATCAGACAGACGCTCACGCATATGATTGAGCACGTCCTTGGTGAACTCCTGTGCCTTGGTATGGGTCAGGTCACATCTGAGCCATTTGGCGTTGAGGCCCACCTCGTTCATACCCACCAGACCGATGGTGGAGAAGTGGTTGTTAAAGGTGCCCAGATATCTCTTGGTGTAGGGATACAGGCCGGCATCCAACAGCTTGGTAATAACGGTACGCTTTACCTTCAAACTGCGGGCGGCAATATCCATCAGCTTGTCCAGACGGGCATAGAAGTCCTCTTTATCCTTGGCAAGGTAGGCGATTCTGGGCATATTGATGGTAACAACACCCACGCTACCGGTGCTCTCACCGCTACCGAAGTAGCCGCCGGACTTTTTACGCAGTTCTCTGAGGTCCAGACGCAGTCTGCAGCACATGGAGCGAACGTCGCTGGGCTCCATATCGGAGTTGATGTAGTTGGAGAAATAGGGAGTGCCGTATTTGGAGGTCATCTCAAAGAGCAAACGGTTGTTCTCGGTATCAGACCAGTCAAAATCACGGGTAATGGAATAGGTGGGAATGGGATACTGGAAGCCACGGCCGTTGGCGTCGCCCTCGATCATAACCTCGATAAAGGCCTTGTTGACCATATCCATTTCCTTCTGGCAGTCCTTATATTTGAAGTCTACCTCTTTACCGCCGATAATACAGTTAAGCTCTGCCAGATCGTTGGGCACCACCCAATCCAGGGTAATATTGGAGAAGGGAGCCTGGGTACCCCAACGGCTGGGCGTGTTAACGCCGTAAATGAAGGATTCAATACATTTTTTAACCTGATCGTATGTAAGGTTATCCACCTTTACAAAGGGAGCCAGATAGGTATCAAAGCTGGAGAAAGCCTGTGCGCCGGCCCATTCGTTTTGCATAATACCAAGGAAGTTGACCATCTGATTGCACAGGGTGGCCAGATGGCTGGCGGGGGCAGAGGTGATCTTGCCGGGCACACCACCCAGACCCTCCTGAATCAACTGTTTCAGGGACCAACCGGCGCAATAACCGGTGAGCATAGACAGGTCGTGAATATGCAGATCGGCATTACGGTGGGCCGCACCGATCTCCTCATCATAGACCTCGCTGAGCCAATAGTTGGCGGTGATGGCGCCGGAGTTGGACAGGATGAGACCGCCGACGGAATAGGTGACGGTGGAGTTTTCCTTTACACGCCAGTCGTTGATGTCCAGATAGTTGTCAACGATCTGCTTGTAGTCCAGCAGGGTGGTGGACAAGTTGCGCAGCTTTTCTCTCTGCTTACGGTAGAGAATGTAGGCCTTGGAAACCTCGTCGTAGCCTGCCTTGATCAGCACGCTCTCCACGCTGTCCTGAATATTTTCAACGGTGATGGTACCGTCCACCACCTTGGGCTCAAATTCTGCGGTAACCTTTAATACCAGAAAGTCGATCACGTCGGGATGATACTGCTTTTCGCAGGCATCGAAGGCCTGCATAATGGCACTGCTGATTTTAGACAGATCAAGATCTACGACCTTGCCGTCACGCTTGACAACACGATACATTTTGCTTCTCCTTTTTATATTTTAATTTTTTATTCTTAAGACAGTAATAGCCAGCCGATGCGCATCGGTTGGCTATTTTAGTGTACCATATATATTGTGTGTTGTCAATAACTTATTTACAATATCTTGTGTTTTTTAGCAACCTCTTACCTTTACACCCTCAATCGTTTGGGCGGCAAGGGTTTGAGCGTTTTTTACCCATTCTTTTTCCGGTGAATGATAGCCGGAGGCGATCAAATCGCCGCTGTCAATAAAGCTTTGCAGATACCAATATCTGGTACCCTGCAACCATTTTGCCATCAAGAGAATATCTTCCTCGGTGTGCAGTTCCTTGACCAGTGTGGTCCGAAATTCATAGTCCACCCTGCCCTCCTTGAGCAGTTCCACACTACGCTCAATGGCGGCAAGATCCACCGGCACGCCGGCGGTTACGGCATATTTTTCCTTACTGTTTTTTATATCCATGGCCACGTAATCCACCAGCCCTGCCTCTATCATAGCTTGCAGCTGATCGGGAAAAGCGCCGTTGGTATCCAATTTAACGAGATAGCCCATCTCTTTGATCTTTTGCAAAAAAGCGGCCAGATCGCCCTGCAACAGCGGCTCACCACCGGTGACACATACGCCGTCCAGCAGTCCCTTTCGTTTATTAAGATAGGAAAGAATCTCCTGCTCCTCTATGGGCGCGCCGTCAATATGGGTCACCAGCGAAGCGTTGTGGCAAAAGGGGCAACGGAAATTACACCCGCCGGTAAACACCGTGCAGGCCACCTTCCCCGGAAAATCCAACAACGTCATTTTTTGAAATCCGTAGATCTTCATACCGTCCCTCGACTCCCGGCGTTTCCGCAAACGCCGATTTTTTTATTTATTATACCACGGCAAATTTATAATGACAAGCAAAAGAAACTATGATATAATTTTTATAAAGGAGGGAATATGATGAAACGTTTGGTTGCAATATTGATATTGATCGTTACGCTGACGTCCTTTTGCGCCTGTTCTCCCCTTCAATGGCTGGCAAACTACCGGCAAAAACGTCAGGAAGAGATTATCGCCCAACAGCAGGAAACTCAAAAAATCGGCTTTGCCCGCAGTAGCGGCGTAGATACCATCTCCACCCATATCGATCAAATTATGACCGAGGAAGAATTGCTGGAAACCGAGCTGGAATACAGCAAGTATTGCAGTGGTATCATTTTTGACACCTTGACCCAAGAAGAACAGTTGGTTTTTCGCGCATTGCAATACGCAATGGAAAACTCTTACGATGTGATTTTTATAGACAATCGTATTATGGAAAATCCGCGAGATGCAGAACAAGTGGTTAGATATTTGTCCTACGAATCTCCGTTTTTAGCGCAAAACGTCATTTACGGCGCCACCCGTACCATCGGTTATTACGATTATACATACAGAAAAAATCACATCATCAGCATCCCGCTCCGCAGTACCTGCATTGTGGTAGACAGCTTTGCCCCCGAAATCTGGAAACTCAACCAGCAGGCAATGGAAGTGGCGGAAAAAATCTTTGATCAGCTCAACACCGGCGGCAGTAAGCTGGAACTGATCGAACGTCTGTATACCTACGTTGCCAAAGAAATTGAATATGAATCAGGCACAGGCGAAACAAGACTTCGTTCCTATCTATATAACGCTTTCGTTACCAAAAGAACAAACTGCGACGGTTACAGCAATGCGCTGGCGCTCTTGCTTTGTATGGCGGAGGTGCCAAATCTGGAAAAAACCAGCACCCCAAAAGAAGGAGAAGGTCACACCTGGAACTGCTTTGAATGGGAAGAAAAATGGTACAATTGCGATGCCACCGGCGGCAATTGGATTCCCGCCAAGGAATCCGATATGGGGCCGGGGTTGATGTTTGGCTTTGCAGACTATCTGCAGGAAGAAGAACACGACCATTATATTCGTTTCCCCGAATGCAAGGAACCATTGTATATGAAGCCTGCCGGAGAAGTGAAGGATTGCAGCAGTACCGAATTCTATAACACGCTCAAGGAAGGGTATGCGGCAACGAACAGAACGTGGTCGCTGGTCATCACCGAAACAGCAGAAGAAGGAAAGATCAAGGCCCAAATTCAAAAGTTGGCGAATCGCTATAGAGAAGATTTGTATTGGACCGATCGACCGCTATCTGACGGCAGAACAGCCGTACTCGTCTATTCTGAAGAAGTATTTTAAAACAGAAGGACTATCCCAACGGATAGTCCTTCTGTTTTATATGAAGAAAATATGTTCCTCCGCCTGTATGCGGCGGACGCCGAAGCACCGTTCCAAAACCCGTTGCTCCAGACAACTCTGTTTACTGCCGGCAAAAATAATCTTACCCGCCTCCAGCACCACGATTTCGTCGGCAAGGGCCACCGCGCGGCTCAAATCGTGCATTACCGCCAGCACCGTGCGCCCTTCGGCGCGCAGGTTACGACACAAAGCGTCCACCTCTCCCGCCGCCGCCACATCCATAAAGGTGGCGGGCTCGTCCAGCACCAGCAGTGGCGTTTGCTGTGCCAATGCCTGCGCCAAAAAGACCCGTTGCTTTTCCCCGCCGGAGAGGGTGGCAACCGACCGCTCACAAAGTCCCTCCAACCCCATTGCTGACAAGGCCCGGGCCTCAGCGGCCCGATCGGCCGCACCCGTTTTACCCAGCAGACCGGTGTAAGGATGGCGGCCCAACGCCACCACTTCCTCCACCGTAAGCTCGGTTTCGGGCAACTGTTGGGGCAAAAACGCCGCCAACCGGGCCCGTTGAGCAGGGGCAAGGGTTCTGCCCTCCCACAAGATCTCACCGTTGAATTTTAACATTCCCCCTGCCGCGCGGATCAAGGTGGACTTACCACTGCCGTTTTTACCAAGCAGTACGGTGATCTTACCTTTTCTGACTGTAAAGTTAATGTTCTTTACAATGTCCTTGCGCCCCAGATGGACGCTGACGTTACGAAATTCAAGCATTGTTCCGCCTCCGAAGCAATAACCAGAAGAAAAAGGGCGCGCCCACCAGTGCGGTAAGGATGCCCACCGATACCTCCGAGGGAAGAAACAGCGTCCGTCCCGCCGTATCGGCCAACAGCATCACGATACCGCCCACCAAGGGGGCCGTAGCCAATTGATGCCGCAGAGAGGCGCCCGACAGTTTACGGGCGATATGAGGCACCACCAACCCAACGAATCCCAGCAACCCCGCAAAGCTGATCACCGCCGCCGCACTCAAGGCGGCCAGCAGCAGGCAGATGCCACGCATCAGTTGCAGTCGCACTCCCAGAGAGGATGCGGTAAAATCCCCCAATGATAGGGCGGTAATAGGGCGCCACAGCAGGGCGGCGGTCAGCAGACAGAACAATACCAGCACCGCCGGCAACCACAAACGGGCAAAGCTGACCCCCGAAAGACTGCCCACGGAAAAGTCGTTATACATCTGCAACACGTCCTCATCCAGCCGCAGGCCGAAGGAGATCAACGCCTGAAACAAGGTGGTACAGGCGATGCCCGCCAGCACCACCGTACCCTTGCCTCCGCCGGCGTTTTTGGACAGATACAGGATCAACACTGCCGTGATAAAGGCGCCTGCAAAGGCGGCCAACGGAGTGAGCAACAGGCTACCGCCCGTCAGCATACAGCACAAAACGCCCAAACCGGCGCCCGCATTGACGCCGATGGTGTTGGGACCGGCCAGCGGATTTCCCATCACGTTTTGAAGCAACACTCCCGACAGGGAAAGGCCCACGCCGGCAATCAGCGCTCCCAGGGTGCGGGGCAAACGAATGGACAGCAGGATCACCCGAGCCATACTTTCGGGTTGCCACAGTGCTTCGGGCGAAAGGGCCACACTGCCGGCCAGCAGAGAGAGTAGTATACTCAACCCCAAACCAAGCCACAGGCCGATATAAATTGTCACACGCCCCTTGCTTTGCACTATGCCAGCTCCTCTAAATACTCATACGCCTCGCCCCATCGGGCGCAAGGCTTGTAATGAAACAGATCCTTGGGCAGAATATGAGCCCGTCCTTCCTTTACGGCGGTCAGAACGCTCCAGGTGGGACTTTGCAACAGCCCGTTTACGTTTTCACGAGCCGCACTCTCCTTGCCCATCAGGGAAAAGAAAATATAATCGGGATCGGCAGCCAAAACCGCCTCCATACTCAAATTATCCAGCAACACCGGCGTGCTGTCTGCAATATTGCGCGCTCCCAGCTCCTCCAGCATAGCGGCGGCAAAATGATCCTCCGCCTGCTTGGCCTTGGTGGAGGCGGCGGTAGAGCCGGCCCGTACGAACAAAACGGTCTTCCCCGCAAAGGGCTGTCGGACACAAATCCGATCAATCTGCACCTGCAGGCGGGTTACCTCCTGCAAGGCATCGTTGTTGCCCGTCAGGGCGCAGAGTTGTTCCATTGTGGTTTTATAATCTGCAAAGCTGTCAATCTTGCATCCCAGCGTTTTCACACCGTTTTGCTCCAACAGCGCGGCCGCCTGCGCCTGTGCGGGAATATCCGCCGAATAAATCACCAGACGGGGCGCATAGGATACCAGCAATTCCGTATGAATACTCTTTCCGGCGCCTTCATCTACCAATAAGGTCTCCTCGGAAACGAATCCCCGTTCCACGCTCTCCCCCACCGTGATCTCCACACTGCCGCCCGCCTGCTGCCACATGGGCACCAGGGAGGAAAACAGCACCGCCGTTTTCCCCTCCGATTCCCTCACGGGAGTAAAGGGCTTTTGCCACAAGCAGTACAGCAGAGCCCCGCAAAGGCACAGCACCACGGTAAGGATAACAATTCTTTTTTTCATCGCTTATGCTCCGAACAGCACGGCCTCCAGCGCCGCAAGGCCCAACCGATCCACGGTCTTACCCAACCGTTCCTTAGGTAAACCGTTTTCCTTATACCACAGCATAATTTTTTCCACGATATCCCCCACCTGTGCCTCGGGCACCAGGCGAGTCAGCGGTGTACCCATACGGGTGGTTTTACCCCAGGTACCGCCTACGTAGATACGGCACACGGGCTCCCCGCTTGCGGGAAAGGCACCAAAGGGACACTTGCCCAGACAAACGCCGCAGGAAAGACACTTGCTCAAATCCTGCTCCGCCTTGCCGTCTTTTACGGTAACGGCCCCCGAGGGGCAAGCCGTCTCCACGGCGCACTTTTTGCATCCCCGACATTGGCTCTTATCAAATACGAATTGCCGTCTGCCCTCAATGCCCACGTCGTTGAGAGATGGCTTCATACAGCTATTGGGGCAGCCGCCCACGCCGATCTTAAATTTATGGGGCAGGGCCACGTGGCTCATCCCGATATAAAACCGCTCGTGAAGTTCAGCGGCCAGCTTTTGGGTGTCCAGATTGCCGTATACGCAGGTGGTACCCTTGCAAGCGGTAATGGGACGCACCTTGGCGCCGGTACCGCCGAAGGCACAGCCCCGTTCCTTCATAAAGGCTTCTGCGGCCTCAATCTTCTCAAAGGGAATACCGGGGATCTCCGCCGACAGACGGCTGGTCATAATGGCCTTACCGTTGCCGAATTTTTGGGCGCACTCCGCAATAGCCTGCAGAGTGGCGGCATCATACACGCCCGCCACGCTGACCACGCGGCCCGAAAAGCATTCGGTCCCCCGATTGAGCAAAAACCCTCTGCCCTTTACACTCATAATCTGTTCTTTCGTCAGTGCCATTTTCATTTCTCCTTCTATACTTTTACGACAAAGCAACCGGCGTCGGCCAAGACCGACACAGCCGACATTTTACATAACTTACTCTATCATATTTCCCCTGAAATTGCAAGTATAGCAACACGTCTCCGACACCTCTTCGCCAAAACAAAAAACCACCCGATTGGGTGGTTTTTGTTTGAAGATGAACCCGCCTCTTTTGAGATGAGGGGATGCAAATCGAGTTTAGGGGGTGCAAACGCTTGCGATTAATTAAGATATTTACTGAAAAACTGTTTTGTTTCGGGAACACATATAACCTTAAACATATATTTACCGCCATTGCCTCTAAAAACAATGTAAGTACAGCCAGCATTACTGTATCGGTAGCCGCGCACTCGAATTGAATAACCAATCAGAATTTCTGCGGTTTCAATTTCGCACATCGAAAACGTTTTTTCTTTTTTGACACCGAAATAGTAATCTGTAACAGAGACCACATCGTCAACGATTTCAACAAAAGCTTTATCCATGTCCTTTTGTGATATTGCAATTAGTATTGCAAGCACCAATACAGGAGTAAGTATCACAACGGCAGGCATGACGCTTTCTATATACAAGGAACATACGATGGCCATAAAAAGAAATAATAAAATTATCAAACCAAAACTGATCGTAAGCATAATCTTAAGAGATTTCTTAGTTTCGATTTTTGGTGTTCTATTGTGGGTGTTAAACCTCATAATATCACCTCTTTATCTATAAAATAGCATATTTTCTTCTGTAATTCAACAATTACACTTATAAATCAACGATTATGGTTGTAATTTAACGATTTGAAACGGAAGAAAATGAAACAGTAAGGTGTTTTACCTCTCCAAATGTACTCAAAATGCGGATTTAGGTATAAAATAACCGTCATTCCGTTGTATCAGAATGACGGTTATTTTTTGAAGACTGACCATAATTTTAATACAAATGCACCCCCTTTTTTAGGGGGGTGCATTTTTAAAATTCCGGGGATTAATACTTACCCAAATCCCGAAGCATTTCTCGGAAATATGAGCGATTATATTCTCCTGTTAACAATTCAATGTTTAAGAAAGAATAAAAACAATCCGCTTCGCTACACCAATCAGCAACTCTATTATCTAATAAAAAATCAGGTGGAGCGGTAAGACCAATAACAGCGCCGTTCTTGCTCCCGTAGTTTGAAATATACCCAAACACTTCTATTTCATCGGTAAGATTAAAAGGACTCACAAACTCAAAACCAAACTCTTCTGACGCCAATATGAAATTATGTCTTGCATTTTTGATTTGTTCATCAACTAACATACAATCACCGCCTTTTTCTTTATTGTACCATGAAAAGAAAATAACCGCAACCTTGTATCAAGATTACGGTAGAAGGTGAAATATTTGCCTTTCGGCAAACGGGATATACCTCGCTTTATGGTTTTTACAAAAAACAAGCGATTCTAATGCCCCATTGCGGTGCCCGGCTCTGTCGGCGCGGACTGCCGCCGCTTGCCAATCGCCGACCGCTGCTGCTCCTTTTTGCTCGCTTTATCGCCCACCGGGCGCGCTCGCAAACGTCCCCCTCGCGAGGCAAGCCGTCGCTCGGTGGCACAGATGCTCCTCTCCGCCAAAACAAAAAACCAC
>JAZQJG010000019.1:0-16617 GCA_045541535.1 Eubacteriales bacterium
CATCCCCAGGCCTATTTTGAGTTAAGACTGATCAACTACTAAAATTTATCCTTCCGAAAATTTCTATACAAAAGCATCCCCGTGATCGTTGATCACGGGGATGCTTTTATCTTCTTTTATATAATGTAGGTAAAAACCATCTTGGCCACGCATCCGGCCACAAACAGCCACAAAGCCACGCTACGCCAAGGAGAGGGCTTGGTACGGCGCTTGTAATAGCGCAGTCTTCCGTTTTTGCCCCGTGCGGCAATCACCTTTTCCAGCATTTTGAGCACGCCGATGAGCAGTAAAAAGATGGCCGCCACCATAAGGATCACGAAAATAGTATCGTCCAGAATATAAGTGATATACTCCTGATGATAGGCAATGAGCAAAGCCGCCAGATTGTTGAGCAGATGGGCAATGAGCGCCGGCCAGACGGAATCAAACAGCAGGGTGAGAATACCAAAGCAAATACCGGCCACAAACAGAGAGAGCATCGTAACGGGATTGGCGTGGAACAGTGCAAAAATCAGGGCGGTGAGGATCACGGCCCGTACCGTTCCGTATTGCTCGTATTCACTCAATGCGATGCCCCGCAACAAAAACTCTTCGGTCACTGCCGGCAACAGTACCATGGTCAAAAAGAGTACGAAGGGATTTTGCGAAGTAAAGTCCACCAGCGCCGTGGGCTGTGTTCCGGTGCTGACCGAGCTAAAGATCACGGCGCCCAGAATGTTGAGCAGGCCGCAAATCAGGCAGATCGCCACCCCCATCAAAATGGTAAAGGGCAAATATTTGACCGGCAATTTGTGCAGGCGCAACAAAGAGCCCGTCTTCCGTCCGCTGGTTTTGGCATAAATCAGCATTGGGACGAAAAAGATCAAAACGTAAATCAACATTACGCCCCAATTGCGCAGCTTGAACAGATCAAAATGCTGTAAAACGCTGAGGGTCAACAGCAGTATTAAAATAATCAGACAGAGCAAGGAAACCTTGGTTTTCCGTTTCGTTTTACCCATAGCGTTATTCCTCGCACACAATTTCTTGGGCCAGTTTGATACGAGCGGCGGCGCCGCAGTATAACTCCACCAACGTCAGGGCAAATTCCAGAGCCGTGGCGGCGGAGCGGGAGGTAACGATCATACCGTCCACGCATACGTGGTCGGCACTAACCTTCGCACCCACCAAACCATCCTCCATACCGGGATAACAGGTGGCCTTTTTTCCTTGCAACAGGCCCTTATGCCCCAAAAGGGTGGGAGCGGCGCAAATGGCGCCGATCAGGATATTCTTTTCCACCGCCAGATCAATCATATTCTGTACAAAGGCGGAGGCCTCCAGATTGACGTATCCGGGATAGCCGCCGGGCAGGATCAGCAGATCCATATCCTCCGGCATTCCCTCTGCGTCCGTGCGGTCGGCAATCACCGTAACACCTCTGGCGCCGACGATCTCTTTACCGCCAATGCCCACCGTCGTTACCGCTGCGCCACAGCGACGCAACAGATCCACGGGGGTGAGCGCCTCAATTTCTTCAAATCCGTTTGCCAGCAAAAGATAAACCATTACTTTTTCTCCATTTCCGCTTCGTACTTATGCAAAATGATGGCGGGTCCGTAGGACAGCTTGGCCTTCCGCAGGCCCTTCTCCCCCGAATCGTCCTCCCGATTGATATAGGTATAGCCATCGCAATAGGTGCGCACGAATTCCCGATTGATCATAGGATAGGCGCCCCGTACCTCGGCCAAGGCCTTTTCAACGTGAACGCAATAGGTCTGATCGGTAATGGGCTCTCCGTAGGAATACGCCACCGGCTCACCGCCGGCATAGAGCACCAGTCCCTCCAGTCCCATTTCAAAATAGCGGCCCAGCTCAATCTCGGCCGCCGCCAATTCCTCGGCCAGATTCTCGTCCATTTCCCGTTGCTCCGCCCAGCGTCGATGAAACTCCATTACGGCGGGCAGATTGTCGGGGGTGATGGGAGACGTGTACCAATCGGGGTAATCCCGCTCAAAGGCGTTGATATGATTTCGTTTGGCCGCCAGTTTTTTCCCCGTCAGATCGCAAAGCTGTTCCCGCTTGTACAGATAATCCGACCAGCGGCGATCGTAAAAAGCACGAATATGCCTAAAATGCCGCTCCAGAAACGCAAAGTCCTCTGCCTCAATGCCGAACATCGCCACCTTTTCGGTGGGATACAGTGCCAGCACCTGCTGCAGGGCTTGCTCCCGTCGCAGACCGATGGGCAAGGAATAACGGTCCCCCAGACGGCAGACCAAGGTATCCTCCACCCGTGCGATTTCCATTCCGAATTCATTTCCCCAGGTATACAGATTGGCAAAGCTTTCTTCACAGCTTTTGTGATTGGTTTGCGCCATCACGGCACGCACCCAATCACGGTCCGCCAGACTCACCTTGTGAAAATCCATAAATTAAAAAACCTCTTGTTTTACAATCTCCAAAATACGGGCGGCATTTTCTTCAATGGAAAAGGCGCGCTCGTCATCACACAAACGGACCACTTTCCAACCCCAATGCTCACCGGCATACAGAGCACTTTTTCTGCAAAAGCGCAGATAGGACAGGTCCTTTTCGTGAATATCCTTTTTGCTCTCGTCCCCGTGATAACGCCCGCTCATCAGCTTTTGAGAAATGTCGGGATCCATATCCAGATACAGGGTAATATCAGGACGGGGCAAGCCCAGCTTGTTATATTCAAAATCCGCCAGCCAGCCGAGAAAACCGTCCCACTCTTCATCGGGCAGTTTGCCCATCTGATGGGTGGCGTTGCTGGTGGTATAGCGGTCAGCAATGATGATGCCCCCCGCCTCGTAAAAATCTTTCCAATACTTTTTGTAGCTGGCATAGCGATCCACGGCATAAAAGGAGGAGGCCGCATAGGCGTTAACGTCCTCAGGCTTGTTGCCGAACTCGCCGGCCAGATACATCTTTACCAATTCACTGGAGCGTTCTTTATAATCGGGGAAGGTGATCTTTTTTACCTGCAGGCCGGCCTTTTGCAAATTCTCCGCCAGCAGAGCGGCGTGGGTACCTTTGCCGCTACCGTCCAACCCCTCTAATACGATCAGTTTTCCCATATTATTCACCCAAAAACTTTTGTTTCATTTCCTGCATTTGGCCGCAGGTCATCTTCCCCTCAGGGCAACGGCCCTTCAAGCAGGGCGGGCCCGCATAACGGAAGATGGTGGGAGCCACCTCTTTGACCAGGGCGCACATTTGGGTTGCCAGCTCTCTGATCTCCCACTGGGCGCGGTTACAGCAACGCAGACGGAAGAAGTTGAGCAAACTACGGGCATTCATCGTCATGATCATTTTGGTGGCGCAGGCGTTGGGAAGGACGAAACGGGCGTCCTCAATGGCCTTTTTCTCCGCCGCCTTGGCATCCATGGTGGTCAGATATTTTTTCTCCAGCGTGGCCGCCAGATTTTGATAAGCGGCAAAAATATCCTGCATCGTCTGCTCGTACAAAGCCAGCGCCTCCTCGTCGGCGGCAATGGCGGGCGGGGTGACGAAGGAGAAGATATTCTCCTTAACGTAGCGTTGGCTCTGAACGCTGAAGGAGGCGATACGGTGACGGGTGATCTGCGCCAGCAGAGCACGGCTGACCCCTTCAATGCCAAAGGTGAAGGTAATATGTTCTATAGGGCTCTCATGCCCCAGAGAGGAAAGCATATCCAAAAACTTTTCGGTTTTTTCAGGTGTAAGGCCCTCCATTACCGTATCAATGTCGGCGCTGGCATAGCACAGCTTGGCCGCGGCGGCAATGGTCTTTTCCCCGTCGGGAGTGTAGTTCAGCAGAGTTACCTTCATTTTGCTTTTCTCCTTTGCTTTTTATATTTGAGAACGCTGACAAAGAACAGGGGCAGCTTCATCATCCGTTTGGCGCGCCAAGGCTCCTTGATCAGTCGGTACAGCCACTCCAGCCCCAGCTTGATAAAAATCTTGGGTGCCCGCTTGACCGTGCCGGCAAATACGTCCAGACTGCCGCCCAGGCCCATCATCACGCTGACGTTGAGCTGATCCTTATATTGCATCATCCACCGTTCCTGCTTGGGCACGCCCAGACAGACGAACACCACGTCGGCATCGGCGGCGTTAATGGCGTCGATCACCGGAGCATCTTCCTTAAAATAGCCGTCCTGTATGCCGCAAACGATCAGATCGGGGTGAGCCTGTTTCATTTTTTCGGCGGCAGTGGCGGCCACGCCGGGCTTGGCGCCCAACAAAAAGAGCCGTTTCCCCTTCTTTTCCATTTCGGCCAGCATATTCCACGCCAGATCACAGCCCGCCACCTTTTGCTTGAGAGGGGTGCCCAATAACTGCGCTCCCTTTACGACGCCGATTCCGTCGGGAATAATATAATCGGCACTGCGGATGATCCCGTGTACCTCTTCATCCTCCACGCAAAGCTGTAAAATTTCAGCGTTGGGGGTAACGATCACCCGTCTCCCCTTTTCCTCCAGATAGGCGCTGACGTCCTGCACCGCCTCGTCCATGGTTACGTTTTGAATGGGAATACCAACTACGTCTACCGTCATTTTCAAACACTCCTCAGTCTTACTCAATGTAATTAGTAATATTATATCAAGATTTAGAATATATTGCAATAAAAAAAGACGACATTCTTTACCCCTTTACAAAAAAGCAAAGTTATGGTATACTATGTCGTAATGAAAAATCACTTGCAAAGGAGTTTGATATACTATGGCAGCCGCAAAGCAGAAATCCGAATTTTTTACCTACAAGGGTCTTCCCTTTGTCCGCAGTAAAAACTTTATTTATTACGGCAACCCCGCTGACAAGCACATTATTTTTATCAACATTTTGGAAACCGACGGCAGTGCGGAGGATCTCCCCACCCGTGTCAGCGTTGAGCTGTTGCTCACCGACGAGACGTTGCTTCCCAACGAGCGTTCTCTGAAGAAGAAGGAAAAATCCTCTCTTTACGAAGCATTTGATCTGGGTCAGATCTGGCTGCAACGCGCCAACAAATCCAAATAATCCAATGGGAAGGCGCCGCCTTCCCATTTTCTCTTAAGGAGCAAATTGATGAATACCTATATTTTTGTAATGGAGTTGATCGGCAGCGTGGCCTTTGCCATTTCCGGCGCCATGCAGGCCGTAAAGCATAAAATGGACGTATTCGGTGTAACGGTATTGGGTCTGGTCACCGCCGTTGGCGGCGGCATCATACGAGACGTGGTCATCGGGGATCTGCCGCCGAAAATGTTTCGCGATCCCACCTGCGCCATCGTGGCCATCATTACCTCGGTGGTCGTATTTTTCGTCTCTCCCCGTACCCAGTACCCCAAATGGGCGGAAAAAGCGTTGTACGTTGCCGACAGTATCGGTCTGGCCGTCTTTACCGCCGTGGGCGTGGAGGGCACCTATGAGCTGGGCCACACCTCCCTGACCCTGATGCTTTTCGTCGGCGTCATCACCGGTGTGGGCGGCGGCGTACTGCGGGACGTTTTCACCGGCACCATCCCCTATATTTTCCGCAAGCACGTCTACGCCACCGCTTCGCTGGCTGGCGTGCTGTCCATCTGGCTCTGCTCCTTCGTCACCGATTTCACCGTTGCTATGGGCGTTGGCGCCGGAGTGATCGTCATCATTCGCTTGTTGGCCATCCTCCTCCACCTAAATCTCCCCACCAGTCAAGAATAAAAAAGCCCCTTTGTAAGGCAATGTCATTAAGTTAAGCTGATTGGATGCACCGCTCGGCCTCCCTTATTTCAAAATAAGGGAGGCTCTTTTTTCTGTTCTTTTCTACAAAAAGGGGCGGGAGAAATTCTCCCGCCCTGTTTAAGTTTTTTGGGATCAAAGAGCTGTTCCTGACCTTAAACACAATAGAACCGTCCCCTTGTGTTCTGGTGAATCAAATAGAGCAAAGCGCTCAAGGAAACTAGGATCAGCAACCCGCCTAAAGCCGCAAACAGAACCGCTTCGGTTCGGATGCGAATAATTGCATCGTCAAAATTCAACAAAGTCTGTTGCGTTGTCTTGATTTCCAATACCAGTTTGCTTTTGGGATGTATCAACAGTTCCATCTGCGTTCCCCGTGAAACGGATGGAAGAATACTGGTCAATTCCGAGGTGCAACAGCCGTCTACCTTCTGTTTTGGAAGATCTTGAAAATACAAATTGACGTCACGGAGACGAGGGGGCGCAACCACTTCATGTTTCAAATATATACCGCTTGTACAAATCGCTTGCTGACGATCAATAACGGGGTTAAGAAACAACTCATTTAGAAACAGCAAGCCAAATATCATAGATAACAGCATCAAAAGAAGGCCAGGAATATAGGACGGCCCAATATAAATGCCCCGCTCTTTGCGAAATAAAAAACTCAGTTTTTGATATAGGCCAATGTTGTTAAGACAAAGATTTTTAACTCGCAAATACGGGCACCCCAACTTTCCCAAACAGCGTGCCAGATGCATCAGGGCCACGTTAAACTCTTTGTTCTCGGTAACGGGAATAAACAAAAAACGATTTTTCGGTAATAGAAGAAAAAGACCGGCGCCGGTTTCCTTAACATTAATAACGTTTTTGTATTTACAGCCCTTCTGTTCATCCTGTATTTGCACTTCCTGATCGGAAAAGGTTAAAGTAATTACTCTGTCGTCCTCCGGATTGATCCAACAAGTTCGTTCCGGTGCAAACTGCTCCCTCAATTTTTGGTTGATCCGACGATATTCGTCCGTGATTTCAAAACTGAGTTGATATTGATTCATTGTATCATTGATTCCTTTCTTGAAAACCGCTCAAAATCAATATACCTATAAAAGTCATTCAATCAGAAAACCGTCCCCTGATTGGATTACCTTGCCATCTTAATTTCAATATGATCACCGAGTGCATGAATGACCGGAACACTGATGCCCAATTCACTTGGGGTATAATAGCAATGGTAGCTGCCGCCCGTCAGTCCGTCGCGAAAACTTTCAAAATCTACAGTTTTCTCAATAATCTCTGCAAAATCGGGATTCTGCTCTTTGGCTATTTGCTTAAAAGAAGAAAAGAAATCCTCATTCAATGTGATCTCTTGATGCAAATTAAAGCATTGCCGGGTTGCGGGATTAATATTGATTGTAAAAAACACATTGGTTGGATATGCAGCTGATCGTTGATTCACTATACCTTCAAAAACAAGACTGATCATTTCATCTGTATTCATTGATATTTGATAATCAATTTGTGCATAAACATCAACGTCCTCAACATGTATATCTGCGGCAGTCAACTGAAATTTATCATCAAAAATTTCAAAATCACATTGCGCATAGCAAATTTCTTGTATTTTTGTACACACAAAATCGAGCAAACATTGATCCACATTACGTTCCAAAACAGGAACATGCACAAATATGGCTGTTTTCTCGGTTTGATTCACAAGATAATACGATTCTCCGCCAAGAACAGAATCACTTAAGGTGGGCGATCGATTGCTTTTATAGGAACAACTACTCAACATCAAGGACAAAGCCAAAAACAATGATAAAAAAATACGTATATTATTTTTCATAAAGCCTCCCAATTATAGTTGATTGAACAAGAACACAAGGGGACGATTCTGTTGTGTTGTGTTTATCTTTCTCTCCACATATCTAACACTTCGCCGGTTTCGGAGATGAGCAAATTTGGTCCTTCTTTAAAAATACCAGAGGTTATCAACCAAACATGATTATTTTCATCATAGTATACACAGCGCGGTTGATAAATCCATATGTTTTCATAAAAAACTTTCCAAATGTTTTTGGCAGCATTAACGGCTTCTCTTCCGGTTGTAATTTGTTCGTATCGTTCAAAGACATCCTGCTCCGAACCAGCAAGTTCCAACAAATCCTCTCGTCTCACCTGACGAAATTCTTCGACATTATAATTATCCATTGAAAACGATAATACGATTGGATTTATTGAAAAGTAAGCGAAACCGCTAACAACAAGCAAAAATACGACTACGATAATAATTAAGTGTGTGGTTTTGATTTTTTTATTCATGTTTTCACCTCTTAATTATAGTATCCTGGGTCAGCGATGATATCATCATTCAATCAGGGGACGGTTCCCTGATTGGCATGAACAAAAAGCGCAAGGGTTGACTGCAACTCCTTGCGCTTTAATGTTTTTGTTATCACTGATTTGAAGAAAAATGAGCCGCACGCAAGGAAGGGTAGCTTTTCAAAGAACAATCGATCGCCACGGGACTCACCTCTTTCGTTATTATGTAATTTTAGTTTACCATAGTTTTCTACTGTACGCAATAGAAAAAGTATATAATAATGATGTTTTAAAATTGTGCACCATTATAAGAACACAAGGGGGCTTTTTATGAATTTTCTTTACGGAGGATGTCCATAGGGCTCAGCGGGATACTGCAGGGCAAGCGCAAAAGCTGTTGGGAATGGGGGGCATCAGGCACGCTCTCCCCCTCCTCCGTCACAAGGCTTTCCACCCGCAGGGCAAAGTCGTCCCGCTGGGGAGACAGCACCTCCAGCGTATCCCCCACGGCAAATTTGTTTTTCTGTCGGATCAGGGCCACGCCGTCCTCCCAATGCTCCACCGTAGCCACCACGTCGTAGGGGCGGATATAACCGCCGTCCAAGGGGTTAAAGCCGTCCTCTCCCATGGGAGCGTAATAAAATCCGGTAGAAAAGTCGCGGTGGGAGGCCTTCCCCGCTTGTTCCAGATGATAGAGGGGGCGGGGCTCACTACCCGCAAAACACTCGTCAATGGCCTGTCGGTACGCCTTGACCGTGGAGGCTACGTAATAAAAGGTTTTCATCCGACCCTCAATCTTAAAGCTGTCCACGCCGGCGGCAATGAGATCGTCGATATGATGGACCATACACATATCCTTGGAATTGAAAATATAGGTCCCCTTACCGTCCTGCTCCACGGGAAAATACTGCCCCTCCCGTTTGCCCTCGGTGATGGTGTATTCCCAGCGGCAGGGTTGAGCGCAGGCGCCCCGATTGGCATCTCTGCCCGTCAAAAAGGCAGAAAGATGGCATCGGCCCGAAACCGACATACACATAGCGCCGTGCACAAAACACTCAATCTCCAATTTATCCCCCACCGCCTGACGGATGACACGGATCTGTTCTAAAGAAACCTCTCTGGCCAGTACCACACGGGTGGCGCCCAGTTCGGCATAGGCCAGGGCCGTGGTGGCGTTGGTAATATTGGCCTGGGTGGATACGTGAATAGCAATGCCCGGCGCATATTGACGGGCCAGCCTCATCACGCCGATATCCGCAATGATAAAAGCGTCGGGCCCGATGGCCGCCATTTCCTCAAAGAAGGCAGGGAGCTGGGCCGTTTCCTCCACGGTGGGATAGGTGTTGACGGTAACGTACAGCTTGACACCCCGTTGATGACACATTGTCACCGCCTGTGACAGTTGCTCCAAATCAAAATTGCCGGCCGCCGCCCGCATACCGAAGTTGCGATAGGCCAGATAGACCGCATCGGCGCCATAGGCCAGCGCATATTGAAGGCGGGTCATATCCCCCACGGGCGCCAAAAGTTCAGGTTTTTTCATTTTATCCTCACATTCAAAGCACCCCGATGGAATCATCGGAGTGCTTTTATTTTTAAGATACAGTGGACGTACCGGTGGAACTGTTGCCCGCTTTTTTTACGTTGGAAAGGTGCTCACTGTAGGTACGGGAGAACAGCGTGCCCTCGGAGGAGGCCACAAAGAAGTAATAATCGGTGTCCTCGGGGTCCAAGGCTGCCTTGATCGCATCCAAGCCGGGACAGGCGATGGGACCGGGGGGCAAGCCCTTGTTCTGATAGGTGTTATAGGGATTATCCATCTTGGTATCGGCAATGCTGAGCACCGACTTACGCTCGGGCAGAACGTACTGCACGGTGGCGCAGGATTCCAGATAGGGATAGGTATCCGACTCAATACGGTTATAAAAGACGCTGGCTACCTTGCCGAATTCGGTATGATCGGCGCCCTCGCGCTCCACGATGGAGGCCATGGTGATTACCTCATCCAAGGTATACTTGCTCTTGGCGATCAGCTTTTTGATCTCCTCGTCCTCAATCTTTTTCTGGAAGTTGGAAAGCATTGTATTAATAATGCTGACCTCATCTCCCACGAAGATCTCGTAGGTATCGGGGAAGAGATATCCCTCCAGACGGTTATTGCGCTTGGGCAGATCGCGAACAAAGTCGTAATCAAACTCATAGTTGGCCAGCACGTCCTCCAACACGGTGCGGTCGGCATAGCCCTCTTTCACCAGCAGATCCACGATCTCCCGTTGCTCATACCCCTCGGGAATGGTGATCTTGGCCGTTTCACGGCTGGTGCTGGATTTTTTGAGCTGGGTGATGATCTCCTTGTAGCACATATTGGAGTTGAGCTCGTATTCTCCGTACTGAAAGCCACTGCTCTTTTTAAACTTGCAATAGCCCTTCCAAGCAAGTTTGGAATCAATAACGCCGTTATCCTCCAAAATGGTGCCGATCTCATCCACCGAGGCGCCCTTGGGAATGGTGACCACGATGGTCTCGTCCTCTTTGATAAAGGCATTGATATCATTGGCGGCAACGATGACACACCAGGTGATCAGCACCGCCACGGTGACCAGTACCAAATAAAAAATCAAATGTTTTGTAAATCTTTTCATATTCTTCTTAGAAAACAATTCTGCAAAGTCAAACCTTTCTTTTTCCGCATTGTGCGCCACCGTTTCAGGGGTGGTTCTGCCGTTGCGTTTGATCTTCCCTTTATCACCCAGACGGATGGGACGGGTCTCGGAAGAGGCGCCCGTGCCGGTACGATAACTGCCTGCCGGTCGACCGCCGCCGCCACGCTGTCCGGTATAGGAGCCGGTGGAGGCTCTGCGCGGGGTTTGATTGTTCTGGTCGGACATAGAGATCCTCCTTCACTGCAATTTGTTTTATTATATATTATTTTTTCTCGTTTGTCCACACTTTTGCCAATTCTTTCACCATTCCTTTACTTTCTCATACAATGAAGAATAGGGAGTGAACGATGGATGAATACGTTTCTGGCGGCAAATAGCTGTGAAGGATTTTACAGTTTATTTGACCAAATAACCTCACTGAAGGATCATAACCTTCTACTTATAAAAGGCGGCCCCGGCACCGGTAAAAGCTCGCTGATGAAACGGCTGGCCGACGCCGCCGAGAAAAAAGGATACACCGTGGAGCGGATGCACTGCTCCTCCGACCCTGAAAGTCTGGACGGCGTACGGATAGCGGAACGAAAATTGGTATTATTGGACACCACCCCGCCCCACAGCGCCGAGCCCAGATATCCCGGGGCGGTGGAACAGTTGATCCCTCTGGGGGAATACTGGGATCGGGCAAAGTTGATCCCCAAACGGCGACGCATCATAGAACTGACCGAAGAGATCGGCGCTCTTTTCAGTCGCATCTACCGTCTGTTGCGGGCGGCAGGAGAGCTGGAACGGTACAGCGACAGTCTGCTGTCCCCCGCCTTTCAAGAACGAAAGGCGGAACAAATGCTGAAAAAGTTCTTGTCCAAGGCGGCCGCCGTACCGATCGACAAAACAGCAAAGTGTGAGCGACGGTTTATCTCCGCCCTAAGTGGCAAGGGGCAAGTGATGTATGAAGATTGCTTTGAAAACTGCCGACAGATCCTGCTGATTGAGGACAGCTATGAAAACGGTCATTTGTTGACGGCGCTGGCCGACAAAATGCTGGCGGCCCTTGGCTATGACCGACAACAAATGTGTTGCCCCACCGACCCGCAAAAGATAGATCATCTGGTGGTGCCCGAACTATCCCTTGGCATCGTGCGGCAAAACGGCCGTCTGCAGCTTCAAAGTGAACTGCCCGTTACCAAAAGCATCCATATGCGTCAGTTGACGGCGCCGGAGGTTGTGTCGCAACATAAACATAAACTGCAATTTGTAAAAAAGCTGGTGGGTTCCCTGAACGAAGAAGTGTCGGAACTACTGGCAAGCGAAAAAGCTTTACACGATGAATTGGAGAAAATCTATATAGAGGCCATGGACTTTGAGGCGCTAAACCGTAAGACCGAAGCACTGATTGAAGAACTTTTGTAAAAAATGCACCGAGCATTGCTCGGTGCATTTTATTCTTCTTCCAGCTCCAACCACTCGTCGGTGAGGGCGGAGATTTTATCCTTATTTTCTGCCAGCTTGTCGCAGAGCTGTTGTAGTTTTTGATAATCGCTCTCCCCTGCCGCAAGCTCGGCCTCCAGCGCCTGATTTTCCGTCTCCAGCGCTTCCATCTCTTTTTCAATAGCCGCAAGTCTGGAGCGGCGTTTGGCCAGACGGGCCCGTTCCTTTTTGTCCTTATGATAGGAATTGTCCATCGGTTTTTTCTCTGCCGTCTTGGGAGGCGCGGGGGTGGTGAACGAGGCCTGATATTCCTCCAGCGAAGCGTAGCGTTGCAGGCCAAAGGGGGTTAAACAATAGATCACCGTGGGCACCCTTGAGAGCAAATAACGATCGTGGGAGATCATCAACAGCGTGCCCTCATAGGCCGCCAGAGCATCCTCCAGATTCTCACGGCTGGCCAGATCCAGATGGTTGGTAGGCTCGTCCAGCATTAAAACGTTGTCCTCGTTGCGCATCAGCCTTGCAAAGCTGACCCCTGCCTTTTGGCCACCGCTGAGGGTGGAAATGGGGGCGAATACCGCCTCCCCCTTCAGTTGTACCCGTGCCAGAAGATCACGGATCACACCGTCCACGTCCCCGTTGTGATCCTCTCTTATTTGCTCCAGCGGCGTAAGAGACGGATCAAGAGCAGCACCGTGCTGATCAAAATAGCCAATACAGGTACCTTTGCCCCAACGGACGATACCACCTGCCGTTTGGTCGGTCGGTTGCAGAATACGGTTAAAAAGCGTGGTTTTTCCGACGCCGTTTTGTCCCACCAAAGCAATTTTTTCACCTCTCTTGATCTCCAGATCAATTCTTTCACACAGTCTTTTGCCGCCGATCTCCAACGGCAAGCCCTCCACGCTCAAAACGTCAAAGGCGCTCTTTTGCCGCATACCGAACTGAAACCGCATTCCCCGATGCTCCGGCGGCAACAGCACGGGAATCTCCAACTTCTCCAATTGCTTGCGGCGACTCTTGGCCATAGCAGAGGTGGAGGCGCGCACCAGATTGCGGGCCACATAGTCCTCCAGTTCCGCTTTTTGCACCATTGCCTTGTCATATTCCCTTTGCAAACTCAGCCGCCGTTCCTCCCGCAACACCTTATACTTGGAATAATTGCCGGGATAGACCACCAGATGGGGCTGTTCAATCTCCCAGATTTGGTGCACGGTACGGTCCAGAAAATAACGGTCGTGGGACACCATCAGCACCGCCCCCTTGTATTCCGCCAAAAAGCCCTCCAAAAAGTTCAGGGTGGCAAAATCCAGATGGTTGGTGGGCTCGTCCAGCATCAAGAGTTCGGGGGCGCTGAGCAACAGCTTGCCCAAAGACAGACGCACCCGCTCACCGCCGGAAAGGTGATCCACCACCCGCTCCCACCACTCGGCCGTAAAGCCCAGACCGGTGAGTACACGGGCGATCTTAACGTCCACGTTATAGCCGTCTGCCGCTTCAAAACGGGCGGTCAGGGATTGCAGGCGGGACAACAGAACGGGATCACTGCTGTGCTCCAGGGCCCTGCGGCATTCCTCCATCTGCGCTTCCAGCGCCAGGGTTTCGGAAAACACACTGCGCATTTCCTCCATCACCGTTTTGCCGCTGGACAGGGGTGTATTCTGCCGTAGATAACCCACACGGACGTCCTTGCCCAGGATTACCTCACCGCCGTCCGGCGCCAGCCGGCCGGCAATTACGTTGAGCAGGGTGGATTTGCCGGCGCCGTTGATGCCGATCATACCGATCCGATCGCCCTCTTCAATCTTGGCGGAGATGGCGGAAAGCACGGTATGCTCGCCATAGCTTTTTTCAATTTCGTTTAACGTCAGTATCATAAAGGGTACTCCAAAACAAAGGTAGTAATGCCATCGCATTCTTGGCGGTGCCGCAATACAAAGCCGCGACGCCGGTACAAGTCCAGATGGTCGGCATCAAAAATTTCGGTAAGGGGGATCAGATGATGCGCCTTACAATAATCTACAAAAAAATCAATCATCTTTCCTGCCAGCCCCTGTCCACGGCAGGCGGCCGACACGGCCATAATATCCAGCACCGCATAATCCCGCTGATAATGCTGCTCCAATATCTGAAACCGTTCCAACTGCCACAAACACTCGGGGCAATCAAAGTCCTCCACCGGTGGCTTGTCCCACCGATAAAAGCACAAAAAGCCCTCCTGCTTCTCGGATGTTGTGTAAAGCATTAGATCTTTACAGTTTTTGAGATAGGAGAAAAAGAAGCGCTCCATCGCTTGCTCGGGAGCGGGTTCCCCCGCAAGACAAAGGGCAAAGGCGGGATCCTGCAAAAAGCTTACGGCAAACAGTTTTGCCGCCGAAGAAATATCCTTACACGGTTTCACAAAATCCCTCCTTTTTCATAATTAAGTTCATTATACCACAAAACCTCGTTGCATAAAACAGTTTTTTTCGAAAAAACTAACAAACAATCAACCAAGTGTGATACGGAGGTTTTTGTATGAAGCATTTGATCAGTAAAATCAGCGCCGCTATGATTTTGGACAGCCGAGGTCTGCCCACCCTGCAGGCGCGGGTGGAAACGGAGAACGGCGCCCTTGGCGTGGCATCGGTCCCCAGCGGTGCCTCCACCGGCAGTTATGAAGCGGTGGAAAAGAGAGACGGCGGGGAGCGGTATAACGGCAAGGACGTACAGACGGCAGTAGCCGGTGTCAACGGCCCCATTGCCGAGGAATTGATCGGACAAAGCGTGTTTGCCCAATGGGAGCTGGATCAGCGAATGATCCGTCTGGACGGCACACCCAACAAGGAGCATCTGGGTGCCAACGCCACCCTGGCCGTTTCCCTCGCCTGTGCCAGAGCGGCGGCCGCCGCCCGACAGGCGCCCCTTTTCCGTTATCTGGGCGGTGTGAATGCCTGTGTAATGCCGGTGCCCCTGATGAATATTCTCAACGGTGGTGCCCACGCCGGCAACGGCCTTGATTTTCAGGAATTTATGATTATGCCGGTGGGGGCGGATTCCTTTTCCGAGGCACTGCATATGGGGGTGAGCGTTTATCACGCCTTAAAAGCCCTATTAAAAGATAAAGGGTTGTCCACCGCCGTGGGAGACGAGGGCGGCTTTGCCCCCGAACTGAGTGACGAGCGGCAGGCATTACAATTGTTGTGCGACGCCGTGGAGACAGCAGGGTACCACACCGGCGAGGACATCGTTTTCGCACTGGACGTGGCGGCCAGCGAATGGACGGAAAGCGATCATTATCGCCTGCCCAAGGCAGATCGGGTGACGTACAAAGAGGAGTTGATCGAGCATTATCGGCGACTCTGCGGCGAATTCCCCATTCGCTCTATAGAGGATCCCTTGGGAGAAGAGGATTTTGACGGCTTCCGCCAACTGACCAACCATTTTGCAGGTAAGGTACAGATCGTGGGCGACGATCTGTTCGTTACCAATCCCAATCGGTTGTTACGGGGAATTCAAAGCAAGAGCGCAAACGCCGTGCTCGTCAAGCCCAATCAGGTGGGCACCCTGAGCGAAACGTTACAGACCGTCCGTCTGGCAAGCCGTAACGGGTACCAATGTATCCTTTCCCATCGCAGTGGCGAAACCGAGGACACCACCATTGCCGATCTGGCGGTGGCCACCAACTGCGGACAGATCAAAACCGGCGCTCCCGCCCGCAGTGAACGGGTGTGCAAATACAATCGGTTGTTGCGCATTGAGCAAATGCTGGGAGATGCCGCCGTATATGCCGGGCAGGCGGTGAGATCATGACCGACGAGCCCATGGAAACAGAGGAAAGTCTGTCGCCCGAAAATCAGATTGCCGATAACGGCATCATCACCACCGAGCACGGCATACGGGTGCTGACCATCATCGGTCAGATCGAGGGACATTATATTTTATCCGGACAAAACAAAACCACCAAATACGAGCACGTCTTGCCCGCATTGGTGGAGGTGGAGGAAAACGACGCTGTAAAGGGCCTGCTGATCTTGTTGAACACGGTGGGGGGCGACGTGGAGGCGGGACTGGCCATTGCGGAGATGATCGCCTCCCTGACCAAGCCCACTGTCTCTCTGGTATTGGGCGGCGGTCATTCCATCGGCGTCCCTTTGGCGGTGGCGGCCAGAAAATCCTTTATCGTACCCTCCGCCACCATGACGGTGCATCCCGTACGCACCAACGGACTGGTCATCGGCGTATCCCAGACCTTCCGCTTTTTTGACAAAATGCAGGATCGGATTTTAACCTTTGTGGCCGAGCATTCCAAGACTGACAAGGGAATGCTGCAACAAATGGTCCACAACGTGGGAGAGCTGGTCAACGATATGGGCACCGTGCTGGACGGCAAAGCCGCCGTGGAGGCGGGGCTGATTGACCGATTGGGCGGTCTGGGACAAGCCATGGAGGCCCTATATGAAATGATAGAGGAGCGGTAGTTACCGCTCCTCTCAGCGTGTCAAAGAACGTTCTTTGACACGCTGAGAGGAGCGGTAAC
>JAZQJG010000020.1:0-53983 GCA_045541535.1 Eubacteriales bacterium
GTGCAAGTCCTTGTTTTTAATGATGTTTGCGGCTTCGCCGCAAAATGATGCACCAAAACCACCTTGTGGTTTTGACGTAAAGGAAACCTTTTGGGACTTAGCCCAAAAGCTCATTGAAATTAATTGCGCACCGACCCAGTGCGGTAAGATAACAAAAGAAAGCAGAATGACCTCCCTTTTGCGTAGCAAAGGGGAGGGGGACCGCTTGCGGTGGAGGGGTCTGTAGATGGGGACGTCCCACCGCATGAACTTTGCAAAAGCGTACAAGTAAAAAACAAGGACTGCGACTTTCGTCGCAGTCCTTTGTTTTTAATGATGTTTGCGGCATAGCCGCAAAAATATCATTCCCTTTAGGCGACCACTGCGTGGCCTATACCCGATTTTGTGTTCGCGCACCGAATATAGGTGCCCGCCAATGAGATCGGATACACCGTCAGGAGTTTCCTGCTTTGTGCAAGATTTACAAAAAAATCTTCATATTTTTGGCAGATGCAACAACGGGGAAGGATTGCTTTTTATTATAATATATAGTAAAATATATATTATAAGATGGATCATAATATCTAAATATGATTCGGAAAAGGAGAGTTATGCAATGTTACACAATGCAAAACGCGGCTTAAGTTTACTGCTGACCGTGATGATGTGTCTGAGCATGGTAACAGCCATCGTGCTGCCTGCCGCCGCTGATGACACCGTCACCCCTGCGGATCCTTATGCCAAAATCACCGGTGAAGTTGACGGTGACGTCATCATTCCCGATGCCAACGTCTATTTTTACGACTCCACTGCTTTTGCCAGTGCACCTGCCGGCGTTGCCAACGGTGATACCTTTGAGTACACCTACGGCGATGGCACCATCTGGGGCAACGGCAAGACCTATCTGCTGACCTGGGGCGTGAACACCCTCAGCAAGATGGATCAGTTCAGAAGCACCGCAAAGGCTTATAACACCGCCTGGGCTGCTGACACGTCCAGCAAAAGTCAGGATCTGGTAGTTGTATTCGCCCCCGGCGGATTCCCCTATATGAACGACTTTGAGTTGAAGGCTGCCGGCGATGCCGCTGACCCCACACCCGAGCAACTGCAGAATCTGTATATGCTGGGTCCCCAGGCCGGTAAGAGTCCTGTTAACTCTAACAAGGACACCAAGGCTGACGCCATTAAGATCATGAACGACAGAAGCGCTGACAAGGCCACTGAGCTTGTGCTCACCAGCACCTTCTACGTTCCCTCCAATACCAACTTCTATATGGACGGTATTGCGATTTCCGAGGGCGCCAGACTGTATTCCGGTTATGATCAGACTAACCATTATTACAGCAACCTGTTCTTTGGTGGCATGACCAACCCTGCCGCTCACTCCATCTTCGGTGGCGGCGGCTATTACAAGCAGAACACCTGGCAGTTTAAAAACTGCTATATGGATCTGACCGATGAGATGACCCGCACCGATCTGACCAGTGAGTCCAACGCCATCTACGGCAATAAGATCACTTTTGAGGATTGCGTGTTCTACGGCGGCAAGCTGTCCAAGTCGGCAGCCAACTGCTACTATCAGACCCATCACTTCCAGCTTTATACCACCAAATCAACTTCCGCTTCCATAAACTTCTACGGCGAAGAACTGGCCGTAAGTCCCGAGATTTCCGTTACCGACTGTGTCGGCGCCGATTGGGAAAGCGCTCACTTGCTGCGTTTCCCCATCCAAAACGAAAACAGCTACGGCAGCTACGAAGATCATCAGGCCACCGTTACCGTTAAGAACAACAAGTTCTGGGACGTTGGTACCACCAACAAATCCGGCTCTGACATCATCTTTATTGACAAGGTGACCACCGCCGCGCAGGCCTCTGCCACCCACGTGGAGGTTACCGACAACCTGTTTGAGTTCTCCAAGGAAGTCTTTGCGCAGGGCGCCACCTCCAACGCTATGGTCTTTAACTTCAGAAACTGCGCTCTGAAGGAAGGAACTACTAACATCGCTAACAAGTACAGCTTTGTGATCAAGGACAATATCTTCCGTCTGGTAAATGACAAGAAGAATTCTCCCTTCACCGGTCTGGATGCTAACACCGCACCCTTTGACGTTTCCGGTAACCTGTTTGTGGATCACGACGGCAACATCCTGCCCGTGATGATGCACGGTTATTCTGTCAACGGTTACAATTATGCGGCCATTGCACAGTCTGACATTTACGCTTCCGACGAAATGAACGGCGGTGTCAGAGAGCTGATGACCGTACATGAGGTTGAGAACGGCGTTGCTCTGTACAGCTTCATTCAGATGGTTGTCAGAGGTAACCTGAGAAATTACACCTACTTCACCGGCGGTCTGACCCTGTTGTTGAAGCGCGGTGTGACCTACAACGCCAACACCCTTGTTAAGTTCAAGGATCCGGCTGTCAAGTTCTTGGGTATCTACACCGAAGAGGCCTGTACCAACAAGGTGGACACCATCACCCAGGACACCATCAACGGTAAGTTTGCCAAGGCCCAGTATAAGGCCGGCAACACCACTTTGACCGTTGTATACGCCCTGAACACTCCCCGTAACTACTGGATCGTCGATCCCACCGGCGAGTACAAAACCAACGGTTACACCTTTAACGGTGTGACCTATCAAGAAGGTCAGAGAGCGACCGACGGCGTTTATGCCAAGTTCTTCCAGTACTTTGACAACGGCGCCGGTAACGACAAGAGCGCCTATGCGCAGGTTTCCAATCCCACCATCAACGACTTGTTGGCTCTGGGCACCCAGACCTGGCAGGATAAAGACGGTGTGAAATACACCTATAATAACAACCTCAACGATCTGATCGTATTTACCCCCGGCGTTCATGAGTTTGCCGGCGCCAATAAACAGCAGTACATGGGTAAGAGCGTTGCTATGGTAGGTCCTCAGTTTGCCGTTTCTCCCTACGGTGCAGAAGCCAAGGAAGGCAAGCTGGCAAACGGCCGCAGCACCGATCCTACCAAGGAAGCCGTGATCAAGGGCGCTATTGCTCCTTCCGGTGACTCTTCTCTCAGCTACGTGATCGACGGTGTGACCTTCGCCGGTACCACCGATGCCTGGAGAACCACCCAAGCCAGTGCGCTGAGCGGTTCTATGTACCAGACCCAAGTGCTTAAGAACTGTATCTTTGCCAACTCTGCCAAGACCATTATCGGCGGTTGGGACAACACCTATCATAACAAGGTGATCGACCTGACCATCAAGGATTGTGTCTTTGATGCCACCGGCATTGACCGTGATGCCAACGATTCCTTGATCCTCACCCGTTCCAATCTGTTTACTTTGGAAAACGTTGCCGTACTCAACGACAACACCGGTAAGATCGCCGGCACCAGCCATCGTTTGGTCTACCTGCTGACCACCGACGGCTCCAAGGTGAAATGGAATTCCAAACGACCCAACGCATTCGTTAACAACGTTGTTCTGTATAACTCCAACCGTGATATGTTCCTGTACACCCTGCGGGATGCCAGTAGTGTAAATGCAAACTTTGACTACTATCCCGATGGTTTGGACGTAATCATCTCCAACACTTACGTAAACGGCGGTTTGGGTTATCTGTGGGGCATCCAGAACGGTGAGCCCACCGGCGATGCCGAGATCGTTAATCTGACAGCCACCGATAACTACTTCTATCGTCCCGACTACAAGGCAAACGTTATCGGCCACTATCAGGCAGACACCAAGTACGGTACCGGTGATGCCTACTCCGACGCTTCCGTTGTGGAAGGAAACGTTTTCGTTACCAACTCCGTCTTTAAAGCTAACGCCTATGAAGGCGATCTGAATCTGGACAAAAACTTCTTTGGTAAGGTAGAGGACGGCAAGATTGTCGCCACCTACGTGGATCCCGGCTCTGCCGCCGGCGTTGTCAAGAATACCAAGGAATACTGGCTGGATCCTGAAATGACCGTTAAGAATACCGATCTGGGTATTGTCAACGACGGTTACAACGCATTTGAAATGGGCGACTTCCTTGGTTACAATCAGTACACCATCGATGCTACCAATAAGACGGCCACTCCCGCTATGCTTGGTGTGGCCAACGGTACCGTCGCCGGCGTTTACTCCGATGCCGCCTGCACCGCTGTCGTAACCGCCTTTACCCATCCGCAGACCGTATACGTCAAGGTTGTATACGGCGACATCACTCTGGTCAACAAGGTTGATCTGAAGTGCGCCTGCAGCCACGACGGCACCTCCTCTGAGCAAGTTCTGCAAGAACCCACCTGTTACGTTGACGGTGTTATGGGCTGGGCCTGCGACTACTGTGGTGCGTTGGTTGGTTCCACCGAGCCTATCCCCGCCACCGGCGCCCATACGCCCGGCGAATTGGTTGTAGATATCGCTCCCACCTGTTCCGCCACCGGTATCGGTCACAAGATGTGTACCGTATGCCCCTTGGTTGCCGAGAGTGACATCGTGATCCCCGTCAACCCCGAAAACCACACCTGGAACACCGAGTACACCATCATTGAGAATCCCACCTGTACCGTACAGGGTAACAAAGAAATTCAGTGTGCTGACTGTGGTGCTACCAAGCCCGGCAGTAACGAACTGATCGAGATGATTCCCCATGATTGGGAAACCGAGTACACCGTAGACCTTGAGGCTACCTGTATTGAGGATGGCTCTATGAGCATCCATTGCTCCGTTTGCGATACCGTACAGGAGGGCAGTGAGGTTGTCATTGAGAGCGCCGGCCAGCACATCTGGGCGAACGCCTACACCACCGATGTGGAAGCTACCTGCACCGATTACGGTTGGGAAAGCATCAAGTGTGAGCTCTGTGAAACTCCCGATTATGAAACCGAGAGAAGAACTCCCAAGAAGGAGCACAACTGGAATACTGATTACACCGTGGACGTTGAGCCCACCTGTAGTGAGGAAGGTGTAAAGAGCATCTACTGCGCTGATTGTGGCACTCTGAAGGATGGCAGCACCGTTGCCGTTCCCACCATTCCTCATAATTGGGACAGCGAGTACACCGTGGACGTTGAAGCTACCTGTACCGAGCCCGGTTCCGAGTCCAGATGGTGTCTGGATTGCGGCGAAGCCAACACCGACGTTCGTGTCATTCCTGCCGGTCACCGTTCTTCCACCTGGGTGATCACCGTTGTTCCCACTTATCAGGCCGATGGCCTGGAGCAGGAGCTGTGCGATGATTGCGGCAAGGTACTGAATGAACGCGTTATTGGTAAGTTGGTAGGTGAAAAGGCCACCGATATCTTTGTGGACGTAGACGAGAGCGATTGGTTCTATAAGAACGACGCTGTCAACTTCGTTTACAATCAGGGTCTGATGTTCGGTACCACCGACAACACCTTCTCTCCCGACGCACCCTTGACCCGTGGTATGTTCGTTACCATTTTGGGCAGACTGTACGGTCTGAACACAGCGGATTACGCCAACGTGACCACTACCTTTACCGACGTACCCGGCAAGGCATATTATGCTCCCTACGTTGCTTGGGCCTTTGAGAACGGCATTGTCAACGGTTACTCTGCCACCTCCTTCGGTCCCGAGAATAACATCACCCGTGAGCAGATCTGCAAGATCCTGCTTGACTACTGCAACGTCGCGGGCCTGACGGTGGAAGAGATCAACGATCCCATCACCTTCGCTGATGGCGCCAAGATCTCCAAGTGGGCCAAGAAATACGTTACTGCCTGCCAGACCGCCGGTCTTATCAACGGCGAGAAGAAGGGTGGCAAGTATTACTTCCGTCCCACCGACAACGCCAGCCGTGCCGAGGCCGCTACGGTGATTACCAACTTCGTATACACCTTTTACAGCGTAGTCTAAGGCAAATATAACCTAAAAGAGGCACCCTTCGGGATGCCTCTTTTTTATGGAGCGTGGGGCGGAATAATCGTGAATAAAGTGTTAAAAGTGTTGATTTATCAACGTTTTCTGTGATATAATAGGAAAAGATTCGGCGCTGCTCACCTGCCGTAACGGGGGAGCTTGTCGGGCAGACTGTCCGACAAAACATAAATAAGGGAGTGAACCCGTTATGAACATTTTGCATATGAAATATGCACTGGAGGTCGCCCGCGCCGGCTCTATTAATAAGGCGGCGGAGAATTTGATGGTGGCCCAGCCCAATCTCAGCCGTTCTATCAAAGAATTGGAAACGGATCTGGGAATCACCATTTTTCAGCGCTCGCCCAAGGGAATGCAGCTCACGGTGGACGGAGAGCAATTTATCCGTTACGCCCTTAAGATTGCCGGCCAGATCGAGCAGGTGGAACAGTTTTACAAACAGGGACGCAAGCAAAAGGAACGCTTTTTCGTTTCCGTTCCCAAAAGCGGCTACGTGGCCGACGCCTTTTTAAAATTCCTGCGGGACGTGGGGAAATTTGAAGACGTAGACGTGGTTTATAACGAAACGGCATCGGTGACCGCCATTGAGAATTTGTTGCGTCAGGGCCATCAATTGGCCATCGTGCGCCACTCTGAGGACCACGAGGCTTATTATAAGGCCTTGATGGAAGAAAAGGGGCTGGGGTATCAACCGATCAACGAGGTAATCCATGGCGTAGTATTCAGCGAAAACAGCCCGTTGGCGGCTTCGGAAGAGGTGCGGCTCAGCGATCTGCAGGCCCTCACCGAAATCGTGTTGGGGGACCCGCTATTGTCCTCTATGCCCACCAACGACGCCCGCAAGGAATTGCCGGGGGATACGTTGGGCGGGCAGATCAAGGTCTACGACCGTGCCACCCAGATCGCCCTGGTGCGGGCATTGCCCCAAAGCTTTATGTGGGCCTCTCCTTATGATGAAGCCTGGCTGAAACAGGAGAGCTTGGTGCAACGCCGTTGCGCGGAATATCAAAAGGTGTACCGTGATATTTTGGTCTACCGCAAGGACTATGAATTTACCGAGCTGGACCGGTTGTTTATCTCTCATCTGCGGAAGGCGGCGGAGCGCTATGTTTATTAAATATTTCGTTATATAGTGGATTATATTACCTTATACTTTTCTGGTTATTCCCGCCAAAGTTGGGCTATGGTATAATTTAAAGTGGTTAAAAACTGTCGAATCTTGCCGTTAAGGCTACTATTTTATGGACCATATTTGCGGAGGTATCGCTATGAAACAATCCAACGTCGCCAGAGCAACTTTGTCAAGATTGCCCATCTATCTGCAATTTTTGCGGGATCCCAAGTCGGGACTCGGAATCAACGTATCTGCCACCATCATCGCCAAAGCGTTGGGGTTGGGTGAGGTACAGGTCAGAAAGGATCTGGCCTCCGTCAGCGGTTTGGGCAAGCCCAAGGTGGGCTATAACACCGCCGATCTGATCAAGTGTCTGGAGCACTATCTGGGCTATGATGAGAAGAGTAACGCCATTTTGGTGGGCGCCGGCAAAATGGGCAGAGCTTTGCTGGGCTATCAGGGCTTTGACAGCTACGGGCTGGAAATCGTGGCCGCCTTTGATAAGGACAACCGTAAGACCGGCAGAGATATCTCCGATAAAAATATCTACGCTATGCAGGATATGAAGGCCTACTGCGCTGAAAACGACGTGCATATCGGTATTATCACCGTGCCCGCCGAATTTGCCCAGGAGGTGTGTGACGAAATGCTGAAGTGCGGCATCACTGCCATCTGGAACTTCGCTCCCGTTTCCCTCAACGTCCCTGCCAACGTCTGCGTTTCTCAGGAAAATCTGGCCCTCTCTCTGGCCTATCTCAATCTGCAGAATCAGCGATAACTCAAACTTTAAATCAAATTAAAAGGACCCTTTTCCGCCTTAGAAAAGGGTCCTGTTTTATTGCATAGGGAGTGATCCGGTCTTATGTTTGCACACCTGTAATGGGTGTCCGCCGATGCGATCGGACTGACCGCCCACTCGCCCTGTAGCACAGGGAAGCGGCCCGACCTTACGCTCGCGTACCCATTTTTGGTGCTCGCACATCCGGCAGGATAACCGGAAGGTTACCCCGAGATTGTCAGCGGCGACCCACTACGTGGGGCTTTATCCGATCTTATGTTCGTGTACCTGCTATGGGTACCCGCCGATGCGATCGGACTGACAGCCCACTCGCCCTGTAGCACAGGGAAGCGATCCGATCTTATGTTCGTGTACCTGCTATAGGTACCCGCCGATGCGATCGGACTGACCGCCCACTCGCCCTGTAGCACAGGGAAGCGATCCGATCTTATGTTCGTGTACCTGCTATGGGTACCCGCCGATGCGATCGAACTGACCGCCCACTCGCCCTGTAGCACAGGGAAGCGATCCGATCTTATGTTCGTGTACCTGCTATGGGTGCTCGCTGATGCGATCGGACACGTCAGCGGCGACTCGCCGCTAAGGTTGGAGGTAGACGCCGCCGACCTGTTCGCCGACGTATTCACCCACCTCAAAATACTGATCAAAGATCTTTTTGGCGATGGGAGCGATGGAGTTACCGTGGGCGCCGTGCTCTACCACAACGCAGACAGCAATTTCGGGATCCTCAAAGGGAGCAAAGGCCACGAAGATACCGTTGGCCGTTCCCTTGGAAACCGAGGCGGTACCGGTTTTACAGCCGATGTTAACGGGGTATCCTGCAAAGACGTTGGCGGCGGTACCTTCTGCGGCGGTAAGATACATTCCTTGCATTACCGCTTCCATATTTTCTTCGGTAATATCCAGCTCGCTGACGGCGCTGGGGGAGTTGACCAACACGTCGCGACCGGTGGAGGATTCCTTGACGGATTTAACCAGATGGGTCTTGTAACGGGTGCCGCCGTTAACGATGGTGGCCAGATAGGTGGCCAATTGCACGGGGGTGAACAGATTGTCCGACTGACCGATGGAGGCCTGCAGGGTATCACCGTGATACCATTCGCCGCCCATCTTGGTACGGGTCTCGGGACCGGCCAGGGTACCGGAGGACTCGGAGAGCTCCAATCCCGTTTTGCTGCCCAGTCCCAATTGAATGCAATACTTGTTCAGGGCTTCAATGCCCAACTCGTCGGCGGTTTTGTAATAATAGTAGTTACAGCTATCCCGCAACGCCTCGGAAACGTTAACGCTACCGTGGGTGGCGCCGTAATCGGTGTATCGCCAGCATTTGGGCTGATAGTCGGGATATTTTTTGTAGATACCCTCATCCTTGATTTTGGTAGAAGGGGAGGCCACACCTTCCTGCAATACGGCAATGGAGGTGGCCATTTTAAAGGTAGAGCCGGGGGCATAGGTGCCGTTGAAGGCACGGTTGAAGAGGGGTTGATCCTCGTCCGCCAACAGCTCGTTGTAGTTTTGGGTATATTCTGCCAGATTGTAGGTGGGATAGGAGGCGGAGGCCAATACCTCGCCGGTGTCCACCTGTACCACCACGGCGGCGCCGATGTTGGCATCTCTGGTGTCCTTGTAGCGCTGCAGATCCAAAATCACGTCCCGCAGGGCGTTTTGTGTGGTGATCTGTAATTGCTTGTCAATGGTGAGGACCACGCTGTCACCTTGAATGGGCTGATTGATGACGTTGACGTTGAGTACCTCACCGGCGGCGTTGCGCTCAATCAAACGACTGCCGTCGGTGCCCTTGAGATAGCTTTCCATAGCCTTCTCAATGCCCTCTTTACCCACCAGATCGTTCATTTTATAGCCCTGTTCCTTCAGGGTGGGGTATTCCTCTGCCCAGATCTTGCCGATGCGGCCCAATAAATGAGGGGCCACGGTGGGATCGGCATATTCACGGTAAGCGGCGGTTTCCACGGTAACGCAGGGATATTCCACACTGCGCTCGCTGATGGCGATCACCGTTTCAATGGAAACGTCCTCCGCCAGAATAAAGGGGTTGCTCATGGAAAATTCCCGCAATTCCATCTCATAGCGAACGCCGGCGATGGCTCGCTGTTGGGCGGGGGTATAGCTACCGATGATTTCGTATTCCTCCACCAGTTCGTCCATAATGCGGGCGGCGGTGATCTCCTTTTCCTCCAACTCATACTTTTTGATCAAAGCGTTGAGGGCGGAGGATTTGCTGTCGGTGGAGCGATCCAGCGTAAAGGGCTCGGTAGCGGAGAGGGGGAGAGTGTCGTTGTGGGTCGCACCGTAGGCTTTCAACAGCTCCAATAGTTCCAAAATGGTTTGGTTTTGATCTTCTTGATCAAACAACGCCTTGGAAATGGTGACGTTGTAACCGTTGCGGTTGGTAATCAGCAGCTCACCGTTGCGGTCGTATACGTTGCCACGGGCGGCGGAAACCGTTTCGGTGGTGGAAATACGTTTTTCGGATAATTCTTTGTAATAGGCACCCTGACCGATCTGCAGATTGATCAGGGCAATGATAAAGGTGATAAAGCTGGCGGCGATCACCACCAGAAAGAGGATGAAACGGGTGCGACTGTCTCTCAATTTCACGGCAGGATCCCCCTTCGTTTCAAACTCAGATTATACCGGTATACCACGTAATAAACCACGTAGGCCCAGATACCGGTGAGGAAAAGCTTGGGTAACATAGTGTGCAACAGGGCGGATACAAAGTCGATCTGCCCGTGAAGCAGGATATAAAAGAGATACTCCGCCACCAAAATCACCGCCATGGTCCCCAGAGAGATGCTGACGTAGCTGAGAAAGAGGGGGCGGAAGAGGGTTTGCAGACAAACTGCCACGAAAAAGGCCAGAAACATATAAAAAACGGCGCGCAAGCCCACACCGCCGCCGGCCAGCAGATCACTGAGAAAGCCGCAGATCAGGCCAAACCAGCCCGAAAACACTTCACTTTCCCTGAAACTGACAGCCAGCGCCAGCAACAGCATAAATTCCGGCGTGTGGCCCAAAACCCGTACCGGAGAGGTGACGGCGGATTGGAGGATGCAAAAGAACAGCACCATCACACCGTACCCTATGCACTTGTAGCGTAACGCTCTTGCCATAAATACGATTATTCCTTGCCTTCAAAATTAGTAATGATAAATACGGTCTCTACTTCCTTGATGTTTACGGCGGGCTCGATGACGGCGTATTGAGAAAGACCGGAGGCCTCGCTCTTGATTTCCTTAATGCGGCCCACAAACAACCCGTCGGGGAAGATACCGCCGATGCCGCTGGTTTCCAGATTGTCGCCTACGGCCAGAGTGACGTCGTTTTTAAGATAACTGGCTTTGCACCGACCGTCGGGGGAGAGGGTGGTGTCTCCCTGTAAAACCGCCGCCTGACCGGAACGGGTCAGCACCACGCCGATCTCACAGGTGGGATCCAGAATGGTGGTTACCTTGCACCAGGTAGAGCCAACTTCATTGATGTACCCCACGATGCCCTCGCCGGTGATCACCAGACTCTTGGGCTCAATGCCCTGCAGGGAGCCCTTGTCTAGGGTCATGGTCTGGGAATAGCCCCCCAGTTCTTTGCCGGTAACGTGGGCCAGGGCAAATTCCAGATCCTGCTGTTCCTGAGCCAGTCCGATGATGCCCCGCAGACTTTTGTTTTCCACAATATACTGCTCCGCATCCCGCAACTCGGCTTGCGCGTTTGCCAGCTCTTCTTTGATTTTTTTATTTTCTGCCAGCAGGTCCTCGTATTCGGTGAACACCTTGACAAAATCACCCGAAGCCTTGACCAGTCGGTTGGAGGCCTTTTGGATGGGGGTGATGACAGCGCCGACCACGTCCTCCAAAATGGTGACCCGACCATTGTCTGCCATACTGAGCAGCGAAAGCCCCAATAACAGTACGGCCACGATGCACATACCGATAAAGGCTCTGGTTCTGAAAAAATTACCCATTGATTAACGATCCTTTGTTTTAGTTACTTAAAGATTCCCACAGATGGGGGTTGGACAGGGCGGCGCCGGTACCCAACGCCACGCAATCCAGCGGATGCTCGGCAATGTGAACGTTGATGCCGGTCTCCTTGGAGATCAGGGTATCCAGCCCGTGGATCATGGCGCCGCCACCGGTGAGGGTGATACCACGGTCAATGATGTCGGCGGCCAGTTCGGGGGGCGTTTCCTCCAGAGTCTCCTTTACGGCGGCGAGGATGGCATCAATGGGCTCCTTCATTGCCTCACGGATCTGGGCGGAATTGACGATAATGTTTTTGGGAAGACCGGTGGCCAGATCTCTGCCGTGAATGGACATTTCGCCCTCACCCTTGTAGGGATGGGCACTGCCGATGGCCATTTTGATCTCCTCGGCGGTCTTTTCACCGATAAAGAGATTGAAGGTCTTTTTAATATAGTTGACGATGGCGATATCCATAGCATCGCCGGCGATACGGACGGATTGGCTGGTAACGATACCGCCCATGGAAACCACGGCAACCTCACTGGTGCCGCCGCCGATGTCCACCACCATACTGCCGGTGGGCTCGCTGACGGGGAGACCGGCGCCGATGGCGGCGGCCAGAGGCTCCTCAATGGAACGGACGTCCTTGGCACCGGTCTGATAGGCGGATTCCTCCACGGCGCGGCGCTCAACGTCGGTAACACCGTAGGGAACGCAGATCAGGATACGGACCTTGTTAAATACGCCCTTGCCCATCGCCTTGCGCAGGAAATAGCGCAGCATAACGGCGGTGGAATCCAGATCGGCGATCACACCCTCCTTCAGAGGACGGATGGCCAAAATGCTGTCGGGGGTGCGGCCGATCATCTTTTTGGCCTGAATACCCACGGCAATGGGTCTGCGGTCGTAGGCGTCCAGCGCTACCACACTGGGTTCCCGCAATACGATACCCTTGTTGTTTTTAAACACAATGGTGTTGGCGGTGCCCAGATCAATACCAATGTCGTTATAGGACATCAGCTTGCGCAGCCAACTCATTCCTTTTCTTTTATTAAAATTCATAGCGGTACCTTCTCTTTCTGTCTATATCACGCCGCGCTTGTACAGGCCGGCGGTAAAATTGCCTTCCGGTTTTTGACCGAGGGCATATTTTTGCAATATTTCAGCCACTTTTGCAGGAGATTCGTCTGTAAAGCAAAACCGCTTGCATACATCGGGAAAGCCTTGCGTATCAACGGATTCCAGCAATAGGGGCAGGGAATTGAATAGGGTGTTGCCGCAAAAGGGACGACACTGCAGCAAAAAGGTCTGCCCTTTGCGGTCGGTAAGGGTGTCAAAGCCCTTGTGACGGATGCAACGCCCTTTGTTTTTGATCACACAGTTTTTATATTGCATCAGGGGCAGTCTGCCGTACACGGTGAGGGTGGTGGGCATACTGCGCCTGAGATCCCGCAACTGGGGCAGGGAAAGCTCAAAGGATAGGGTGGCATTGTGCAACCCTAACTTTCTCACCTCGTCCAGCGACAGGGAATTGGTGATATTCAGGGCATAGTCACCCCACACCTCAAAGCCTTTGGCTTTGGCGGGCAAAATATGACCCAAATTGCCCACCAGCACCCGACGGATGCCCTGCTTCCACAGGGAATCCAGCAATTCGGATAACCGATCGGCGGGATAAAAATGATCAATATGCACCCCTCGGTTGTCCCCTTGATAGAGGGACAGATCCTCCGGCCGTAGCCATACTGCCGTAAAGACGCTGTGGTCCACCTGAGAAGCAAAGCTGTCAGGACTGTGATAGAGTACCTGGGTGCCGCCGATGTGAGGGGAAGGAGTGACGGCAACGTCAGCCGGATGGGTGGCAAGGGGGGTGACTTGCTCTCTTGCCTCGTCCAGGGCCTCGATCCCTCGGCGACGCATTTCGTTGATCTGCGCCACGGGGAGAAATATGGGGGCGTTGGTTTGCAGGGTACATCCTTGTAAGATATAGGGGGTGTCCTGCAGCTTGTCCAGCCGCTCCCGCAGTCCCTGCTCTTCCAACGGCTTGTTCTGGGCCGGTTGGGCGGCCTCTCCCGTCAGGGTGCAGGTGTGGGTCCCGTCGGAAAAGGTCCAACGGCAGGGAGCGTCGGTTGCGGCCTGCAGATCTACCCGTAGGTCAAAGCGCTTGACGGGCTTGCGTCGGGTGAGGTCGTGGACCGCCGCCTTATAATCCTGATAGGCGGTGGGGGTTTTGATGCCGAACATCTGCGGTCCTACGTGATTGGTCCAATAGCCGTCGGTAAAGCCCTCGCGGGAGAATAGATCCTCCAGCCGTTTTAGGGTGGCGGCATCGGGTGCTTTGCCCCGTAGGGCATCGGCAAAGGCGGCGGTGACACCGCCCACGTATTCGGGACTTTTCAGCCGTCCCTCAATTTTCAGGGAATGCACGCCCATTTTCCGTAACTCATCCAGATGGGTCAGCAGGGAAAGATCCTTCAGACTCAATGGATAGCCCCCTTCATAGGGCAGGCGGCAGGGCTGGGCGCAACGGCCCCGATTGCCGCTGTTGCGGCCCACCACGGCGGAAAAGTAGCAATGCCCGCTATAGCACATACACAGCGCTCCGTGGATAAACACTTCAATCTCCAGACGGGTGTTTTGCAGGATGTGGCTGATTTCCTCGGCAGAGAGCTCTCGGGCTACTACCACACGGGTAAAGCCCAAGGCCTCCAACAACTGCGCCCCTTCGGCATTGTAGATGCACATCTGGGTGGAGCCGTGGAGGGGGAGCGCGGGGGCAACGGAGCGCACCAGTCGGGCGGTGGCCAGATCCTGTACGATCACGCCGTCACAGCCCGTCTCGGCCAGAAAACGGATGCTTTGCTCCATTTCCGGTAATTGGCGGTCGGTGAGCAGGGTGTTGAGGGTGACGTAGACCTTGACTCCCATACGGGCGCATTGCCGATAGGCGGCGGCGTATTCCTCGGGGGAGAAATTATCCGCTCCGGCTCTGGCGGAAAAGCTCCGCAGACCCAGATACACCGCATCGGCACCGTTTTTCAGGGCGGCGGCCAGCGCTTCGGGGCCACCGGCAGGGGAAAGCAGTTCCGGCATCACAGCGTTTCCTGAGAGTCGTCCTGCTCGTATTTCTTCAGTTTCTTCTGCATCAGCATATTGGCCTTGCGCAGATCCTCGTTTTCCATTTTGAGCTCGGCGGTCTGCTCCAGATAGCAGCGGATCTCCTCTCTCATTCTGTCCAGAGTGTTCTTGTTTTTCTCATTTTCGTTGCACAGATCCATGCAGGTCAAAATGGCGGCCATGGGCAGGGTCATTTTGGAATTGGACTGCAGCAGGGAGCGGATGTGGGTATCCACGATGCCCGCCAGCTCCAGGGTATATTCTCTGGATTCGTCGGAAAGAATGACAGTTTCACTGCCGGCAATGGTGATGATGATCTTGTTTTTTGCCATGGTGGCGTCCTCCTAATGTGTAAAGTGTTATCGCTTGTCACAGCGACGGCTTTAGAGTATATATATTTATTATATATAATAATAAAAAATATTGCAAGGAATTTACCCTTTTTTTATAAAAAAAGAAGCCCTTTGGGCGGCAAAGGACGGCAAAAAGGAGTTATTGTTTGTATCGGTTCATAAATTCGGTGACGGCGGCGCGGTACTTTTCCGGATTCTGCACCGCGGCGTAGGCGTGGGCACAGCCCTCAAAGAGGATCCGTTGCACCGGTCCGCCGTAATGGGTTTCAATTGCTTTGCTCATGCTGTCGGGAACGGTGGGATCGGCAGTGCCGTGGAGCAGAAGCAACGGCAGACGGGCCGCCGCCAGATCGGTGACGGAAATATCGGTGAAATGAAAGCCCGCCAGCAGGCGGCTCCAGATGCCGCAGAGATAGACGAAGGGCGGGCCGGGGAGGCCGGCCTTTTGCTTTATGCTGTAGCAAAACTGCTCTACGGGATCGCCGAAGGGACAATCGGCAATGATGCCCCGCACTCTGTCGGGCAGTTGGGTCAGGGCGCTCATTACCACCGTGGCGCCACCCATGGAAACGCCGGAGAGAAATATGTTGCGGGGGGCAAATTGCTCCATAAGAAAGCTTGCCCAGCTTGCCACGTCTTCCTTTTCCAATATGCCGAAGGAGAGGTATTTTCCTTCGCTTTCCCCGTGGGCCCGTTGGTCGGGAATCAGCAGATTATAGCCTTGTTCATAGTAATATTTTACCATAGGACAGCATTCGTACAATCCTTCGGCGTGATACCCGTGCATCAAGATCAGGGTGTCGTCACTGTGGGCGGAGAGGTACAGACCCCGTAAGGTCAGGCCGTCTTTGCTTGGGATGCTTACCTTCTGATAGGGTTGGGACAAAAACCATTCCTTGCCCTCCGTAACGGCGGCCACCATATGGGGACGGGCGGCGGAATCGTGGGGGATAGGCGGCTTGCCCCGAGCAAAGCTCTTTTGAAAAATATACAGGGAAATGGCCAAAAGTGAAAACAGAAATAACAGTAAAATACCGGCAAAAATTTTCATAAAACACCTCACGGTTTTATGCTATCACATTGGGTGGAAAAATGCAAGAAATCCGCAAAAAAAGACGGGAAAGCAAACACCTTGTCACCTTTAAGACGTTGTTTATCAAGGTTTTCAGCGTTTTTTGTGCAAAACTCTGTGGATAATGTGAAAAACTCACTCTTTTCCACGAAAGAAAACACCTTTACACCTCTTTGTCCCCAAAAGGTAAAAATTATGCAAAAAACGGTGATTTTCTCCTCCCGGCCACCACGGAAAATCGGTTGACAAGTACCGAGAAAAAGACTACAATAAATAGGATGATTTGTAACTGATTTTATACAAAAAGGAAGTTTGGTATGACCCAACTGGAAACGGAAAGAAAATATATAATTCGCAAGCCTGCCTGTCTGGACCGACTGGCCTGCTGGCGGATGGAGCAGACCTATTTGCTGTGCGAAACCGGCACCGAACGGGTGCGTTTGCGGGAGCAAAATGGTATAAAGGAATACTACTTTACACGCAAAGAGCGGCTTACCGCCGTTACCGCACGGGAAACCGAGCGCCGCCTGAGCGAGACGGAATATCTGGAACTGCTGCATCGGCGGGATCCTGCGCGGCGCACCGTGTACAAGACCCGTTATCTGTACCCCTACCAGGGGCAACTGTTTGAAATTGACGTGTATCCCTTCTGGCAGCGGCAATGTGTGATGGAGATCGAGCTGGAAGGGGAGGCGCAGGAGGTGCGTTTTCCTCCGGATATTGAGATCATCCGGGAGGTAACGGAGGATTACCGCTATAAAAACGCACGTCTTGCGGCGGAGATACCGGAGGAACTGATATGAAAAAACGAATTTTTGCGCTGGCCCTGCTGTGCCTGTTGCTATTGACGGCGGTGGGCTGTAGCCGCAAGGAGCCATCCGAGGTGCTCTACGAGCATTTTTCCCGGAAGGATGCGGAATTTACCCTGTACACCAAGGACTGCAATGCGGATTTTGTAAAGATGTTTACCGCCCATCCCGAGCAACTGATTTATCTGGATACGGTGAGTATGAAGCAGGGAATGTTTAGCTGTCAGGTCAAACTGGAATACGACAACACCGAGCTGGACGCCGCCGAAATACTTTGCGGCACCGAGGAAGAGGTGGCCCTCAAGGCGCTGGCGCGATCTCTGGAGCGGGGCGATACGACGGGAATGATGGTGATTCTCGGCGATGGTCTGCCTGCGCCGGAAACCTATAACGATAAACTGCTTCAAAATAATTATCTGGCGATTATGGGAATGCGGAGCGCCAAATGGCAAACGGTGACCAACGATTTTACCAATGCACGGGTGATGGCTTATACCCTGGAATACCGTGCCGACGTGAAAGAGGTCCTGCAATGCCGTCAGGCGGTGGCGGAGCAGATCAAAGAGCTGGCGGGCAAGCTGTGGCAGGAGGATACCCCTGCCGAGGCCCGTGTGCGCGCCATCCACGATTATCTGATCAATCATACCCGCTACGAGGACAGCGAGCTGTGGTCGGATCACACCCCCTACGGTCCTCTCCTCACGGGGAAGGGCGTTTGTGACGGCTACACCTACGCCACCAAGCTGTTGCTGGATGCCGCCGGTATTGAGAACTACGTGGCCTGCGGCACGGCTGAAGGGGAGTCTCACTCCTGGAACATCGTGGCGCTGGGAGAGGAATACTATCATCTGGACGTTACCTGGGACGATCCGGTGGATGCCAGCGGAAAACAACATCTGACCTATGATTATTATCTCAAGGGGGATGCGGATTTTTTAAAGGATCACGTGTGGAATCCCGAGGGCCTGCCCGATTGTGAAAAAAACTTCCATTAAATATACATAAATGTAAAACGCAGCAAAGAAATTTGCTGCGTTTTTTGCATAAACGTATTGACAAACGGGGTGGAGTGTGTTATTATGTTATCACTTTAGCAAACTAAAGTGAAAGAGAGGAAATTGTTATGAAAAAGTTTATGAGAATTCTGGCCCTTGCCTGCATCATTTGCCTGATGGGCGTGATGATGGTTGGTTGTAACAAGGGCGCCGAGAGCGATCTGGAGTACGTAAAGGGTAAGGGCAAGCTGATTGTCGGTATCACCGATTTTGCCCCCATGGATTATAAGGATTCCGACGGTAATTGGATCGGCTTTGACGCTGATCTGGCCAAGGCCTTTGCCGAAAAGCTGGGTGTGGAAGCCGAGTTTGTGGAGATCACCTGGAATCAGAAGGCCAACGAGCTCAAGACCAAGAACATTGACGTGGTTTGGAACGGTATGACCATCACCGAGGACGTTAAGGCTGTGATGGACACCTCCAACGCCTATTGCAAAAACGCACAGGTCGTGGTTATGAAGAAGGACGTTGCCGCCAAGTACACCACCGTGGAGAGTATGAAGGATCTGCGCTTTGCCGTAGAGCAGGGCTCTGCCGGCGCTGAAATGGCCGAGGAGAACAGTTTTACCGTTACTGCCGTTGACAAGCAGGCCAAGGCGCTGATGGAGGTTTCCTCCGGCACTTGCGACGCCGCCATCATCGATCTGCTGATGGCCGGCGCTATGATCGGTGAGGGCACCAGCTATGCCGATCTGGACATCACTCTGGAGCTCAACAGCGAGGAGTATGGTATCGGCTTCCGTCAGGGCAGTGATCTGGTGAAGGAAATGAACGATTTCCTGGTAGCCGCTTATAAGGACGGCACCATCACCAAGCTGGCCGAGACCTACGGCATTGCCAAAAACGTAATCGAGCAGAAATAATCCAATTTGTTTTGAAAGAACAAAAGCAGAGGGGCGTCCCGCTCCTCTGCTTTTGGGCTGTAAGGCGGTATAGAATATGAACGTATTTCAACAAATCTGGCAGGGGCTTGCGGAATTTTGGGGCACTTTTCAGGCACAGTTTCCCGTGGTATTCGGGTCGCTGAACGAGGGCTTTGTGCAAACGCTCAAGCTGTTTTTCGTCACCCTGATCGGCGCCCTGCCGTTGGGACTGCTTATTTCCTTTTGCTCTATGAGCAAATTTGGCCCCCTGCGTAATTTTACCCGAATGATCATCTGGATCGTGCGGGGCAGTCCCTTGATGCTGCAACTGCTGATCATCTTTTTCGGTCCGGGTCTGCTCTTCGGCGTGCCCATCTGGGGCGGCGGCGAGAGTGGGCGCTTTGCGGCGGCATCGGTGGCCTTTATCATCAATTACGCCTGCTATTTTTCCGAGATCTATCGGAGCGGAATCGAGTCGGTGCCCCACGGTCAATACGAGGCGGGACAGGTGCTGGGTATGACCAAAAGTCAGATCTTCTTCAAGGTCACCCTGTTGCAGATGGTCAAGCGGATCCTGCCGCCTATGAGTAACGAGATCATCACCCTGGTTAAGGATACCTCGCTGGCCCGTATCATCGCCCTGCAGGAGATCATCTGGATGGGCGAGGCTTTTACCACCACCTCTCACGGCATTTCCGGTCAGGTGTGGCCTCTGTTCTTTACCGGCGTATATTATCTGGCCTTCAATGGCTTGCTGACCATTCTTTTCAGCAAGCTGGAGAAAAAGCTGGATTACTTTACCATTTAAGGAGGTGCCGATATGTCATTTTTACAGGTAAACGATCTGCACAAGGATTTCGGCACCACCCGTGTGCTGGAAAATATCTCTTTTTCTATGGAAAAGGGGGAGGTGCTTGCCATCATCGGCTCCTCCGGCAGTGGTAAAACCACCCTGCTGCGCTGTCTGAACTTTTTGGAAAAGCCCAGTGGCGGCAGTTTTTCTCTGGATGGAGAGGTGTTGTTTGATGCGGCGGATAAGACCACCCAAAATGATGAACAGATCCGGCAAAAGCGTCTGCATTTCGGTATGGTGTTCCAATCCTTCAATCTTTTTCCCCAGTATACGGCGCTGGGCAACGTGACCTTGGCGCCCACCCTGCAAAAGCAAGAGGCTCCTGCTGAAATTGAGCGTCAGGCCAAGAGTCTGTTGGAACGTGTGGGTCTGGGTAATAAGATGGATTTTTACCCCTGCCAGCTTTCCGGCGGTCAGCAACAGCGGGTGGCCATCGCCAGAGCGCTGGCCCTGCATCCCGATATTTTGTGCTTTGACGAGCCCACCAGCGCTCTGGATCCCGAGCTTACCGGCGAGGTATTGCGGGTCATCAAGGGCCTGAAGGGCAGTGATTCCACTATGATCGTGGTTACCCACGAAATGGAATTTGCCAAAAACGTGGCGGACCGCGTGATCTTTATGGCCGACGGTGTGATTGAGGAGGAGGGCACTCCCGAGGAACTGTTTGCCCATCCCAAGAGTGAAAAATTGCAGGCCTTTTTGGCCAAAAGCCTGGAGGAGTTTTAATGGCATCCATTGAAATTACCCATCTTTCCTGCAAAGCTCCCGTTTCTCTGCGACTGGCGGTGACGGGGGATCTCCACGGGGCCGATCCCGCCCCGATTTTAGAGCAATTGCGTCAGCTCCGACCCGACGGTATTATGCTGACGGGTGATATTCTGGAGGGACCCCCCTCCAAAAAGCATCTGTGGAAGGGAAAACTCCGTTGGGATCAAAAATACGAGATCGGTATGAATTTTATGCGGGGCTGTGTGGAGATTGCCCCCACCTTCTTCACCGGCGGTAATCACGAGGCCAGCCTGCGGCAGAAGGATATTGACGCCATCGGCGCCCTGCGGGTTACCACGCTGTTGGACGAGTGGGTGTATTGGAAGGGGCTATGGCTGGGCGGCCTCAGTTCTGCCCTTGCCTTCGGGAAAAAGCAAACGGTGCCGGACACCGAATTTCTGCAGGCCTTTGCCGACCAAAAAGGATATAAGCTCCTGCTGTGCCATCATCCCGAGTATTTTGACCCCTATATTCGCCCACAGGCGGTGGATCTCACCCTTTCCGGCCACGCCCACGGCGGCCAGTGGCGGTTGGGAAAACAGGGCGTTTTTGCCCCCGGACAGGGGATCTTTCCCAAATACACCAAGGGGCTGTATCACGGGCGACTGGCGGTACACACGGGGCTGAGTAATCACGTGCCCATTCCCCGTATATTCAACCCACCGCAGATCCTGCTGATCGAACTGGGAGAATAAAAAACTGTGCAGAAAAATCTGCACAGTTTCTTTCAGGCAGTCAAAAAGTCGTTTCACCACAGTGAAAAGAAAACACAAAAAACGGTTTGTGCGAATTTAAAAAGCACAAGCCGTTTTTTATGATTAAAATTCACAAAAACTTTTTGCTTCCCTTGCGTTGCAAGGGATTCACTGTTTTCCGCCGCTACGCTCTCTACCGTACCCACGTACGCCGACGAGATCGCATCGGCGAAATGCAACTTCCTTTTTGACCGCCTGCCGGTGTATCAAAGATGATTCTTTGATACACCGAAAAAACTGTGCAGAAAAATCTGCACAGTTTTTTGTTATTGTACGCCGAATTTGATGACGTTTTCAATCTCGGTTTTGGCAAGATTGGAAAGCTTGGCCATACAGGTGGAAACCGAGAAGGACTTGTCATACACGGAGCGGTTGAAATTGGTGGTGTTGTTGTTGGCAATGCTTGCCAGCTTGCCCACACCGCTCCCCAGACCGAAGCGGCCGTTGGTGGTGCCGAAGTTGTACAGCTCGTTGACCTGATCGGTGGACCATTTGGCCAGATGCATCAAAAAGTCAAAGCGGGCTTCGGTATAGCGGTTGCACCACAGCTCACAGAACTTCACGGCGGCCACGCGGTTTTGCTCTTTGTTGGTCTTGCGGGGAATGCCGATGCCGTAGCCGTAGACCTCCACGTGGTTGACGGCCTTGGCGTTCTTTTCGTTCTTGGGGAAGGGCACCCAGAAAAATTCGTTGCCCTTGCTCTCATCCACCAGACCGGTTTTGTCCACGCCGGCCACACCGTAGCACATTACGGTGAGTCTGGTTTTGTCGGTGCCCACCAAGGAATTGCCGGCATTACCGTCCAGATAGTTGCCGCCGGCGTCACACACGTTTTCCAGCCAGATAAAGGTTTCTTTGACCTCGGCGCTGTCCCAGTTGTTGACGATGCCGCCGTTGGGGTCGGTGTGATTGATCTCAAAGCAGGCCTTGCCGTTGGTGTTGGCCCAGTACCAGAACTGGCTCCAGGTGGAACAACCGTATACGGTTTTGCCTTGGGGATCGGTGTCGGGCAGGGCGGTCATATATTTGGAAAAGGCGGTCCAATTCCATTTGCCTGCCTTAAAGAGGGTATAGGGGTCGTCCAGCCCTTGATTTTTAATAAAGGTACGGTTGTAGTTGAATACACCGTTGGCAAGACAGGGGCCCAGTACGATGGGCTTGTTTTTCCAGGTGGTCTGCTGGGTGATCATGGGATCCAACCCGGGGGAGGAGGTCAGCTTGTCCATATTGCAATATTGGTCCAGCGGCGCCAGAATGTTGCAGATATAGGGGAAGGAGCCTACGTGGGTGGTGATCAGATCGCAGTCCTTGCCGGCGCTCATGGCCTGGAAGGGCTTGAGCACGGCGTTGGAGCCGGAGGAGCAACGGTTGTATTTGATGGTAACGCCGTAGAGCCGCTTGAGCTCCTTAAACCATTCCCATTCGCCGAGATATTTTCCCGAAGTGTTGTTATAGCCAAACATGGCGTAATCCACGCCGGTGAACAGGGTCAGGGTCTTGCCGTTGAGATCGGCCAGAGAGCCGCTTTTGGTAAAGCCGGTCTTGTCAATGTCAAAGGAAACGGCAGCGCCGTTGTTATAGGTCTTGCCCGGCTTCATCAAGGGGTTGCCGGTCAGTCCTCCCGCAGAGGGCGTGGTGGTGTTGCTCTCCGTGTTCGGGGTATCCCCGTTTGTGGTGCCGGAGGGATTACTGCCGCTTTGCCCCGGAGTGGTGCCGGGGGTGTCGGTATCGGTGGTGCCGGGGGTGTTTTCGGTAACAGGAGAATCGGTGTCGCCCTCCGGCGTTGATTGGGTGGGATCGTTTGGCGTATTGGGGATGGTGGCACCGGGATTGTTTGTAATAATGTCTTCGTCCTCGTCTGCAGGCTTACAGGCGGAGAAGAGGGAACAGACCATACATAAAACCAGTATCAAAAGAAGAAACGTTTTGAAATGTTTCATAATTTCAAACTCCTTTGTTCTTTAGATTTTGGGAACGTCTACCCAGGTGTCGGGGTTTTTCTCTGCCTCCAGCAGAGCAGTACGCAGGGCCATGATCCACAAGGTTTCCTTGGGATCAAAGTCCGCCTTGCCGTTGAGCATAAAGCTGCCGATGGCGGCGATGGAACGGTTGAAATACTTGGAGAGGATGTCGATCTTCTGTGTTTCCTTTTCCCATTGCAACAGGGCGGAGAATTTATGGTAGTTATATCCACCGGTGATGGTACCCTTTTTGCCGTCGGCAAAGTGAATGACCACGTTGTACCAATAGCCGTTGCCGGTGAAGAGCAACTTTTCGGCGGGGGCCTTGAGCAGCATTACCAAGGGCTCCAGCTGATGAATGGAATAGGTATCCACACCGCCACCGCCCCACATAGAGGCGGAGGTAAGACCGGTGATATCCACGTCGTCGTATTCCTCGGGATAACGCAGGGCAGAGAAGGTGCACAGGGGGGTGCCGTGTGCCTCCGCCAGATCAAACATACGGCGGGCGGCGGCCAGATCGGGGGCAAAGGTCTTGTCCACGAATACCGGCTTGCCGGAGCGCAGGGCGGCGTCGGCCAACTCTTCGTGCTTGTGGCTGTGGTCGGGGGCCAGTACGATGATGCCGTCACTGTTGGCGACGACCTCCTCGGGGGTGGCATAGCAGGTGATGCCCTTTTCGGCGCACCACTCTTCACTGCTCTTGCCCGTCTTGGGGGCGGGGATTTCGCCGTAACCGCAGGTGACCTCTACCTTACCGTCGGTGAGGGTGGGCAGGTCTCTGTGGTACTCCTTGGCGTGGGGTTCGTCCAGATAATAATCTATCAAACCGATTCTCATAATGTGATCTCCTTATGTTGCTCCGCCGAATCGTAGATGGCCTGCATCAGACGGGCGGTGATAATGTTGGTGTCAATGTGGGAGGCCAGCTTTTTGCCGGTCTGTACACAGTCCACAAAGGCGTCGATCTCGTTTTCAAAATGGTTGGTGGGGGTGAATACGGGGGTGTAGTTGATCATGGCACCGTTTTCAATGCGGTAAACGGTAAAGTCGGCGCCGTATTGCAGGCGGATGCCGCCCTTACTGCCGATAAAATCAATAAACATTTCTTTCTCAAAAACGTTTTGCGCCCAGGCGCCGTTGATGGTGATGACGGGACCTTCGGTACGGACCATACCGGTCACCATTTCCTCAACGTCATAGGTGCCGTCCAAAATGGGTGGGCCGGCCCACATACTCTTGTAAACGTAGCCGGCAATGTCCTTGCCCAGCTCGGAAAAGCACTCGGCCGTTACGGTCTTGGGAGCGGGATCGCCACAGCAGTACATAACGATGTCCAGAAAATGGACGCCCCAGTCAATGAGTACGCCGCCGCCGGCGATCTCCTTGGTGGTAAAGGGGCCGCCCAGCCCCGGGATGGAGCGGGGACTGCGGAAGCTGACGTAGGTCTGCAGGATCTCGCCCAGCTCGCCGCTTTGAATGTATTCGCGGATGCGGTTGACCGCGGTGTTAAAGCGGTTGCAAACGCCGATGTTCAGGGTCATACCCGTTTCGTGTTGCACCTTTTGCATTTCCAGGGCTTCACTGTATACTCTGGCGGCGGGCTTTTCACACAAAACGTGCTTGCCGGCGCGCATAGCGGCAATGGAGATCTCGGAATGCACCTTGTTGGGGGTACAAACGGAAACGGCCACCACCTCGGGATCGGCCAAAACCTCCTTGTAGTCGGTGACGGCAATGCCGCAACCGTAGTCCTTTACGGCCTTTTCGGCGCGCTCGGGGATGATATCACAAAAATATTTGATGTTGGCATCCTTGTTTTTAAGGTATGCGGGGATGTGCGCATTGTTGGCAATGGTACCGCAGCCGATGACTGCGACGTTGATTTTTGACATAATACCAACTCCTTTCTGATTTTATAATACTGCATTTGAGGAAAAATACAAGGGCTTGTTTTGCTCCAATTATTGTCAAAACTTTACCTGTTTTCTAAATAACAGTTGACAATATTCTTCCGAAAGGATAAGATGAAAGAAAGGAGGCGATGGGCTTGAGCAACGGAAACAAACGGTATCAGATCATCCACGATTTTCTCACCACCCCGCTGATGCTGGGGATGGTGAACGTCTATCAGATTTGCGATCTGGCCTGCGGGCCGGATTATGCGGTGGCCGATCATCGCCAGATCTGTCACGAAATCACCTACGTGGCAGAGGGGGAGGGCACCTTCCTTCGTAACGGTCAGAGTTACAGACTTAGCAAGGGGGATTTGTTTTTGGTGCGACGGGACGAGATGCACGCCATTCGTTCCTCCCGTCATCATCCCCTGCGGTATTTATGCATGGGTTTTACCTTCAACCGCAATCACGGTGATTTCAGCCGACTGGAGCCGCTGGTGAATTTTTATGAGACTTTTACCCAGCCGGTGGCCAAGGACCGCCACGGAATGTACGATATTTTTGCCGCCGCCGTGGGTGAGATCAACGCCCCGGGAGAAATGAGCGGTGAGATCTTTGAGGCTATGGTGCGCCGTCTGCTGATCCACACCTACCGCTGTTATCGGGGGGATCAGGCGCCCCGTCGGCCGGAGCCTGCCACCGGTCGCAATACCAACCCCCTCATTTATGAAATGACCCGTTATATGGACCATAATCTCTCCACGCCCGACTGTCTGGGGCAGATGGGATCGGCGCTGGGCTATAGCTACAGTTATCTGTCCCGCCTCTTTTCCCAAACCATGGGCTCCACCCTGCGGCAGTATTACAATCAGCGCCGCTTCGAGCAGGCGGCCAGATTGCTGGAACAGCCCTACACCCTTTCGGTGATCGCCGAAATGCTGGGATTTGCCGACGCTCCCACCTTTTGTAAGGCCTTTAAACGGTATTACAAGCTCTCTCCCGGTCAATACCGTAAACGACTATAAAAAAAATCCGTGTAAAGCGCGTATGCTTTACACGGATTTGTGTATTTTGTACGTTTATTTCTGCTTTGCCAGGAAGAAGACGGCCAGCGTGCCGGGGCCGGAATGGGCTCCGATGACGGGGCCGACGAAGGTGATGATCTCGGTCTTCACCCCGTGCTTCTGCTCAATGATGGCGGCCAGTGTGTCGGCATCCTCTCTGCAGTCACCGTGGCAAATGAATACGGGACCGGCAGTGGGATCCAGGGCAGTTTCCTCCATCTTTTTGGCCAAGGCCTGAATGCTGGCCTTTCTGCCGCGCACCTTGGACATACTGATCAGGTGACCCTCGTCGTCCACGTGGAGCACCGGCTTGATGGACAGCATATTGCCCACGAAGGCCACGGTGGGGCTGACACGGCCGCCCCGCTTGAGATACACCAGATCGTCCACGGTAAACCAGTGGGCCAGATGGGGGATCTGCTCTTCAATATAAGCGGCGGTTTCTGCCAGAGTAGCGCCGGTGGCGGCCTTATCCACCGCCAGCTTTACCAGTAATCCCTGTCCGGCAGAGGCGGCCAGCGTATCAATGACGGTCACCGTGCGCTCGGGATATTGCTCCATCAGCTCCACTGCCGCCAGCTTTGCGGAATTGCAGGTGGTGGAAAGACCGGAGGAAAAGGCCAGACACAAAACGTCCTTGCCCTCCCGGAGCGCCGGCTCAAAGTCTGCCTTAAAATCGGCGATGTTGGCGGCGCTGGTCTTGGCCACGTTGCCCGCTCTCATTTTATCATAAAAGGTGCGCTCGTCCATATCCCGATTGGTCAGCTCCTGCTCGCTGTCCTGAAAACGGAAGCGAAGCTGGGTGCAGGCGACACCCCACTCCTGCAGAATGGAGGGATGAATGTCACAACAGGAATCGGTATGAATCACAAAACTCATTACAGTTACCTCACTTATAAATAGGAATACGTTGAGTTGTCAACATACTTCTATTGTATGTGTTTTATGGTGGAAAGTCAATTAAAGGGAGATTAAATATTATTTCTTGTGGTGGCGGGACAGGACCGATTTCGATTAAATCACGTAAAAAAGGTGTTTTCTGTTGTCAAATCTTGCCGGTTGTGATACAATGAGATCAAATCAGTAAGGAGGTTACTTGTATGGTTGCAAACGGATTATTTGACGAACTGCTCAACGAGTTCGGTATATTGGCGCAGGAGATGGAGTTGGAGGCAATATTGGGCTTTTTTCTCACGATGATGGGCGCCACCTTTGGCCTTACTATCCTGCTGTACGTGCTGGAGAGTATTGGCCTGTACACCCTTTGCTCCCGTCGGGGGCTGGGCAATGCATGGCTGGCGTGGATCCCCGTGGGGAATCTGTGGACGTTGGGCAAGATCGCCGATCAGGATCAGGAAAAGCGGAGCGGCAAGCCGGCCCGTCTGCGGGTGTGGATGATGGTGTTGCTGCTGGCGGTACCCGTGGCGATGATCTTGATGTTCGTGGTGGGCTTTGTAATGGGTAGCTTTACCGCCCTGTCGGAGAACAGCGGCGCCGGCGGCACCATGGCGCTGGGCTTTATTTTGATGATGGTATTTTGCTATCTGCTGGTGGTAGGCATTGCCATCGCCCTGCAGGTGCTGACCTTCGTGGCCTATTACCGCCTGTTCCGCTCCTGCCGCAGTGATCTGGCACCGGTCTTTTTGGTGCTGGGTATTTTCTTCAGCTTTTTACTGCCCATCTTCGTATTTACCGTGCGTAAGCGGGAGGATCTGCCGTCCCCTCAACCCGTGGTTGAACCTGTGGAATAACAAAAACAGCCAAGTGTTCTAAAGGACACTTGGCTGTTTTTATTGGGGAGAACAATCAACGATTTGTTAAACGAGTGGCCATCTCGCCGCTGATAGGTATTCCTCCCTCTTTTGACGACGTATTTAATAGGATAGGATCATGGGGTAGTCTTTGAGTGGCAAGTGTTTCAATAACAGGGCACTGCCGTTGTGCTCCGTCATATCGTCCGGTAAGGAATAGATGTTGCCATCCATTGGATCAATGAGTTGGGGTGAGTGGGGGCATAGGATTTCCATAGAGATCGTACTCGACACACTTGCTTCTAATAAATTGGAATTGTACCAGTATGCCAGCGCCGTTTTGCCGTCGGCTAAACGAAAGGCAAAGGTGCTGATCTGCTGATGTGTTGACTCGGGTGCGTTGATGTAGCGGCACTGCGTGGGCTTGCATATCAAAGGGATCTGCACGGGCGTGACCTCTTCGGCAAACAGCGAGGCCATATGTTGCAAGGCATAATAGGAAGGCTTTTCGTGGTATTCGCCGCTGGCGATGCCATCGTTGTTAAATTCGGCGGCCAACACGCCGAAATAGCCGTAATCGTGAAAAGAGTGTTGTTGAGCGTTGAGACCGTTGAGTGCCTCTGCCATATCCACGGTGGAAAAGTACGAGGTAAAGAGCAGGTCGGCAGACAGGTCGGTGATTACCTGTCGCAGTAAAAACTTGGTTTGCTTTTGTTCGTCCCAATTCATTTCCCGCAACGCGCCGGCCTCGCTGTAACGGCTCTGGGCACCGCTTTCTCCCTGGATGATGGGTAGTCCCGGCGCATAGTGATGCACTGTGTTAATAAAGCAGGCGGCATAGTGCGCCCGACTTTGAGAATCGGTGGTATAGAGATGATAGCTGGCGGCATCAATGTAGGGTGCAATACCGGCTTTGAATGCTTGGGATACAAAGGAAATGCTGTCTTTTGGCCTTGCGATCGCAAAGGCGACCACCTTTGCATTTGGGTTGCCTTGTTTTAAGGCAATGGAGGTGCGTTTTACAAACTCGGCATACTCTGTGGCATTCGGGGTGCCCTTGGTGCCTTGTACGGTGTTCTCGTGCCGCCAGGCATAGCTTAGATCTGGCTCGTTCCACACTTCGTAGTATTCAACGCGGCCGGAAAAGTGCTCGGTTAGTTTGGCGCAGTAATTGCTCCAGGCCAGTCTTTCCTCTTCGGTGTCCGTCGGCGGGCAACCCACCGCGCCGAAATACTGCTCTGCAAAGCGGGTATACAGGTCGTTGCCCCACGCAAGGTTTACCCAGGGATGCATTCCACGAGCGATCAGGTTGTCGACAATATCGTCCAGCCATCCAAAATCATACACCCCTTTTACTTGTTCGGTACGTTTCCATCCGCTTTGAATGCGGATCCATTTTACGCCCAGTGCGGCCAATTTGTCATAGGCTTTTTTGGGGTCAAACAGGGCGCGGTCTAATTTTTCAAAACCGATACCCAGACGAGAATGGGGGATTTGTGTGGCGTTGCGGCGGGGCAATTGTCCGATTTTTGTAAGTCTTCTCATTGTAGATACCTCGTTTGTGATTTTGTAATTTGAGTATATCAAATGCAAGGGCACTTTGTATCATAAAACCATTTTGATTTTATAGAAATACAATTTATGCCTCTGGCTTTACCTGCACAAAAAACGGAACGTCAAAGGGGAGCCTTTGACGTTCCGTTTTCGGTAATGGTTTATTTGGGGACGACGATCAGTTCAACGTTTAACTCGTCCAAACGGGCTTTGATCTCTTTGCTGATGGGCGTTTCGTCGTCGGTGATGACGGCGTGCACCTGCTCCAGAGAAGCAAAGCGGTATACCGAGCGTTTGTCCAGCTTTTTGCTTTCAATCACCAATACCACACGGGCGGCGCATTTCATCAGCTCGGCGGCCACGTCGCCCTCCTCGGTACCGGTGCTCATCAGGCCCTGTTCGCACACGGCGGCGGCGCCCACAAAGGCCAGATCGGCATAATATTTGTGGATCTGTTCGGTGACGGCGGTGCCGAAGGTCAGATGCTCGGTGGGATGCAACTCACCGCCGAACAGCACCGTCTTGCCGTCAAAGTCACCCCGCTCGCTCAGCTCCGAGAGGATCTGACCGATGGGCAGGGAATTGGTCAGCACGTTTACGTTGTGCACGTTTTTGATCTGTGCGGCCACTGCTTCCATGGTGCTGCCGGTGGAGATGGCCACCACGGCGTTGCTGGTGATCAAAGAAGCCGCCGCCTTGCCGATGCGGCTCTTTACTGCGGAATTGGATTTTTTGCGTTGGCGATAGGAGGCTTCGGAAATGGGGATCTGTGCCGGCACGGCGCCGCCGTGCACCTTGATCAGCAGGTTTTGCTCACACATAACGTTGATGTCTCTGCGGATGGTCTCAATGGAAACACCCAGCTCCTTTGCAACCTTGCTGATGATGACCTCACCGTCTCTCAGAGCGATGGATTCAATCATTTTTTGTCTGGCATTGGTCAGCATTTTCTGTCACCTGATTTCTTTTAGATTTTGGGTTGATTTTACCCAAATTTTCGTCCATTTTAAATAATAAATTAAATAGGTAAAAAAGTCAACAATTTAGAAGACGTATGTTGACTATTTTGAAATAATGTTGTATAATGATGACATATTGGTTTAAAAACACTTTCGTAGGAGGTTATTATGCTTAAAACAGACGTTTTGGTTATCGGCGCCGGCGCCGTCGGCACCGCTATTACCAGAGAATTGACCAAGTACAATCTGGACGTCATCTGTGTGGACAAGAGAGAGGACGTGGGCGGCGACTGCTCCAAGAGCAATTCCGCCATCATCCACACCGGTTACGATGCCAAGCCCGGCACGTTGGAAAGCCAACTGGTGGTTGCCGCCAACCCCCAGTATCCCAAGCTGTGTAAGGATCTGGACATTCCCTTTGATATGGTGGGCGCCATCCTGCCCGCCATCACCGACGAGCAGTTTGAACAGCTCCCCGGTATCAAGGAAAAGGCCAATAAAAACAGAGTATACGACATTGAATATCTCTCCAAGGAGCAGATCCGTCAGATGGAGCCCGAGATCAATCCCGAGGTCAAGGGCGGTCTGTGGATCCCCCGAGAGAGCATTATCGATCCCTTCCTGTTCGTGGTTGCTATGGCGGAAAACGCCGTGGCCAACGGTGCCAGATTTTTGCTGTCCACCGAGGTGACCGATATTAAGATGGAAGGCGACAAGGTAGTGGGCGCCGAGACCACCGGCGGCTATATTGAAGCCAAATACATCATCAACGCCGCCGGTCTGTTCTGTGACGACGTGGCCGCTATGGTCGGCAAAAACGACTATTACGTCAATCCCCGTAAGGGTCAGTTCTACATTCTGGACAAGAATACCTCCTGTAAGGTAAATCATATCGTTCTGCCCATCCCCACCAAGGTGACCAAGGGCAAGCTGATGTGTCCCACCATCCACGGCAATATGCTGGTGGGGCCCACCGCCGAGGATCTGACCGATAAGTATGACAAGTCCACCACCGCCGAAGGTCTTGCCACCATCCGTGAGGACGTGTCCAAGTTGATCCCCAACGTAAATCTCAGAGATACCATCACCCAGTATTCCGGCCTGCGCGCCAACCGCAATCCCGAGGAACTGCGGATCGATACCTACGAGGACGTAAAGGGTTATATCAACCTTTCCGGTGTTCGTTCCACCGGTCTTACCAACTCCATTTCCTGCGGTACCTACGTCGCCCAGCTCTTAAAGGATATGGGTGCCGAGATGGTTTGGAAGGAAAACTTTATTGCCACCCGTAAGGGCATTCCTTGCTTCCATCAGCTCTCCCGCGAGGAGCAGGATGCGCTCATTAAGAAGAATCCCTTGTACGGTAACATCGTTTGCCGCTGTGAGACCATCACCGAGGGCGAGATCGTGGACGCTATCCACGCTCCCATCCCCGCCACCAGTGTGGACGCCATCAAGCGCAGACTGCGCGCCGGTATGGGTCGTTGCCAGGGCGGCTTCTGCGGGCCCAAGGTCATTGAGATTCTGGCAAGAGAGCTGGGTTGCTCCACCGCCGATATCTGTAAAAACAATGCAAAATCCCATATGATCGTCGGCAAAGTAAAATAAGGAGGTAGGAAGATATGTACGAAATTAAATGTGATGTAGCCATCGTCGGTGGCGGTCCTGCAGGTCTTGCTGCCGCCGTTGCCGCGAAAAAAGAGGGCGCCGAAAAGGTGCTCATCATTGAAAGAGACGAAACTCTGGGCGGTATTCTCCAGCAGTGCATCCATCCCGGTTTCGGTCTGAAGATGTTTAAGGAAGAGCTCACCGGCCCCGAATATTACGGCAGATATATTGATGAGGCTCTGGAATTGGGCGTGGATACCCTGATGAACAGCATGGTGCTGGAGGTTGGGGAAAACGCCGTTACCTGCATCAACGGTACCTACGGTGTCACCACCGTGACCGCCGGCGCCATCGTGCTGGCTATGGGTTGTAGAGAGAGAACTCGCGCCAACATTATGATTCCCGGCACCCGTCCCGCCGGTGTATACACCGCCGGCGCGGCCCAGCGTCTGATGAACCGCCAGAACGAAATGGTGGGTAAAAAGATCGTGATCTTGGGCTCCGGTGATATCGGTATGATCATGGCTCGCCGTATGACCCTGGAGGGCGCCAAGGTGGAGGCTGTGGTAGAGCTTAACGATTATCTGGCAGGACTTACCCGTAATAAGGTACAGTGTCTGGACGATTTCGGCATCCCGCTGATGCTGTCCCACACCATCGTGGATATTAAGGGCAACGACCGTGTGGAGGGCGTTGTGGTGGCCGAGGTGGATCCCGCTACCAAGCGTGCCATCCCCGGCAGTGAAAAGCTGTACGAGTGCGATACGCTGTTGCTGTCTGTCGGCCTGATTCCCGAAAACGAGCTGTCCCGTGGCGCCGGCATTGAGATTAGTTCCATCACCAACGGCCCTGCCGTCAACCAGTATATGCAGACCAATATTCCCTCCGTCTTTGCCAGCGGTAACGTGGTCCACGTCAACGACTTGGTGGACAACGTTTCCACCGAGAGCGCCGTGGCCGGTAAGGCGGCCGCCAAATTTGCAAAGGGCGAGCTGCAGGTGGGTGAGACCATCACCGTCACCACCGGTGAAAACGTCCGTTACGTCTGCCCCCAGAAGGTGGAGGCCAAGGGCGAGAAGGTGGACTTCTACTTCCGTGTATTGGCACCCAAGGGCAAGAGCGTGATCATCGCCCGTGACGGCGAAAACGTTCTGTTCAAGAGAACTGCCATCAAGGTCAACCCCGGCGAGATCGAAAAGGTGAGCGTTGATCCCAACGGCATCAAAGAACTGGTTATTGAAGTAAAGGAGGCGTAAGCTATGATTGAAAAGGATATTATCTGTACCATCTGTCCCACCGGTTGCATCATTCACGTCACCGGTGATGAAAAGAGCATTGCCTCCATCGAGGGCTTTACCTGCAAGCGTGGCGAGACCTACGGCCGTGCCGAGTTTCTGGCCCCCGTCAGAACCCTCACTTCCACCGTTAAGGTAGAGGGCAGCGCCTATCCTCTGGTGGCCTGTCGCAGTAATGCGCCTCTGCCCAAGGAAAAGGTGCTGGATTGTATGAAAGAGATCCACGCCCTCACCGTCAAAGCCCCCGTGGCCCGCGGTCAGGTATTGATCGCCGACATTTTGGGCACCGGTGTGGACATCGTTGCCACCGGCGAAGCAAAATAATGTTAATAATTTAAAAAACGGAAGACTTGTAAAAGTCTTCCGTTTTTTTATAATATAAGTGAGAAATTTTTTGATTTGCTTCGTATAAGAAGTGAAAAGGAGGGAGTATTATGAAAAAAAGCTTGTGGATTGTTTTGATACTGTGTTGTCTGCTGTTGAGTGCGTGTCGGCCGGAGGCGGTGGAGGAAGAGGCATTTATTCCGCCTGCATCACAAAACAATGCGGAACAAACGGAACAGAAGCAACCGGTACCCTCCGAGAATGAATCTTCCGCGAAAAAAGAAACGTCAACGGAAAAGGAAAACGAAACTTCGGCGGAGCAGCCCTCTGAAGACGAAACACCTGCCGGCGGCACAGAGCCAACGACGCAAAAGAATGAAAAAAGCTTTATCTCTATCACGGGAACTCCTGCCAAAGTATCGCAGGAAGACCTGACGAAAAGGGCAGAACTGATCTTGCACGGACGAGTGAAGGCGAAGCTGGGCGAGGTCATGCTCAATCCCGACGGCAAAAGAACCGATGCTTCGGGACAAGTGGTAGCCAATGCGCAGATCACTTCCTACGAGGTTGAGGTGTATACCGTGTATAAAGGAACCTATAAAAAGGATACGATCGTCGTTAAAACGACGAACGGTCGCAATTTAAGTCCCGATCTGATCCTCTATGGTGAGGATGAAACTTGTAAATTGGCCGAGCCGCTGGAGCGATTTGATCTAACGGTGGGGCAAGAATGTATCATGTATCTGGCCAGCGTCACCGGCGACGTTTCGGAGAGCAACGGCTATTGTTGCCTGAGCGCCGGGGCAGGGTATTTTATCAAAGAGGGAAACGTATTTAAAAACGACGGTGTCCTGCCGCTGACCAATACCTTGGAAGCGTTGGAAAAAGAGCATTTAAATGGTGTGGCCCAAAATTGACTTGTAACGGATTTTTGAGGATTGATTTGTATAAAGTGTATAAAAGAAATTAACATAGGGGAAAATAAATGAGCAAAATATGTTAAACTTGCCATCTTGTCACAGCGCAAAAAGTTTGGTACAATAAAACCAGAAAGAAGAAAGCAAATAAAAAACCATCAAGGTTTCGGCTTTCAATTCTTATCACAACGAGTTCTGAAGGAAAGGGCGTGAGGATATGAGAACAACCAAATATTGCACTCATACCGGTGAAATTTTGCGCCCGCTCAAGAGAAGAAAGTACCTGAAATTTCCTCTTAGATAGCACAGAAGAGTAACCGAAAATCTCTTCTGTGCTTTTTAATTACAACTGAATAAAAAAGCGCTTCTCTTTGAAAAACAAGAGGCAACGACTGCGGGGGAATTCCCCTTAAAGATGCAGCGGCGCAAGATCAGTACACCTCAGATTCCCGTTTTTGATGCAGACCGAAATCCAATCGGCCATCCGATCGTAAAAGATTTTAAATTTTGAAGGGAACATACAACGAGGAAACAAAACTGATGAAAAACAAATTTACATAGATAAAGGCAGAACGGATGTTTCCGTTCTGCCTTTAAATTTTTTATAGCTTTTTGGCTCCGCCCAAAAAGGTTTTCACAATTCCGCATTTTGAATTCCTTCTCATTTTCGAGCACCTATAAACGATGCCCGCTGATTCGGTGGATTGACCAACGGTCAACCACCGTCCGAAACTGTCTGCGGGGACTCCCCGCCTGCGGATATGTAGAGTTCTTCGCATTCTTTTTGCGCGTCAATTAAAATTTCGATGGCATCTTCCGTTGCCGCCATCAGTTTAAAATACATTTCTTTGTAATTTGGTTCCATAGCATATCTCTCCCTTTGATTTTAGTATAGCCCAGTTATGGGCTATTGTCAAGATACGGACTCCCTTTTATACTTTTTTATAGAAGGAGGGGAGTATTGTGATCGTTTTTGACAAACTGTGGACCACGTTAAAAGAAAAGCATATATCGCAATACGCCCTGATCAAGCAATACGGATTTAGCGCAGGACAGTTGGATCGTTTGAGGAAAAACGGCAACGTAAACACCTATACGTTAAATCAGTTGTGCTTGATACTGGATTGCAAATTGGAAGATATTGCTGAATTTACAAAAGAATCATAAAATTTAAAAGGCAGAACGGAAAAATTCGTTCTGCCTTTAAATTTTTTATAGCTTTTTGGCTCCGCCCAAAAAGGTTTTCACAATTCCGCATTTCGAATTCCAAATTCCGCATTTCGGGCAAAAATATTGGGTGCCCGCACGTTCGGCAGGATAACCGGAAGGTTACCTGCCGCCCGAGACTGTCAGCGGACCCACTGCGTGGGATTGGCCCGATCTTATGTTCGAGTACCTGTAATGGGGGCTCGTTGATTCGGTGGATTGACCAACGGGCAACCACCGTCCGAGACTGTCAGCGGGGACTCCCCGTCAATATTGGCGGGCGCGGTAGGCGGCGCGGATATATTTGAAGAGTAGGAGCCCGATGACCAGCGCCAGGATGATGCCGGCGGTCCAGAGGATCCATGGCTCAATGGAGTTTTCAATTTTGAGCTCCTCCCACAGGGTGCCGGTGAAGGCCAGGGTGGCGGGATCCAGATTCTGGTAATAGGTGGCCACGAAATCGGTGGAAGCGGGATAAAGGATCTCCATGGCGTCGGGATGAACCTCGGTCATGGTTTCCTGATACCCTTCGTTTTGGGTCACCAGGGTGTTGGGGCAGGCGTAGTAAAGGTATTCTGCGTTGGCAATGGCCGGCTCTTCGGAGAGCATAAAGTTGATATAGGCCTCGGCAATCTCGGGATTGCGGGCATTTTTGGGGACACAGAAGGCATCTACGAAGACGTTGGTGCCGCTTTTGGGATAGGTGAAGGCCAGCGCGTCGTTGTCCTCATACATCGCCAGAAAATCGCCGGCATAATAGGGGGCGATGGCGGCGGAGCCGGTCTTCATTTTGTTAAAGATCTCGTCCATTACGTAGCTCTGGATGAGGGGCTTTTGTACCTTAAGCTCCTCAATGGCTTGCCGGAGCTGGGTGTGATCGGTGGTATTCACGTCGATCCCCAGCTTGTACATAGCCGTACCCAGCGCATCACGGGAGTTGTTAAACTGCAGGATCTTGCCCCGATATTTTTCGTTCCACATACAGTCCCAATCGGTGATATCCTCGGCATCCACCATAGTGGCGTTGTAGATCAGCCCCACCATACCGTAGGTGTAGGGGACGGAATACAGATTGCCGGGATCGTAGAAAAGATGGGTGTAGTTGGGATCAATGTGGGCGAAATTGGGGATGTTCTGAAAGTTTAAGGGACGGAGCATATCCTCGGCGATCATCCGTTGGATCATATAATCCGAGGGAATCACCACGTCGTAGGAGGCGGCGCCGCTGGAAAGCTTGTTGTACATATCCTCGTTGCTGGCGTAGGTGGTATAGTTCACCTTCACCCGCTGACCGGTGAGCTCGTAGTAATAGGCTTCAAATTCGGCGTTGACGTCCAGCGTGCCTTCACTGCCGTCGGAGATATATTCGCCCCAATTGTAAACGTTGAGGGTGGGGGTGGGGGCGGCAGCGGCGGAGAAGGGAATGCTCAACAGTAACAGGAGGGCAGATAGGGATAAAATCAGTTTTTTCATTGCTGCTCCTTTCCCACCTTTTTGGCACTGCGGGCGGAGATCACGTTGGAAAGGATCAACAACAGCAGTACGGCAAAGATGATCAGAGAGGACAGGGCGTAGATGTCGGGCTTGACCTCTTTTTTGGTCATAGAATAGATCATCAGGGGCAGGGTCTGGAAGGAACTGCCGGTGGTGAAATAACTGATGACAAAGTCGTCCAACGACAGGGTAAAGGCCATAATAAAGCCACTGACCACACCGCCCATCATATTGGGCAGTTCCACCTTGAAAAAGGATTGCAACGGGGTACAGCCCAGATCACGGGCCGCCTCGGGCAGGGCCTTGTCCATCTGGCGCAGATGGGGGTTGACGTTGAGCATCACGTAGGGCAAACAGAAGGTGACGTGGGCAATGAGCAAGGTCCAAAAGCTCAGCTTGTCCTCCATCCCCAACATGGTTCCCACGAAAACGAACAACAGCATCATAGAAATACCGGTTACGATCTCGGGATTCATCATAGGAATGTTGGTCACCGAATGAATGCTTTTTTGCAGCATTTTGCTCTTCATTTTGGAAATACCCACCACGGCGGCGGTGCCGATCACGGTGGAAAGGGCGGCCGAGGTTACCGCCAGAATCAGGGTGTTCTTCAGCGCCACGAAGGTGTCGGGGGAAGAAAAGAGTTCCTTGTACCAATACAGGGACAGACCGGTCATAGCGCCGGTGTTGTCGGTGTTGTTAAAGGAAAAGAGGACGAGCATCAAAATGGGGACGTACAGGAGCAACAGCACCAGTACCACGTAAATCTTGGATAAAAATTTCACAGCAGTACCCCCTTTCTGTCTCCTTCCTCATCGGAAAAGCGGTTCATAACCGCCAGAGAGATCAAGATCAGGATCATCATCACCAAGGCAATGGCGGCGCCCACGTGATAGGTGGTCTCGTTTTGAAATTGGCGCTCAATGGTGTCACCAATGAGCTCAAAGGTGCCGCCACCCAACTTCTGGGAAATATAGAAGGTGGAGATGGAGGGCACGAATACCATGGTAATGCCGCTGATCACGCCGGACATAGACAGAGGGAAGGTGACCCGAGTGAGGACCTGTAGGGGATTACAGCCCAGATCACGGGCCGCCTCCAACAGCTTGGGATCGATCTTGGCGATCACCGAATAAATGGGCAATACCATATAGGGCAAAAAGTCGTATACCATACCGAACACCACGGCCCCTTTGGTGCCGATGATGTGCACGGTGCCCAGATTCAGGGCGGAAAGAATATTGTTGATCAGACCGCCGTCGTCCATAATGGCCATCATAGAATAGGTGCGGATGAGCAGATTGGTCCACATGGGTAGCATCAACAGCAGCATATATACGCTCTGATGACTTTTGGGGGCGGTGGCGATGATATAGGCCAGGGGATAGCCGATGAGAAAACAGATAAAGGTGGCGATCACACTGAGGGCGATGCTGAGCACGAAGGTGTGGGTGTGCTCTCCCAAGGCCAGAATATTCTCAATGGTCCAGCCTCCCTCGGGATTGGTGAAGGCGTAATAGGCCACGAACAGTAGGGGGCAGACGATAAACAAAATGCTCCAGAAGATATGGGGCGCGGCGGCGATGGAGCGCATAAAGGAACGTGTTCTCATTATTCCTCCTCCACGCTGTCAGCATCGGACAACTCTTCCAATTCGTCGGAGAAGGAGCTGTAGTCGCCGTACAGACCGCTGTATTCGGATTTTTTCATAATATGGATGGCGTCGGGCTCAATGTACAGACCGATGTAATCGCCCTCGGCCACAAAATCGGTGCTCTGGATCATCCATTTAAAGCCGCCGATGTCCACGATGATCTCATAGTGAACGCCCTTGAAGGTGACGGCGGTGACCGTGCCCTTCAGCATACCGTTTTCGGGATGGACCACGTCCACGTCCTCGGGACGGACCACCACGTCGACCTGCTCATTCAGGCCGAAGCCGCCGTCCACGCAAACGAAATTCTGCCCGGAAAAGCGCACCTTGCAATCGGCCAGCATCACGCCGTCTACGATGTTACTCTCACCGATAAAGTCGGCCACAAAAGCATTGACAGGCTCGTTGTAAATGTCGGTGGGGGTGCCGATCTGCTGGATCTTACCCTCACTCATCACCACCACGCGGTCGGACATACTCAGGGCTTCCTCCTGATCGTGGGTGACGTAGATAAAGGTGATGCCGGTCTGCTTCTGAATGTTTTTCAGCTCATTCTGCATATCCTTGCGCAGTTTGAGATCCAAGGCGCCCAGGGGCTCGTCCAACAGCAATACGCGGGGATGACTGATCAATGCTCTGGCAATGGCCACACGCTGTTGCTGACCGCCGGAGAGCAGGGTAACGTTTTTGTGCTCAAAGCCCTTGAGGGAGACCATTTCCAATATCTCCTTCACACGGCGCACGATCTCTTTTTTGTCCACCTTTTGCAGGCGCAGGGAAAAGGCAATGTTTTCAAATACGTTGAGATGGGGGAACAGGGCGTATTTCTGGAATACGGTATTGACCTGCCGTTTGTGGGCAGGGATATCGTTGATGCAATTTCCTTCAAAAAGTACCTTGCCCTCGTCAGCATTTTCAAAGCCGCCGATGAGACGCAACGTGGTGGTCTTGCCGCAACCGGAGGGGCCCAACAGGGTCATAAATTCCCCGTCGTAGATCTCCAGATTTACGTTGTCCAATACGGTTTCCCCGTCAAAGGCCTTGGAAATGTTTTGCAGTTCAATGATTTTTTTCATATACGTTCCCCTTTTTGAAAATAAAAAAGCACAAGTTTTTCAACTTGTGCTTACGGTGCAAATATCCGACAATTTCCGCCCACGGGTGGCGGATATTATGGGTAGCAGAGTCTATATAGCAAAATACTTTTACCACTCTTATTGACCGTTTCACAAGTCTGTGTTTAACAAACACATTTCGGTTATAAAGTAACCAACTTATAAAATTTGAGCTTTGAGCTCCATCAATAAGGCAACTTTTCGTTGCCAATTGTGTGGACACCACACAATGATCGGCATTCGACCCGGCTGTCCGTATGGCCTCAACCCTTGGGCGGGTGGTCGCTATCTTGCTTAGTAAAGACTCTGAAATTTTCTTTCTAAGTATCGATGGAAAAATTTTAACACATTTAATATTATATGTCAATCATAAATTTATGTCATTATGGTTGGTTGATGATGCGAAGAAAAGATGCATTTTTAATGAGTATTTTTGTGTTAAGGAACGTATAAGGAGTGAAAGGAGGCGTGTGTTATGAAAAAAATGCTTTGGATCGTTGTTCTTGCTCTGTGTTTGACACTGCTACCGGCGTGCAGACCGGAGATTGGAGAAACGGATATCTTTGACCGAGGTGCCGTATCGGAAGGTGCGGGCCCTGCAAGCGCAGAAGCAAAGGCAACCGACGGAGCGGGTGAAAACACGGCTCAAGCAACGACGGAGCAACGGACACAGAAAATCTCAACCGAAGAACCGGTACAAAACGAAGAAATTTCTGTGGACTCCTTGTTTACCGTACCGCCGGAAGATCCCGCCAAGCGGGCTGAAGCCGAGCGTATTCTGGCGGAGCAAGGAGAGTATGATTATTGGTGTTATTGTATGGAAAATGATTTGAAAATGTACAGTGATGCGACAGCGGATCAAGATTTTAAACCCGGAGAAGTTATCGTTTATTTTAAAAAGTCTGTGTCAATCAAGGATGGGCCGTTACCCGATTTTTCTTTGATCGAATATGAAAAGATAGTAGAACGTCCTTATTATGTGCCTACGCCGGAAAAGGCGTTTACACGTAAAATAACTATTCTTCTGAAAAATAAAACAAACAAACAAGCGGTAGTAGATGCAATCAAAGAAATAGAAAAACTGGAATTTGTTTCTCACGCCACGCCGAATTATATACTGTATGGCGCGTAATTCAATTTGGCATTGCGTTGTTCAGTAAATCAAAAAGGTGTTTGTCCTGTGACAGGACAAACACCTTTTTACTCATTTGGCTTTTTTATGTTCGGGCACCGATTATGGGTGCTCGCTGATTCGCTGAGATGACCAAGGGTCACTCAGCGCCCGTGACACGGTTACGGCACCAGCCGCCCACTGCGTGGGTTTAGTCCGATCTTATGTTCGGGTACCGATTGTGGATGCTCGCTGATGCGACCGGACTGCCAGCGGAGACTCTCCGCCCCACTGCGTGGGAATCAATCCGATCTTATGTTCGGGCACAAATAATGGGTGCTCGCTCATTCGGTGGATTGACCGAAGGTCAACCACCGTCCGAGACTGTCAGCGGAGACCCTCCGCAATGCGGACGGCGGCAAGGGCGTCACTGCCGTAGAAATCGGCGCCGATGCGGGTGGCGTATTCCTCGGTCATTACCGCACCGCCCACCATCACGCGGCAGGCGGGACATTCGGCCTTGACCAGACGGACGGTTTCCTCCATGGCGGGGACGGTGGTGGTCATCAAGGCGCTTAAGGCCACCAGCGGGGCGCCGGTTTCCTTCACGGCGGCCAACACGGCCTCGGGGGGCACGTCCCGCCCCAAATCACACACGTCGTAGCCGTAGTTTTGTAATAACAATTTGACGATGTTTTTGCCGATGTCGTGAATGTCCCCCTTGACGGTGGCAAGGACGATGGGATATTTGCTGCTTTTTTGCTCGGGGGCGGCGGCACGAATGACCTCAAAGGCCGCGCTTGCCGCCTCGGCACTCATTAACAGGGCGGGGAGAAACAGGGTGCCCGCCGCAAAGCCGGCGCCCACACGATCCAAAGCGGGGATGATCTCCTCATTGATGATCTCCAGCGGGGTGCTATGAGTCAATTGCTCGGCGGTGAGGGCGGCGGCACGCTTGCCCAATCCTTTAAAAACCGCCTCTTTCAGCGGGGTGTCGTGGGTGACGGGTTTGGCGGGAGATGCGACGGGGGTGACCGTCGGAACGGCATCGGTCAGCGTGGCGGCAAAGGCCACGTAATCGGCGCAATTCTCGTCCAAGCCGTGGAGCAAGCGGTGGGTGTAATAGGCCTGTTGCATTTCTACACTGAGGGGATTCATAATGGCGGCATCCAAGCCCCGCTCCAGCGCGGCGGTGAAAAAGGATGCGGTGACCAGTTCTCTGCGGGGAAGTCCAAAGGAAACGTTGGAAACGCCCAGACTGACGGCGCATCCCAATTCTTCCTTGATGCGGCGCAGGGTGGTCAGGGTGACGGTGGCCGCCGTGGGATCGGCGCTGACGGTCATTGCCAAGGGATCAAAGATCAGATCTTTTTTGCCGAGACCGTATTTTTCGGCCTCTGCCAAAATCCTTTTTGCGATGGCGATTCGGCCGACGGCGGTGGTGGGGATGCCACTTTCATCCAAGGTCAAGGCCACCACCAGACCGCCGTATTTTTGGGCCAATGGGAAGACGGCGGCCATACTTTCCGCCTTGCCGCTGACCGAGTTGATCATCGCCTTGCCGTTATAACGGCGCAGGGCGGCCTCCAGGGCGGCGGGATCGGCGGAATCCAACTGTAAGGGCAGATCGCAAACGGTCTGCAATTCCTCCGTCACACGGGGGAGTAGGGCTACCTCGTCCACGTCGGGGAGCCCCACGTTGACGTCCAGCAGATGGGCACCCTTTTCTGCTTGCTCCAGCCCTTGGGAAAGGATATAATCCATATCTTCGGCGATCAGGGCGGCCTTGAGCCGCTTTTTACCGGTGGGGTTGATGCGCTCCCCGATCAATCGGGGCTCCTTGCCGAATTCCACGGCGTGAGTATAGGAGGAAACGACAATGCGTTCCTTTTCTTCTATCCGTTGGGGCGCAACGGTTTTGACGGCGTTTGCCACCGCCTTGATATGGGCGGGCGTGGTGCCGCAGCAACCGCCGACAAGCAAAACACCTTTACATACCTGCGCCTTGATTTCGGCGGCAAATTCGGCGGGAGAAACGTCAAAAACGGTGTTGCCGTCCACCTCTCGGGGCAGACCGGCGTTGGGCATCAGCAATACGGGCAGGGAAGAGCACTGCAGGTATTCCTCCACCACGCCCCGGAGCTGTACGGGGCCCAGAGAACAGTTGACGCCGATGGCATCGGCTCCCATGCCCTCCAACAGGGCGATCATAGCGGCGGGGGTGGCGCCGGTCATCAGCTTGCCGTCGGCGCCATAGGCGTTGGAAACGATGACGGGAAGCACGGAATTTTCCTTGGCGGCAAGCAAGGCGGCCTTGGTTTCATAGCTGTCGTTCATGGTTTCAATCAAAATCAGGTCGGCGCCGTGCTTTACACCCAAACGCACCGTTTGGGCAAATATCTCCACCGCCGCCTCAAAGTCCAGATCACCGTAGGGCTTGAGCAGTTTGCCCGTGGGGCCGATGTCCAGCGCCACCTTGGCGGCCTTGCCGCTTTCTTCCACGGCGGCTTTGGCGTTTTGCAGGGCGGCGGCAATGATGGACTCCAGCTCGTCCTTATCAAAATGCAGGGCGTTGGCGCCGAAGGTGTTGGCAGTGATGATCTCACTGCCCGCCTGTAAATATTCCAGATGAATGCTTTGAATCAGGGCGGGGTCGGTGAGATTGAGCCGTTCGGGTACGCCGCCGGCGGGGAGCCCCCGTTGTTGCAACACGGTCCCCATACCGCCGTCCAGTATGGTGATTTTATCGGTAAAAAGTTTCATTTTCTTTGACTCCTATCGGGTCATTTGCCCAAAATATCGGAAAGATTGCGCATAATGCCGGCGGCCACGTCGGGCTTGTTCATAGAATAGACGTGGACGGTGGAAATGCCGTTGGCAAAGAGATCAATGATCTGGTCGGTGGCATAGGCAATGCCCGCCTGTTTCATAGCGGCAGGATCGTGGCCGAACTTGTCCACCAGACTCTTAAAGCGTTGGGGCATAAAGGAGCCGGACAGCTCCACCGCCCGCTTGACCTGTTTGCCGTCAGTGATGGGCATAATGCCGGGGAGCACGGGCAGGGTGATGCCGGAGGCCCGTAGCTTGTACATAAAATTGTAAAAAAGGTTGTTGTCAAAAAACATCTGGGTGGTGAGGAAGTCCAATCCCGCCTCCGCCTTTTCCTTCAGATAATACAGATCGGTCTTTTGATCGGGGCTTTCGGGATGGATCTCGGGATAACAGGCGCCGCCGATGCAAAAATCACCGCTTTCTTTGAGTTGGCGGATCAGATCAATGGCGTGGGCATAGTCCCAATGGGAGCGGTCGGTATTTTTTTGCTCCTCGGTGAGATCCCCCCGCAGGGCCATTACGTTTTTGATGCCGGCGGCCTTGATGAGCTCAATCTGCGCCGCCACCGTTTCCTTGGTGGAGGATACGCAGGTGAGATGGGCCAGAGTGGAAACGCCAAAGCGTTCTTTGATATTCTTTGCAATGTCCAGAGTATAGCGACTGGTGCCGCCGCCGGCGCCGTAGGTCACGCTGACAAAGGCGGGATGCAGGGCGGCGATCTCCTCGGTGGCTTTTTTAACGTTTTCAAAGGCGGTGTCTGCCTTGGGCGGAAACACCTCGAAGGATAGGGATAACTGATCCCGATTCAACAGTTCCTTGAGTTTCATAACAAAACCTTCTTTTTAAAGTTGATATATAACAGTATATCATATGTTTTTTTGATTGTAAATAAAAAGAGAAACTGCCCCGGGCAGTTTCCCTTTTTTGAGTAAAAAACGAATAACGAATAACGAATAACGTCGGATGGGTTTTGCTCCGCAAAACCTCCATCCAAAAAACAAGGTGTGTTCGGGTACCGGTTATGGGTGCTCGCCCTTTCGGTGGATTGACCAACGGTCAACCACCGTTCGTGCCCGTCAGCGGCCCACTGCGTGGGAATCAATCCGACCTTATGTTCGGGTACCGGTTATGGGTGCCCGTTCATTCGGCAGGATAACCGACAGGTTACCTGCCGTCCGAGACTGTCTGCGGAGACTCTCCGCCCTCTTCTGCGGAAATATAGAGCTCCTCGCACTCATTGTGCGCTTGGATCAATATTTCAATGGCATCTGCCGTTGCGGCCATAAGCTTAAAGTACATTTCTTTGTAATTAGGTTCCATAATATATCCCTCCCGATTGTAATCATAAATGAAAAATATCGCAATGTCAACCCGTATACGGGTAATTTGTTCATCGGGGCATATTATCATTGTATTAGTCGTATAAGGGTTACTGAAGATGAGGTGTGATGATGCAGTATTGTGATATTTTGATTGCCCGCATTCGTGCTTTGTGTAAAGAACGTGGATATTCCGTCAATTATCTTGCAAACATCAGCGACGTAAAACAGTCCACGTTGGATAATATAATGCAAGGTACCACCAAAAATCCTGGCATTATAACGTTGCACAAAATTGCCACGGCATTTAATATGACGCTTGCGGAATTTTTGGATTTTTCGGAACTGAATCATTATTCCTTTGATGATTAAGAATAAGAAAAAGGTGTTTGTCCTGTCACAGGACAAACACCTTTTTGCTCATTTGGGGTTTCTTATGTTCGGGTACCAATAACGGGTACTCTCTCATTCGGTGGATTGACCAACGGTCAACCACCGTCCGAGATTGTCTGCGGGGACTCCCCGCCCGAGATTGTCTGCGGGGACCCGCCGCTATATTTTCATACAGACGTCCCAGGTTTGCCAGATGACGGTGCGCAGGTTGCCCACTTTGTTGGCGTCACCGATGACGTGTACGCCCTTGGTGGCCAAGGGGGCGGGCTTGTAGCCCACGGAATAGATCACGCTGTCGGCAGAGAGCTCTTTTTGCCCCTCGGGGGTGGTGATGACCACCTTGCCGTCATGGATGGCATCGGTGCGGGACTCCAGATATACGGGCACCTTGTTGGCCTCAAAGAAATCCCGCAGATAGCTGGAATTGGCCAGACAGACGCCGGCCACGGCAATGAGATCGTCCTTCATTTCCACGATCACCGGCTTTTTGCCCTTGCGGTAGAGATCATAGGCGATTTCGCAACCGGTGAGACCGCCGCCGACGATGACTACGTTTTCGCCCACTTCCTTGTTACCCAGGAGATAATCAATGGCGCTGACCGCCTTGTCGGCGCCGGGGATGGGCAGGGTGTTGGTCACGGCGCCGGTGGCGACGATGACCTCATCGGCACCCAGAGACTTCACGTCGGTGACCGGGGTGTTGAGCTTTACTTCAATGGCGGGATATTTGGTCAGCTCTCGCTTGTACCAAGCGATGAGCGCCTTGTCTTTTTCTTTAAAGTCGGGAGCGGCTGCGGCGATGAATACACCACCCAGCTCACCACTCTTTTCATACAGGGTTACGCTGTGACCTCGCTTGGCCAGCAGAATGGCCGCCTCCATACCGCCGATACCGCCGCCGATGACGGCCACCTTTTTGGCCTTTTTGGCGGGAGCGATATAATATTTTTTGGATTGCATGGTTTCGGGGTTGATGGCGCAACGGGCCAGCCCCATGGTGTCGGGCAAATGCTGGGCGTTGGCGTGACCCTTGAAGGAGCAGAAGTTAAAGCAACCGTTGTGACAGCAGATGCAGGGACGGATGTCCTCCAAACGGTCCTCTACCAATTTGGTGACCCATTCGGTGTCGGCCAAAAATTGACGGGCAATACCCACTGCATCAATGAGCCCTTCTTCCACCGCCTTGGCGCCCACGTCCGGCTCCATTCGGCCGGCGCAGACCACGGGAATGTCCACAAACTTTTTGATGTGGGCCACGTCGGTAAGGTTGCAGTTTTGAGGCATATACATGGGCGGATGGGCCCAATACCAGGAGTCGTAGGTGCCGTTGTCGGCGTTGAGCATATCATAGCCCGCATCCTGCAGATACTTGGCGGCCTTTTCGCTTTCTTCCATACAGCGGCCAACCTCGGTGTAATCCTCACCGGGCAGGGCGCCCTTGCGGAAATCCTTGACCTTGGATTCCACGGAATAGCGCAGGGAAACGGGGAAATCCTTGCCGCATTTTTCTTTGATGGCCTGCACCACCTCTACGGGGAAACGGTAACGGTTTTCAAAACTGCCGCCGTATTCGTCGGTACGCTTGTTGGTCCATTCCATGGTAAACTGATCCAGCAAATAACCCTCATGTACGGCGTGGACCTCCACACCGTCTACGCCGGCGTCCTTGCAGAGCTTGGCAGTCTTGGCAAAGGCCTCGATGATCTCATGGATCTGTTCTTTGGTCATTTCGGGGGTGGTGATTTCGGGATCCCAACGGGAGGGCAGGGGGGAAGGGCTGGCCAGCTCATGCTCGGTGTCCAGAATGGGCTTGAGAATGGCGCGGGTCAATTTGTTTTTATGCAGGGGCGCCACCAGATCGGTGATGGCCCAGGAACGGCCCATACCGGCGGTGAGCTGTACGAAGAGCTTGGCGTCGTATTTATGGATCTCTTCCATAAATTCTTTCAGTTCTTCAAACATCTTGGGATTCTGCCACAGCCATTTGCCCCAGAAGGTGTCTCGCAGGGGAGCGATGCCGGGGATGATCAACCCTACGTTGTTTTTGGCCTTTTCAATGAAAAATTTGGCCGCTTCTTTATCAAAATGACAGCCCCCCAGCTCAAACCAGCCGAAGAGAGAGGTGCCGCCCATGGGACACATAACGATACGGTTTTTGATCTCTACGTTGCCGATCTTCCAAGGGGTGAATAAAGCGTTGTATTTTTGATCCATGGAAAAAATCTCCTTTATTTTAGTATAGTTTAAGTATAAACAAAAGATGTTGACCTGTCAAGTAACAAAAAATTGTGATACAGACCCCTCCGGCGCTATGCGCCACCTCCCCTTTGCTACGCAAAAGGGAGGTCATTCTGCTATCTTTTGTTATCTTACTGCACGGGGGTCGGTGCGTAAATTGGCGTGTAATTTGCAATTGTTCATTAAATCAAAAAAGGTGTTTGTCCTATGATAGGACAAACACCTTTTTGCTCAATGGGATTTTCTTATGTTCGGGTACCGATTGTGGGTGCCCGCTGATGCGATCGGACTGTCAGCGGGGACTCCCCGTTAGCGCTGACCGCAGCATTTTTTGTATTTTTTACCGCTACCGCAGGGACAGGGCTCGTTGGGACCCACCTTTTTGCCCACTCTCACGGGGGCCTTTTTGGCAGGGGCGGCATCGCCGGGGCCGTTGGTACCCACTTCCTTGATGACTTGCTCTCTGAGAATTTCTTCGTTGGTGCGCAGACGCATGGTGAGTAGGAAGTTTACGGTGTCCCGCTTGATGTTGGCTACCATATCGTCGAACATATCAAAACTCTGGATGCGGAACTCCACCAACGGATCCTTCTGACCGTAGGACACCAGACCGATACTGCGCTTGAGCTCATCCAGCTCGCCGATGTGCTGTACCCAGTTTTCGTCCACGGCGCGGAGCATACTGGTGCGCTCCATCTCTCGGATAAAATCGGGATATTCCTGCTCCTTGGCGGCGTACAGCTCCTCTGCCCGCTCCACCAGCAGATCGGCCAGATCTTCGGGGGTCAGGCCGTACAGGGTGCGCTCGTCGGTGGGCAAAGTTTTGCCCTGAAGCATAAAGGCGGCGGAGCTTTCCAATTGACGCACGTCCATCGGGGTGATCTCGGTGCGCTTGCCCAGCTCGTCACGGTTTTTCACCTGATCGTCCCAGGCGTTTTCCACCTCCACGTTGTCCATCAATACCTCGGTGACCAATCGCTCGGCCACCTCGGGGAGCATTTTGCGGATGGTCTCCCGCAGATCGGCGTTGGCCAATACCTGCGCCCGCTGTTCGTAGATAATATCACGTTGTTTGTCAATAACGTTGTCGTATTCCAATACGTGCTTACGGCCGGAGAAGTGCATTCCCTCCACCTTTGCCTGCGCCTTTTCCACAATGGAGGTAAACATGGCGCTTTCCAACTGCATATCCTCTGATACCTTGAGGGCGGAGAGGGTGGCGTTCATCCGATCGCCGGCAAACAGCCGTAACAGTTCATCCTCGGTGGACAGATAAAAGCGGGTGGTGCCGGGGTCGCCCTGACGGCCGGCACGGCCACGGAGCTGATTGTCGATACGACGGGATTCGTGGCGTTCGGTGCCCAAAATGTACAAACCGCCGGCGGCAATGACCTTTTTGGCCTCCTCGTCCACCTCGGCCTGATACTTTTTCAACAACTGCTGATAGGTTTCGCGGGCGGCCAGAATTTCTTCGTTATCGGTTTCGGCATAGCCGGTGGCCTCGTTGATTAGGGCGTCCTCAAAGCCCTGAGCCCGCATCTCGTCCTCTGCCAAAAATTCGGCGTTACCGCCCAACTTGATGTCGGTACCGCGGCCTGCCATATTGGTGGCAACGGTAACGGCGCCCAGCTTACCGGCCTGGGCGACGATCATCGCTTCCTTTTCGTGATGCTTGGCGTTGAGGATGTTGTGGGGAATGCCCTCGGCCTTCAACTGCTTGGAAAGCATTTCACTGATCTCCACCGAAATGGTGCCCACCAAAACGGGCTGTCCCTTGGCGTGACAGGCCTTGATCTGTTCCAATACCGCCTTGTATTTGCCCGCGCGGGTGTGATACATCAGATCGGGCAGGTCCTGACGGGTGCTGGGCTTGTTGGGCGGGATCTCCACCACGTCCAGCGAATAGATCGCCTCAAATTCCTCCTGCTCGGTCATAGCCGTACCGGTCATACCCGACATCTTTTTGTACATACGGAAATAGTTTTGCAGGGTGATGGTGGCGGAGGTCTGATTCTCACTCTCCACCTTTACCTTTTCCTTGGCCTCAATGGCCTGATGGAGCCCGTGACTAAAGCGTCTGCCCTGCATCACACGTCCCGTAAATTCGTCAACGATCAGGATTTTTCCGTCGTCGGTTTTGATATAATCCACGTCCCGCTTCATAATCCCGTGGGCCCGCAGGGCTTGATTGATGTGGTGGGAGAGGGTCATATTTTCCACAGCCGCCAGATTGTCAATGTTAAAGTTTGCCTCCGCCTTGCTGATACCAGAGGCGGTGAGCATAACGTGCTTGCTCTTCTCGTCCACGATATAATCGGCGTTTTTGAGCTGGGTGTGCTGGGCCTCGGTCAAAAATTCGCCCATCCGCAGGGGATCGTATTCCTCGGTTTTGGCAAAGGTGTCATAGTCGGCCTTGCCGGCGGTGCTGACGATGCGGAAGCTCTTCAGCCCTTTGACAAAGCTGTCGCACATTTCATAATAGGGAGAGCCTGCGCCGGTCTGCATACCGGAGATGATCAGAGGGGTACGGGCCTCGTCGATGAGGATGGAGTCCACCTCGTCCACGATGGTGAAATTGTGCCCCCGTTGCATCAACAACTCGGTGTAGGTGACCATATTGTCCCGCAGATAGTCAAAGCCGAATTCGTTGCCGGTGCCGTAGGTGATGTCGCAGGCATAGCTTTCCTTCTTTTCCTCCGGCTTCATCCCGGGGACCACCAGACCCACGCTCAACCCCAGATACCGATAGATCTTGCCCATCCATTCGCTGTCGCGGCGGGCCAGATAATCGTTGACGGTGACCACGTGTACGCCTTTACCCGTCAGGGCGTTGAGATAGGCGGGCAGGGTGGCTACCAGGGTTTTACCTTCACCGGTCTTCATTTCCGCAATGCGGCCCTGATGAAGGATGATACCGCCGATGATCTGCACCGGATAGTGCTTCATTCCCAGTACTCGCCACGCCGCTTCTCGCACGGTGGCAAAGGCACGGGGCAACAGCTCCTCCAGATCCAAGCCGGGGTTGGCGGCCAATTTCTCTTTAAAAATAGCGGTCTGACCCTGCAACTCCTCCTCGCTCATAGCGGCGTATTCCGCCTCCAGCGCCAGTACGGCGTCCACCAGACCGGTGATCTGTTTCACGGCACGCTCACTGCGGGTGCCGAAAATCTTTTGAAAAATACCCATTTCTTCTGCTCCTTTGGGATATCGCTAAAATCATTACATATTATTGTACAATATTTTTTGGTAGAAATCTACCGCAAATTGTAAATTTTATGAAAAAAGCGAAGGAAAGGGAGGTGCTCCGCAGAGATCATCTCTGCGGAGCACCGCCCTACGGCCGTTTATTTCGCTGTGTTGTTTTTAGTCTGCAATCAATTGGGCCACGCTGGTTTTGAGAACCTTGGCCAACATTTTGAGCTCGTAATCTGCCACAAAGCGGGTGCCCGCTTCAATGCGGCTGATGCTGTCCCGCTCGATCTCCACCCGCTCCAACTGGAGCTTTGCGGCCAGATCGCTCTGGGTCAGCCGCAGCTTTTGTCGTGCAATACGAACGTTGTCGCCGCATATATTTTTCTTACCGTTAAAGTCATAAATTTTCATCGTGTTTTACCTTTGCTGCTTGCATGGAATGCGGATCAAAAATGCACCGTAAAATCTTTTCGGATGCTAAACTTCCCATTTTAATGTTAATAGTAGGAATTTTTCTTGACTTTAACACATTTTTTGGATAAAATTGTGTTAAAGATAAGAAAAAATCTCGCCTTTAGCACAAAATGGAAAGAGTTGGATCACTTAATCGTTTTGTGGGGGTGCAAATAAACATCAGGAGGTATTTTACCATGGCACAGGTCAAAGAAGAAATCCGTTTCGGCGGAAATAATGAGGATCTTGTATGGAAGAGTCCGATCAGAGACTTTAACACCGGATCTGTCGTAATTGTCAACGAATCCCAGAGTGCCGTTTTTTATATGAACGGCGAGGCCTCGGACGAACTGGGCGCAGGTCTGCACGTTCTGGAAACCTGCGACACACCTTTTATCAAACGAATCATTCAGAAAATTCAAGGCACCAAGACGCCTTTCCAAGCCGAGCTTTATTACGTCAATAAAGTTGAAATTCCTCAACTGCGTTGGGGCGTGGGGGAGATCACCTACCGTGAGGAAGGTTTTGTATTCCCCATCGGTGCCAGAGGTATGTACAACCTGCGGGTGGACAATGCCAGAAAACTGATTGAAAAGATCAACGGCACCCAGTGGGGCTTCAACCGTGACGAACTGGAGGACAGATTTTTGGAGCTGGTGGCCAGCGCTGTGGACAACGCTTTGATCAACGCTATTTACGATCAGGCGGGCTCCATCATTGATGCCCCCCGATACAGAACGCAGATTATGAACGCCGTCCGTCCCGAGGTGGAAAATCTGTTTGCCGAGTACGGCTTGAAGATCACCCAGTTCGTCATTGAACGCATCCACGTGGATGAGGAAAACGAGAATTACAGACAACTGCTGGACCTGCAAAAACTGCAGGGTGGCGGCGCCAAGGCGAGAATTCTGGAAGCCCAGCTCAAGGCACAGGAAAAGGGCATTGCCGGTCAGGGCGAGGCGGCCTTCCGTGCGGCCCAGGGCTATACCTATCAGCAGGAGCGTCAGTTTGACGTGTTGGGTACCGCCGCCGCGAATGATAACAGTATGGCGGGCGGTATGGCCGGCGGCTTTATGCAGATGGGCGTCGGTCTGGGCGCCATGGGCGCCGTGGGAGGTATGGTCAAGGACAGTATGTCCGGTATGAGCGATACCTTCGGCGGCATGATGGGCAACACGCCTGCCGCACCTCCCGCTACCGAAACCTGTAAGGGCTGCGGCGCCACCTTTGCCAAGGGGACCAAATTCTGTCCCGCCTGCGGCAACAAGGCGGAGCAGGGCATTCCCTGCCCCCATTGCGGGGCGGTGGTGCAGGGCGGCAAGTTCTGCCCCGAATGCGGCGGCAGTCTGGCGCCCAAGGAAAAGTTCTGCCCCGAATGCGGCAAAAAAGTAGAGGGTAAATTCTGCCCCGAATGCGGCACCAAATGTGAATAAGGGGGAAGTACTTTGAAAAAAGGGAATATTTCAACCTATCTTCTGGCGCTGGTAGGCGCCGTGTATTTCTTTGTCAGCCTGATTTTCGGCATCATCACCGGCGGGGACGGTGATTTTTGGGTGGGATTTGGTTTCTTCACCTTTGCCATCGTCATTGCCGTGGTGATTTTGCTTCTGTTTGCCGGCAAGCAGACCACCATCACGGACGTCTTTTTCAACGCTCCCGTCTATTATATCGGCGCCGTTTACTTTGCCGTGGCGGGCGTCATCTCCGTGTTACATATGCTCATCGGCCTGTTGCCCTTTCAATGGCTTTTGGTCATACAGTTGATCGTATTTTCCGTATTTACCGTGTATTTCATACTGGCTATGGTTTACAAGCGTAATGCCGAAACCGTTACGGAAAAGGTGAAACTCAAAAACGATTTTATCCGCACCATGACGGTGAAGGTGGAGCAGATTGCCGCCGCCACCGAGGAGCGGGACAGCCGCATCAAGCTGGAAGCCTTGGCGGAGGAGTTTAAATATTCCAAGCCCATTGCCCATACAGAACTGGTGGAAATAGAGGCCAAGATCGAGCTGGCGGTGGAAGAACTGGCGACGGAGATCACGGAAGAGCGCATCAAATCCTTAAAATTGCTGTTGATGCAACGTAACAATACGGCAAAACTCTTGAAATAGGGGATGGAAAATTATGGCCAAATTGATTAAATGTAAAATTTGCGGCGACACTGAGTTTACCGAGGTAGGGGAACTGTTGCAATGTCGCTCCTGTAAGCATAAAACCCCCAAGCCCAAGGAGAACGCCGAGCTTTTGGAGCGGGCCAAC
>JAZQJG010000021.1:0-14326 GCA_045541535.1 Eubacteriales bacterium
CCTTGCAACGCAAGGGAAAGAAGGAATTGCTTTGATGACTTTCCATTATTAAAACGACTTGTGTTTATTATGACTCCACAAACCATTTTTTCTTTTGATTCTCTTTTCACTGTGATGAAACGACTTTTTTGACAGTCTGAAGACCTGCAGAAAAAATCTGCAGGTCTATTTTTATCATTGACAAATTACGAGCGTTTATGTTAATATTTAATAAAGTATTTACATTTTTCAAAATAGGTTCTCAGGAGGTGCATTATGAAGGCTCTGCAGGACAAGATTCTTTCAGATGGTGCCGTATATCCCGGCAACATTCTCAAAGTCAGTAGTTTTCTCAATCATCAGATTGATGCAGATTTCCTTATGGAAATCGGCAGTGAGATTGCACGCCTGTTTCAGGATGCCAAAATTAATAAAGTTGTGACCATTGAAGCGTCGGGAATTGCCATTGCCGTAGCCGCGGCTGCCAAATTGCACGTTCCCGTGGTGTTTGCCAAAAAGCACCAGTCTGCCAATATTGCCGGAGACGTGTACACTTCAATGGTCTATTCTTATACCCACCAAAATCAGTATATGGCCGTCATTGCCAAGGAATTTTTGGCGGCGGGGGATCGGGTACTGATCGTGGATGATTTTCTGGCCCGGGGCAACGCCCTGCGCGGCCTGATTGATATCATCTCACAGGCGGGGGCCGAGGTAGCCGGCATTTCCTGCGCCATTGAAAAGGGTTTTCAGGGCGGGGGAGACAAGCTTCGCGAGGAAGGTTATCGGGTAGAGAGTCTGGCGATTATTGAATCAATGACCGACGACAGCGTTACCTTCCGCAACTAATCTTTGGTGTAAATTTATTTACATAAAAATTTTTAGGAGGACAATCCAATGAAAAAGCTGATTTCCATTCTGCTGATTGCCGTTATGCTCTTCTCCTTTGCTGCTTGCAGCAATACCGAGGGTGGCGACGTTACCGGTATGAGCGCAGAACCCATCGATGCTGTAGAACTGAACGTCGATTACGAGCTCCCCGAGGGCTTTAAGATCGGTTTCATCTGCCTGCATGATGAGAAATCCACCTACGACCTGAACTTCCTCAACGCTGTTGACAAGATTCAGGAAGCCCTGAAGCTGAGCGACGATCAGGTGATCGTTAAGACTCAGATTCCCGAAGGCGACGAGTGCTACGTTGCCGCCAAAGACCTGGTAGAGCAGGGTTGCTCCATCGTCTTTGCAAACTCCTTCGGTCATGAGGACTTCATGATCAAGGCCGCCAAGGAATTCCCCAAGGTTGAATTCTGCCACGCCACCGGTACCAAGGCTCACACCGAGGGTCTGGCCAACTACCACAATGCCTTTGCTTCCATCTTCCAGGGCAGATATCTGGCAGGTATCGCTGCCGGTCTGAAGCTCAACGAGATGATCGATGCCGGCGAGTTCACCGCTGACAAGGCTAAGATCGGTTACGTTGGTGCCTTCACCTACGCCGAAGTTATCTCCGGTTACACCTCTTTCTATCTGGGTGCCAAGAGCGTATGCCCCACCGTTACCATGGACGTTCAGTTCACCGGTTCCTGGTATGACGCCACCGAGGAGAAGAACGCTGCTGAAGCTCTGATCGCCAGAGATTGCAAACTGATCAGCCAGCACGCCGACTCCATGGGCGCTCCCTCCGCTTGCGAGGCCGCCAAGGTTCCCAACGTTTCCTACAACGGCAGCACCTATGATGCTTGCCCCGAGACCTTTATCGTTTCTTCCAGAATCGATTGGGCTCCCTATTACAACTACATCATCTCCTGCGTTGCCAAGGGCGAGAAGATCGCTGCCGACTGGTGCGGTGGTATTGCCGAGGGTAGCGTTGTACTGACCGGTATCAACCAGGATGTTGCTGCCGAAGGTACCGTAGATGCCATCAAGGACGCCGTTGCCAAGCTGAAGGACGGCAGCCTGAACGTATTTGACACTGATAAAGAAAACTTCATCACCGTTGACGGCAAGGCTCTGAGCACCTACACTGCCGACGTTGACACCGATGCCGCTTTCACTCCTGACACCGAAGCTGTCAAGGATGGCTACTTCCACGAGTCCGAGTCCCGTAGCGCTCCTTACTTTGACGTAAGAATCGACGGTATTACTCTGCTCAACGAGAAGTTCTAAGTTTTACAAGTGTTACCGGGCGGGGCACATCGTTGCCCCGCCTGAACTTGTTTTTTGTTTTTAATTGTTGAAAAAACGGCACACGTGGTTGTGTCCTTTTTTCAGCAATTAAATGATGGAGGGATAAGAAGATATGGTTCCTGCAATTGAGCTGATCGGCGTTACCAAAACCTTTGGTAAGGTCATAGCAAATAAAAACGTTTCTCTTTCCGCCTACGGTGGGGAGATTTTGTCTGTTTTGGGCGAAAACGGCAGTGGTAAAACCACGCTGATGAATATGATTGCCGGCATCTATTTCCCCGACGAGGGGCAGATTCTGGTGAATGGGGAAGAGGTCGTGATCCATTCTCCCCGTGATGCTTTTAACTATAAGATCGGTATGATCCACCAGCATTTTAAACTGGTTGACGTCTTTTCCGCCACCGAGAATATCATTTTGGGTCTGGAGGAAAAGGCGAGGTTTGATCTCAAGGCCTCCGCACAGAAGATCAAGGAGATCAGCGACAAATACGGTTTTGATATTGATCCTGCCAAAAAGATTCACGAAATGAGCGTTTCCGAAAAGCAAACGGTGGAGATCATCAAGGTGCTGTACCGCGGCGCCGATATTCTGATTCTGGACGAGCCCACCGCCGTACTCACCCCCCAGGAAACGGAAAAGCTCTTTAACGTTCTGCGCCGTATGCGTGACGACGGCAAGGCGATCATCATCATCACCCACAAACTGCACGAGGTGCTTTCTCTCTCCGATAAGGTGGCCGTACTGCGGAAGGGTGAATACGTCGGCACCGTGGAAACCGCTTCCACCAACGAGTCGGAATTGACCGAGATGATGGTGGGCGCCAAGGTATCCCTGAACATTCAGCGGGACCTGCCTGAGGATCCTCAGGACCGTCTGGTGGTTTCCAATATCAGTTGTACCAACCGTGAGGGTGTTACCGTGCTGGACGATATTTCCTTTACCGCCCGTAGCGGTGAGATTTTGGGTATTGCCGGTATTGCCGGCTCCGGCCAGCGTGAACTGCTGGAGGCCATTGCCGGTCTGCAACAGGTACAGCAAGGCGCCATCGTTTATCACAATCCCAAAAACGGTAAAGAGGAAAACCTTTTAAACAAAACCCCTCTGCAGATCAGAGAGTTGGGTGTACGTCTGTCCTTCGTACCCGAGGATCGCTTGGGTATGGGTCTGGTCGGCAATATGGACATTGTGGATAATATGATGCTCCGTTCCTACCGCAAGGGTCATTCGGTCTTTCTGGAAAGAAAGGGTCCCCGTGATCTGGCCGAGCATATCATTGAGGATCTGGAGGTCGTTACCCCCAGCGCTTCCACCCCCGTACGCCGCCTGTCCGGCGGTAACGTGCAGAAGGTGCTGGTAGGCCGTGAGATCGCCGCCGCTCCCACCGTGCTGATGGCGGCCTATCCCGTCCGCGGTCTGGATATCAACTCCTCCTACACCATCTATAACCTGCTCAACGAACAGAAAAAGAAGGGTGTTGCCGTTATCTTCGTCGGCGAGGACTTGGACGTTTTGTTGGAGCTGTGCGACCGGATTATGGTTATCGGCTCGGGTAAGGTCACCGGCATCGTAGACGGCCGTAACGCCAAAAAAGAAGAAATTGGTCTTTTGATGACCAAAACAGAACAGTAAAGGAGGGAACCGCTGTGAGAATCGTTAAAAGAGAGCCTCTTGCCTGGTATTACCGTCTGGCCGTGCGTGGCATTGCGGTGGTAATGGCATTGCTGGTTTCTTCACTCATTATTGTCCTGTTGGTCAACAAAAATCCCATTGATTTTTATTCCCAGATGATTAAGGGCGCTTTCGGCTCCTCCACCTTGATCTGGAGTCTGGTGCAGGATATCGCCATTTTGCTGTGTGTTTCCCTGGCGGTCACACCGGCTTTTAAGATGAAGTTCTGGAACATCGGCGCCGAGGGTCAGGCGCTGGTCGGCGGTCTGGCCACCGTGTCGGTGATGATGTTTTGCGGCGACAAGCTGCCCACCCCCGTGCTGCTGTTGGTGATGCTGGCCGCCTCCGTTCTGGCCGGTATTATCTGGGCCCTGCTGCCCGCCGTTTGTAAGGCCCTTTGGAATACCAACGAAACCCTGTTCACCTTGATGATGAACTACGTGGCTACCCAGTTGGTTGCCTTTTTCCTCAAAACCTTCGTTAAGGACGGCTCCGGCGTTCTTTCCCCGATGCACGAGTTCGGTTTGCCCGTGCTGTTCGGTAAGACCTACCTTTTAAATATTATTATCGTGGCCGTTCTTACCGTGCTGGTATATATCTATCTCAAATATACCAAGCAGGGTTATGAAATCTCCGTCGTGGGCGAGAGTGAAAACACCGCCCGTTACATCGGTATCGACGTAAAGAAAGTGGTTATCCGCACCATGATCATTTCCGGCGCCCTGTGCCGCATTGCCGGTCTGCTGTTGGTGGGCGGCACCAGCCCCACCATTGACGTCAACACCATCGGTGGTCGTGGTTTTACGGCCATTATGGTTTCCTGGCTGGCCAAGTTCAATCCCGCCTTTATGGTCCTGACCTCCTTCCTCATCGTATTTTTGGATAAGGGTGCCGGTCAGGTGGCCACTGCCTTCCGTATTCCGCACTCCATTTCCGATATCGTTACCGGTATCATTTTGTTCTTTATCATCGGTTGCGAATTCTTCCTTGAATATCAGGTGGTATTCGGACATAAAAGAAAGGAGAATGAATAAGTATGATTGCCTTTCTTATCAGCGCCATCCGTTTGGGTATGGCATTTCTCTACGGCTCCACGGGTGAGACCATCACGCAAAAATCGGGCCACCTTAATCTGGGTATTCCCGGCGTAATGTGCGTGGGCGCCTCTTTTGGCTGCTTTTCCGAATATTTGTATCTTTCTGCCGCCGGCAGAAACGCGATTCCCGCTCTGGCGATTTTGATTCCCATTCTGGCCACCGTGCTGGGCGGCGCTTTGTGCGGTCTGCTCTTCAGCTTTCTGACCGTCACCCTGCGCGCCAATCAAAACGTGACCGGTTTGGCTCTCACCACCTTCGGTGTGGGTCTGTCCGACTACGTGATTGCAGAAACCGGCCCCATTTATACCAGAGGTAGCCGCTATTTCACCGCCAGCCTGCCCTTTGCCGAGGATCTGGGTTGGTTTGGGGAGATCTTTTTGTCCCACGGCATTCTCATTTATCTGGCCATTGCCATTGCGCTGGTTTCTCATTTTATACTTTTCAAAACTCGCATCGGTCTCAATCTCCGTGCCGTGGGTGAAAATCCTGCCACCGCCGACGCCGCGGGTATCAACGTTTCCCGTTACCGCTACCTGTCCACCTGTATCGGGTGCGGCATTGCGGGTCTGGGCGGCCTGACCTTCGTTATGGACTATCTCTACGGCAACTGGGAATACTGTATCGACGCCATCGGTTGGCTGGCCATTGCGTTGGTTATCTTCACCGTTTGGAAGCCCAATCTGGGTATCATCGGCTCCATCGTATTCGGCGCACTGTATATCGCCAGTAGTTATATCACCGGTATCAGCTTCGCCCATAAGGAGCTCTTTAAGATGCTGCCGTACGTGGTTACCATCGTCGTTCTGGTCATCACCAGCATCCGTGATAAAAAAGAAAATCAGCCCCCGCAAAGTCTGGGCCTGCCCTATTTCAGAGAAGAAAGATAATTTGCAAAACCGTCCGATTGATTCGGACGGTTTTGTTTTGCAAAAAATTAGCACTCTCGGGGTAAGATTGCAAAAAATATTGTGTAAACCTATTGACTTCAAGGAAAAATCGTGTATAATAAAGTTAGCACTCAGGATAAAAGAGTGCTAAACACTACAGAAGGGGAAGTGAAAGATGAAGGAAAGACAAAAGGCTGTATTGAAGGCCGTGGTCGAAAGCTATATCGAAAACGGCGAGCCTGTGTCCAGCAAATCCATCTTGCAGCGAGAGGGAATGAACGTATCCTCCGCCACCGTCCGTAACGATCTTGCGGAGCTGGAGCGACTGGGATATCTCCATCAGCCCCACACCTCTGCAGGGCGCATCCCCACCGAGAACGGATACCGTTTTTACGTGGATCATCTTCTGGAGCTTCCTTCTCTGGATATGAAAACCACCGAGGATCTGGTGGCGGCGGTCAGCTCCATCAACGCCACGGCTGACGACTTCCTTAAGGAAGCCATCACCCTCTTTTCCCGCATCACCGGTTATACCAGTGCGGCGGTGGTCCAGCAGAACGACAGCGACCGTATTATGCGTATGGAAGTGATCAAAACTGCGGATGATATGATCAATCTGGTGGTCATCACCAAGAGCGGTAAGGTCAAGAACAGTTTTTGCAGACTGTACTTTCTGGCCACCGACGAGGATATCAACGATCTCAACCGCACCTTGGGCGAATACCTGCAGGAGGACAGCTTCGCCACCTTGAGCGGCAACGACTTTGATGAGTTGGAGCGCTTGCTGGGCGCCAAGCAGAAAAACTGGGAATTCCTGGTTGGTATGGTTAAGAACATCGTTTCCAGTATGAATCGACCCAAGGTCATCGTCAGCGGGCAGAGCCGGATGCTTTCCCATCCCGAATTTTACGAGATTCACAAGGCGCAGAACATTCTGGCCTTTCTGGGTAGGGAAGAGGCGCTGTATCACGTACTCACCAGCGGTGAGAGCGGCGGCGTCAATATCAAGATCGGCAGTGAGATCTCCGAGGAGATCGGCGACGAGGGACTCAAGGATATGGGTCTGGTCATCCGCCGCTACGGCGAGGCCGGAAGGCTGGGCGCCCTGTCCATCTTCGGACCCACCCGTATGGATTATGGCAAGAGCGCTTCTCAAGTGGATTATTTTGCTCGCTGTATTGAAAAGTTTTTAAAGGATCATTATATGTAGGAGGTTGCTATGGCCGAGGAAACCAAGACCACTGCGGCAGAACCTGCCGCCAAGGAAACCAAAGAAAAAAGCACGAAACCCAAAAAGACCAAGCAAAACAAGGAACTTGAAACGCTGAAGGAACAGCTTGCCACCCAACAGGAACAAATGGTACGGGTGCTGGCAGAATACGACAACTATCGCAAGCGCACCCAAAAGGAAAAAGACGCTATGTACGGTGACGGTATCGTTGCCGCCGTCAAGAACTTTTTGCCGGTGATTGACAATCTGGAGCGCGCCCTTGCCGCCGGTGAGGACAGCCCGATGAAGGAAGGCGTTGCGATGATCCTGACCCAGACCACCGAGGTATTGGGCAAGATCGGTGTCAGTGTCATCGGGGAGGTAGCGGAGCCCTTTGATCCCGCTCTGCACGCCGCCGTGATGCACGTTGAGGATGAAAACCTGCCCGAAAGCAGTATCGCAGAGGTGTTGCAAAAAGGGTACGTTTATAAAGACGGACAAATTATCCGTCACGCCGCCGTTAAGGTAGCAAATTAGTAGTAAACTAAAATCAGAACATTTATTAGGAGGAATCTATTATGTCTAAAATTATTGGTATTGACCTGGGTACGACCAACTCTTGCGTAGCAGTTATGGAAGGCGGCGAGCCCACCATTATCCCCAACGCCGAAGGCGGCAGAACCACCCCTTCCGTTGTATCTTTTAAGAAGGACGGCGAGCGTATCGTCGGTAGAAACGCCAAAAATCTGGCCGTTATTGAGCCCGAGCGCACCATCATCTCCATCAAGAGAGATATGGGTACCGCCCGCAGAGTGGAGATCGACGGCAACAAATATTCTCCCGAAGAGATCAGCGCCTTCGTTCTGCAGAAGCTCAAGGCTGACGCCGAAGCCTTTTTGGGTGAGCCTGTAACCGAGGCGGTTATCACCGTTCCCGCTTACTTCTCCGACGCTCAGCGTCAGGCCACCAAGGATGCCGGTCGTATTGCCGGTCTGGATGTAAAGAGAATTATCAACGAGCCCACCGCGGCCGCTCTTGCTTACGGCATTGATAAGGAAGAGGATCAGAAGATCATGGTTTACGACCTGGGCGGCGGTACCTTTGACGTTTCCATTCTGGAGACCGGTGACGGCGTTTGCGAAGTTCTGGCCACCAACGGTAACACCCGTCTGGGCGGTGACGACTTTGACGACCGTATCATCAACTGGATCAACGACGAATTCAAGAAAGAGCACGGCATTGACCTGAAGAGTGACGCCACTGCCGCTCAGCGCTTGAAGGAAGCCGCCGAAAAGGCCAAGATTGAGCTTTCCGCTTCCACCACTACCGACATCAACCTGCCCTTTATTTCCGGCAGTGTCAGCGGCCCGCTCCATCTGAATATGAGCCTGTCTCGCGCCAAGTTCAACGAACTGACCGACGACCTGATCGAGTCCACCATGGAGCCCGTCAGAAACGCTATGCGTGACGCCGGCCTCTCCAACAGTGATATTAACAAGGTAATTCTGGTAGGCGGTTCCACCCGTATTCCCGCCGTTGCCGAAGCTATCAGTAAGTATATGGGTAAGGAAGCTCACAAGGGCATCAACCCCGACGAGTGCGTTGCCGCCGGTGCCGCCATTCAGGCAGGCGTTCTGGGTGGTGACGTAAAGGGTCTGCTGTTGCTGGACGTTACGCCTCTGTCTCTGGGTCTGGAAACTCTGGGCGGCGTATTCACCAAGCTGATCGACCGCAACACCACCATTCCCGTTGAAAAGAGTCAGATCTTCTCCACTGCCGCTGACAATCAGCCCAGCGTTGAGATCCACGTACTTCAGGGCGAGCGTGAAATGGCCGCCGATAACAAGACTCTCGGTCGCTTCCATCTGGACGGCATTGCTCCCGCTCCCCGTGGCGTTCCTCAGATTGAGGTAACCTTTAAGATCGATGCCAACGGTATCGTAAACGTATCCGCCAAGGATATGGGCACCGGCAAGGAACAGCACATCACCATCACCTCCTCCACCAATATGTCCAAGGAGGATATTGAGAAGGCTGTTAAGGAAGCCGAAAACTTCGCCAGCGAAGACAAAAAGAAGAAGGAAGCCATTGAGATCCGTAACAATGCCGATCAGGCTTGCTATCAGTGTGAAAAGACCCTCACCGACGTGGGCGATAAGCTCAGCGAGGAGGATAAGGCCGGCGTACGTGCCGAGATCGAAAAGGTGAAGGAAGCCCTGAAGGGTGAGGACACCGATGCTATCAAGGCCGCTACTGATGCGCTGATGGCCAAAATGAACGAGCTGGCCCAGAAGATCTATGCGCAGGCCACTCCTGAGCAGCAGGCCGCAGCACAGGCTGCTGCAGGCGGTGCTGCAGATCCCGGCGCCGACGGCGTATACGATGCGGACTTTAAGGACGTAGACGATAATAAATAGGGGCCGATGTTAAATGGCAGATAAACGCGATTATTACGAGGTCCTCGGCCTGCAAAAGGGCGCGAGTGACGACGAAATTAAAAAAGCATATCGACGCCTTGCCAAAAAGTATCACCCGGATTTAAATCCGGGTGATACTGATGCAGAGGTGAAATTCAAAGAGGTCAACGAGGCCCACGAGGTGCTTTCCGACCCCGATAAGCGGCAAAAGTACGATCAATTCGGTCACGCCGCCTTTGATCCCTCCTTTGGCGCCGGCGCCGGCGGATTCGGCGGCTTCGGTGGCTTTGGGGACGTGGGCGATATTTTCGACAGCTTTTTCGGCGGCGGTGGCTTTGGTGGATTCGGCGGCGGTGGCAGAAGCCGCGCCAATGCGCCCATCAAAGGTGAAGATATTGAACTGTCCCTGACCATCAGCTTTGAAGAGGCCGCCTTCGGTTGCGAAAAGGAGATCCGTTTCCGTCGCAGAGAGGTGTGCGCCTCCTGTAACGGCACCGGTGCCAAAAACGGCACCGAAATGGAAAGCTGTTCCACTTGTAACGGTACCGGTACGGTCACCTCGGTACAGCAGACCATTCTGGGTGCTATGCGGACCCAGAGGCCCTGTAACGTGTGCGGCGGCTCGGGCAAACGGATCAAGACTCCTTGCCCCGATTGTACCGGTGGCTCCAAGCTCACCGAAAAGGTGTCCAAGATCACCGTACCTGCCGGCATTGACGACGGTCAGACCCTGACCCTGCGGGGGCAGGCCAACGGCGGCCGCAACGGCGGTCCAGCCGGTGACGTGTACATTCATATCCGTGTGATGGAGCACAGCGTCTTTGAACGCCGCGGCACCGATTTGTATTGCAATATTCCCGTCAGCGTGGCAGATGCAGCCCTTGGTTGTAAATTGATCGTACCGACGCTGGACGGCAAGGTGGAATACGATATGCCCGAGGGTACCCAACCCGGCGCCGTTTTCCGCTTCCGTGGGAAGGGCGTTACCCGCATCAACACCAAATTCCGTGGCGACCTGTACGTCACCATTGACGTTGAGGTGCCCAAAAAGCTGGATAAAAAGCAAAAGAAACTGTTGGCCGAATTCCGTGACAGCTTAGGGGATAAAAACCTGGAGAAGCGCAAATCCTTCTCCGAAAAGCTGCAGAATTTATTTAAAAAGTAAAGGACGGATACGCAGATGGATTTTAAAGAACAATTTTGCGCAATCTACCGTAAATACATCACCCGTGAGGGCGCACAGGAGTTGCTCAACTATATGCTGGGCTCCGGTTCCGACTTCTTCACTGCTCCCGCTTCCACCCGTTTCCACGGGAATTACGAGGGCGGTCTGTGTGAGCATTCCCTGAACGTATATAACAACCTCAAGGAATATCTCAACCGTCCCTACACCAAAAAGCTGTTTTCTCAAAATTACAGTGAGGAGAGCATTGCCATCGTTTCCTTGCTCCACGATCTCTGTAAGATGAATTGCTACAAGACCTCTTATCGCAACACCAAAAACGAGGCAGGGCAGTGGATCAAGGTGCCTTACTTTGAGTTTGAGGATAATCTGCCCTACGGTCACGGTGAAAAGAGCGTGTACATCATCAGCGGCTTTATGAAGCTGAGTCGTGAGGAGGCATTTGCCATCCGATATCATATGGGCTTTTCCTCCACCGAGGACGCCCGCAACGTCAGCAAGGCCTTTGAAATGTACCCCTTGGCCTTCGCTCTCTCCGTTGCCGATCAGGAAGCCAGCTTCTATCTGGAAGAAACTAAATAAAAATGCTGTGAGCTTTGCTCACAGCATTTTTTATCTCAGTAGGGTCATCAAAATATCGCCCTTGCCCACTTGCCGTCCGTAAAAATCCTGGGTTACGTTGAGCGATTTGTTGTATTTTCCCAGAATCTTTCCGGGGAAATCGTACAAAACCTTGTCACCGTTACTTTTGACCTCTATAAAGCCGATGATTCTGCCCTGATAGTTTTTGATAGGTTCCCGCACGCTCAACCCTCCTGTTGGTTTTTGTCGTCGTCCTGCTCGGCGTGCTTCATCTCAAAGTGGATCAGCACGCTCAGAATGGCACGCAGTAAAATCACCGCGCCCAAAATTAACAGCTCGCTGAGTTCTCTGACCAATACGGTTTTCAAAATCTCCGCCGCCATCTTAAATTCCAGCGCCGTTGCCAGCCCGTTGGCCAGATGGAACTGCACGTCCAGATGCTTTTTCAGAAAAGCGTTTTGGATATATTCCCAAAAGGCGCTGATACTGCTCCATACCACCACCAAAATGCCAACGATTTCAAGCAGGGCGATGATGTAAGGTAATACGGTTTCAATCAAATGTTCCAATACATTCATTTTTTTATGTCCTTTCCACGTTAAACGTTTAATAATACCAATGCGACCACAATGCCGCACAACCCCAACCATTGCAGTTTTGTCAGTCGCTCTTTAAAGGCCAGCACACCGGTCAGCGTTACCAACAAAATGGTGCCCACGTTGGAGGTGGGGTAGACCACCACGGCGGGCAAATCCTTCAGCGCTCTGAGCAAAAACTTGGCGGAGAAGAAATTGGGAATGCCGATCATCACACCGTACAGCAGTTCTTTGCCGCCGGGACGTTCTTTTTTGATGATCAGCAGACCGATGCACAACAACAGCGCCACTCCGAAGGTGTAGAATAAGAAGGTGTCGTTCAGCGCCGCCGTACCCACACTTTCATACACCTTGGCCATAGCCTCGGCACCGCCACCCAACAGCAGCAGGGCGATCAGCCCCCAGGTAAAGCCCTTGGCGTTTTCCTCCTTTTTTAGATTGATCAGCACAATGGCGCCCACCGCCAGACAAAAGCCGACGATTTGTACCACCGTGGGGATTTCACCGAAAAACAGCACTGACAGCACCATGGGCACCAACAGCCCCAGCTTCATAAACAGGGAGGAGAGCACCACGCCGTTGGTCTTGGTATTCGCCTGTAACAAAATAAAGCTGGCAAGATACAAAAAACCGTTAACGATTCCCAGCCCCAAGGTGGTGGGATAACCCGTTTCCTGCACGGGAAACACCGAAAAGCCGGCATAGCACGCCCCAAGCAGGGAACAGACCACGTAATTTGCGGCCAGCATTCCCAAGTTGGATTTGATTTTGTGCGAGCTCAGCCGCATTACGATGGACACCAGCGAACTGCTGCACACCGTCAGAAGTAAAAAGATCATAGCTTGCCTCCAGCATTTGCTATCTCTATTGTACCACAACCCGCCGAAATTGCAACAAAAGAATCAAACGGTGCTTGCCTGATTTGGCAAACACCGTTTGATTACTGTTTCAGTTCATTTTCCGTCAGGAGCATTTTTTCAATAAAAATGCCGTATCCTCTTGTGGGATCGTCAATAAGCACGTGGGTCACGGCGCCGATGAGCTTGCCGTTTTGCACGATGGGGGAGCCGCTCATACCCTGTACGATGCCGCCGGTCTTGGCAAGCAATCGAGGGTCGGTAACGTGCACCACCATATTTTTGGTTTCCTTGAGATTGTTATAGATCTTTTCAATTTCAATGTCATAATATTGGGGCGCTTCGTCATCCAGTTGGGTGTAGATCTGTGCTTTGCCCGTCTCAATCTGGCCCCGTAGAGCAATGGGCAGGGGTTCGGCTTGTTCCAGCGTTTCACTGTCACAGGTGGCGAAGATGCCTTGTTCGGTGTTGGCGATCAGCCGACCGTATTGTTCTTCTTCAAAGGTGCCGGCCAACTGGCCCGTTTCTCCGGCACTGCCTTTGATGACGTCGGTCACCGTGGCTTTGACGATACTTCCCTCTGCCGAAGGCATCAGCTCGCCGGTGTCAATATCCGCCACCGAATGCCCCAGCCCTGCCAGATGATCGGTGGTGTGATTATAATAGGTCACCGTGCCCAGCCCGGCAGTGGAGTCCCGCACCCACAACCCCAGTCGGGGGGTGCTTTCACCGTCGGGAATTACCGGTGTGACGGTGGTATCAAATTGCTGATTTTTGCGAATTACACGGAAGGAGACGGGGGCTTGATTGCCGGCAATCAAGCTTTGCAACTGTTCGTTGGAGGTGATTTTCACGCCGTTGGCGCTCATCAGGCGGTCACCCACACGGATGCCTGCCTCATAAGCGGGATTGACGCTTTTTCCTTCAAACAAAAAATTGCCGCACCCTACCACGATCACCCCTTGGGTGTACAGCTTGATGCCGAAGGTCTGTCCTCCGAGGGAGAGCTGTTGCTTGGTGATCACGTCCACTGTTGCCGTTTTGATGGGCAGATAGCCCAACAGTTTTACCCTTGCAACGTATTGCCCCGTATAGGCGGAGGAATGATTTTCGGCGCCCGCCCTTTCGCCCGTGGTGGCGGAGAGGGAATAGAGCCGATTGTTCAGTCCTTCACTCTCTCCCACAAATACCGAATAATGATTCGGGATACTATAATACAGAACACCGTAGCAGATCGCTGTCAGCAGGGCGATCCCGAGGATCGCGCGCCGTAACAGCGTTAGCGGTAGTTTTGCTCGCTTTTGTTTTGTTCGCTCTTGTTGTTCTGATTCTGCTCGTTTTTTGCCTGATAACGGGTCTTGTCATCATAGCTCTGCTGTTTCTTGTTTTGATTGTTTTTATTCTTGGCCATCGTATTTGCACCTCCTTTCGTGATTATTGTGTCCCGATTTCGGGGGAAAAGAGATGCAAATTTCAGGAAATTGCGGCAAAAAAACGGAGTGGCAAGGCCACTCCGTTTTGCAGCGTGTCAAAGAACCCTCTTTGACACGCTGGCAGACTGCCAAAAAGGGCGTTGCATTTCGCTGATGCGATCTCGTCGGCGTACATGGGTACGGTAGAGAGCGTAGCGGCGGAAAACAGTGAATCCCTTGCAACGCAAGG
>JAZQJG010000022.1:0-16649 GCA_045541535.1 Eubacteriales bacterium
GCTGTGTTAAAATACTCGCCAATACACAAAGTATTGGCTGCGTTTTATGCCTTGCCGATGCAAAAATCGGCTCCGGCAAAATTCTGCGACCTGAAAGCGCAGAATTTTAAGAGATTTTTGGTGCAGAGGAGGAGGCAAGGCTGGCGCCTGCCGACGACGATAATCCAAAAAGCACCGAAATTATGCACTTTCAGGCGTGTTCGGATGCTCCTCCACTGCTTACCCGCTTCGCTCTAAGCCATTATACCAAATTTTTGCGTGCGTGGAGCCCGCAACAAGCGTTTGTTTCTGCACCAAAATATATCGGCGGAGCCCATTCTGATTTCTTTTGTTATTCTACCGCACGGGGTCGTTGCACCGTTTTGTGTGCAATTTGCCATCAATGGAGATTTTTGACAAAGTCAAAAATCCATCCATAACTATTCACTATTCATTCTTCACTCTTCACTAAAAAGTTTTGTCGTTTCCCGTCGGCAAAGCCGTGTTTTTTGCCGTATTATACAACAGCGCAAACCGTTGGCGCCCAACGGTTTGCGCTGTTTTTGTGTCAAAAAATGTCGTCCTCTTTTGATTGACTTGTCCCGCCCTTTGGGCGTACAATGGGGACAGAAAAAATCTTGCAAAGGAGCCTTGCCGTGACCCTGACACTGCAAAAGAAAAGTGAACTGCTGCAGTTGCCCACCGACCGCATTGCGCCCTCGCCCCATCAGCCCCGGCGCATCTTCGCCCCCGAAGAACTGAGCGCCTTGGCGGAGAGCATCCGCAATTACGGTATATTACAACCTTTAGTGGTAACGCCCAACGGCGCCGACTATTTTTTGGTAACGGGGGAGCGGCGGTTGCGCGCCGCCAAACTGGCGGGGCTGGAACAGGTGCCCTGTATCCTCTACGACCGCCCCACCGAGGATTGCGCCCTTGCCACCATGACGGAAAATCTGCAACGGCAAAACCTTTCCTATTGGGAAGAGGCCTACGGCTATAAGGCGCTGTTGGATCAGTTCGGCTATACGCAGGAAGAACTGGCGGGCAAGCTGGGCAAAAGCCAATCCGCCGTGGCCAACAAGCTACGCCTGCTGAAGCTCCCCATTCCCATACAATCCAAGCTGGCCGCCCACGGTCTGTCCGAGCGCCACGCCAGAGCCCTCCTTCGTCTGCAGGACACCGAGCAATTATACCGCACGTTGGAGACGGTGCTTCAACGGAATTACACCGTGGCCCAGACCGAGCAATATATCGACCGTCTTTTGTCTCCCAAGGCTTCCCGAGCCAAGGCCACCCCGCTGGTGCGGGACCGCCGCATCTGCCGCAACACCATTGAACGGGCAGTAAAGCTCATCCAACAAGCGGGAATAAAGGCCCACTCGGAATCCTCCGAGACCGACGCCTTTATCCAATATATCATCCGCATCCCCAAGGAATAAACGGTATTTTCCCCTTTACCGTTTGTTCCACCATTCTCTTTCCCCAAGCAAAAAGCGACTGCGTATAGCAGTCGCTTTTTGCGTTGTTCCACGTGGAACACGACTGCGACCGCTGCCGGTGGCAGAGGAAGGGAGCGGGTCAGCGGCTGCCGCAACACGGCGATTGGCAAGCAGCGTCGGTCTGCGCCGACAGAGCCGATGTTGCAAAGAGGGATTGGAATCACCTTGGTTGCCCGAAGGTAACAAAGCAAGGCAGAATGTTCTACGTGGAACAACTTTTTTCCCAAAACCCCTTTAAAAACCAAATCAAATGTGCTATACTGAATGAGCATATATAAATAAATAGGAAACATCCGCCCTTTGGGGCGGTATAAAGGAAGATATCCATGGGAAAAATAATAGCCATAGCCAACCAAAAGGGCGGCGTGGGCAAGACGACCACCGCTGTCAATCTCTCCTGTTCCGTGGCAGAGATGGGCAAAAAGGTGCTGTTGGTCGATTTTGACCCCCAAGCCAACGCCACCAGCGGTTACGGCATTTCCCGCAGAACGCTGGGCAACAACACGGTGTACGAAGCCTTGTTGGGACAGGCGAAGGTGCGGGATTGCATCCGTCACACCGTGGTGGACAATCTGGACATACTGCCCACCACCAAGGATCTGGCCGGCGCCACCATTGAGCTGGTCTCAATGGACAACCGCACGGGATTGCTGAAAAGCATTCTCGACGAGATCCGTCATCTTTACGACTACATTTTTATTGACTGCCCGCCCAGTCTGGAATTGTTGACCATCAACGTATTGGCGGCGGCAAACTCGGTGCTGGTGCCCGCGCAATGCGAGTTTTATGCGCTGGAGGGCCTGTCCCAGTTGGTGGCCTTGATCAAAAAGGTCAAGCAGGGCTTTAACCCCGGCCTCCATCTGGAAGGGGTACTGCTGACCATGTACGACGGCAGACTCAACCTGACCCTGCAGGTCAAGGACGAGATCAAAAAATTCTTTGGTGACAAGGTATACAAAAACGTCATCACCCGCAACGTGCGCCTCAGTGAGGCGCCCAGTCACGGTGTTCCCGTACAGCTCTACGACCGCTATTCCAAAGGGGCGCTGGCATACCGTGAACTGGCCAGAGAGTTTTTAGAAAATCAGAAGGGAGTGGCCCAATGAAAAAGAAAGGTCTGGGCAGAGGCGTAGACGCCATTTTAGCGGACAACGATTTTCTGCCCGAGGAGCCCGTCTCCGACGAAGGGATCCGCACCCTGCGGATCAGCGATATTGAGCCCAATCGGGACCAGCCTCGCAAAGCCTTTGATGAAGAGGCCCTGCAAGCGCTGGCAAGCTCCATTGAACAGCACGGTCTGATCCAGCCCTTGCTGGTGGAGCCCTTGGAAAATGGGCGTTACCGCATCATTGCCGGCGAGCGCCGCTGGCGTGCCTGTCGGATGGCCGGCATGGAAGAGGTGCCGGTGGTGGTACGCACCGTTACCCGGCAACAAAATATGGAAATTGCATTGATTGAAAACCTGCAGAGAGAGGATCTTAACCCTATCGAAGAGGCCAGAGGTTATCGCACCCTGCAGGAGCTCTATCATATGACCCAGGAGCAGATCGCCACCTCGGTGGGCAAATCCCGCCCCGCCGTGGCCAACGCCCTGCGTTTGCTCACCCTGCCCGAACAAATTATGGATTTTGTGGCCGGGGGAGAGCTGTCCACCGGTCACGCCAAAGCATTGATGCCCTTGGATGGAGATCGGATGCTGATGCTGGCCAACCGGATTATTTCCGAAGGTCTTACCGTCCGTCAGGCGGAGGCGCTGGTGAAAAAAGCGCTGGCCCCTGCCAAGGCCCCCGTTACCTTTGATCGGGAGGTCACCCTGGCCATCAAGGAAATGGAGCGTGCCGCCCGAGAGCACGTGGGCAATAAGGTAACCATCCACCACACCCCCAAAAACAACGGCAAGGTGGAGATCCGTTATCACAGCGTAAGCGAGCTGGAAAAAATTATGGAAATTTTGAAAGGCGGTGACGGGAAATGAGTGAAGAGAAGAAGAACATGCCCGTAGATCCCTTGGCACCCGAAATCCCCGAGCAGGCAAAGGTGCCCGAAACCCCCACCACCCGTGTGGAGCAACAACTGAAAAAAGAAGCCAAAAAGATCACCGAATTCAAAAAAGATATCAAGTTTTTGTGGATCTACAGCACGGTATTTTGTTTGGTGCTGTTGGCCGTGATCGCCGGCAGTTATATCATTCAGGAAAAGATCCACAACGAAATGGACGATTATAAAGAGCAGGCGGAATCCGCCACCCAATCGGACAAGCAGAACAAATCCCTGCTCTCCAACATTCAGGACAAATACGAGCAGGCGCAAAAAGAAAACAAGCGGCTGGAAAACGAAAACGCCACCCTCAAGGCCGGCGCCGCCACCGACGAGGCCCTGATCAATAAAGGGGAGGCCATCATTCATCAGCAAAACCTGCTGTTACAGGCCATCAGCCTGTACGAGCAAAACAAAACGGGGGAGGCCCGAGAACTCTTTGGCCGGATCGACGCCGAACAGCTTCCCGAGGACGCCGCCCAAATCTACGCACATTATGAGGAGAGGTTGAAATAAAATGCTGGACATCAAATACATCAAGGAAAACAAAGAAGCCGTCAAGGTTGCCATGCACAACCGCCAAATGGATCTGGACGCTGTCATTGACGAGCTGTGCGCGCTGGACGACGAGCGCAAGGCCCTGATCTTTGCCTCCGAGCAAAACAAGGCCAAGCAAAACGCCGTATCCAAGCAGATCCCCCAACTCAAGAAGGAGGGCAAGGACGTTGCCCCCATCTTCGCCGAAATGAAGGCGCTGAGCGAACAGATCAAGCAGGACGACGCCAAGCAATCCGAGATTGAAGCCAAGATGCAGGAACTGCTCTACGAAATTCCCAACGTTCCCGCCGAGCTGGTTCCAATCGGTAAGGATGATACCGATAACGAAGAGCTGCGCCGTTTCGGCGAGCCCAAGGCCTTTTCCTTTGAGCCCAAGCCCCATTGGGAGCTGGGCAAGGAGCTGGACATTCTGGATCCCGAGATCGCCGGCAAGGTCAGCGGCGCCCGCTTCCATTTCTACAAAGGCTTGGGCGCCAAGCTGGAGCGCGCCATCATCAGCTTTTTCCTGGACAGCCACGGCAGTCGCGGCTATGAAGAGATCCTGCCTCCCTATCTGGTCAACCGTGCTTCTATGACCGGCACCGGGCAGCTTCCCAAATTTGAGGAGGACGCCTTTAAGACCACCGAGGACTTTTTCCTCATTCCCACCGCCGAGGTACCCGTTACCAATATGTACCGTGGTGATATTCTGGACGGCAACACCCTGCCCATCCGTTACTGCGCCTATTCCGCCTGCTTCCGCGCCGAGGCGGGCAGTGCCGGTCGTGACACCAGAGGTCTGATCCGTCAGCATCAGTTCAACAAGGTTGAGCTGGTCAAATTCACCCGTCCCGAGCAGAGCTGGGAAGAGTTGGAGACCCTCACCGCCTCCGCCGAGCAGGTACTGAAGGATCTGGGACTGCCTTACAGAGTGGTCCGTCTGTGCTCCGGCGATCTGGGCTTTTCCAGCGCTATGACCTATGATATTGAAGTGTGGATGCCCTCCTACGGCAGATACGTGGAGATCTCCTCCTGCTCCAATTTCCTGGACTTCCAGGCCAGACGCGCCAACATCAAGTTTAAGGACGACATCAAGGGCAAGGCGCAATTCGTCCACACCCTCAACGGCTCCGGCGTAGCCGTGGGCCGCACCACCGCCGCCATTTTGGAAAACTTCCAGAACGAGGACGGCAGCATTGATATTCCCGAGGCCCTGCGTCCCTATATGGGCGGCGTGGCCAAAATCGAAAAGAAATAATGAAACAGGTCAACATCTATTCCGACGGCGCCTGTAGCGGCAATCCCGGCCCCGGGGGCTACGGCACCATCATAGAGTATAAGGGTGTGACCAAGGAGCTCTCCCAAGGCTTTGCCGACACCACCAACAACCGTATGGAGCTGTTGGGCGCCATCGTGGGGCTGGAGGCGCTGAAGGAGCCCTGTCAGGTCACCCTCTACAGTGATTCCCGCTATCTGTGCGAATCGGTCAATCAACGCTGGGTATACGGCTGGCAAGCCCGCGGCTGGAAAAAAGCGGATAAAAAGCCCGCCCTCAACGTGGACCTGTGGCAACGGCTGTTGCCGTTGCTGGAGACCCATCAGGTCACCTTCGTCTGGATCAAGGGCCACGCAGGCCATCCCATGAACGAGCGGTGCGACACCCTGGCCGTGGCCGCCAGAGAAGCGATCATCAAATAGTATTTCGGAAATAAGGAAGCGAACAAATTTTTATGAACAAACTCATTTACGTAGATCACGCCGCCACCACCAAGGTCCGTCCCGAGGCGGTGGAGGCTATGATGCCCTATCTCACCGATTATTACGGCAACGTCTCCAGTATGTACTCCATCTCGGATATCACCGAGCAGGCTCTGCTGGACGCCCGCCGCACCATTGCCGAATGTATCGGCGCCAAGGAGCAGGAGATCATCTTCACCTCCTGCGGCTCCGAGAGCAACAATATGGCCCTCTACGGCATCCTCAAAAAGGAGAAAGGGCATATCATCACCACCAACATTGAGCATCACGCCATCCTGCACACCGTGGCCGCCTTGGAAAAAGAAGGTTGCTCCGTTTCCTATCTGGAGGCGGATGCCGAGGGACTGATCACCCCCGAGCAATTGGAGGCCGCCATCCGTCCCGATACCAAGATTATCTCCATTATGACCGCCAACAACGAGATCGGCACCATCCAGCCCATCAAGGAATTGGCCGCCGTGGCCAAGGCCCACAAGATCCCCTTCCACACCGATGCGGTGCAGGCGGTGGGTCATCTGCCCCTCAACGTAAAAGAGTTGGGCGTGGATATGCTTTCCGCCAGCGGCCACAAGTTCGGCGCCCCCAAGGGCATCGGCTTTTTGTACGTCCGTGGCGGCGTCTATATCAAGCCGCTGATCCACGGCGGCGGTCAGGAACGGGGTAAGCGCGCCGGTACCGAGAACACCGCCTTTATCGTGGCGATGGCCAAGGCGCTGGAGCTCTCCTGTAAAGAGATGGCCGAGACCAACGCCCGTCTGGAAAAAATGAGAGATCGTTTGATTGACGGGATTCTGGAGCGGATTCCGTATTGTCGGCTCAACGGCTCCCGTACCCACCGTGTCCCCTCCAACGTCAACGTTTCCATTGAGTTTATCGAGGGGGAGGCGCTGCTCTTGATGCTGGATATGAACGGCATTCTGGCCTCTTCCGGCTCCGCCTGCACCACCGGCTCCCTGGATCCCTCCCACGTACTGCTGGCCATCGGACTGACCCACGAGGTGGCCCACGGCAGTTTGCGCATCACCTTGGGTGAGGACAACACCGAGGAGGACGTGGATTATATTTTGGAAACATTACCCGCCATTGTCAAACGGCTGAGAGATATGTCCCCCGTCTGGGAGGATGCCCTCAAGGCCGGCATTGCCGAGGATTATGAATAAAAGGAGAATACTATGTACAGCGATAAAGTAAAAGACCATTTTCAAAACCCCCGCAACGTGGGGGAGATTCCCGATGCCGACGGCATTGGTGAGGTCGGCAACCAAAAATGCGGCGACATTATGAAGATGTATCTCAAGATTGAGAACGACGTCATCGTAGATTGCAAATTCAAGACCTACGGTTGCGGCGCCGCCATCGCCACCTCTTCCATGGCCACCGAGCTGGTAAAGGGCAAGACCATTGCCGAGGCGCTGCAATTGACCAACAAGGCCGTAATGGAAGCGCTGGACGGTCTGCCCCCCGTAAAAGTCCATTGCTCCGTTTTGGCGGAGGAAGCCATCAAGGCGGCGCTGGCCGATTATTACAACAAGATCGGTCGGGAAATCGATTTTGACGTTCCCACCAGTTGTGACGGTTGCTGTCACAACGGCTAAATAACCACAAAATCAAAAAAGCGCGTTCCACGCGCTTTTTTCATAGGAGTGTGACGCTTATGCCCCGTACCGGCGGTAATCAAAAACTCAGGCTGATTTATCTTTACAAATTGCTCTTCACCGAAACCGACGAACAACACCCCATCTCCCGCGATCGGTTGTTTGAATTGCTTCAAACCCGCTATGATATTTCCTTGGAGCGCAAAACCTTTTACGACGATCTGCAATATCTGGAAATGCTGGGTGCAGACGTACAAAAAGGGGAGGGGAAAGGTACGTACTTTTTGGCAAGTCGTGAATTTGAATTGCCGGAGCTGCATCTGCTGGTGGACGCCATCCAGAGCAGTCAATTCATCACCCCCAAAAAGAGCGCCCAGCTCATTGACAAGCTGACCACCCTTTGCTCCCATTATCAGGGGGAACAGCTCAAAAGCCAGGTGTTCCTCGCCGCCCGTAACAAAACGGTCAACGAGAGCATCTATTACATCATTGACGCTATCTATCAGGCCATTGCCGGCGGCAAACAGCTTTCCTTCCGCTATTTTAGCTGGGATTTTCAAAAAGGCAAACTGCAAAAGGCCTATCGGCGGGAGGGGGAGCGCTATCTGGTCAGCCCCCTGTCGGTGGCGTGGCAGGACGAGAAGTATTATCTCATCGCCTTTGACCACCATCACGGGCAGATCCGTCATTATCGCATTGACAAAATGGAACAGGTGGAAGCAGAAGATTTTCCCCGTGACCTGCCCCCCGAGACGGAAAACTTTGACGCCGGCGCCTACACCACCAAATTTTTCAATATGTACGGCGGCACGGAACAGCAGGTGACCCTGCGCTTTACCAAGGATCTGTTGGGCGTGGCCCTGGATCAGTTCGGCTCCGGCGCCCACCTGCGCCCCGACGACGAGGAGCATTTTCTCCTGATCACCAGCGTCGCCGTTTCCCCCGGCTTTTACGGTTTTCTCTTTTCTCTGCAGGATCGGGTGGAGCTGTTGGCCCCCTCCGAGTGCGTAGAAGAATTTAAAACGGCTCTGGAAAAGGTTCGGCAGAAATATTAAAAAACATAGGGGTCGCCGCAATTGCGACGAGCGAAATTTTTGCACCTTTGGTGCAAAGGTGAAATACCGACTTCGTCGGCGTGAAATTCTGCTTTTTACGCCTTGGCACAAAAAGCAGAATGAAATGATTTCGCCACCTTCGCCGGCTCAATCGTTAACCTGCGGACAAAAGGCAACAGCCAATCAGGAGATGGTTCTCTGATTGACAAAAACACCCCTCGGTGAAACGAGTTTTCGTTTGGCCGAGGGGTTGTTTTACGTGGTTTTTGGGGGATCCCACTACCTCAGGCATCAAAAAAGCAAGCAAAAATCACCGCTTCCTTTTCCGCTGCCCCTGCAGGAGATAGTTTGCCGCACGGACTATTGGGGACGCAACCTTTCGGCTACGGCACCGCCTTGCCTCAAGGAGCAGTCCCCAAGGCTTACCCGCTACGCTCTAAGCCCTGATGCCAAATTTGTGTGTGCGTGGAGCCCACAATAAGCGTTAGTTCCTGCGTCAAAACACATCAGCGGCAACCATTCTGCTTTCTTTTGTTATTTTACCGCACGGGGTCTGTGCACAAACTTGTGTGCAATTTGCCATCCATAACGATTCCTTGTTCACTCAATAAAAAAGACACCCTTACGGGTGTCTTTTTTATTTACTTTACGTAGGTAATAACCACGCGTCTTTTGGGCTCACTGCCGATGCTGGTGGTGGAGATATTCTCTCTGCCGCTCAGGGTGGCGTGGATGATGCGGCGCTCGTAGGGGCTCATAGGCTCCAGCGTCATATTCTTCTTATACTTAATGGCCTTGGCGGCGGTCTTTTCCGCCAGCGAGGTCAGGGCCGCAATGCGCTTGGCGCGGTAGTTTTCGGTGTCCAGAGAGATGCGGATCTTCTCGTCAAATTTGCGGTTGCAAACCAGAGAAATGAGATACTGCATCGCATCCAGGGTTTCGCCTCTTCTGCCGATGAGCACGCCCATATGGCTGCCCTCTACCCGTACCTCGTACACGTTTTCCTCACGACTGCCCACGGTGATCACCGCATCGGTGAGTCCCATATTTTCCAGCGCGCCGGACAGAAACGCCTTGATGGTATCGGGTACCTCACCGGTAACCTCCTCCAGCGGCTCGGGGCTGGGGACCACGATGGGCTCTCTCTTTTTGTCGTTTCTTCTCTCGTTTTTCTTTTCGGACTTTTTCTTTTCGTTCTTTTTGGGCTCGGCGGCGGGGGCGGGACGATCCTTCTTGGCGATCTTCTCCACAAATTCCACCGGCTTTTTGTCCTTCTTGGGGGCGGCGGGCTTGGGAGCGTCGGGGATTTCCTGCTCTACCTTGATTTTGGCGTTCACGGCGCCGATGCCGAAAATACCCTTTACGGGCATGGTGACCACGGTATAGGTCATCAGATCCTTATCCAGACCCAGCTCTGCGGAGGCCTTGTCCACCGCTTCGGGAATGGTCTTTGCTTCAAAAAACAGTTCTTTAATCATCAATCTCTTCTCCGTTTAATTTGGGCTGTGCCTTTTTCTTTTTCTTTTTACCCTGTACGGCCATCGCCTTTTTCTGGGCGGAGGCGGCGCGTCTTTCCTTTTCCTTCTGCTTGTCAGCAGCGATCTTGTCGTAGACCTCTTTTTCCACCTTTTTGGGGTTATGCAGGAAGTTGAGCAGATATTGCTGACCAATACCCAGCACGTTGCTCATGATCCAGTACAGACCCAGCCCGGCGGGGAAGCTGAAGGCGATCCACAGGGACATCAGAGGCATCAAATACATCATCATTTTCATACTGCCACCGTTGGCCTGATCACCGGCTGCCTGCTGGGCAGGATTCATCTTCTGGCTCAGCCAGCTCAGCAAAAAGGACGTCACGCCGGACAGCAGGGGAATGAGGATGATAATAAAGGTGGTCTTCCATACCTCTTGGGGTACGCAAGCCAGATCAATCCCCAGAAAATCGGTGTTCAGCGGGGGATTTTCCATATGGGACAGGATCTGAGACTCGTAGTTGTTAAAGTTCTCGGCGGTGATCTCCAGATTGCCCATTCCTTTGAGAATGGTGTCACCCTTCTTGCCCACCTCGGTGCCGAATTCGGCCACGGCCTTGTGCCAGATGTCACCCAAGGGCCAACGGGCCATATAGGTCAGGGGTCTGCGAATGATGGTATACATCATAAAGAGCAGGGGCATCTGCAACAGCATGGGCAGACAGGAGCTCATGGGGTTATAGCCCTCCCGCTCGTACAGCTTTTGCAGCTCTTCGCTGTACTTCTGACGGTTGGAGCCGTATTTTTTCATCAATTCGTCCTGATAGGGTTTCAGTCGCACCATGGCCAGGGAGGATTTGTGCTGTTTTAAAGAGATGGGGAACAGCAAGATCTTGAGCAAAATTGTGAACAGAATGATGGCCACGCCGTAATTCTGCACCAGATCATAGATCCAACCCATGGGGATACCGATGATGCTACACAGTGTACTCCACATAGTGTTTTTCTCCTTTTACTTTATTTTTGCCAGAATTTCTTTTCCGGCACGTAGTCGATCCCACCCTTGGACCACGGGTTACAGCGCAGCAAACGCCACACCGCCAGCCCGCCGCCGTAAAGAATGCCGTGCTTACGGATGGCCGTAAGGGCATAGGCGGAGCAGGTGGGATAATACTTGCAATGCGGTCCGGTGAGGGGAGAAATAAATCTCTGATACAGCCGGATGGGCAGCACTACAAGCTCCCGTAACCATTTCGTCAGTTTTCTCATTTTGCCTCCCCAAACACCGTTTGGATCAAAGGCTCCAGATCGGTGCTTTTGGCGGTGGCGCAACGGGACCTGGCCACCACGATGATATCCCGATTGGGTAAAATATCGGCCTTGGCGGCAAAGGCGGCGCGGATGATCCGACGCATACGGTTGCGGGTCGGGGCATTGCCCTGTTTTTTGGTAACGGTGATGCCAAGGCGGGGCTCGTCCTGCTTGCCCCCTTTGAGTACATAGATCACCATTGCAGGAAAGACGTAGGACTTTCCCTTCCGGTACGCACGGCGAAAAATATAGTTTTCCTTGATGCTGCGGATCACGCTGTTACCTCTCCTTCAAAAGATTTGCCCTGTCAAAACGAAACATTTTGTAGAATAAAGTCATAAAACCGGGGCCTAATAAAAAAGGTCACATCGCTGTGTGACCTTTATTATTAGTGAGATAATCTTTTTCTTCCTTTGGCTCTTCTTCTGGCCAAAACTTTTTGTCCGTTGGCGGTCAACATTCTTTTTCTGAAGCCATGGACCTTGCTTCTCTGTCTTTTTTTAGGCTGATAGGTTCTTACCACGGTTTTGCACCTCCTTGAGATTTCACACAACGGACCGGATCCTGCTGTGCATATTTCTTGAGCATAGAATATTATATATTTAATTTAAAGGTTTGTCAACAGTTTTTTTGAAAATGGCGCAAATGTAGGGGCAGCAATCTGCCGCCCGACTTCGGTGCGGTAGTAGGGGTGGCAGCCTGCCGCCCGACTTTAGGAAGCTGGGTACAAGGGAACGTCCCCATCTACAGACCCCTCTATAGGTCGCCGCAATTGCGGCGAGTGAAATTTTTGCGCCGATGGCGCAAAAGTGAAATGTTGCCTGTGACAACGTGAAATATGCGATTTTCGCATCGCACAAAATCGCAAATGAAATTCCAAAACCACCTTGCGGTTTTGGAGTTAAGGAAACCTTTTGCCCGCAGGGCAAAAGCTGATTTTAACGGCTTTTGGCAAGGCCAAAAGGCTACCGAAATTGTTCATTGTTCATTGTTCGTTGTTCATTAAACCAAAAAGGTGTTTGTCCTCTGACAGGACAAACACCTTTTTCTTAAAACTTAAAGGACTTCTTGATATACTCCGCAACCTCGTCGATGGGCAGACGAATCTGTTCCATAGAATCTCTGTCACGGACGGTGACGCAACCGTCGGTCTCACTCTCAAAATCGTAGGTAACGCAGTAGGGAGTACCGATCTCGTCCTCTCTGCGATAACGCTTACCGATAGATCCGGTGTCATCAAAATCACAGGGGAACTCGGCGGCCAGCTTGTCAAATACCTCCCAAGCCTTGTCGGACAACTTTTTGGACAGGGGGAGCACCGCGGCCTTGTAGGGTGCCAGGGCGGGATGGAAGTGCATCACCACACGGGTGTCGTTCTTCTCGGCATCCACCACTTCCTCGTCATAGGCCTCCACCAAAAAGGCCAGCAACACACGGTCGCAACCCAGTGAGGGCTCCACCACGTAGGGAATATATTTTTCGCCGGTAACGGGATCCATATACTCCATCTTCTCGCCGGCGTGATTGCCGTGCTGGGAAAGATCGTAATCCGTTCTGTCGGCAATGCCCCACAGCTCGCCAAAGCCGAAGGGGAACAAAAACTCAATATCGGTGGTCGCCTTGGAATAGAAGGCCAGCTCTTCGGGATCGTGATCTCTCATCCGCAGGCTTTCCTCACGAATGCCCAAGGATTTCAGCCAGTTCTCGCAGGTATCCTTCCAATACTTAAACCAATCCAGATCGGTGCCGGGGGCGCAGAAGAATTCCAGCTCCATCTGCTCAAACTCACGGGTACGGAAGATAAAGTTACCGGGTGTGATCTCGTTACGGAAGCTCTTACCGATCTGACCCACGCCAAAGGGGATCTTCTTACGGGAGGCTCTTTGAATATTCTTAAAATCAACGAAGATACCCTGCGCCGTTTCGGGACGGAGATATACCTCGTTTTTGGCATCCTCGGTAACACCCTGGAAGGTCTTGAACATCAGATTGAACTTTCTGACCTCGGTAAAATTACACTTGCCGCAGTTAGGGCAAACGATGTTGTTATCGTTGATAAAATTAAAGATCTCCTCGTTGGACCAACCGTCCGCCGCCTGACCGGTCACGTCCTCGATCAGCTTGTCGGCGCGATGACGGGTCTTGCACTCCTTGCAGTCCATCAAAGGATCGGAAAATCCGCCCACGTGGCCGCTGGCCACCCAGGTTTCGGGATTCATAATGATGGCGCTGTCCAGACCCACGTTATAGCGGCTCTCGGTCACAAATTTCTGCCACCAGGCTTTTTTAATATTGTTCTTCAGCTCCACGCCCAAAGGACCGTAGTCCCAGGAGTTGGCCAAGCCGCCGTAAATCTCACTGCCGGGGAACACAAAACCTCTTCCCTTGCAAAGAGCGACGATTTTTTCCATTGTCTTTTCAGTATTTTTCATTCTCGTTTCCTCCAAAAACACTTGGTATCCATCTATTATATACGTTTCTTTGTATAAAGTCAAATCTTTTGCCCTAAAGTTTTACACATTTTGTTTACCGAATGTGTAAAATCCGGTTGCTTTTAGATTTATTTTATGGTATGATATTATATATTACTATATTATATTACTAATTATATAAAATAAAGGAGGAGAAAAAGTGCAATCATTCACCGAAGTATGGGAAAAGACGCTGGAAGTCATCCGCACCCGTGTCACCGCCGTATCCTATGAGAGCTGGATCAAATTGCTCAAGCCTGTCAAAATGGAAAAGAATACGGCTTATTTTTACGTTCGCACCCTCTTTCAGAAGGGAACCATTCAGAACAATTTTTCACAACTCATCGCCGATGCGCTCTTTGAGGTTATGGGCTTTAATATTGAGGTAGAGATCATCACCGAGAGTGAAGCGCCCCCCCGCATCATTGAAAAGGCCAAGGAGAACGAGGAACATTTTAACGAGGTGGTTTCTCAAAGTGAGGAATACATCATCGGCCCCCAGCAAAAGCTGACCTTTGACAATTTCGTCGTCGGTAACGAAAACAAATTTGCCCACGCCGCCGCCTATGCGGTTGCCAACAATCCGGGTAACGCTTATAACCCGCTTTTTATTTACGGCCGCAGCGGTCTGGGAAAGACCCACTTGATGTGCGCCATTGCCAATCAGATCCGCGCCGCCAACCCCGAGGCCAAGATTCTCTACATCAAATCCGAAGAATTCGTCACGGATATGGTGGAGACGTTGCAGAAGGGTAAAATGGTGGAGTTCCGCTCCAAATACCGTTACGTGGACGCTCTGCTTGTGGACGATATTCAGTTTATCGCCAATAAGGAATCCATTCAGGAGGAATTTTTCCACACCTTTGAAACGTTGCACGAGGCCAAAAAGCAGATCGTGCTCACCTCCGACCGTCCGCCCAAGGATATGCTCACCCTGACCGAGCGTTTGCGTTCCCGCTTTTCCAGCGGTGTTATCGCCGACGTACAGCCCCCCGAATATGAGACCCGTTGCGCCATCATTAAAAATAAAGCAGTCTCTCTGGGACTGGAGCTGAGCAACGAGATCGTGGAATTCGTGGCCAAGAAGCTGCATAACAACGTCCGTGAGCTGGAGGGCGCCATCAATCATATCAAGGCCTACAGTGTGCTCAACGGCGTGCGCCCCAATCTGGAAACGGCGCAAAACGCCATTGCCTCGGTGGTTTCCGAAAATATGCCGACTGCTATTTCCGTGGATCTGATCATTGATATGGTCAGCCGCTACTACAATATTTCCGTGGAGGATATCAAGGGTAAGAAACGGACCGCCAACATTGCCCAGGCCCGTCAGGTGGCCATGTTCATCACCCGTGATATGACCAATCTTTCCTTGGAGGACGTGGGCAGAGAATTCGGCGGTAAGGACCATACCACCGTGCTCCATTCCATTAAAAAAGTGGAGGGCACCCTGCAGATCGATCCCAAGCTGGATCGGGATATCTCCGAGCTCAAGGAAAACATCAAAAAGTCCTTTTAGTGTAAATTTTTTCACTTTTCCACAAAATTATCCACATTTTTTGCAAGGGTTTACAGGTTGTCCACACAAAATTTCGTCCCCTTTTTATACCCGTGGAAAACCGAAAGTTTTCCCCCGTGATTTCAGAAAATTTTGCACCCCTGCAACCCCTTGTCTACGGTAGTGCTTTCCCCCTTTTCCACCCTTTCAACAGACACTACTACAACAACTACTATAATAAAAGTATTCTCTTGTTATTTCGGCCTGCGGCCTGTGTACGCAGAGAAAGGAAACAGATATGATCTTCACCTGTGACAAACAAAAACTCAACGAAGCGGTCTCCGTCGTCGGCAGAGCCGCCGCTCCCAAAAGCTCCCTGCCCGCTCTGGAGGGTATTCTCATTGAGGCAGAGGGCAATAAGGTAACCCTCTCCGCCTACGATCTGGAGATTGCCGTTACCATCACCATCCCCGCCGGCGTGGAGGCGGAGGGCAGTATCGTAATGCCCGCCAAGCTCTTTGGCGACATCGTCCGTAAATTGCCCAACACCAACGTCAAGATCGTCACCGACGAAAAATTTCATACCAAGATTACCGGCGGCAACGTAAAGTTTACCATTCTGGGTATGTCCGCCGTGGAATATCCCGATCTGCCCGGTTGCATTGAGGGGGATGAGCTGGCCTTGGAGGGCAACGTCTTCCGCAATCTGCTCAAGCAGACGGTGTTTGCCTCCGCCGAAACCGACGAGCGTCCCATTCTGCAGGGTATCCTCTTTGACATTGAGCCCGAAAATCAGATCGTTAAGGGCGTGGCCGTGGACGGTGTCCGTCTGGCGGTCCGTAAGGAAAAATACCTTTCCTTTAAAGGGGAGACCACCCGTTTTGTCATTCCCCGTAAGACGGTAATGGAGCTGCTGAAAAACCTGCCCGATGAAACGGATATGATCGTCAACGTCTCCGTTTCCCACAAGCATATCATTTTCCGTATGGAGGAAATGGTGCTCACCTCCCGCCGTCTGCAGGGCGAGTTTTTGAATTATAAAAACGCCATTCCCGCCCAGCACACCTTCTCCCTGACGGTGGACAAGCGGCTCTTTGCCTCTTCCATTGAAAGAGCGGCCCTGCTGGTCAGCCCCACCCTGCGGATTCCGATCCGTTGTACCTTTGATTATAATATGATCAAAATGTCCACCGCCACCAATATGGGTATGTTCAACGACGAGTTTGAGGTGGAGCCCTTCCACAACACGCTGGAGGTGGGCTTTAACCACAAGCTGATGCTGGACGCCCTGAGCGCCTGTGAGGACAGCGAGGTCAAGATCGAGCTGGGCGGCTCCACCACCCCCATCGTCCTCCGTCCCGTGGAGGGTGACGACTTTATTTTCCTGGTACTGCCCATGAGGTTGTCCCATGAAGACTAATCTTGCCATCCACACCA
>JAZQJG010000023.1:0-30786 GCA_045541535.1 Eubacteriales bacterium
AACTCCTTGGCTCACAGAACGACATGGCTACGATCCGACTTCCCATGTACGCCGACGAGATCGCATCGGCGAAATGCAACGCCCTTTTTGGCAGTCTGCCAGCGTGTCAAAGAGGGTTCTTTGACACGCTGAATAAAAAGAGTTCTGCTTTGCAGAACTCTTTTTATTGTCGGTAGTCGTCCAAGGAAATGTTTTGCGCGTTGGCCTCTTTGCGCAGGGCGGCGTAGGCGGTGGCGCACTGTTGCTCCAGCTGGGTAAAGTATTTGGTGTAGTCGGCGTATTTGGCGGACAGGTTGTCCGTCGTGACGGTGTCGGGATCCAAATGGACGTTGAGCTCGTAGGCGGCCCGAAACGCTTTGCAGGAATTGCTGTACGCCGGACGTCCTTGCAGGGCGTTGTGGATATCCACCACGTCGGCAATGGCGCTGTAGGCGCTGGCAAAGGCTCGCTTGAGATAAAAGGCATTGGCCTCGGCAGGATAGGAAGGATTATACTTACTGCCGTATTCCTTGGCGGCGGTCAGATTTGCCTCCATGGATTCAATGGCGGGGATGATGGTGTCGGCCAGCTCTGTGCTCTGGGTGTGGCAGTTGTCACAGGTGCCTTGAATGGTGGTGTGGGGGCCTTTGTCGCCGTCACTTTTTCCGCAGACACTGCAGGTCATGGGGGCCAGACAGGTGTAGTCCTCCCATTGGTGCCCTTTGGCGGGGAGGGTTTGGCTTTGCTTGTCCCCGCAAACGGCGCAGGTTTTTATCAGGGTGCCATCTTGGGTGCAGGTGGGAGGCTTGGTGGTTTCCTTGTATTGATGCCCCTTGGCGGGCAAAACACCCGGTCGGGTGGCGGCGCAATTACTGCAAACGTCCACTTTGGCGCCCTCTTCGGTGCAGGTGGCGGCTTTGGTTTCTTTGCTCACAAAGGCGTGCTCTTCGGTTTTGGGTGTTTTTTCCTCCTCCATATGATCGCATTTTGCGCAGGTTTTGCGAATCACCCCTTGGGTGGAGCAGGTGGCAAGGGCGATGGTTTCGGTGGTGAATTCGTGCCGGCATTCGCCGCTGCAGGCGGAACAAAGCAGCAGGCACAGTAGTATGGTGGCAAGGAATTTTTTCATAAAAATCTCCTTTGTGTTGTTCGTTTGCGCAGGATTAATGGGTTTCTGCTGATACGACCGGATTGTCTGCGGCGACTCGCCGTCCCGTAATAGGGGTGGATCTGTCTTTTGTGTTGTTCGTTCGCGCAGGATTAATGGGTTTCCACTGATACGACCGGATTGTCTGCGGCGACTCGCCGCCCCGTAATAGGGGTAGATCTGTCTTTTGTATTGTTCGTTCGCGCAGGATAAATGGGTCCGTACTTATGCGACCGGATTGACAGCGGGGTTGCCCCGCCGCTCCGTAACAGGGGGAGTAAATCTGTTTTTTGTATTGTTCGTTCGCGCAGGATAAATGGGTCCGTACTTATGCGACCGGATTGTCTGCGGCGACTCGCCGCCGGGGAAGGGAGATGGGGATACCGATAAAGACCAATGCGGCCCAGACCAGGATCAGATTTCCCCAACCGATGCTTGCCACGGCGCCGGGGAATACCACGTTGGCCACGGCGGCGGCAATATAGCTCATAAAATCAAGGAATCCCGTGGCGGAGGATACCATACCGGTGTCCCGCAGACTGGGGCAGTAATAGCTCCAGAGCATAGAGGTGGCGCAGTTGGACATCATAATGGCCAGAATCATAAAGATGATGTTGATCACCTGTTGCTTTACAAAGAAAGCGCCCAAAAAGGCGAAGGTGGAGAGGATGAAGGAGAGCAGGATGGTCTTGTCCATATCCTTTTTCAGCATTTCAAAGATCCCCATGGTAAGAAAGGCGGAGAAGGAAATAAACAGGGTGGACAGGGTGAACAGCATAGCGCTCTGCTCTTCGGTAAACTTAAGATATTGGAAGAGATAGGTGGGGAGCCAAAAGACCACCGAGGTGCGTACCACACCGGTGATCACCGAGATGACGGTGAATTTGACGATTTGACGTTGTAACAGCACCTTGATGGAGCCGGTACCCGATTTCTTTTTCACTTTAAAATTGCCGTAGGTAACGATCTTTTTCTTCTCCACGATCACAAAGAAGAAATATACGGCGATGCCGATGGCGATCAGCAGACCGCCGCCCACGTAAAACAATGCCTGCCAGGTCATATAGGCGGCGCACATACCGGCGGCGGGGGAGCCCAGAAAGGAGGAAAATGTGTAACCGATACTGCAACGCTGGGCGTAGTTGAGATTGACGTTTTCCGACACCACTTTGGTCATGGGCGCATAGATCATAGAAAGGAAAAAACCCACCAGACCGTAGGTCAGGGTGGTGAGGATCGCAGAGGATTTGCACCAAACGAAAGCTACGTTGCAGATACCCGCCATGGTCAGGCCCACGGCCAACATATATTTTGCCTTGATGATATCCCCCAAAATACCGTTGATCAACTGACCCACGGCATAGGCGGCAAAAAACACACCGGAAAGCAAGCCGATGTGCGCGTCGGTAAATTCTCCGGCGCTGATCATCTGGGGGGTTACGGTGCTCAAAATGTTGCGCAGGAAGTATACCGCCAGATAGGCCACGAAGCACATCACCGCCAAAACGATGGCGTTGCGAGCTTCTTTTTTCAGATGATGATGACGTAGGGAATGGTGGTGGGTGCTCATTTTTTGTTCCTCCTTGCCCAACAAAAAGCGGGCAGTTTCAGTTTATGCCAAACCGCCCCAAAAGTCAATAGATTTGAGGAACAACGAAGGTTGATTTCGCGCGCTTTTTATATTAATAACGAAGACTTGCGGCAAATTCGCTTCTGCTATTTCCCTCGTATGGGGATTATATCCCCTTAATATTTAAGATTATAATCCCCATAATAATTCTTGTCAAGAATTGATGGGGAGAGAAATATATGATTGTGTTTGACAAGCTTTGGATCACTATGAAAAATAAGGGGATTTCCACGTATACCCTGCGGGAGGAATGCGGCATTGACAGCAAAACCGTTCGCCGCTTGAAGGCAAATGAAAACGTGGAGACTAAAACGCTGGACAAACTGTGTAAAGCATTACATTGTAAAGTGGAAGACATCATTGAATTTGTGGACGAATAAAAAAGCGAATCCCTTGCAACGCAAGGGAAATTAAAAAGACTTTTGTAAGGTTAAATTATTAAAAAATGGTTTGTGCTTATTATGCTTGCACAAACCATTTTTCTTTTTGGTTTCTTTTCACTGTGGTGAAACGACTTTTTGATAGTCTGAAAGCCATTGTAATCTGTGGATTACAATGGCTTTTTGTGGTTTATTTCAGGGGATCGATGTGCCAGATGTCGCGGGCGTAGTCGCGGATGGAACGGTCGGAGGCGAAGAAGCCGGCCTTGGCAATGTTGACAAGGCTCATACTGCCCCAACGGTTTTTGTCCTGATAGGCGGCGGTCATATCCTTCTGGGCCTGCTTGTAGGAAGCAAAGTCACGGAGCACCATATAGGGGTCGCTGCCCAACAGATATTGCACAATGTTCTCAAAGCGGTTGCCGCCGATCTCACCGGAGGAGATGCCGTCCAGCAGTTCACGGATGTTTTCGTCGGTCTGATAGATGCCGCGGGGATAATAGCCGGCGGCACGCTGGGCCTCTACCTCGGGGGTGGTCATACCGAAGAGGAAGATGTTGTCGTTGCCAACCTGCTGGGAGATCTCCACGTTGGCGCCGTCCAAGGTACCGATGGTGACGGCGCCGTTGATCATAAATTTCATATTACCGGTACCGCTGGCTTCCTTACCGGCCAGAGAGATCTGCTCGCTGGCTTCGGCGGCGGGCATCAGGATCTCGGCGATGGAGACCTTATAGTCGGCCAGGAATACTACCTTGAGGTATTGACCGGCAACGGGATCGTTGTTGATCAGATTGCCCAGAGAGCAGATAAAGCGGATGATCTCCTTGGCCATAAAGTAACCGGCAGAGGCCTTGGCGCCGAAGATAAAGGTCTGGGGTTGAATGACTTCACCGTGGTATTTGACTCTGCGATACAGATCGTAGATGTGCAGGGCGCAGAGCAATTGGCGCTTGTACTCGTGCAAACGCTTGGCCTGTACGTCAAAGAGGGAGGCGGGGTCGACGTTGATACCGTTTTTGTTACGGATATACTCGGCCAGACGCTGTTTATTTTTCAGTTTGATATCCTCCAGACGGGCGTAAACGGTGGCATCGTCCTTGAAGGAAAGGAATTTTTCCAGTTCGGAGGCGTCCTTGATAAAGCCGTCGCCGATGAGCTCGGAGAGATAATCGGTGAGCAGGGGATTGGACTGACAGAGCCAACGGCGATGAATGATACCGTTGGTAACGTTGGTCAGCTTGCCGGGGAAGATGTCGTGATAATCCTTGAACAGATCCCGCTTCAGGATCTCAGAGTGCAGGGCGGAAACGCCGTTGACGCTGTAACAGCAGGCAACGCACAGATTGGCCATATGCACCATATTGCCGGACAGAATGGCGATGCGGTCGATGACGTTACGCTTGTCGGGATGGTTGTTGTATACCTGCTCGCAAAAACGCTTGTTGATTTCCTTGATGATGGAATAGATACGGGGCAGGCGGGCGGAGAACAGATCAATGCTCCAGCACTCCAACGCCTCGCTCATAACGGTGTGGTTGGTGTAGGCCAGGGTATGGGTGGCAATGTCCCAGGCTTTATCCCACTGATATTCATAATCGTCCATCAAAATGCGCATCAACTCGGGTACGCACAGAGAGGGATGGGTGTCGTTGATGTGAATGATGGCCTTGTCAGCCAGATTGTCCAGGGTGCCGTACTTTTCAAAGTGGGTACGGGTGATGTTCTTCAGAGAAGCGCTGACGAAGAAATACTGCTGGCGCAGGCGGAGGTTTTTGCCCTCGGGATGATCGTCGGCAGGGTAGAGCACCTTGGAAATGGCCTCGGCCTTGGCGGCGGATTCCACACTCTTGAGATAGTCGCCACGGGAGAAGGAGCCCATATCAAATTCGGAAGAGCTCTTGGCGCCCCACAGACGCAGAACGTTTACGGTGTCGGTATCTTTACCGGAGATCAGCAGATCATAGGGGATGGCACGGACCTTGTCGTAATTCTTGTGCACGGTCTTGAGCCCTTCGGCGCTCCAGATCTCCTCGATCTCGCCGTCGAAGAAGACCTCCTCGGCCTCGTCGGGACGGGGCAACAGCCAGGCGCCGCCCATTTCCAGCCAGTTGTCGGGGAATTCCATCTGCCAGCCGTCCAGAATCACCTGCTTGAAAATACCAAATTCATAACGGATGGAAAAACCGGTGGCGGGATAGTCCAGCGCTGTCAGGGAATCCAGATAGCAACTGGCCAGACGGCCCAGACCGCCGTTGCCCAGACCGGCGTCGGGCTCCAGTTGATACAGGGTGTCCAGATTTTTGCCGCTGTCGGCCACGATGTCCTTTACGTCCCCTTCAATGCCCAGATTGTACAGATTGTTGCGCAGGCTTCTGCCTACCAAAAACTCCATGGACATATAATATACTTGCTTGGCGTCCTGCTCGTCGGCGCGGGCCACGGTTTCGGCACGCTTTTGCTGCAGGATGTCCCGTACCACGCTGATGACGGCCTGATACATCTGGCGGTCGTTGGCGTCCTTAACGGAGACGGAAAAGTCTTTTTTTACTCTGCGCTCAATGAGGGCAGAAAGCTCTTGCTTGTTGATGGTTGTCATTATTGATTCTCCTTAAGAAGTAAAATATAAAAATAGTAGAGTGTATTCAAAAAACGATACACTCTACTATTATACCAAAATTTTACAGTTTAATCAAGTAAATTTATAAATTATTATAGAGATCAATATATTTGGCGGCGCTGGCGGCCCAGGAATAATCACCGGACATACAGTTGGCCTTGGCCTTGGCATAGGCAGTTTTGTCCTCTACCAACGCAATGCCCCGCCGCAGGGCGTCCATCAGATCGCCGCTGTCGTAGGATTGGAAGGTGATGCCCCTGCCCTCACCGGTGGTGGGGTCAAAGGGAAAAACGGTGTCCCGCAGACCGCCCACGGCGTTGACGATGGGTACGGTGCCGTAGCGCATGGCAATGAGCTGGGCCAGCCCGCAGGGCTCAAACTTGCTGGGCATCAAAAACAGATCACAGCCGGCGTAGATCCGCTGGGCCAGGGCGGCGTCAAAATCAATGATGGCGCGCACCTTGTCGGGATAGCGATTTTGCATCTCGCGGAAAAATTCTTCGTATTCATAATCGCCGGTGCCCAACAGAACGAACTGTACGTTCTCCTGCATCAGATTGTCAAATTCCTGCCGCACCAGATCCAGTCCCTTTTGCAGGGTCAGACGGGTGACCATACCGATGACGGGCACAGCCTCCTCGGCCAGCCCCAGCTCCCGCTGCAACGCCTTTTTGTTGCGGAACTTCTGCCCACGGGTCTTGAAGGTGTAATGACAGGGCAGGGCGGGATCGGTGGCAGGGTCGAACTTGTCCACGTCAATGCCGTTGACAATACCGGACAGCTTGTCCCGATTTTCCTCTAAAATATGGTGGAGTCCGTAGGAAAAATAGGGGTCCAGAATTTCATTGGCATAGCTTTCGGAAACGGTGGTCACCGCATCGGAGGTGACGATGGCGCCTTTCATCAGATTCAGGGCGCCGCCGTATTCCATAATCGGCTTTTTGTCCTCATCCATACCGAACACGTCGCCCAGAATATAGGGATCGTATTTGCCTTGGAATTCAATGTTGTGAATGGTGAAAACGGTGCGGATGTTTTCATACCCCTGATGATTTCTCATCTGCTCCCGCAGGACCACGGGGATAAAGGCGGTATGCCAGTCGTTGCAGTGAAGAATGTCGGGGAAGAAATCAATTACGGGCAATACGGCCAGCACGGCGCGGCTGAAAAAGGCAAAGCGCTCGCCGTCGTCGTTTTCGCCGTAAATGCTCCAACGTTTGAAATAATACTCGTTGTCCAGCAGGTAATAGGGGACGCCCCCCACCTCGGCATAAAAGATGCCGCAATACTGCTTTCTCCAGGAATGGCGTACGGTGATGCATCCCACGAAGGTCAACTGCTCCCGCAGCGTGTCGGGAATTTTGGAATACAGGGGCAGGATCACTCTGCAGTCCACTCCTGCGGCACGCAGGGCGCCGGGCAGAGCGCCGGCCACGTCCCCCAGACCGCCCGATTTAATAAACGGGGCGGCCTCGGAGGTGACGAATAAAACTTTTTTCATTATGCCTTGGCTCCTTTTCTGAGTACGTAGGGATAGGCGGGGGAGCCGATGAGCTGTGCGCCGTCGGCAATCTCGCAGTTTTTGTCGCAAATTACGTTTTTCAGCACGGCGCCTTTTCCGATCTTGGTGCCCTGCATAATCACACAGTTTTCCAGCGTTGCGCCGTCACCTACGGTAACGTTACGGAAGAGAGCGCTGTTTTTCACCGAGCCGTCAATTACACAGCCGTCGGCCAGCAGGGTGCCGGAAACGGAGGAATTGTCGGCGTAGGTGGTGGGAACGGTGTCGTGAATATGGGTGAGGATGGGACGTCGGGAATTGAACAGATCCTCTCTCACCCCTTTGGCCAGCATATCCATATTGCAGGCGTAATACTGGGCGATGGTGTTGAGCATGGCGGCATAGCCGTCGTGACGGTAGCATACGATGCGCAGAGAATCCAGATGACGCAGGATCAGGTCACGGTTCAGATCGTGCCAATCGTAGAGATCCGCCTTGCTCAAGAAGTTCATCAGGAAATCCTTGCGCATACAATAGCAGTTGAGGGAGGCCTCGTATTTGCCCTTTTCGGTGGTAAAGCTTACGTCGGCAATGGTGCCGTCCTCACCGGTGGTCATGACCATACATTTGTCACCGGGATTTTCGATGGCGGCGGTGACGACGGTGATATCGGCCTCGGATTTGGTATGCTGCAACAAAATGTCGGTAAAGTCCAGATTGGCCACCACGTTGCCTTGCGCCAGAATCACGTATTCACCCTCGGCATCCTTCAGATAACCGTTGATGCTGCGCAGGGCGTCCAGCTTACCGGCGGTGACGTTGGGGACGGCGGTTTCGCCGCGGGAATAAGGGGTCAGCATGGTAAGACCGCCCCGCTTGCGGGCCAGATCCCAGTATTTGCCGCCGCCCAGATGGCCCACCAGAGAGCCGTAATTCAACTTGGTCAGCACGCCCACGGTGTGCACGCCGGCGTTGACCATACAGGATAGCATAAAGTCGATGGCGCGGAAGCGGCAACCCACGGGCAGGGAAGCGCCGGAACGGGTACGGGTCAGCTCGTTTCTCTCATCTCTGGAGTAGCTGTCTGCGAAAATAATTCCTACTGCATTCATTTCGTTTCTCCTCCTGCCGGTGCGATCATTTCTTTGGGCTTTACAACCTGTCCTGCCTTCACCACGGCGCCCTGACCGATGACGGCAATCCCCCAATCCTCGGGGTTGGCGCAGGACTGCGGATCGGCGCCGATGACGGCTCCGTCCTCAATAACGGCATCGTCTGCGATGATGGCGTAACGGATGTCGCAGTTTTTGCCGATCTTAACGTTGTGCATAATAACGGCGGAATTGGCGGCGGAATTCTCGCCCATTTCCACACCGCTGAACAATACGCTGTACCAAAGATCACCGTGTACCTCACAGCCCTCGGCGATCATACTCTCCACGATGCGGGTATTGTCCCCCACGTAGGAGGGACGGATGGCCCAATGGCGGGAATAGATCTTCCAGGCGGGATCGGAGAGGTTGAGAGGGATCTTGGGATTGAGCAGGTCCATATTGGCTTCCCAAAAGCTGTCGATGGTGCCCACGTCCTTCCAATATCCGTCGAAGGGCCAGACCACCATTTTCTCGCCGGCGGCCAGCATGGCGGGCAGGATGTCCTTACCGAAGTCGTTGGAGGAGCCTTCCTTGGCCTCGTCCTCGCAGAGGTATTTGCGCAGCTTTTCATAGGTGAAGATGTAGATACCCATGGAAGCATTGGTGGACTTGGGATGGGCGGGCTTCTCTTCAAATTCGTAGATGACGTTGTTCTCGTCTGCGTTCATAATACCAAAACGGCTGGCCTCCTCCAGGGGCACGTTCAGTGCGGCGATGGTGGCGTCGGCGTTTTGCTCCTTGTGGTATTCCAGCATCTTGTTATAGTCCATCTTGTAGATGTGGTCACCGGAAAGGATGAGCACGTATTCGGGATCATACTGATCCAGGAAATTGATGTTCTGATAGATGGCGTTGGCCGTTCCTTTAAACCAATCACTGCCGCTGGCGGTGGCATAGGGGGACAGGATATGTACGCCGCCGTTCATGCGGTCCAGATCCCAGGGGGAACCGTTGCCGATATAGGCGTTGAGCTCCAGGGGCTGGTATTGGGTGAGCACACCCACGGTGTCCACACCGGAGTTGGTGCAGTTGGAGAGGGGGAAGTCGATGATGCGGTACTTACCGCCAAAGGGTACGGCGGGCTTGGCGGTCTGCTGTGTGAGCACGTACAGGCGGCTTCCCTGTCCGCCTGCAAGCAGCATGGCGACCATTTCTTTTTTAGTAGACATACTTGTGCTTCCTTTCTATGATTTCTTTTTATTTTGATAAATTTTATGAACGTAGAATTTGGCGCTCAAGGGGGGCAGATCCACGGTGATGGACTGGGGCATTCCGTGCATGGGCACCTTGCGGTCGGCGGTGAGCACTGCCTCCTCCTTGCCCGCTCCGCCAAAGGCGGCGGCATCGGAGGAAAGAATGGGCTTGTAATTACCCCGATAGGGAACGCCGATGCGGTAGTTCTCCCAATGGCCGCCGGAGAAGTTGAAGATACAGACGATCTCCTCCTTGCCGTCGTTTAAGCGGAAGGACATCACGCAACGGTCGGTGTCGTCGGCGGCGATCCATTGAAAGCCCTCCCAGGCGGGTAGGGGGGTGGAAAATGCGCCGTGCTTGCGGTACAGTCGACCCAGCTCCGCCACATAGTCCTGCAGGGCGGCGTGGAGGGGATACTCCAACAGCTTCCAATCCAGCTCCTGCTCCTCGTTCCATTCAATGAACTGGCCGAACTCGCCGCCCATAAACAGCATCTTTTTGCCGGGGTGGGCCAACATATAGGCGTAATAGGCCCGCAGGCCCGCAAACTTCTGTTCATACTCGCCGGGCATCTTGGAGAGTAAGGAGCACTTGCCATGCACCACCTCGTCGTGGGAGAGGGGGAGAATATAATTCTCACTGAAGGCGTAGGACAGGGTATAGGCCATCTGGCTCATATGATGCCCGCGGAAAACGGGATCTACGGCCATAAAGCGCAGGGTGTCGTTCATCCAGCCCATATTCCATTTGTAGTCAAAGCCCAGGCCCCCTACGTCCACCGGCGCGGTGACCAGCGGCCAGGCGGGGGATTCCTCGGCGATCATCATAATGCCCTCATTTTGGGCGTGGACACGGGTGTTGAGCCGTTTTAAAAATTCCACGGCCTCCAGATTCTCGTTACCGCCGTAGATGTTGGGGCGGTATTCGTTTTTAGCGTAGTCCAGATACAGCATACTGGCCACGGCGTCCACCCGCAGGCCGTCGATGTGATAGATCTCCAGCCAGAACTGGGCGCTGGATTGCAGGAAGGACATAACCTCTTTTTTACCGAAGTCGAAGATGCGGGTGCCCCAATCGGGGTGATCCATTTTCAAGGGGTCACTGTATTCATAGCAGGGGCCGCCGTCAAACTCAAAGAGACCTGCGGCATCTCTTGGAAAATGGGCGGGTACCCAGTCCATAATCACGCCGATGTTTGCCCGATGGCAGGCGTCCACCAGATACATCAGATCGTGGGGGGTGCCGTAGCGGGAGGTGGGGGCAAAATAGCCCGTCACCTGATAGCCCCAGGATTTGTCAAAGGGATATTCCGTCAGGGGCAACAACTCAATATGAGTGTACCCCATTTTTTTGATATAGGGGATGAGCTGATCGGCCAGCTCTTTGTAGCTTAAAAAGTTGCCGTCGGCATATCGCCGCCAGGAGCCTGCGTGCAATTCGTAAATGTTCAGCGGCTTTTGATAGGCGGGGATGAGGGGACGCTCCTTCATCCATTTGCCGTCCCGCCAGGGGAAACCGTTCAGATCAAAGAGCTTGGAGGCGGTTTCGGGACGGGTGGCGGTGTGAAAGCCGTAGGGATCGGCCTTCATCAATTCCCTGCCGTCGGCGGTGCGGATGCAATACTGATAGTTGTCATATACCTTTGGGCCGAAGAGGGTGACCTCCCAAATACCGCCGTCTGCGCATTGCATGGGATGGGCGTTACGGTCCCACCCGCAAAAGTCACCGGTTACGCTGACGGCCACTGCCGCCGGCGCCCAGACGCGGAATTGCCAGCCATTCCCCTCCACGGGGTGCGCGCCGAAATATTCATAGCATTTGCTGTTGGTGCCCTCATGAAACAGATAGGGCGCCATATCGGGATAAATGGGCAAACGGCTCACTTCCTTTTTGATATTTTTTTACATATTATATTATACTCCTAATATTTCCTTTTTACTATACCCTTTTCGCTTTTCTGCCTTTTGTACAAGAAAACCTGGACAACTTTGTGCAAGGTGAACAACATTTTTTTGCGGTGTTGAACTTTTTTATGGTAACTGTACAATTTTTTAAGGGATTGACAAACGGTGGGATATGTTTTAAGATAGAAATAATTTGTATAAACAGGAGCAAATCACGTGGTATTTTTTGAAAGCAGAAATTTGGAATATAAACAGCCCTTCGGCGCCTTGAAAAGCGGGGAGGAGCTGAAGCTGAACTTGCGGGTGCGGCAGGATGTTGTCGTAAAAGAAGTGCATTTCGTATTGCAGAAGGATGGGGGACAGGAGCGCTCCTACGGTATGGAAGCCGTGGGGGAGGGCCTCTTTTCCCTGCGCCTTTCTTTAACGGAGATCGGCTTGTATTTTTACCGCTTTGAGGTGGTACGGGCCGACGGCAGCTTTTTGTTCGTGGGTCGGGGCGACAAGGGTCGCGCCGTGGTGGGGGATTGGTTGCCCCGCTGGAAGTTGACGGTGTATCATCCCGACTTTGTCACCGCCGATAAATGGAAGGGCGGCGTGATGTATCAGATCTTTCCCGATCGTTTTGCCCGTGTGTCCGATCAGCGGCCGACGGTGCAGGGCCCCGGCCAGCGGTATTTCCATACCGACACCGCCGATATCCCCTACGATTACACCGATCCCACCCGCCCCGGAGGTAAGGATTATTTCGGCGGCAGTATTGCCGGCGTGCGGGAAAAACTGCCCTATCTTAAAGGCTTGGGCGTGACGGTGATCTATTTTAACCCTGTGTTTGAAAGCGGGGAAAATCACCGGTATTCCACCGCCGATTATCGCAAGATCGATCCCTATTTCGGCACCGAGGAAGAATTTGTCTCTTTCTGTAAGGAGGCAAAAGAGGCAGGGATCGAGGTGATTCTGGACGGTGTCTTTTCCCATACGGGGGCAGACAGCGTTTATTTTAATAAAGAGAATTATTACGATACTCCCGGCGCCTATAACAGTCCCGATTCCCCCTATTATAGCTGGTATCAGTTTGAGGAATATCCCGAGCGCTATGCCGGCTGGTGGGGCTTTCAGAATCTGCCCAACGTCAACGAGACCGATCCTAAATATCTGGAGTTTATCACCGGCGAGGCGGGGGTACTGGCCCATTGGCAGGGCAAGGGGGCCGGCGGCTGGCGGCTGGGCGTGGCTGGCGGGCTGCCCGACGCCTTTTTGGAAGCGTTGCGCCGCAGAGTGAAGGCGGAGGATCCCGATTCCCTCATCATCGGTGAGGTGTGGGAGCACGCCGTGGAAAAGCACAGCTACGGCGCCCGCCGTCGGTTTTTGCTGGGCGAGCAGTGCGACAGCGTGATGAATTATCCCTGGCGGGAAGCTATTATACAATTGATCAAGACGGGAAAGGTGTCGGCTTTTGCCGAGGCGGTGCAGACGCTGTGGGAGGATTATCCCCGTCCGGCGCTGGACACCCTGATGAACATTCTGTCCACCCACGATACCGTGCGTATCCTCACGGTATTGGGTATCGGTGATCTGCCCCGCAAGCTGCAGGGTCAGTTCCGTCTCTCCCCCGAACAGCGAGCCGAGGCGGAACGCAAGCTGAAGCTGGCGGCGCTGTTGCAGTTCACCCTGCCGGGTATTCCCTGTATTTATTACGGAGACGAGATCGCCATGGAGGGCTTTGCCGATCCCTACTGCCGCGCCTTTTTCGAATGGGAGAAGGCAGAGGGGGAGATGCACGCCTATTATGCCGGTCTGGGCCGTCTGCGGCGGGAATATCGGGCCGCTTTTGCCGGCGAGTTTCGCTTGCTTGGCGCCGAGGGCGGCGTGCTGCGCTTTACCAGAGGCGAGGAACTGCTCATTGTGGTCAACTTCTCCGACGAGGCTCTGCCCCACGAGGGGGAGCGGCTGGCAGAGAGCTGTGCGGGTGAGAGCCTGTTGCCCGGTTGCGGCGCCTTGTACCGTATTTAATGAATTTTTTACCAATTGTTCAAGATTGCGGGATTGATTTTTGGATAATCTCGGTATATAATTAATATAATAGACTCAAGGAGATACTGCTTTATCTATGGAACATTGGTTACTGATGTACAATCCTGCTTCCGGTAAGAGCGCGCGCATCCGTGCTCAACTGGACGGCATTATAGAAATTTTTCAGGCAAAGGATAAATTTATCACCACCTACCGTCTGGACCACACCACCCCCTCGGATCTGGAGGCGGTGCTGGACAGCGCCCATTACGACGGCATTCTGGCCTGCGGTGGGGACGGCTCGGTGAAATTTATCGCCGGTCTTTTGGCCCGTAAGGGGCTGGATATCCCCCTGGGTGTCCTGCCCAATGGCACCTGTAACGACTTTGCCCGTTCCTTGGGTCTGCCCACCGATCTGATCAAATGCGCCAAGGTATTGGCCGAGGGTCGGACCAAGCAGGTGGATCTGGGCCTGATCAACGGTCGGGAGTATTTTGTCAACGAGGTGGCCGGCGGTATGCTGGTGGACGTGTCCTACAACGTGGACGACAGCCTCAAGCAAACCATCGGCTCTCTGGCCTATTATCTGGCGGGGATGAGCGAGCTGGCCAAGATCAAAACGGTGGACCTCCATATTGAAACGGTGGAGGGAGAGAGTTATATCATCGACGCCTATCTGTTTCTGGCCCTCAACGGCACCGACGCCGCCGGTATGACCGGTCTGATCAAGGAAGCCGAGATGGACGACGGCAAACTGGATATTCTGGTCTTTAAAAAGAGCGATCTGATCGGCGTGACCGATACGCTGGTAAAGCTGGTCACCACCGCCGATTTTCAACAAAAATGTGTGGAGCGCATCCGCACGGCAGGCTGTCGCATCAGTTGCAGTGACAGCGCCCTGGCCACTACCTTGGACGGGGAAAAGGGCTTGCCCCTGCCGCTGGAGATCAAGATGCTGCCCCGCGCGCTCACCGTACTTTATTAAGGAGTGGAGGAGAACAAAGCTTATGGTACCCGGACAAATTGCAATTCTGATCGGCGCCATCGTCAGCGCTCTGGTGTTGGCGGTTATGGGCGTTATCTCATTCCAAAATTCCAAAAAGGAGCGCCGTGCCGCCGCCCGTAAAAAGGCAAGGGAGGAGGCGCGCCTGCAACGGGAAGCCGCCGACGCCGCTTTTGAGCAGGAAACGGCGGATGCCTTTCTCTTTGCAGAGGAGGAGACCACGGAGGACGCGCCTGTCCCGCAGACGGCAGAGGAAGAGGACGTACCCGTGCGTTCCACCCGCAACGATTTTGATTTTAAATTCTAACTCAAAACACCGTAACACTGTGGATGTGCTACGGTGTTTTTTGGTGAATCAAAAGGGGACTGTCCCCAAACGGTTTAAAATAAACCAAAAGGGGACTGTCCCCTTTTGGTTTATTTCATATCCCGTACGCCTTCGTTAAAATGTGTTGCAATTTGTTTTTAAAAAATATATAATGTAAAATGTATAACTATTTTTATTTACGGGAAGTAACAGGCAAAGGAGGCGGGAAGGATGAAGACCTTTTTCAAATGGTGCTGGATTCCCGCCATCGGGCTGTTGTTGCTGACGGCCCTGATTTTGCTGTTGGTATGGCGGCCGCCGGCGGAGGATCCCGAGGATTTTATCATCACCCAGACCTATTACGTGGATTCCACCGTGGCGGATGACGATGAGCGGCTCAATAACGCCTTCGTCAACAATTCCGTCAACAACTTTTTCGTGCAGGGGGATCAGTTGGCCGGTCAGCTGTATCTGGAGAGCAAGACCACCAAGCCCCATCGGCGCACCTTTTATGAGCAATATCGCAAGCGGCGGGACATTTTTGTGACCGAGCCCTTGGAGTTGCCCCGTTTGTTACGGGTGACGACGGAGTGTCACGAATTTGACGGTAAGAATAATACCGAGCGGGTGTTTGCCGTGGGGGAGGAGCTGACCTATCTGGGGCTCTACACCGTGGGCGATCGCTATTATTACCGTTTGGGGGAGGACAGCTTTTTGCCTGCGGGATGCGCGGTGCGGCTGTGTCAACGCACCCCCTTTGAAGGAACGCTGACCCACCCCTATACCGTAGACATCAATCAGGTGCAATACCTGCAGTTTACGGAGCAGGGGGATTATATTTATCTGTATTTTACCACGGACAACGAGTTTATCAGTCTGTTTCTGGAGGGCTTGCCCGCCGGCAGCAGCTGGGAGCTGTACGACCGCACCTATCGCAAGCTGGCCGCCCGTTATTGCGGTGGCGGTGGGGAGGAGATCTACTATCGTGCTCCCTCGGCTTCCCGGTTTTTACTGCGGATCAATGCCGCCGATGCGGCACGGGTGGAGATGACCTTCCATCGGGATCAAAACGAATGGAAGCAAAATATGTCACCGGTGGACGTGGAACGCAATTACAGCGGTGTGTTCGATTATTACGGTGACGAGGACTTTTTCCTGCTCACCGACGAGATGTCCCGGGATATCGGGGGACTGGTGATGGAACTCAAGGGGGTGGACGCCCGCCTGCAGGTCATCGCCTACGACCGCAACAAAAAGATGATCGGCCGCTACACCCGGGAAAAGGGAGCGGAGGAGGAGATCGTTTTGTACGGTTTGGAGGACGTTTACGCCCTCTCTCTGCGCACGGTGGACGGCAGTCTTACCGAGGCGGCCTATCAGGTCCGATTCTTTTATCAGGACGTGGATCTGTTGGGTCTGGAAACCTACGGCTTCAAGCTTTCCTCCCCCATACAAACGGGCAAGGATGGGGAGAATTATTATACGGCGGTGTGCAAGGGCCTGACGGGCAAGCGCATTGCCGACGTGCAAACTCTGGGCAAGGCGCAGGTGGATATCCGTCTCACCACCGCCGCCGGTGCTACCTACGTGGTGCGGGAGGGGCAGGATCTGCCCCTGCACGTGGGCAAAAACGTGGTAACCGTCACCATTACCAACCCCTCCGATCAGCGGGTGATCACCATCTGCATCACCGACGCCGCCAGCTATGATCTGGGCTACGTGTTCGTTACGGCGGGCAGTACGCCGCTGCGTCAGCAGGCCATCACCACCGGCAGTACGATGGGGACCCTATATAAAGGGGACAAGGTGCTTTCCACCGGTGTACGGCAAAACGGTTTTCTCAAGGTGGAGCTGGTGGACGGCAGTGGCAAGAGCGGCTGGGTATGGGCCGGCGATCTGTTCACCGATTATCGGGAGTGCAGTATGCCCGCCTCCTATGCCTCCGCCATCAAGCGTCTGCAGAAAAATCACCCCAATTGGAAATTCACCTTCGTGCGGGTGGACAAGACCCTGGAGGCGGCGGTGGCCACCGAGAAGAACAATCATCCCATCATCACCGACGGCCATTGGCGCACCCCCACCACCGACGAGGTACGGTATTATATGGATCCCCGCAATTTCCTCAACGAAGAGGATATCTTTATGTTTGAAAAGCAGACCTATCAGGAGGGAAGCTATTCGCTGGCGGGTATCCGTGCCGTATGGAAGGAACGGGAGGGAGCGCTGGCCGGCTCCGACTACTACGCCAGATGCTTTTTGGAGGCGGGCAAAAGCGCCGGCCTTTCCCCCTATTTTATCGCCGCCCGTGCCGCCATTGAATCGGGCTACGGCACCAGCGCCCTGTCCAAGGGCACCAGCAGTGGCTATGAGGGGTATTATAATTTCTACGGCATCAACGCCGTGGACAGCAATCCCAAAAAGGGCGCGGTCTACGCCAAGGAGCACAATTGGTACACCCAGCGCATCGCCATCGTGGAGGGCGCGGTGTGGATCAAGGATCAGTATATTTCCGTGTTGCAATACACCCCCTATTTTATCAAATATTCATTCGTTCCCGGACGGGGCTGGCATCAGTATATGACCGATGTGGCCGCCCCGCTGGCAGATGCAGAGCGTTGTTACGCCGCTCACAAGGCGGGCGGTACCCTGAACAGCGCCATTGAATTTGTAATTCCCGTATACGATTAAGGAGGAAAATATTATGAAAACAGTTTTCGGAACGGACAAAAACGGTGCCACCGTCACCGCCTACACCATCGGCGACGGTAAGCTGAGCGCCACCATTCTGGATCGGGGCGCCACCATTCAATCCCTGATTTTCGACGGGGTGGACGTTTGCCTGGGATACGAGAGCGTGGCGGATTACGAGGCCATGGAAGGGTATCTGGGCGCCACCATCGGCCGCTACGGCAACCGGATCGCCGGCGGCAAATTCACCCTGGGCGGTAAGGAATACGATATCGGCTGTAACGAGGGCGGTAAGAACAATCTGCACGGCGGTGAGACGGGCTATGACAAGCTGATCTGGCAATGCGCCGAGCACACCGCCGACAGTCTGACCCTGACCTTGGAGGACAGGGGAGCGGAGACCGGTTTCCCCGGCACCCTGCAGGTCACGGTACGCTTTTCCGTCACCGAGGACGCTCTGGTGCTGGAGTATAGCGCCGTGGGCGATACCGATACCCCCTTCAATCCCACCAACCATTGTTATTTCAATCTGGGCGGCGCCGGCAGTGGACAGATCTTGGAGCACAAAATGCAGATCTTCGCTTCCCGCTATCTGCCGGTGGACGAGGCTTTGATCCCCACCGGTGTGTTGCGCCGTGTGGAGGGCACACCCTTTGATTTTGCCACCGAGGCCAAAACGGTGGGACGGGACATCGGACAGGATGACCGCCAGTTGGCGCTGGGCGGCGGCTACGATCACAACTTCTGCATCGACGGTGAGGGCTTCCGTCCCCACGCACAGGTCTATTGCCCCGCCACCGATATCTATATGACCGTTTTCAGCGATCAGCCCGGCGTACAGTTGTACACCGGCAACGTGCTCTCCACCCCCATGGGCAAGGGCACGGCGGCGGGCTACGGCAAGCACGACGCTTTGTGTCTGGAGACCCAGCATTATCCCGATTCCGTCCATCAGGCCGGTTTCCCCTCGGTAATTTTGCCGGCCGGGGAGAAATTTGAGAGCAAAACGGCCTACAGCTTTACGAAGGGAGAATAACCTATGGAAAACAAAGAAAATATCGGGCAGCCGGAAACCCCCGAAACCCAGCCCGTCACGGCGGAGACTCCCGCCGAGGTAACACCGGAAGCTACCCCTGCAGAAACGACGAAACAGGCGCCCAAGGCCTCCCGTTCCAAGCGGCCCTCCAAAAAGAGAATGGCCCTCACCTTCTGTATCGGTCTGGCCTTTATTTCTCTGGTGGTATGGGGCGCGTGGGCGGCAGTCAGCGGCTTTATCGGTCTGTTCCGCGCCGGTGACGTGTACAGCGAAGGCGTGGACACCGAGAACATTGCGGCGGCCGCTACCCTGCACGACCGTCTGATTGAGGTAGAAGCGGACAGCGAGGAGTATTTTGAGATTCTGCTGGCCAATCTGGTGATGCAGGATCTGCCTCCCTTCTTCAGCGTCAACGACATTGACAGCGAGTATATCGTCAGCTACGGTCTCTGGCAGACCATCACCCTCAACAACTCCCAGGGTATTCTGGCGGCAGGGGAGGACGGTCACGCCTACCGCGTACCCAAAAAACTGGTGGAAAAGTTGGCCACCTATTACGTGGAATACACCGACCCCATCCAACATCGCACCGTGGATATCTGCGGCGAGTTTAAGTATAACAAGCTCAACGGCACCTACACCGTACCCGCCTCTTATCCCACCGATTATCTGGTGCCCAAGGTGGTGGACGTGACGCTGAACGAGGAGAACAACACGGCGGAGGTCACCGTGGATTGCTATCAGTACAACGACGTGGACGAGGATCCCACCGCCAAGGAGGTCAACTTCCGTAAGCGGGAGGTCTACACCCTGAAAAAGATGGGCAACACCTCTGCCGCCGAGGCTTCGGTGGAGGCGGTCCGCTATACCGTCATCAGTATGAAGCAGGTTGAAAAGACTCTGGACAGCGAGAATAAAGAGGAATGATATGATGAAGCCCGTTTGGTTGGAGCAATACGACTACGTGCCTGAGCACGGCGTTTATGCGCAAGGGTCGCTTTACGAGCAGTTCCGTCGCTCTGCCTATAAAAATCGATACAAATTCGCCGTGGATTATTTCGGCGCCACCCTGCGGTACGACAAATTTCTGCAGCGGGTGGAGGCCACGGCCAACGTACTGCACAATCTGGGTCTGCGGCCCGGGGAGCGGGTGTGCATCTGCCTGCCCAATATGCCCGATGCCGCCGCTCTCTTTTATGCGGTCAGCCGTCTGGGCGGTGTGAGCGTGATGGTCCATCCTCTCTCCACCACCGAGGAACTGGCGCGCTTTTTACAGCAGACCGAAGCGGCCTATCTGTTTTTGATGGACGTAGCCTACGTAAAGCACAAGGAAATGCTGGAGCAAAGCGGGTTGCGCAACGTGGTGTGCTGTTCTATGTGGGAGGATGCCCCTTGGTACAAGCGGGGCATCATCCGCAACGCGGTCCTGCAAAAAGCGGGTCTGCGGCGGCCGCCCGAGGTACCTGCCCGCCTGTGTCAGCTTCGCCGTCACACCGACGATCATTGCGCCTTGGAGCCTTATGAGGGCGAGGCGGCTCGGGATACGGCGGTGATTATGTTCAGCGGCGGCTCCTCTGCCGAGCCTAAGGGAATTCGCCTTTCCGCCGCCAACTTTGCCGCCCTGGCGGGGCAGGTGTACTGCCAAATCAAGGATTGGCCCGAGGAGCCCAGAATGATGGCGATTTTGCCCTTTTTCCACGGATTTGGGTTGGGGGTGTGTATGCACGCCGCCCTGATCTACGGGATGACCTCCATTATGGTGGCCCGGTTTAACGCCAAGGAGTTTTCCGCTATTTTACGCAAAAAGAAGCCTCATATCATTACCGGCGTTCCCACCCTGTATGAGGCGCTTTTGCGGGAAAAGAGCCTGCAAAAAACCGATCTGTCCTTTTTGAAGGGTGTCTTTGTGGGCGGCGATGCCTGCCCGGCGCCCCTGAAGGAGCGAATGGATTATTTTCTTAAAAGTCACGGAGCGAGCGTTACCCTCAAGGAGGGCTACGGCCTGACCGAAACGGTGGCCGCCTGCGTGGTCACCCCGCCCCTGCGGGAGCGTTCCGGCTCCATCGGCGTGCCCCTGCCCGACGTTTTCGTTAAGATCTGCGGCAGAGACAGCCTGCAACCTCTGCCCTGCGGCGAGGTGGGGGAGATCGTGATCTCCTCGCCCACCCTGATGTTGGGCTATCTGGAGCAGGCTGACACCGATCGGGTGATCTTCACCGACGAGAGCGGCCGCCGCTGGTTGCGCACCGGGGATCTGGGTCGGATGGATGCCAAGGGATATCTGTACTTTGAGGGCCGCATCAAGCGGATCGTCAAGGTGTCGGGCTTTCCCGTTTATCCCGGCCAGATCGAGCAGATCATTGAGGGCTTTGACGGGGTGGCCCGTTGCTGTTGCGTTTCGGTGCCCGATGATTATAAGATCAACGTCATCAAGGCCATCGTACAACCTGCCGTAATGCCCGCCGATCCCAAGGCCTTTGCGGCCGATCTGCTGGCCCGTTGCAAGGCAGAGCTCAGCGTTTACGGCCGTCCCCGGGTGATTGAACTGTTGCCCGAGTTGCCCGTTACCAAGGTGGGCAAGGTGGATTGGAAGGCCCTGCAACAGCGGGAAGACCAACGTCGAAATAGTAATAACTGATACAAAAATGCGCTCTTTCGGAGCGCATTTTTCGTTTATTATATATAAATTCTACTTTACAAGACAGTGAATTTATGATATTATGGGTGTACAATGAGGATACTATTTACAAAATGGGTTTTATTCTCGGAAAGGATCGCGCCGGATGGGAGAGATCGTTTGTATCGTTTCCGGTAAGGGCGGCGTGGGCAAGAGTGCGCTGTGCGCCAATCTGTCGCTGGCCCTTGCAATGGGGGACAAGCGGGTGGTCTGTATTGATTGCGATACGGGACTCAACAACCTGGACCTGGCCCTGGGAATGGAAGAAAAAACAATATTTGATCTGTCGGACGTGCTGGAGGAACGCTGTCCTTTGCATAAAGCGTTGGTCAGCCATCCTCGGTTTCGTTCCCTGTCCCTGATCCCCGCCGCGGCGGATTTCAGAGCAAAGATCGAGGGGAAAAAGCTGCGGGCTCTGTGTAAGGAGCTGGCGGCTACCTGTGACTTTGTATTGCTGGACTGTCCGGCAGGCCTGGGGGAGGGCTTTGCCGCCGCCATCGCCGCCGCCGATCGGGCCATTGTGGTGGCCACCCCCGATATCACGGCCATTCGTGATGCGGGTCGCGCCGCTTCCCTGATCGCCGCCGAGGAAAAGATTCCGGTGCAACTGGTCGTCAACCGGATGCGTCCCGCCTTTGTGAAAAAGGGATATTTTGACAACGTGGACAGCATTATGGACGAGATCGGTCTGCCCCTGTTGGGCATTCTGCCCGAGGACGAAAAGGTGACGGTGTGCTGTAACCGCCGCCGCAATCTCTTGGAGGAAAGGAAGGCCGTCAGCGCCGACCCCTTCCGCCGCATTGCCGATCGGCTCTGCGGTAAGCAGGTCCCGCTGTCTCCTCTTTGGCGCAGCAGATTTCAGTAAAACACAACGAAACTTTAGAAAGGTGATGAAGTATGAATATCGCATTGATTGCGGATGAGAAGAAAAAAGAATTGATGGTACAGTTTTGCATTGCGTACGCCGGCATTTTGTCCAAGCATAACATCGGCGCCACCGCCACCACCGCCAATCTGATTTCCGAGGCTACCGGTATGGACGTACAGAAGTTCCTCAGCGGTACCCAGGGCGGCGCCGATCAGATCGCGGCCCGCATCTCCTGCGACGACGTGGATATTATGCTTTATTTCCGTGACCCCTCCACCCCCTCCAAGCTGGAGCGGGAGGAGAGTATTATTCTCCGCCTGTGCGACGTGCACAACGTACCCGTCGCCACCAACATTGCCACTGCCGAGGTCATTATTATGGCTCTGGACCGTGGTGACCTTGATTGGCGGCTGTATATGAAAAACAAATAACCTTCCTTTGGCCCGATGATGCGACTGACACCCGCGGAGGACCTACAAACCGAATAAAAGCGGAGCTTGGCGCTCAATAAGGGTGGCACCGCGGAAACTGGTTGTTTTCGCCCCTTAGACACACTGCGTGGCAGTGTGTCTAAGGGGCTTTTTTAGTGAATAGTGAAGAGTGAATAATGAATAGTTAAGGAAACCTTTTGCCTGACGGCAAAAGCTGATTTAAAAACAAACGGTCAATGATTGATCTGTGAGTTCAGGAGGAAAAATATGTCTGAAAAAATATCCGCTCCCAAGGGAATGCTTGACATTCTGCCCGGGGAGAGCAACAAATGGACGGCGCTGGAACGGGTGATCCGTGACATCTGCACCCGGTACGGCTTTGAAGAGATCCGTACCCCCGTACCGGAGCACACCGAGGTGTTTTCCCGTGGCGTGGGGGATACCACCGACGTGGTGAGCAAGGAAATGTATACCTTTGAGGATAAGGGCGGCAGAAGCATCACCCTGCGTCCCGAGGGCACGGCGGGCGTGGTCCGTTCCTTTTTGGAAAACGGTCTGTACAATGCGCCCCTGCCGGTAAAACTGTTTTATCTCATCAGTTGCTACCGCTATGAAAAGCCCCAGAAGGGCAGGCTTAGAGAGTTTCACCAGTTCGGTATCGAAATGTTCGGCGCCACCGATCCCATCAGCGATGCCACCGTCATTTCTCTGCCCCATCGCATTTTTGAAGAGCTGGGCGTGAGCGGGGTGAAACTGCATCTCAACTCCATCGGTTGCCGTGAGTGTCGCGGTAAATATCGGGAGACCCTGAAGGCCTATTTTGAAGATAAAAAGGATAAGCTCTGTCCCACCTGCCTGACCCGTCTGGAGAAAAATCCCATGCGGATTCTGGATTGTAAGGATGCAGGCTGTAAGGAGCTCAGCCGGGAGGCCCCTCTGATTCTGGATCATATCTGTGACGATTGTAAGGACCACTTTGAACAGGTACAGCGCTACCTCACCGCCATGGGGATTCCCTTTGAAATTGACCCCCGTATCGTGCGCGGTCTGGATTATTACAACCGCACCGTGTTTGAATTCGTCAGCTGTGATCTGGGCGCCCAGTCCACCGTTTGCGGCGGCGGCCGTTACGACGGTATGACCACCCAACTGGGCGGGGAGGATTATCCCGGCATCGGCTTTGCCATGGGTATCGAGCGGTTTTTGCTGATGCTGGAGAGTCAGGGCATCACCCTGGGAGAAACCGTGGGCCCCGATCTGTATATCGCACCCATGGGGGAGGCCGCCAAGGAAAAGACGGCGGCCCTGATGGCCCGCCTGATCGCAGAGGGCGCTTCGGTGAGCACCGATCTGATGGGCAAGAGCCTGAAGGCCCAGATGAAATACGCCAACAAGATCGGCGCCAAATACGTATTGGTATTGGGAGACGGCGAGCTGGAGAGCGGTAAGGCAACACTGAAAAATATGCAGGGCGGCGAGCCCAACGAGATCGCCATAGACAGCCTGTGCAAAGAGGATTTGAAATAAGGAGATACGACTATGTTAGACAGAACCTGTTATTGCGGTGAAGTGACCGAAGCAATGATCGGTCAAACCGTAAATCTTTACGGCTGGGTACAGCGCCAGCGCGATCTGGGCGGCCTGATCTTTATTGATCTGCGGGACCGTAGCGGCATCGTGCAATTGCAATTTGACGAAAGTGTAAATAAAAAAGCCTTTGACGTGGCCTTCGGCGTGCGAAGCGAATTCGTGCTCAAGGCGGTGGGCACCGTTGCCAAGCGTGGCGGCGCCGTCAATACCGAGCTTGCCACCGGCGCCCTGGAGGTACTGGTGGACAGCGTGGAAATTCTTTCCCGCTCCCGCACCACCCCCTTTGAAATTTTGGAAAACAGCGACGTAAAAGAGGAACTTCGTCTGAAATACCGTTATCTGGACCTGCGCCGCGGCGATCTGTCCCGTAGCATTATGTTCCGTCACAAGGTAACCAAATACGCCCGTGACTATTTTGACAAAAACGGATTTTTGGAGATTGAAACGCCCATCCTCAACAAATCCACCCCCGAGGGCGCCCGTGACTATCTGGTACCCTCCCGTATTCATAAGGGTTGCTTTTACGCCCTGCCCCAGAGCCCCCAGATCTACAAACAGCTTTTGATGATCTCCGGTTTTGACCGTTATATGCAGATTGCCAAATGCTTCCGTGACGAGGACCTGAGAGCCGACCGTCAGCCGGAATTCACCCAGATCGACCTGGAGATGTCCTTTATTGACGAGGATACCATTATGACCCTCAACGAGGGCTTTTTGGCCGGCGTGTTCAAGGAACTGCTGGACGTGGACGTGCCCACCCCCTTCCCCCGTATGGAGTACAAGGAGGCTATGGAGCGCTTTGGCTCCGACAAGCCGGACACCCGCTTCGGTTTTGAACTGAAAAACCTGTCGGCCTTTGCCGAGGGCTGTGGCTTCGGCGTGTTTGAAAATGCCGTAAACAACGGCGGCAGCGTGCGGGGCATCAACGTCAAGGGTTATGCAGACAAGATCACCCGCAAAACGGTGGACGCCCTGACCCTCTTTGTCAAGGATTACGGCGCCAAGGGTCTGGCCTTTGCCCGTTGGACCGAGGAAGCGCCCACCTGCTCCTTCGCCAAATTTATGGCCCCCGAAAAGCTGGAGGGAATGTATCAGGCCCTGAACTTTGAAAAGGGCGACGTCATCCTGCTGGTGGCCGATGAGGACAAGGTGGTCTTTGATTCTCTGGGCGCCCTGCGCTGTGAATGCGCCAAGCGGCTGGAAATTCTGGATCCCTTTACCTACAATTTCCTGTGGATCACCCATTTCCCCGTTTTCGAGTACAGCAAGGAAGAGGGAAGATATATGGCAATGCACCATCCCTTCACCGCTCCCTGCGTGGAGGATCTGCATATGCTGGAGGAAAATCCCTACGGTATGCGGGCCAGAGCCTATGATATCGTGCTCAACGGCTACGAGCTGGGCGGCGGCAGTATCCGTATCCACACCCCCGAGATGCAGGAAAAAATGTTCAAGGCATTGGGACTGGGAGAAGAAGAGGCCAGAGAGAAGTTTGGCTTCCTGATGGACGCCTTCCAATACGGCGCACCGCCCCACGGCGGTATGGCCTACGGTCTGGACCGTCTGGTGATGCTGATGCAACAGAAGGCCAATATCAAAGAGGTGATCGCCTTCCCCAAGGTGCAAAACGCCGGCGAGCCGATGAGCGGCTGTCCCGACACCGTGGATCCCAAACAGCTTGCCGAACTGCATATCGGTATTACCGAAGAATAATTCACAGAAATTTCATATCAACTGTGATACTATAGAAACAGAAACATAGGAAAAGGAGAACGACCAATGATTCAAGTAGAACATCTGGTTAAAAAATACGGTGACAAATACGCCGTAAACGATTTATCCTTTCAGATCGGCGAAGGGGAGATCCTCGGATTTCTCGGCCCCAACGGCGCCGGCAAATCCACCACGATGAACATTCTCACCGGTTACCTTTCCGCCACGAGCGGTGTGGTCAAGATCGGTGGGGTGGACGTGCTGGAGGATCCCATCGAGGCCAAAAAGCTCATCGGCTTTTTGCCCGAACAGCCGCCCCTGTATATGGATATGACCGTCAAGGAATATCTGGACTTCGTGTACGATATCAAAAAGGTCAAATTTCCCCGCAGACCCCATATCAACGAGATCTGCGAGCTGGTGAAGATCACCGACGTGATGGGACGTACCATCCAGCATCTGTCCAAGGGTTACAAACAGCGCGTGGGTCTGGCACAGGCCCTGATGGGCAACCCGCCGGTGCTGATTTTGGACGAGCCTACCGTGGGTCTGGACCCCAGACAGATCATTGAGATCCGTAATCTGATCAAAAAACTGGGCAAAAACCATACGGTGATCCTGTCCACCCATATTTTGCAGGAGGTACAGTCGGTCTGCGACCGTATCCTCATCATCAATAAGGGCCAGATCGTTGCCGACGGTAACGCCGAGCAGTTGACCTACAAGGCGGCGGGCAACCGTAAGCTGGTGGCCCGTGTGGCCGGCCCCAAGGTGGAAGTGACCAAACTGCTCAACAGTGTGCCCGACGTCATTCGTGTGGAATGTCTGGGCAGCCGTGAGGCAGGCAGTAACGATTTTCTGATTGAATCCAGTCCCGTGGTGGATATCCGCAAGCCCTTGTTCCACGCAATGGCCGCCGGTAAATATCCCATGATCGGGCTCAAGAGTATGGATATGTCCCTGGAGGATATGTTCGTTAAACTCGTTACCCAGGACAACGAAGGAGGTGAGGGTCTGTGATCGCCATTTACAAACGGGAAATGAAATCCTATTTTACCTCTCCCATCGGCTACGTATACGTCTGCGCCTATCTCTTTGCCATGGCGCTGTTCTTTAAGATGTATCTTGTGGATCAGGGGATTTCCAACGTGGTCTATTTCTTCGGCGGCAGCCTGATCATCTATATGTTTTTGGTGCCCATCCTCACCATGAGACTGTTCTCCGAGGAGAAGAAGACCAAAACCGACCAGATCCTGCTCACCTCACCGGTCAGCGTTACCGGTATCGTTTTGGGCAAGTTCTGCGCCGCCTTCAGCGTATTTCTCATCGGCCTGCTGCCAACCGCTCTGTCCATCGCCTTTATTCCCATTTACGGCGGCACCGTTTCTCTGGGCCTGACCGTGGGGAATTACGTGGGCATCATTATGTTGGGTATGGCCTTCATCGCTTTGGGCTGTTTCCTCAGCTCGGTTACCGAGAGTCAGGTGGTTGCCGCCGTGCTCAGCTTTACCGTGTTGATGTGTCTGTATTTTATGGATACGCTGGCCAGCAGTATCAACAGCACCTTCCTGACCAACGTTATCAACTTTATTTCCGTGTATGACCGTTACGCCGACTTTACCAGCGGACTTTTCTCCCTGTCCTCGGTGGTCTACTATATCAGTGTTACCGTGGTCTTTCTTTTCCTGACCGCCAGAATGATTGAGAAAAGGAGATGGAGCTGATGGCAAATAAGAATATTTTCAACAATCGCCGTTTCAAATACGGCTCCCTGGCCACGGCCCTCACCGTGGCGCTGGTGGCGGTGGTGATCATTCTCAACATCGTTTGCACCATGCTGACCACCAACTACTCCCTCAAATTGGATATTACCGGCGACGATCTGTACAAGCTCAACACCCAGACCCTGCAGATCATCGACAAAACGGAAAAAGAGGTTTCCTTCACCGTGTATGCGGATGAAAACGAGTATACCGCACAGTTTAAGGAGATCTTGCGCCGTATCGTGCGCACCAGCAACCTCTTTTCCCTGAAGTTCGTGGATCCGGACAAAAACCCCACCTTTGCCACCTCCTTCGGCACCCAGTACGATATCAAGCAGGGCGCCCTGATTATGGAATGCGGCAATAAGGTACGTGTCATCCAGATGGAGGATATGTACGAGGCGGATAGCGAAACCGGCTCCATCACCTATCTGCTGGAGGAGCGTGTGGCTTCCTCGCTGTTTGGCTTTATGCAGGATCGGGACGAGAAGATCTATTTCGTCACCGGTCACGGCGAATCCACCGACGACACCTTCCGTTCTCTCTTCTCCAACAACGGCTACACCGTTGAGGACGTACAACTGTACAAGGATATGTCCTTTGACCCCGACGCCACCCTGATGGTCATCGTGGCTCCCGCCCGTGACTATTCCGTGTCCGAGGTCAGCGCCGTGGAAGCCTTTTTGACCAACAACTACGAATACGGCAGAAACCTGATGTTCTTCTCCTCTGCCGCTTCCGTACCCCTGCCCAATCTGGAGGCTTTGCTGTACGATTGGGGCGTGGCGTTGAATCAGGATATGGTTATTGAGAGCGATGCCAATCGCTATATCAGCCTGCCCACCATCTTCCAGCCCGACGTAAACAGCAACGATCTCACCGAAAAGCTTACCGTCAGCAATATTCCCACCATTCTCTCTGCGGCCCGCAGTGTCACCCCCCGTTTTGAGACCAACGGTAACCTGACGGTGGCCCCCGTGCTCACCACCCCCGCCACTTCCTATGCCAAGCCCACCGGTGAGGATCATACCATCACCACTTATAATAAGGAAGAAGGGGACACCGAGGGCCCCCTCAATCTGGCCGTTCTCAGCCAGCTTCTCAAGGTGTATAACAACCAGAACGTTTATTCCAACGTGTTCGTTTGCGGCTCTGCGGAGATGCTGATCTCCGACTATATGGCCTATGCCAACAACGGCGACTTTTTGCTCAACGTTTACGATCTGATGATGCAGCGTGAGGGCGAAACGGTATTGGATGCCGTGAAATACACCGCTTCCCAGAGTCTGGTGCTCACCGACGCCCAGAAGATGACCGTGAATATCGTGGTGATGGGTGTCATTCCCGGTCTGGTACTGATTTTGGGTATCATCGTCTTCATCCGGAGGAGATACTTATGATGGATGAAAGAAAGGACAATCTGCCCTTGGAGGAAACGGCGGAGGAAACCGCCGCTCCCGAGACCGAGCTGTTTCAGTACGACGATCCCAAGGCTGATAAGAAAAAAGCCAAAAAAGACACCCGTGTACGTCGGGGCTTTATCCGTAAGCTGATGCCGCTGTTCGTATTGCTGGCGGCGGTGGTGGTGCTGGGGAGCGCATATTTCGTACTGCGCTCCATCGCCCCCGAGGATAACGGCGACGATCAGGTGAATACCGTGGAGGTGCTCAAGCTCAACGCTACCGAGGTCAAGACCGTCACCGTCAAAAACAAAGCCGACAGCTACGTGATGTATAAAAAATCCGGCTCGGTGTACAAAATCGAGGGCAAAGAGGACAAACCGGTGAACGAGGACGTTATTTCCACCTCCATCGGCTATCTCTCCGCCATCGAATCCACCAAGAAGATTATGGTGGAAGGGGAGAAGCTGAAGGATTACGGTCTGGCGTCTCCCGCCGCCACCGTCACCCTTGCCACCTCCAAAAAGGAGGTCACCTTGTACGTGGGCAACCAGAGCGCCGGCGGGGAATATTACCTGTATCTCAAGGACGATCCCGAGAGTAAGGACGGCAAAACCGCCGTATACCTGATGAGTGAGACCCAAGGGCAGGTGTGCGTGGCCGACCGCTTCTATTATTACGAAACGGACATTTCCGGTTACGATGCCTCCACCGATGCGGAAAATATTTCTCCCGTTACCATCGGGGGAGAGAAGGGGACCCACGTCAACGTTTATATGGCGGATGGGGAGACCGGTCTGGCATACGTAATGGACGATCCGGTGAATATGCCCTTCTCCACCTCGGTGATGGACAGTATTCTGGGATTGCTCACCACCCTCAACGGGGCCACCCCCGTGTCCGATGATTGCAGTGAAGCCAATCTGACCAAGCTGGCCCTCACCCCCGCCACCGCGCAATACACCCTTACCTTTGCCAACAACACCGCAGAGCGTACCATTCTCTTCGGCCTGACCGACGACAAGGGGATGGTCTACTGTATGCGGCAGGGGGACGAGACGGTGTATCAGGTGGACGAGAGCGCCATTGCTTGTCTTGGAATGGACGTGGCGGATATGTGTGACGTCATCACCTACACCCGTGACGTGGACACCCTCAATCGCATCCTGATCAAATCCGCCGGTAAGACCTATGACATCACCACCAAGGGTACCGGCGATGAGCGTCAGGTCAAGGTGAACAACAAAACGGTGGAAAGCTCCATCTTCTCCGAATTCTACGCCTATCTGTTGGGTATGGAAATTCAGGTAGAGGGAGAAAAGCCGGCAGGCGAGCCCTATCTGAGTTTGGAGATCACTCTGGCCGAGGACGGCAGTAAAGAGATCTTGAATTACTACTACGTCAACGACCGCTATTGCTTCTACGAGCTAAACGGTAAGGGTATGTTCTACGTCAGCCGTCAGGCGGTGGACACCCTGCTCTCCAACGCCCAAAAGGTGTACGACAACCAAGAGATCGCCACGGCGTGGTAAAATAATTATAAAGGAAGAGCGCACCCGCGCTCTTCCTTTTCAGCGTGTCAAAGAACCCTCTTTGACACGCTGGCAGACTGCCAAAAAGGGCGTTGCATTTCGCTGCTGCGATCTCGTCGGCGTACATGGGTACGGTAGAGAGCGTAGCGGCGGAAAACAGTGAATCCCTTGCAACGCAAGGGAAAGAAGGAATTGCTTTGATGACTTTCCATTATTAAAAACGACTTGTGTTTATTATGACTCCACAAACCATTTTTTC
>JAZQJG010000024.1:0-4497 GCA_045541535.1 Eubacteriales bacterium
GAATTTTGCCGGAGCCGATTTTTGCATCGGCAAGGCATAAAACGCAGCCAATACTTTGTGTATTGGCGAGTATTTTAACACAGCTGAGGTGAAAATCGGCCCGTCAAAATCGGGTTCGGATACTCCTCCGCTGCTTAAGGTGACAAGAGTTGAACCCATTATGGTTTGGCGCAATGGCTTTTTCCGCCTTGCTTGTGTTCATTTTTGCAAGGCGTCAGCCTTGCTGCAAATTGCACACTTCACCTTTCAAAAAAATCCATTTGCGCGAAACTCTTCGACCTGCCAAGGTCAGAATTTTTTGCTTGGCGAAGTCGAAGAGTGCAGTCATACTAACCCTATTACAAACGATGAGACAAGATCAAGCGAAAACATTATGCCTTGGCAGGCATATTGGTTCGACTCTTGTCACCTTAAAACGAGGAGGGTCTGTTTGTGCTCCGCTATCAAAAGAAAATGCCTTTGTGGCTGACCATTGTATTAATTTTTGCTTTGTCCCTGCCGGCACTGCTCTTGTGTATTGCATTGCAGCCGGGGGATTTCGCCCGCTCCTTTGCGGATATCTGGACGAGAAAGGGGCTGTTTTTGCTCAACTGGTTTCCCGTGCTGATCACTTTGGTGCTGGGATATTTCATCACGGGCAACGTGTGGTGGGGTAGCGCCATTGCCACCCTGCTCTGGCCCCTGCTGTCCTATATCAACCTTTTGAAAATTGAGGGCAGGGAGGACACCTTCGTGCCCGCCGATATCGGCCTGTTTAAGGAGGCGCTCAACGCCGCTGCCGAGTATTCTCTGGACCTGCATCCCTGGTGGCTGGTGACCATCATCGGCTTGAGCTTGGGGCTGGTGGCCGTGGGCTTTTTCCTCGGCTCCTCCACCAAGGGCTATCTGCGGGTAGTGGGAAGCGTGGGCGCCATCGGACTGTTTGCCCTGAGTATGCTGTTTGTGTATCCCGCTAAGAGTATTTACAACAGCTATACGGTGCCCGATTCCTACAATATTCCCTCGGTGTTCAATACCTTGGGCTTCAACTACTGCTTTTTGTACAACACCAATCTCTATCCTGTGGAAAAGCCGGAGGATTACAATAAAAAGACGGTGGAGGGCTGGATGGAGGAATACACCCAACCCGTCACAACCCCCGAAACGGCGCCTAATATTATTATGGTGATGGGGGAGGCCTTCAGCGATATCGCCAACGCCGACGTGTTTGATTGGCCCACCGAACAGGACAATCCCATTTACCTCTACAATCAGCTCACCCAAAGCAAGCAGGCCCTGTCGGGCCATATTGCGGTTTCCAACATTGCCGCCGGCACCGCCAATACGGAGTTTGACATTCTCACCGGCCTGCCCACCACTATGATCGGTGAAGGGGCCACCTCCTCCTTCCGGGTGGTCCACGGGGCTCTGCCCACCGTTGCCTCGGTTTTGCGGGATCAGGGCTATCACAATCGCTTTATGCATCCGGGTAATAGCTGGTTTTATAACCGTAGCAGTGTGTATAAATATTTCGGCATTGAGCAACAGACCTTCAAGTCGGTCTTTGACCCCACGGACGAGGTGGGCGGCTTTGTCAAGGATTCCGCCTTCCTCCGCCAACTCAAGACGGAGATCGAGGCGGGGCAAGCGCCCCAATTTATCTACTCCGTCACCATTCAAAATCACCAGAGCTATAAATATCACAAATATCCCGACGCCACCCCGGCCGTGTCCACCGACGTCCCCTTGAGTGACGAGGCCATGGAACAGCTTTCGGTCTATCTGCGGGGCAGTCGTGACACGGCGACAATGGTCAGCGAGCTGGTCCAATATCTGGACGGCCTGTCCCGGCCCACCCTGCTGGTCTTTTTCGGCGACCATCTGCCCAATTTGGGCAGTGATTATCTGGCCTACCGTGAGCTGGGCCTGCCCGTGGGCAACACCGATACGGTGGAAAATATCTTTTCCGCCTATTCCACCCCCTTCCTCATCTACGCTAACAAGGCTTATTGCGCCGAAAACGATTTTTCTTCCGACGTGCAGGCGCTGGAGCTGGGGGAGGAAAAGCTGATTAACAGCGTATATCTTGGCGCTATGACCCTGGAATTGGCGGGCTATGAGGGGCTGGATCCCTATTTTGATTTTCTCAATCAATCCCGCCGCACCCTGCCCGCCTTCCGGGCCGAAACCGCCGCCTATCTCACCGATGCCGGCTTTACCGACACCCTGCCTCCCGCCACCGCCGATCTTCTCCACAAGATTGACCATTGGGAATACTACCGCCTGAAAAATTGACCCTTCACCCTTTTGTTCCGTAGTCAAAAACAACTCCCTGCATACGGCATCTGCCGTATGCAGGGAGTTTTATTTTAACAATCCTTTGCTTTATTTAAGTTCCACGTTGCCAAAAAGTCCGGATCCACAACAACCTCTCCGGTGGAACGAAGTTTATATTCTCCTTTTCGGGCTCGTTTCGTTGAGCTTAGATCGGGAGGCAAAGTAAAATCCGTTCCGTCTTTTTGCTTGATACGTACTATCGTTTCATTTGCCTCCGTCACCGTTCCGTAGAACTGTTTTTGTTCAATATACACGTCATCGTGCGTGTAATATGTGATACCTACTAAAAGCACCTTGCCGATTAACTCATCAAAGGTGATTTCTTTTTCAGCTTCTTCATCATATTCCTTCCGAACTTCGTATAAATACATGCCATATTCTTTGTAATCTTCGGGAATGTCATAGACCGTTTTCCCTGTTTTTTCCGAAACGTAACGCTCGCTTTTTCCCGGATGCTCCGCATCAAAGGTGTCCCAAGCGGTCACAAGACCGTCGGTTTCCCGAATGCCGAAGCGGTGGAGAAAATCACGGTAAGCATCCGCTTTTTTCGTGTAGATCGTCATCACATTGTATTTGCCAAAAAGAATTTCCTCGTGGGATTCGTGACAACCGAAACCGAAATTATTCATTCCGTCCTTGACAAGAAAACTACCGAGCGAATTCAGACAATCGATTGCCTGTTGGGCATTAAGACCGTCGATGAAATAAACGTCATAGTCGTCGTTTGCATTCGTAATGGTTTTTTCTGACGTGATCCCGTCCTCATTTTTGCAAGGAAGTTCCAAAATGAAAAACATAGGCTCATCATGCATCTCAATAAAACGCTTCATCATATCAACAACCTTTGAAGCGTTGACATTGGCATAAATGGCAGTATCCTTTACTTCGTATTCTTCAAAAAGCTTTTCAGGAAACGGAACCTTGCAGCACTTTTTCATTTCAAGCATCGCCGAAACCTCCTTTAACAATCTTTTTGAATGATTATATCATACATTTGCCGTTATTTCAACGGCTCGTTTTTGCTGTATGGTAACTCTGTTCACCCCAAAAGTCAAGGCCTTTCGCAAAACAAATTTTGCCCCGCAGTAGACAAAGAAAAAGGGATTGAGAAAAGACCATTGTGCGTATAGACCTCAAGTTGAAAATTCGACAAAAATGTGGTATATTATTAAAAAATAGATAGCAAGTTGTGTTTCGTGTTAGAAAGCAGGTGAACTTTTTGGCAGAGGGAAAAATAAGAGATAATAATCATATTGTTGAAGCGAAGTCTTTGCTCTTTTTACAGACGCTCTTTCCAATTGAATGGGTACAGCGCAAAATCGAACCTGATTATGGTATAGATATTGACCTCGAACTATTCGATTACGAAGAAGGTTTATGTGTTACGTTGGGAGAACATATATTTCTCCAAGTAAAGGGAACAGAATCTCCCGATTGGGCAACGATAAATCCTATAGGCGAACAACTGTACACAAAAAAAGAATTGGGAGAAAAACAGATTTCGGTATTGAAATTTGTAATTGATATCTCTTTGCTAAAATTGGTTGAACGCACGGGAAGTGCGATTCCAGTGTTGTTGGTAGTCGTCGATATTAAGGAGCGAACTGCCTACTATGTATGCTTAAATGATTATATTCGCAATGTTTTGGTGTACCATGCAAATGATTATAGAGAACAGAAAAGCGTTACAATTTATATACCAAAGGAAAATGTGCTTAAACCAAGCGTTGCTTCGTGGTATGGAAAGCGTGCTAAGCTTTATGGACTGTTCCAAGAATTGTTAACACTAGCTGATAATGTCCAGCATTCCAATGCAAATCATAAAGTTGAAGCAGTAGAGCGGCGTTTGAAAATAATCGCATCATCAGATGCTTGGAGCGTTTGCAAACAATGGCCAGCTCTCGAGGCGATTCAAAAACAACTGGAAGAGATGTTACAAAATAATATGCTGAATGATTCAGGAAAGTGTATGTTGAATCGCTTGGTGGTAAATGGAGAGAACCCTGCTTCTAAGCTGGTTCAGTATGGAAGTGAACCTGTACAGATCAGTGCTCTTTTAGCTAGCCAAGCAATCAGTTGTGACACTTTTTTGGATCAAGCAAAAGCTGTAGGCGCAATGTTTGAAAATCATGTTAGACATATGGGGTTGCCAACACAAGTAAATTGGATGCTTTCTCATTA
>JAZQJG010000025.1:0-29163 GCA_045541535.1 Eubacteriales bacterium
ATCGTACCGGTTCGATCCCGGTCAGCGGCACCAACAAAAAACGCACTTTTGTCTACCAAGACAAAGGTGCGTTTTTTGCGTGATGCGTTCCTTGCAGAACGCGATGCGCACTACGTTCGTGATGCAGACTACGTCTGTGATGCACGCCTACGGCGCGTGAGCAGAACGCATCGCATCACCTATCACAGCGTAGCGGCATAACTTATCACTTGATTGCAAAAAGTTTAGTATTATGTTATAATGTTAAAAAGTGAGGTGTGTTACTATGTCAGCATCAAAACTCAGGGAACTATCTATGGAGTTTTCCGTTGATATAATTGAACTTGTAAAGTATCTCAAGTCTAACAAAGAATCCATTATTTCTAGTCAAATCGGCAGAAGCGGTACGAGTATTGGTGCGAATATTCACGAGGCACAATACGCACAGGGTAGAAAAGACTTTGTTTCAAAGCTGGAAATTGCCTTAAAGGAAGCAAGTGAAACAGGCTATTGGCTTGAATTATTATACAGAACAAAATATATTGATGACCCAACCTATAAGAAATTATCTTCCAAATGCACATCCTTAAGAGCAATGCTGGTTGCCTCCATTAAAACTGCAAAGGAGAACACGTAATGAAAAAAATTATGACTTTTTCGCTGATGATCGTTTTTATTTTGTCCCTGTGCGCCTGCTCCAAAATGCCTTTTAATGGGCCCATTGAGTTTCACGAAATCACCCTCACCGTTCCCGAACGCTTTGTCAGGGATTCCACCCAAAGCAAGGAAGATCTGTGGGTCTTTGAACACGGCAATTACAGTGAATACATAATCATTTCACGAAAAGATATAACCGGCGAAGCACAAACCGCCCTTAGGGATTACGTAGACTATATGAAGGAAAATGGGGCCGAAAGCGAGATGGTTTCCTTTTTAAATGATAACGCCGTGCATTCAACGTATTATCAAGAGGAAGAGTTTTGCCAAGAACTTTTGTTTGCCCACAACAACGCCTTCTATGCCGTCGCTTTACGGGGCGGCGATCAAAAGGGTTTTGAGGAAATCGTGAACACGATCGGGCTATTGGAAGCTGCACCCGCCGCCACCATTTAACCACGAATCCCCGTCAATATGGATTAAAATCAGGAGTTGATCCTATGTGTTACTTTATTTACGGAGCCGTATACGGCAACGTTGATCAAAAGGAATATCAAACGATTGAAAACAAATACGAATATAAAATTCACTGTGGCACAAAGCACAACGTTAAAATCTCGGCACAAGAAGTGACCGCCGATTATCGTGTGACGGATTGGATATGTGATTGCGAGAGCGATCTCGGAAAGAAAGACGTTACTGCTCAACAGGTAAAAGAAATGGCGGCTTTGTTTGAAGAGATCAAAAAAGTGAACGGAGCCAAACATATTTACCTGTGTAAAACTTGGACCGGAAATAGAAACAAATCGGAAGTAAAACTAAAGTTAAATGACATTGATATTCAAAGTGTTCTTGCAAACTTTAAGGAAAATTGTTTATACACTTTTGAAATTTAAGTAGTACTGTATGGGGCCGTGGAATCGGAATCGTTCGCAAGGCAGAGAAAACTGCGGCCATCATCCCCACAGCCTTGCCGACAACACCCCACTCATTGCGTTTGCAGAACGTTTTGTCAAATAGAGGAGGTAAAGCTATGAAATATCCGATTCCCCGACCGAAAAACAGTTCCTTTTCCGGCAAATATCTGCCTGCTGCTTTTACAGCGAAAGAGGTTGACCCGGAATTTGCGCCTGCTCTGCGGGTGTTTGCATCGTACGTAAGGCGGGTCTTTGGAGAAGCCGTTCGGGGAGAGGGCGAACTTTGTTTGATTAAAGAACAAGGGTTGGGGGAAGGATACCGAATCTCCATCGGAGAGCAGATCCGATTGACTGCCTCCAATAACGCTGGTATGAATTCTGCTTTTGCCACCTTGTTGCAGTTGGCGAAAATGCAGGAAGAGCGAGTGGTGTATCCCGAATGCGAGATCAGCGATGCCCCTGACAATACCTGGCGGGGTGTGATGTTGGATCTGGTACGTTGTTATCACGAAATAGAGTATTTATACGCAGTTGCAGATCTTTGCTGGTTTTACAAATTCAACCGTTTTCAGCTTCATCTTACCGACGATCAGGGTGTTCGCTTTCCCTTTGCCACCTTTCCGAAGGCAGTCAGCGAAGAGCATTACAGTAAGGAACAACTGGTTGGCTTGGTGGATTATTGCAGAGATCGGGGTATTACTTTGGTGCCGGAACTGGATGCACCGGGACATTTCCGGGCTTTTAATATTGCCTACCCCGATTTGTTTATGGTGACTGCTCCGCAGGACTCTGCCACGACGCGAGCCCCCTCTATTATGCGCTTGCAAGAGCCCGTTTTTGAAGGAATTCAAAAAATGTATGCAGAGCTTACAGAAGTCTTTTCTGACTCGCCGTGGATCCATATCGGAGGCGATGAGGCGGATATTGCAAAATGGAAGGATTGCAATATATCTGAGGATTATCGCAAGTCCAACGGATTGATGGATGCGCAGGAATTATATGGACACTGCGTGGCAAAACTGGCGAAAATGATCCTTGATATGGGGCGCACCCCTATGGTCTGGGAGGGTTTTAGTGAAAAATGCAATGATATGGTCCCTAAAGAAACCGTTGTATTCGTATGGGAATCCATGTATCAGGTGGCGCCCTCTTTGTTGGCCGCAGGTTTTGAGATCATTAATGCATCCTGGCAACCGTTGTATATCGTTTCTCCCGAGCGAATGTGGGCGCCTAAGGAAATTTTGGAATGGGATAAAAACGTTTGGAAAAATTGGTACGAAAAATCCGCCGCCCACGAGGCGCCCATTGTTGTCCCCTGTGAGAGCGCCGTTTTGGGAGGGCAGATCTGTGCGTGGGGGGACAAAATGCAGCCGAAATATGCCTATGCCCCACGGCAGCAGATGCTACGGGATGAATTTTTAAATCTGTGTGAGAGGGTTTCGGCATTGTCACAAAAGGTATGGACGAGTTATGCTACCCCTGATTCTGTCGCCTTTTGGGAGGATACGGAAAAACTGCAGTCGGTATTTTTTAAGACGTTGAAACAATAGCACATAACAAAAAATCAAAGTAAAAAAGAAGCCCCTTGCAATCGTTGATTGCAAGGGGCGTTTTGTCAGATCAGTTCAAATTCTTTGGTATGGAGCAGGTTATCGGCGCAGCCGGTGGAGAGACGGAATTTGCCGGGCTCGGAAACAAATTTTTGCTCGTTGTTCCAGAAGCGGAGCATGGGCTCGCTGACGGTAAAGACGACCTCTTTGGTCTCGCCCGCCGCCAGTTCCACCTTTTCAAAGGCGATGAGCTGTTGGATGGGGCGCACGTTGGAGGCGACCAAATCTCTCATATAAAGCTGTACCGTTTCTCTGGCGGGGAGATCGGAATTGTTTTTCACGGTAACGGTGACCCGCAGGGTGTCGGCGGCGGTGATTTGCTCCTTGTCCAGGGTGAGATCCTCGTAGGAAATATCGCTGTAGGAGAGACCGAAGCCGAAGGGGAAAAGGGGCATATTGCCGCAATCAATGTAGTTGGAGCAATAGGGGCAATGCACGTCCTCCTTTTTCACACTCTTGGGACGGCCGGTGGAGGGATGGTTGTAGTAGATGGGACATTGACCGCTGGCCTTGGGGAAGGACATGGTCAGCTTGCCGGCGGGGTTGACCTTACCCAACAGCAGATCGGCCACGGCGTTACCGCCCTCGGTGCCGGGGAACCACATTTCCAGAATGGCGGGCAGGGTTTTGTTCAGCTCGGTGAGGACCAGGGGACGGCCGTTAAACAGAACGGCGGCGGTGTTGGGATTGACGGCGGCCACGGCGGCGGCCAGCTTTTCCTGCACACCGGGCAGGCGCAGATCGGTGCGGCAGTTGCCCTCGCCGCTGTAATTCTGGGGCTCGCCCAGACACAGGATGACCACGTCTGCCTCCTTGGCGGCGGCCAGGGCGGCGTCAAAGCCGCTCTCGTCGATGTCACCGTGCTGATTGCCGCAACCCTTGACCACGGTGATCTCTGCCTCTGGCAGGGCGTTTTGCAGGCCTTCGGCCACGGTGACGCTTTCCTCGTCCCGACCATTGCAGGCCCAAAAACCGATGATGCCGTGATTGTCGGCAAAGGGTCCGATGAGGGCCACCTTTTTGATGTCTTTGGACAGGGGCAGGACCCCCTCGTTTTTAAGCAATACGGCGCAATCTGCCGCCGCACGGCGCACCAGCGCGCGGTTTTCGGCGGTGAGAATGGTGGCGGCCGCCTTCTCGGCGGAGGCATCCCGATAGGGATCCTCAAACAGGCCCAAGGCTTCTTTCAGCTTCAGCACCCGCAATACCGCCTGATCCAGTTGTTCCTCGGTAAACACGCCTGCCTCGATCCATTCTTTCAAATGATGGTAGTAGGCGCTGGAGCACATTTCAATGTCACAACCGCAGGCAAAGGCGAGGCGAGCCGCCTCCTTTTTGTCCTCGGCCACACCGTGACGGATCAGCTCGCCCACGGCGTTATAGTCGCTGATCACCACGCCCTCAAAGCCCCATTCCTCCTTGAGGACCTTGTTCATCAGCCAGGTGTTGGCGATGGCGGGGACGCCGTTGAGGGAGTTGAAGGAGGGCATCAGCATGGTGGTGCCCGCATCAATACAGGCCTTATAGGCGGGCAGATAATATTCCCGCAAAACGTGCTCGGACAGCTCCACGGTGTTGTAGTCTCTGCCGGCCTCGGCGCCGCCGTAAGCGGCAAAGTGTTTAACACAGGTGGCCAGCGTATCGGGATCTTTCAGATCGTCGTCCTGAAAGGCACGTACCTGCGCGGCGCCCATCATGGAGTTGATCATGGGCTCCTCGCCGCAGGTCTCCATCACCCGTCCCCAACGGGCATCCCGCACGTAGTCCACCATGGGAGTAAAGGTGACCTGAATACCGTTGGCCGAGGCCTCTTTGGCCGCCATTTTGGAGCAATCCTCCACCAAAGCGGCATCAAAGGAACAACCCAGCGCCAAAGGAATGGGGAAAATGGTGCGATAGCCGTGGATCACGTCCATCATAAAGAGCATGGGGATCTTGTTGCGGTCTGCCGCCAGATGGCGGTCCTGAATGGCCCGCATTTCGTCCACACTCTGGAAATTAAGACAACTGCCTACCTTGCTGATGTCCTCTTTTTTGAGGCCCAACTGGGTGGCAGGGCCCGTCACGTCTGCATCGGACTGATAAAAAACGTTGGCGTTGTACTGCGCCAACTGGCCGATCTTTTCGTCGATGGTCATTTGCTGTAACAATTCATAAATATTTGCCATAGGAAAAACACTCCTTTTTCAGATTACCTTTTCATTATACTTTAATTTTTCGCAAAAGTAAATAGAGAGGGAAGATCAATGAAAAACAGGGCTACTATTCCGACGATGTCGCTTCTGTTCAGCCGCCTGTCGGCATCCGGCAAAATAAAAAGACCGAATTTCCCCGTTATAGGGTGGATAAATTCAGTCTTTTTTGCTTTTAAACTCCGCGCCGGTGATCAGGTAATCGATGGAAACGTCAAAATAGGCGGAGAGGCGTAGCAGCATGTGGATATCGGGGCTGCGTTTGCCGCTTTCGTAATAGGACAGGGCCTCGCGGCTGATGGCCAGATCCATGGCCACTTTCAGCTGGCTATAGCCCCGCTGTTTGCGTATTTCCCGCAAGCCGATCATACCCATAAAATGCCCTCCAAAACTAATCTCTTGACAATATTGTAACAAAATGTTACTATATAAAATGTAACAAATTGTTACACAACTACAAAGGAGGAATGTATTATGGCAAGATGTCCGTATTTGGAGTATGAATCAAGGGGAGCGCTGTTTTCCCAAGGGGATTACTACTGTGATCTGTGCAAAAAGCATCTGTCCGAATCGGAGGTTAATTACAAATGTAAAACCGATTACGGCGAGGCCTACCAGAATTGTCCAGTGTATAAAAACAGGTAGGTAAAATTATGTGGATTATAGTTGGAATCATTGTTGGGATACCGTTGCTTTTTGTTGTGGGTCTCTATGTATTGTGGTTGTGTATTCCGGCTGCATTTACTGTATATGAGCAACTTACGGGATGGTTTGGCGGACCATTTACGCTCAGTGTTGGCGAAGATTATCTGGACACACGTTATAATATCTGGTGGGATTCTATTAAAACCGTTTTAACTTGGATTTTTGGTTTTCCGGGCACGCTGGTGGGAATCGCCATTTGGATTTTGTTTAACATACCCAGATGGATTTTTGGGCTTATTAAATGGTTTTTTGGGTTGTTCTTTAAATAAGAGAATCACATACAGACGGCATAAAAACATATAATAGCACCACGATTAGCGTGGTGCTATTGTATTATGCTGCAAGTTGCTACTCCGGGCGGGGAAAGCGGGTGCTGATTTATGATATCATCGGTCATAATGGAGGGGTTGGCGGGACGGTTGGGAGTACGGATTGTAGGATTTTTAAAGTAACGGAACCAAATGAATATACGCTGAAAAAGCACTCTTTTTTCGTTTCGGTTTTTGTGGTACAATAGAAAAAAGATTCAATCTATTTTCAATTTTTCTGCGATAGAATGAAAAGAAAACGGGAGGTGAGCGGATGCGGATTTTGCTGGTGGAGGACGAGGCGCGGATGGCCCAGGCGCTGTGCCGATTGCTACGGCTGGAAAATTATGAGGTGGAGCATTGTCAGCGTGGGCCGGAGGGTCTGGCGGCGCTGGAAAGCGGCCGCTTTGATCTGGCGATTCTGGACGTGATGTTGCCCGGGATGGACGGCTATGAGATCGCCCGCGCCGCCAGAGCGGAGGGCATTACCCTTCCCATTCTGATGCTCACCGCCAAGGCGGAGCTGGAGGACAAGGTGACGGGGCTGGACAGCGGCGCCGACGATTATCTCACCAAGCCCTTTATGACAGAGGAGCTGTTGGCCCGATTGCGGGCGCTGAGCAGAAGAAGTCAGGGAACGGCAGAGAGTGCCCCCTCCTTCGGGGATATAGCGTTGGAGCCCGGCACCCTCACCCTGCGGTGCACCGCCAACGGCCAAAGCGTGCGGTTGGGGGAGAAGGAGCATCGCATTCTTTCCTACCTGATGGCCAACAGCGGTCGGATCCTCACCCGTGAGCAATTGGCGGTGAAGATCTGGGGCTACGACAGCGAAGCGGAGTATAACAACGTGGAGGTATATATGTCCTTCACCCGTAAAAAGCTGGCCTTCGTGGGGGCCAAAACCGAGATCAAGGCGGTACGGGGCGTGGGATATGAATTGAGGTGCGACGATGTTTAAACGTTCCAAGATCAAAATCGTTGCGGCCATTATGACCATATTGGTACTGCTGTGGGTGGGCACGCTGGGCGTGATCTACGCCTCCAGTTATTTTGAGATGCGGGAGCAAAATCGGCAGATGCTGCAGATGCACGTCCAAGGGTATACTCCCGACGGTCGTACCCCGCCGCCGGCCCGTCCCGGACCGGAGGGCTTGGGCCCCACACCCCAAACACCCCTGTTCCGTCTGTCCACCTTCTACACCGTGGCGCTGGACCAAGAGGGGAAGGTGCTGGAAATCAAAAACGATCAGCCGGATCTTCACACCGATAAGGCGCTGGAAGCACTGGCCCGTCAGATTATTGCCGAGGGCAAAACCTTCGGCACCCGAGAAGATCTGGTCTTTTGCCGTGCCGCCAAAGGAGATTATACCCTGGTGGCCTTTATGGACAATACGGTGATCAATCAGCGGGCCGCAAGTCTGCTGCGCAATACCCTGATCTTCGGTGGAGCGGCGCTGGCGCTGTTTTTCATTTTGTCGGTGTTTCTGGCCAAAAAGATCGTGGATCCCTTGGAGCAGAGCTATCAAAAGCAAAAGCAGTTTATCTCCGACGCCGGCCACGAACTCAAAACTCCCATCTCGGTGGTCAGCGCCAATGCGGAACTGCTTTCCCGTGAGGTGGGGGACAACCAGTGGCTACAAAATATTCAGTACGAAAATCAGCAGATGGGACAATTGGTGGGGCAACTGTTGGATCTGGCCCGTACCGAGAGCGTTCCGTTGCAACGGGAGCGGCTGGATCTCAGCCGTCTGGTGTCGGGAGAGACCCTGCCCTTTGAAAGCGTGGCCTATGAAAAGGGGCTGACGCTTCAAAGTGAGATTGCCGAGGATCTGCGGGTGGAGGGCAACGGCCCTCAGCTCCGACAGATCGTGTCCATTCTGCTGGACAACGCCGTTGGGCACAGTGAATCGGGGGGTGTGGTGTCCCTGCGGCTGACCAAGGAGCACAGCGGGGCCTTGCTGACGGTGAGCAATCCCGGCAAGCCCATCTCCCCCGGAGAACAAAGCCGACTCTTTGAGCGCTTTTACCGTGGTGATCCCGCCCGTAGCGGCGAGGGACATTACGGTCTGGGCTTGGCCATTGCCAAGGCCATTGCCACCGCCCACCACGGGCGTCTGGAGGTACGCTGTACCGAGGGTCGGGTGGAATTTTCCCTGCGCTTGCCCGCCATTCAATAAAACTTCAATCTTCCTCCTGTACAATGAGAGCATCTTGTACAGGAGGTTTTTTCGTGGCCTTTCAAACCGTGTTCAAACGATATGAACTCAAATATATGCTCTCCCTTGCCCAAAAGGAGCGCCTGCTGGCGGCTATGGCTCCCTATATGGAGCCGGACCGATACGGGCGCACCACCATTCGGAATCTGTATTACGATACCGACAGCTTTTTGCTCATCCGGCGGTCCATTGACAAACCGACGTATAAGGAAAAATTGCGTTTGCGCTGTTACGGGCGGGCAGAGGAAGAGAGCAACGTTTTCGTGGAACTGAAAAAGAAGTATAAGGGCGTGGTATACAAACGCCGTCTTGTTCTGCCCCACCGTCAGGCGATGGCGTGGCTGGCGGGAGCGCCCTTTCCCGGAGCGCCCACCCAGATTGCGCGGGAGATCGATTATTTCAGGTCCTTTTACGGGGACCTGCATCCCACCGTCTTTCTCTCTTACGAGCGGGAGGCCTATTATCCCAAAGGGGGCGGAGAGTTTCGGGTCACCTTTGATGAAAACGTCCTTTGCCGCAGGGAGGAGCTGCGTCTGACGGGGGAAGTCTATGGGACTCCGCTGTTGCCCGAGGATCGGGTGTTGATGGAAATCAAATGTAACGGCGGCATCCCCTTGTGGATGACGGCGGCCCTCTCGGCGCAGAAGATCTATAAAACCCCCTTTTCCAAATACGGGACGGCGTATAAAACGCTGATTTTTCCCGAAATATATCGTAAACCATTGGAGGTAATGAAAAATGTTTGATAATTTGTTTCGTGGCTTGTTTGACGGGGAAACGGTGGCCATTATCAGTGTGACCGACTTTTTGCTCTGTCTGGGCACGGCCTTGTTGGCGGGGATCGTGATGGCGTTGGCCTATATGTATCGCACCCGCTATACCAAGAGCTTTGTGATCACGCTGGCCCTGTTGCCGGCGGTGGTCTGCGTGGTGATTATGATGGTCAACGGTAACGTGGGTACCGGTGTGGCGGTGGCCGGCGCCTTTTCGTTGGTGCGCTTTCGCAGTGTGCCCGGCACGGCCAAGGAGATCTGCGCCCTGTTTCTGGCCATGGGGGCGGGCCTCATCGCCGGGATGGGCTATCTGGCCTTTGCCCTGCTGTTCACGGTGGTGATGTGTCTGTTTTTCCTGCTGTACAATCGGCTGAGCTTCGGCACCGAAAAGAATGCCGCCGTCTACAAAACCCTCACCGTCACCATCCCCGAGGATCTGGATTATTCCGGGATTTTTGAGGATATTTTTGCCGAATATACCACCGCCCACACGCTGGTGCGGGTCAAGAGCACCAATCTGGGCAGTATGTTCAAGGTGCGCTATCACATCACCCTGCGAGGCGGGGTGTCGGAGAAGGAAATGATTGATAAACTGCGCTGTCGCAACGGCAATCTGGAGATCGTGGTGGCGGCGCAAGAAACCATGGGGGCGGAGCTGTGATGAAAAGAGCCCTTTCCTTTTTGCTGATTTTGTTGCTGTTGGGGAGCCTGACGGGCTGTGGCAAGGCGCCCACAGCGCTCTCGCCGGAAAGCGCCGACCTCCCCGACACCGTCACCCCCGATTTTGCCGCCGACGAGGGGGAAATGTTTACCCGGCGGGACTGCGATCCCACCTACGAGCAGGCGGTGCAGGTGACCCTGACGGGAAGCACCGCCACGGCAACGGGGGACGGGGTGGAGATCAAGGGCTCCACCGTCACCCTCACCAAGGAGGGCACCTACCGTCTCTCCGGCAAGCTGGAGGGCACGGTGCTGGTGGACGCCCCCGACACCGCCAAACTCCAATTGGTGCTGGAGGGCGCCCAAATCACCAATTCCACCTCCGCGCCCCTCTATATTCGGGGCGGGGATAAGGTATTTGTCACCTTGGCCGAGGGCTCGGTCAATACCCTGACAAGCGGTGACAGCTTTGTCGCCATAGACGACAATAATATCGACGGCGCCCTGTTTTCCAAGCAGGATCTCACCCTCAACGGCAGCGGCGCTTTAACGGTCACCGCCCCGGCGGGTCACGGCATCGTCTGTAAGGACGATCTGGTGATCACGGGGGGCACCTACGTGATCAACGCCGCCTGCCACGGGGTAGACGCCAACGACAGCCTGCGCCTCAAGGGGGCCAGCCTTACCGTGGATGCGGGCAAGGATATCCTCCACGCCGAAAACAATGACGACGCTTCTTTGGGCTTTATCTATATTGCCGGCGGCACCGTCAAGGGTGAGGGCGAGGGGGACGGCATTGCGGCCGGCGCCCATCTGCAGATTACCGACGGTACCTTTGATCTTTTGGTGGGTGGCGGCAGTGAAAACGGTAGTAAGGCGCAGTCCGACAATTTCGGTGGCTTTATGGGCGGCGGCCCCGGCGGGATGCGTCCCGGCGGCAGGGGCGGCGCCAACGTCACCAACACCGCCACCACTACGACGGAGGAAAGCGGTACCAGTATGAAGGGACTGAAGGCAGGCGCCGGTATGCTGATCTCCGGCGGCACTTTCACCGTAAATTCTGCCGACGATGCCCTGCATTCCGACACCGATCTCACCGTTTCCGGCGGCACCTTCACCCTTGCCACGGGGGACGATGCCCTCCACGCCGAGGAGACCCTCACCGTCACCGGCGGCAAAATAGAGATCAGCGAAAGCTATGAGGGCTTGGAGGCCCTGCATCTGGATCTGCAGGGCGGAGAAATCAAATTGGTTGCCACCGACGACGGTCTCAACGCCGCCGGCGGTAATGATCAGAGCGGCTTTACCGGCGGACGGGACGGAATGTTCGGTGGTCTCGGCGGCGGTATGGGCGGCGGTATGTCTGCCAATTCCGACGGCAGTATTAAAGTGTCGGGGGGCACCCTGTATATCAATTCCTCCGGCGACGGTATAGATGCCAACGGCACTCTGGAGATCACCGACGGCCACGTTACGGTGGTGGGCCCCACCCGTGGGGACACCGCCACGCTGGATTACGATCTTTCCGCCACCATTGCGGGGGGTACCTTCATCGGTACCGGCGCCTCGGGGATGGCCCAGACCTTCAGCGATTCCACCCAAGGCGTGATCTCGGTGAGCGTAGGGAATCCGGCGGCGGGCACCACCCTGCAACTCAAGGATAAGAGCGGCGCCGTTCTGCTGGAGCACACCCCCGAGCTGGACTTCGCCGTACTCATTTTCTCCTCCCCCAAAATTAAAAAAGGGGAGACTTACACTCTTACGGTGGGCACCGACTCCGCCGACGTCACCGCAGGCTAAAAAGATACCCTTGCGCGGCGGGGAAAAGTGGTGTATGATAGAAGTATCAATACAAAGGAGGCCACCGCAATGGCAAAGGACAAACGATTTGAGAAGATTTACACCCAGGGTATGGGCAGTATGGAGATCTGGGTGGATAAGGAGACAGGTGTAAACTATCTGTACCGTCAAAGCGGGTATTCCGGCGGGATGACCGTGCTGTTGGACCGCGAGGGCAAGCCGGTGGTTTCCACCATTATTAAATAGATCCGTTCAACCTTTGTTTTCCGATTGGCAGGCAGGGCTGCCGGACGGGCTTTTGCCGGCCCATCCTGATTGCAAAAAAAATAAAAATTGCCTAACGCACGTATGCGTTAGGCAATTTTTTATCCTTTCAAAAAGGAAGCGACCTTATATGATTATTCTTGATAGGAGCCCTCGGGGCCGAAGAATTCCCGCAGGGCGGCAAGATACCCCTCGGGATCCTTGGGGTAGGACAGGCCGTGACCGGCCCCCGGTACGGTGATAAGCATCTTGCGGGAAGGGCAGGCCTCAAAGTTGATACGGCTCATCTCCATAGGGACGTAGTCGTCGCTTTCTCCGTGGAAAAAGATCACCGGCAGGGTGCAGTGGCGCAGGGCCTGTTGGGGACTGGTTTCCTCGGGGTCAAAGCCGCCGAACAGCCGCGCCCCCAAGCGCACAAACCAATAGGCGGGACCGGCGGGCAGGCCCATATCACGGATCACCTTTTGGATGATGTCCCGGGCGCTGTTATAGCCGCAATCGGCCAATACGCCGATCACTTGGGGCGGCAGGGGATGACCCGCCGCCATCAGTACGGTGGAGGCGCCCATGGAGATACCGGTGAGGATGATCTTGACCTCCGGTCCGAAGTGGTGACACATAAAGTCCACCCAGCACAGGCAATCCTTGTGCTCCTTGATGCCGAAGGTGATCACGTTGCCCTCGCTCTGCTGGCTGGCCCGTTGATCCACGATCAGGGCGCTTCGCCTAAGCTTAAAGCAACGTTGCACACCGCCGGACAGATCCCGCTGGGCGGTGCCCCGCTAGCCGTGGAACATCAGCTCAATGGGCGCGCCCTTTTTGTATTCAAAGTATTTGCCCTGCAGGCGCAGGCCGTCAAAGGTGGTGATGCTCACCGCCTCAAAGGGCAGGCCCTCGGTCTCCGCCGCCCAATGCTCGATCTTTTCTTTAAAGGGGCGATAGGTCTCCCCCTCGGGCACCAGCGGCGTCTGCGGCCGACGGCGGGGCACGTAAAAGGCCATACGGTAGCAGATCCAGGCCACGCCCACCGCCAGCAAAGCCACAAGGGCGATGCCGCCTAAAATTATCCAAAACAGTTTCATACGATTTACTCCAATATCGGCATAGTCCCGTCCTGCCCCAAATCCGTCGGATTTTTTAGTTCAGCAGAGAAAGGACGTCGGGAAAGAGCTCCAGACTGCGGGGGAGAATGCCGTGCATCCCCGCAATGGCAATGCCGTAGTTGACGATGGGCACCCCTGCCTCGGCGGCGCGGGCCAGACGGTGTTGCATCTCCTTTTCGTTGAGCATACAGCCGCCGCAATGGACGATAACACGGTAGTCCGTGAGATCGGCGGGAAATTCCCCGCCGGAGGTGAAGGAAAATCGGGGCTTGACTCCGGTAAATTTTTCAATCCATTGGGGGAGTTTTACGGTGCCGATGTCGTTACATTGGCGATGGTGGGTGCATCCCTCGCTGATGAGCACCCCGTCCCCCTCTTTAAGATTTTGCAGAGCGGCCACACCCTCGATGAGTTGCTTCAGATCTCCCTTATAGCGGGCCATCAGGATGGAGAAGGAGGTGAGGGGTACCTCCTTGGGTACCAGGGGCGCCACCTTGCCAAACACCTGGGAATCGGTGACCACCATACGGGGCTCTTGCCGCAGGGATTGGAGGGTTTGGGTCAACTCGCTGTCCTGACAGACCAAAGCAACGGCGTGGGCGTCCAGAATTTCCCGCAGGACCATTTGCTGGGGCAGGATCAGCCGCCCCTTGGGGGCCGCCTCGTCAATGGGGGTGACCAAAATCACCCGATCCCCCGGTTGCAACAGATCCCCGATTAGGGCGCGGGGGGCCTTGCGCCGGGCGGCAAAGGCGCCCAGACGGTTTTTCAGCTCCTCCACGCCTTCTCCCGTAACGGCGCTGACGTAAAGTCCGGTTTCGGGCAGGGGGGAGCGTTCGGATAACAGATCCGCCTTGTTAAAGGCGATGACGTAGGGGATATGGCGGGCCTGCAGTTCTGCCTCCAAGGCCCGATCCTCGGGCTGTACACCCTCGGCGGCATTGATCACCAACACCGCCAGATCGGTGCGGGCCAGCATTTCCTTTGCCTTTTCCACCCGCAGGGCGCCCAGCGCCCCCTCGTCGTCCAGACCCGGCGTGTCCAAAATCACCACGGGGCCCAACGGCAACAGCTCCATTGCTTTTTTCACCGGATCGGTGGTGGTACCCTTGACGGGGGAGACCACCGACAGACTTTGCCCCGTGACGGCGTTGACCAGACTGGATTTGCCGGCGTTGCGCCGTCCGTAAAAGCCGACGTGCAACCGTTCGGCGGATACAACCTCATTCAGTCCCATAGGCCCTCCCTTAAAATCGGAAATCCCGACGGTTGGAATTTTTGATATCCTTGATGTTTTGCTCTGCAATGGCGCGCACCTTTTCCTTGGGGATGCGGCCCAGCTCTTTTTCAATCATTCGGTATCCCACTTCCCTCGTTTCCTCGGAGGCATAGTCCACCAGATACTCGGTCAGGGTCATCAGGGCGTTGGGATGACAGCAGTTGAGGATCTGGCCGGTCTTGCACAGGCTCATAAAGCGGTCACCGGTGCGGCCCTCCCGATAACAGGCGGTGCAGAAGGAGGGGATGTGCCCGTTTTCCATCAGCCAACGGACCACCTCGTCCAGCGTGCGCTGGTCGGAAACGTCAAATTGCTCGGTATCGTGGGGACGCTCCTTGGCGTCGTAACCGGCATAGCCGCCCACCGACGTTCTGGAGCCGCCGGACACCTGAGAAACACCCAGATTCAGCAGCTTGGAGCGCACCGCCTCGGTCTCACGGGTGGAGATGATGATGCCGGTATAGGGCACCGCCAGACGGATGCAGGCGGTGATCTTGGCAAAGGTCTCGTCGTCGATACCGTTGTCAAACTGGTCGGGATCAATGTCGTCTGCCCGCTTCAAACGGGGGACGCTGATGGTGTGGGGGCCCACTCCGTGGACCGCTTCCAGATGCTCGGCGTGCATCAGCAGACCGGCAAATTCGTATTTGTACAGCTCCAGCCCGAACAGCACGCCCAGACCCACGTCGTCAATGCCGCCCTCCATGGCGCGGTCCATGGCCTCGGTGTGATAGGCGTAGTTGTGCTTGGGACCGGTGGGATGCAGTTGCTCGTAGCTTTCCTTGTGATAGGTCTCCTGAAAGAGGATATAGGTGCCGATGCCCGCCTCTTTGAGCTTGCGGTAATTTTCCACCGTGGTGGCCGCAATGTTTACGTTAACACGGCGGATGTCGCCGTCTTTGTGATGGACGCTGTAGATGGTCTTGATGCATTCCAGAATGTACTCAATGGGATTGTTCACCGGATCCTCGCCCGACTCGATGGCCAGCCGCTTGTGCCCCATATCCTGCAGGGCGATGACCTCCGCCCGTACCTCCTCTTGGGTCAGCTTCTTTCTGGGAATGGTCTTGTTTTTGGCGTGATAGGGGCAATATACGCAACCGTTGACACAATAATTGGAGAGATACAACGGCGCAAAAATCACGATGCGGTTGCCGTAAAAGGCCAGCTTGATCTCCTCGGCGATCTTGTAGATCTCCTTCAGAATTTCAGGGTCCTCGCAGGCCAACAGCACCGAGGCCTCCCGATGGGTCAGGCCGGCGCAGGTGTAGCCGGTTTCGGTCTTTTGGGGTCTGGCCTTGTCCAGAATGGAGCGGATCAGGGGCAGATCGTTTTTGTGTTCCTCGGCATAGGCCAGGGTCTCGCGGATCTCCGCATCGGAGATAAATTCCTCTGCTTTTAAGGATTTGGGATTGTAGTTCATGGTTCTTTCCTTTCTTGGAATCAGATTATTTTACAATATCGCCCCGGTGGGTCACCACCCGATACCCGATGGCGTTCATTCTCTTTTCCAGCTCTGCCTTGCATTCCGCCGCCTCCGAGCCGTCGGTCAGCTTGTTGTCGTACAGATTGTATTTCTTGCGCACGTCGGCGGGGGAGAGATTGGGCATCACCACGTTGGCCCCGGCCAAAATGCCCTGCTCCCGTCCCGTGGGATGGATGGTCCCCAGTGCCGTGGTGGCGGGTAAGAGCAGATTGGGCTTGATCAGCCGCAACAGGGAGAGCAAAAAGCAGGTCAGCTCCAGCCCGCCCGCCGTCTCCCCGCCAAAGGGAGTGTCCTTTTGGGGGATAAAGGGGCCGATGCCGCACATATCGGGGGAAAATTCCTCCACGAATTGCAGATCCCGGGCCAGATGGGCCGCCTTTTGTCCCGGCGAGCCCACCATAAAGCCACAGCCTACCTGATAGCCCAGCTCCTTGAGGTCCTGCAGGCACCGTTTGCGCTCTGCAAGGGTCAGGGCCGGGGGGTGCAGACGGGCGTAATGGTCAGGGTCGGCGGTTTCGTGGCGTAACAGATATCGGTCGGCGCCCGCCTGCCGCAACAGGGCATAGCTCTCCCGGCTCCGCTCTCCCAAGGAGAGGGTGAGGGCGCAATCGGGAAAGCGGGCCTTGATCTGCCCGATCAGGGCACAGAGGCGCTCGTCGGTAAAATATCCGTCCTCGCCGCCCTGCAGCACGAAGGTGCGAAAGCCCAAGGGATAGCCCTCTTCACAGCAGGACAAAATTTCCTCTTCCGTCAGGCGATAGCGACTGCATTTTTCGTTACTTTTGCGGATGCCGCAATAATAACAGTCGTTTTTACAGATATTGCTGATCTCGATCAGCCCGCGGATAAACACCTGATCCCCATACACCGCCCGTCGGGCGCGGTCAGCCAGTCTTGCCCCATAGGCAGCCAGCTCTCGGGTGCGCCCCTCGATCAGGGCCTCGTATTCCCCCAGGTCCAATCGGTGCTCCGCCGCCAGTCGATCCAACAGGGCGTACAGGTCCTTATTCATCGCTCTGCACACCCGAATAGGCGGTCTTTACACTCACCCCCGCCAGACTGCCGATCTTGCCGGACAGGGTGGCAATGGTGTTCTGGGGCGCATCCAGGGCAATGCTGATGATATTGATGCCCCGCTTGGGATAGGGCAGGCCCATCCGCCCGATGATATACTCGCCGTATTCGTGGAGCAGAGCGTTGATCTGCTCCCCCGCCTCGCCGTTTTCAACGATAATGCTCATTACTGCTACTCTCATATCTTACCTCTCATTCCTCAAAAAAGACCGCATCCTGAAAGGATGCGGTCTTATGCTGCCAAAAAGTCGTTTCACCACAGAGAAAGAACAAATTAAAAGAAGAAATGGTTAAAAACGCAAACCAAAAGCGTCAGCCATAAAACAGATTTGTACTTTCACAAAGGTTTATTTGTGGGACCCTTTGCAACGCAAAGGATTTCTCTGTTTTCCACCAACAGAACTCCTACCGTACCCACGTACGCCGACGGAGCTCTGTTGGTGAAATGCCACTTCCTTTTTGACAGCCTACTTGCGTGCCAAAAATCCTCTTTGGCACGCAAAGACCGCATCCTGAAAGGATGCGGTCTGACACGAAATCGGGCGGTTGCCGTAGTGTTTTATTGTTCGCATCCTTTCACGCAGTCCGAAACTTAATGTCAGGATCATTTTTATTATATCCTATTTTTATAAAAAAGTCAATCGGCGGGGCGCTCTTTTGTGGGTGAACAAATGTCAGCTTGTGATTGACAATTTTGAGAAAGTGTGATAAAATACTTTTTATTTCCCTTGGAGGTAGAGAGTATGGATGCAAAGACGTTGCAGATCCTGATCGCTATGGTCTTTTATATGGCCATCGTCATCGGTATCGGCGTGCTGTATGCCAAGCGCGCCAACAAAAATTCAGAGGAATATTTTCTCGGCGGCAGAAGTCTGGGCCCTTGGGTCACGGCTATGAGCGCCGAGGCTTCGGATATGAGCGGCTGGCTGTTGATGGGCCTGCCCGGCGTTGCCTATTGGTGCGGTCTGGCAGACGCTTTTTGGACGGCGGCCGGTCTGGCGGTGGGCACCTATCTCAACTGGTTGCTGGTTTCCAGACGCCTGCGCCGTTACAGCGTGCGCGCCGGCAACTCCATCACCCTGCCCGAATTCTTTTCCAACCGTTTCCGTGAGAAGAATAAGACCATTATGCTGCTGTCGGCGGCCTTTATTCTCATCTTTTTCACCGTTTACGCTTCCAGTTGCTTTGTCACCTGCGGTAAGCTGTTTTCCACCCTGTTCGGCGCTTCCTACACCTCGATGCTGATCGTGGGCGCGGTGTTCGTATTGCTGTACACCTTGTTGGGCGGCTTTCTGGCGGAAAGTGCCAGCGACTTTATGCAGGCCATTGTGATGATCGTGGCCCTTGCCCTTATCGTGGTGCTGGGCACCCTCAAGGCCGGCGGCCTTGGCGCCGTGATCGAAAATGCCGGGGCCATCCCCGGATTTCTGGAGTTCTTCGGTCTGGCCTCCCCCGTCTTGGACGGTACGGGCACCCAGATCGTGGAAAACGGCGCCCCCCTCTTCGGTGCCGCCGCCGACTACGGTCTGCTGTCCGTTTGCTCTATGATGGCTTGGGGTCTGGGCTACTTCGGTATGCCGCAGGTGCTGTTGCGCTTTATGGCCATCCGCAAGGAGAGAGAGTTGGTTCGTTCTCGCCGCATCGCCATGATCTGGGTGGTGATCTCTCTGGGCGTGGCCGTGTTCATCGGCATCGTGGGCCGTCAGCTTTTCCCCGTGGCTCATCTCACCAAATCCGCCGCAGAAAATATCTTTATCACCCTGTCCACCAGCTCCCTGCCGCCCCTGTTGGCCGGTTTCGTTATGGCGGGTATCTTGGCGGCCACCATCAGCTCCTCCGATTCCTATCTGCTGATCGCCGCCTCTGCCTTTGCTAAAAACATCTATCAGGGCATCGTCAAAAAGGATGCCTCGGACAAACGGGTTATGTGGATCTCCCGCATCACCCTGTTGGTGCTGGCCCTTATCGGCGTGCTGATCGCGTTGGATGAGGACAGCGTGATCTTCCAGATCGTTTCCTTTGCCTGGGCGGGCTTTGGCGCCACCTTCGGCCCCTTGGTCATTTTCTCCCTGTTCTGGAAACGGATCAACAAGGCAGGCGCCATCGCCGGTATGATCGGCGGCGCCGGTATGGTATTTTTGTGGAAACTGGTCATCAGCAATCTGGGCGGCGTGTTCGCCATCTACGAGCTGTTGCCCGCCTTCCTGTTCTCCTGCCTGTGTATCGTGGTGGTCTCCCTGCTCACCAAGGCACCCTCCAAAGAAATTTTGGATGATTTTGAAGCCGTTCGCACCGGTAACGTTGCGGAGGAAAACTAATGCAAAACGGTTGGCGCCACGCACCAACCGTTTTTAGGAGAAATTATGTATTTTGAAGATATAACACTCGGTCAGCAGGTGGAGATCCCCACCGCCGTCATTGACAAGGAGCAGATGTTGGATTTTGCCCGCTTGTACGACAACATTCCCCTGCACACCGATGAAGATTACGCCAAAACCACCCCCTTCGGCGGGCTTATTGCCCCCGGGGTGATGAGTTTTATGGCGGTGTGGGCCAAATATCTGGAGGTAGATCTCTTCGGTGAGGAATTGCTGGCAGGGAAATCCACCCGCATCGAGTGGTACAAGCCGGTGTTTGCCGGCGATCGGCTCACCGCCACGGCTCGTGTCACGGGGCTGACCCGCCGCAACAAACGCAACGGGCTGGTGGAGCTGACCATAGAGGTATACAATCAAGCAGGCGTATTGGTGTTGGACAACGTCACCGAAGCCATTGTAAAATGTAAAGGAGAGTCAATATGTTAACCATGGAGCAAGCCAAAGCGCTGCTGGCGCAGACCACCGGTGAGGAGCATCTGTTTTTACACGCAAAAAACGTCAGCGTTGCCATGGGCGGTATGGCCCGCCATTTCGGCGCTGATGCAGCCCATTGGGAGGCGCTGGGGTATCTGCACGACTATGATTACGAGCAGCATCCCGAGGAGCATCTGCAGTTCACCGAGGAGCCCCTGCGGGCGGCGGGACTGACAGAGGAGGAGATCCGTATCATTCTGGCCCACGGATATGGCATCATCAATGACGTTGAGCCCCGGTCCGATGCGGAGAAGTCTCTGTTCACCGTGGACGAGCTCACCGGTATCATTCAGGCGGCGGCGCGGATGCGTCCTGCCGGCATCACCGATATGGAGCTCAAAAGCTTTATGAAAAAATTCAAAGACAAAAAGTTTGCCGCCAAGTGCGACAGAGAACTCATCCGTAAGGGCTGTGAAATGCTGGGGATGGAGGTCAGCGCCGTGGCGGAGATCTGCATCAACGCTATGAAGGCCCACGCCGAGGAGCTGGGTCTGGGTCCAAAGGTATAAATCACATGGATAAATAAGCAGGAATCAAATAGATCTGCAAGAGCCGTAAAGGTTGGCGCCGGACCCCAAAATTAACAAGCCCTCCTGCTTGACAAACTTCTGTTTTTATGATACGCTGTAATCAGTAAAATCTAATCAATAAAACAGAAGGAGAATGAAACGATGGAAAACACTGTTATGGAAACCGTAAAGACCAAGGAATCCTATTTTGACGGCGGCCTGTTGGGCCTGCTGGGGGTCAAGATCCTGTCGGCCTTTGTGTCTATGATCACGTTGGGCTTTGCCTGGCCGGCAATGTACTGCTTTGAAAAGCGCTGGATCTACAAGCACACCGTGGTGGGCGGCTACCGCCTCAAGTTCACCGGTACCGGTATGCAGCTTTTCGGCAAATACATCCTCTGGACCTTCCTCACCATTATTACCATCGGCATCTACGGCCTGTGGCTCCCCATCAAATATCAGAAGTGGGAGACCAAGCATATCGAAATTGACAGTCAGGTTCTGTAATTAAAAGCACGGAAGAGAAATTCTTCCGTGCTTTTTCATACTGTCAAAAAGTCGTTTCACCACAGTGAAAAAAACATAAAGAAAAAATGGTTTGTGTGGGCATAATAAGCACAAGCCATTTTAAGTAATTGAAATTCACCAAAGTGATTCCTTCTTTCCCTTGCGTTGCAAGGGATTCACTGTTTTCCGCCGATAGAACTTCTACCGTACTCACGTACGCCGACGAAGTTCTCTCAGCGAAATGCAACTTCCTTTTTGACAGTCTGCCAGCGTGTCAAAGAGGGTTCTTTACCACGCTGGAAAGCACGGAATTTCTTCCGTGCTTTTTTCTTTACAAACGGGAAAAGATTTCATATAATAAAGGAGAACAAAGAGAAGGGGAATTGTTGATGAAACCCAGAATTTTACTGTCGGTATACGGTGGAAAAGAAAACTATATAGCGGCGCTGGAGCGCTGTGGGGCGGAGGCGCACGCCTTTTATCTGCCCGAGCTGACCACCGACTATGACGGACTGCTGCTTTGCGGCGGCAGTGACGTCCATCCCAAATACTACGGGCAGGAGATCGACGGCTCGGTGGATATAGACGACAAACGGGACGAGGCGGAGTTTTCTCTGCTGGACGCCTTTGTCAAGGCGGGCAAGCCGGTCTTTGGCATCTGTCGGGGATTACAGCTGATGAATATTTATTTCGGCGGCACCCTCATTCAGCATCTGCCCCAAACCCCCGACCACCGTTCCGGTGTGTCCGGCGTGGATCTGGTCCACGGGGTACAAACGGCGCAGGACAGCCTGATGGGCCGTCTCTTCGGGGCGGAGTGCCGTGTGAACAGCTATCATCATCAGGCGGTGGGCACCTTGGGTGAGGGCCTGCGGGCCACCATGCAATATGAGGGCGTGGTGGAGGCGGCGGAGCATGAGACGTTGCCCGTATTCGGGGTGCAATGGCATCCCGAGCGCACCACCGGCAACTTTGCCTCCCCCGACACGGTGGACGGTATCGCCCTGTTTGAGCATTTTGTAAAACTTTGTAAATAAAGGAAAGAGTCGTTATGAGTAAGCTTCGTTTGATGAGCAACAACGTCTGGAAAAACGATTGCAATCAACCCGCTTGGGAGGAAAAGGGCAAGGATTGCTCGGTGGAGTGTCGGGCCCGCGGTCTGGCGCGGGCGTATCTGGAGACCGATCCCGACGTTATCGGCCTGCAGGAATGCAGTCCCCGTATGCTGGAGGAACTGATGGAGCATTTTGCCGCCGCAGACCTTCCCTTTGCCGTGCTGTGGGGACGGGACACCCCCATTTTATACCGCAGTGATAAATTTGAACTGCTGGACTCGGAGTTTGCCCTGTACGAGGAAGAGATCGAAGGCTTGGAGGGCAAATTCAACAATCACAAAACCAAGTCCTATTGCATCGCCGTGCTGGGGCTGAAGGGCAGTGACAAGCGGTTGATCTTCGCCACCACCCATCTTTGGTGGAAGAGCGAAAATCCTAACAGCCCCGACTATTATCCCCATTCCGACGCCGCCCGATCCCACCAGCTCGGCCTGCTGATGGAGCGGCTGGCCCATTGGCGGGAGAAATATCATTGTCCCACCGTTTTTGTGGGGGATATGAATGCAAATTATAACTCTCCTGCTGTCCGTGCGGCCCTGTCTGCCGGCTACGTCCACGGCCACGACGCCGCCACCGAATATTGGGACGAGACCGACGGCCATCATTTTTGCTACGCCGCCGGCTATGACAATTACGAGGAGCCCTTGGATTTTGAGGAGGGCATCGATCACATCTTCATAGCAGACGCACCGCAGGATTTTGTGCGCCGCTTTGAGCGCTTTACCGAGGAATACTATATGCCCCTCTCCGACCACTTCCCCCTGTGGATCGACGTAGAACTGTAAATTAACAAATATTCAGGCCCGCCGAATTTTCGGCGGGCCTCGGCGTGTCAAAGACGGGACTTTGACACGCCGGCTGACTGCAAAAAAGGACGTTGCATTTCGTCAACAAAGCTCCGTCGGCGTACGTGGGTACGGTAGGAGATTTGTTGGCGGAAAACTGCGAATCCCTTGCGGCGCAAGGGAAATGATGGATCACAATTGTAAATATTAAACGTTGCAAAGGGGCTTGCGCTTTGCTTTGGCGCCAACTCCTTTTCTTTCTTTTGTTTTTCGCTGTGGTGAAACGGCTTTTTTGTCGGTCAGGGGCCCGCCGAATTTTCGGCGGGCCATTTTTTTCTTGTATTTGAAAAAGCTCTGTGTTACAATTTAAATTACCCCTTCGGGGCGGCGGCAGCGAACACGCTTTGATGTATTTCAGGGAGGGGGCTGCGAGTCGCAGCCTCGGTTTTCTTTTCCGGCACTCGCTTATGCAGCGCATAAGCGTTCCCCCGCAAACGGTCGGCGAATTCAAAATCACTTCATGATTAACCATTCGCCTCCTCGTGTTGCAGGACCTTTTGTGCCGCCGCCCTCGGAGGGGTTGATCTTTACAGTAAAGGAGGGATCCGGATGCGTATCCGTGACGGCTTTGTGGAATTTGAACAACAGGATATGCCCTTTGTGGCGCGCTTTGGTCTGGAAGAGGCGGCGGATATGGTGCTGGACTTTGCCCAGTGCAATCGGCATCCCTTTCTCTATGATACCCACCAGTTGGCGGAATTTCTGCACCTGAAGCGTAAGGAGCTCTTTGACCTGACCCGTAGCTGTCACGGCCTGTATCGTAAGACCCGTATCCCCAAGCATTCCGGCGGCACCCGTACCCTGTACGTGCCCTCTTTGCAGTTGCGCTGGACCCAGCGTCGGATCCTTCACGGCATTCTGTCTGCCTTTCCCGCCTCTCCCTACGCCACGGCCTATCGTTCCGGCGTTACGTTGCGGGATAACGCCTCCCCCCATCAGGGCAAAAAATATCTGCTGAGGCTTGACTTTCAGGACTTTTTTGACAGCATTCGCTTTGATCAGGTGTATACGGCGGTGTTTAATACCCGTCGCTTTCCCCGCCAGATCGGCACCATCCTTACCACCCTGTGTTGCCATCGGGACGCCCTTCCCCAAGGAGCGCCCACCTCGCCGGCCCTGTCCAATCTGGTGATGCGTCACTTTGACGATCGGTTGGGCGAGTGGTGCCGCCGTCACGATATCACCTATACCCGTTATTGCGACGATCTGACCTTCTCGGCAGACGTCCCCCTCTACGGCGCCTATTGCAAGGTGCTCTCCCTTTTGGAGGGCACGGGGCTTACCCTCAACGAGCGCAAGACCTGCTGGTGCTCCCCCGCCAATGCCAAGCGGGTCACCGGCCTGTCGGTGGGGGAGCGGATCACCGTTCCCACCGCATACAAGCGCGCCCTGCGGCAGGAAGTATATTATTTGTTGCGCTACGGCGCGGTGGATGCCGTCCTGCGGGGCGGGCATACCGAGTTTTCCGACAACGGACGGGTGCAAACCCGAAGCTATTGCCGTCACCTGCTGGGACGGGTGGAATACGTTTTGCAGATCCAACCGGAGCTGACCGCCTTTCAGCGCTACCGTGATCAACTGCGGGAGCTGGTGGATTGTCTGCCCTGGGAGGACGAGGATCTGCCGTTTTAATATGATGGAGAAAACAAAATGCAACAGGATATGATGGAACGCTTTAAAAACCACGCCCTGCTGGACGGCCGTAACTACGGCGCCAGCAAATTGCTCTTGGGGGAGGTGGCGGTGCTGACCTTTTTTGTCAACGACGGCGAGAGCTGTTGGACCGCCGCCGCCAAGGCGGAATACCACGCCGCCCAAAAACGGGCGATGGAACAGCTTTCCCGCAAGGCGGGTGAATACGACGTCAAGCTGCGCCTGCACACCTTTTCCGGTGAGATGACCCTGCCCGGCATCTGCAACGCCACTAATTTTCACTGGGTCAAGGAGGCTACCGCCCGCCTGGATCAGCACACGGTGGCAGAGTATCAGGAATACTATGAGCGCCGCTTTGCCAAAAACGACGCCCCCGTTATTTTCGCCCTCAACAAGGAGCTTCGCTCCTACGCCTCCTCGGCGGAGGACGGCTATCCCTACAACGACGAATATTCGGTGGTGGGCCGTATGAACGGCAGTTTTTTCCCCCAGACCATCATCCACGAGCTGTTGCACCAGTTCGGCGCCCACGATTTTTACTATCCCAAGCAGGTGCGGGACGCCGCCGCCCTGTTTTTGCCCGGTAGCGTGATGAACGACGGCGAGGAGATCGACACCGTCACCGCCTACTGCATCGGCTGGCGCAACGAGGTCACCCTGCAGGGCGCCTCCTTTCTGATGAGCACAAACTACATCACCGACGCCGACATTGCCGCCGCCCTCAACGACGAATGGAAAAAGTAGCGGGACAAGGGGCAGAAGAATAGTGTTGACTTCGGGGGAAATAAGTGATATAATTTTAAAAAATATATGTGGAGGATACGATCATGGAACACATTTTGACCATTGAAACTCGCTCTCTGTGCGAAAGCGCTAAAAACGGCGGTTGCGGCGAATGCCAGACTTCCTGCCAGTCCGCTTGCAAGACCAGCTGCGGTATTGCCAATCAGGAATGCGAGAACAAAGAAAGCAAGTAATTTTGCAAGGCAAGAATGCCGTCTGTCAGTTGGCTGTCAGGCGGCATTTTTTATGAAGAGGTGAGAGAGTGATACATCAGTATAAATTGGGCGGATATAATATCGTGCTGGACGTTTGCTCCGGCGCGGTGCACGTGGTGGACCCCGTGGCCTATGATATCATCGCCCTGTTTGAGGAACATACCAAGGAGCAGGTGCTGTCTGCCGTCGGGACGAAGCACCCCAACGTCAGCCCCGAGGAGTTGGCCGAGTGTTACGGGCAGGTGGTCGCCCTCAAGGAGAGCGGCAAGCTCTTTGCCCCCGATACCTTTGCGCCCATGGCGGGGGATCTGAAGGCCAAAACGGCAGGGGTGGTCAAGGCCCTGTGCCTGCACGTGGCCCATACCTGTAACCTGAATTGCGCCTACTGCTTTGCCAGTCAGGGCAAATATCACGGCGAGCGGGCGGTGATGAGCTTTGAGGTGGGCAAGGCGGCGCTGGACTTTTTGATGGACCATTCCGGCACCCGCCGCAATCTGGAGGTTGACTTTTTCGGCGGCGAGCCGCTGATGAATTTTCAGGTGGTCAAGGACTTGGTGGCATACGCCCGCAGTGTAGAAAAGGAACGGGGGAAAAACTTCCGTTTCACCCTCACCACCAACGGCCTGCTCATTGACGACGATGTAATCGAATTTGCCAATAAAGAGATGAGCAACGTGGTGCTGTCTCTGGACGGCCGTAAGGAAATTCACGATAAATACCGTGTGGATTATGCCGGCAAGGGCTCTTGGGAGCGGATCGTGCCCAAGTTTCAGCGTCTGGTGGCCGCCCGCGGCGGTAAAAACTATTATATGCGGGGCACCTTTACCCACGAAAATCCCGATTTTCTGGAAGATATCAAGGAAATGCTGGCGTTGGGCTTCAGAGAGTTGAGTATGGAGCCGGTGGTCAGCGCCCCCGGCGATGCGGGCGAGCTGACCGAGGAGGATCTGCCCATCGTTTTGGAGCAGTATGAAAAGCTGGCCGAGCTGATGCAGCAAAAGCGCAAGGAGGGAGACCCCTTTACCTTCTATCACTATATGATCGACCTCACCGGCGGCCCTTGTATTTACAAGCGGATCTCCGGCTGTGGCAGTGGCACCGAATATATGGCGGTCACCCCTTGGGGCGACCTGTATCCCTGTCACCAGTTCGTGGGGGATGAAAGGTTTCGGTTGGGCGACGTATGGCAGGGAGTGGACAACACCGCCGTACAGCAGGAGTTTGCCGATTGCAACGTCTACGCCCGCAAGGAGTGTCGGGACTGTTGGGCCCGACTCTATTGCTCCGGCGGTTGCGCCGCCAACGCCTATCACGCCACCGGCTCGGTCCGGGGTGTTTATGAATACGGCTGTAAGCTCTTTAAAAAGCGGATGGAATGCGCCATTATGCTGGAGGTTGCCAAGGCCGTGGAAGGACGGAAATAATGCAGACACCCATCCTTGATTTTTTAAAAAAATACGAGGAGCAGGGACCCCTGCGGCTTCATATGCCGGGGCATAAGGGGGAGGAGCATCCGTGGGATATCACCGAGGTAGCGGGGGCCGACAGCCTGTATGAGGCGTCGGGCATCATCGCCGCCAGCGAGCAAAACGCTTCCCATTTGTTCGGCTGTCCCACCTTTTATTCCACCGAGGGCTCCTCCCAGTGCATTCGGGCGATGCTGCAGTTGGCCCGCCTTTCCGCCCTGCAGGCGGGACGGGAGCCGCTGATTCTGGCGGGACGCAATGCGCACAAGACCTTTCTCAGCGGCGCGGCGTTGCTGGATCTGGCGGTGGAGTGGCTGTACCCTGCGGGGGGCAGTTATCTTTGCTGTGATTTCACCCCTGCCACGCTGGAGGCGGCCTTGGTGCAATATCGGCCCACCGCCCTCTATCTCACCGATCCCGATTATTTGGGGCACCGTGTGGATATCGCCGCGGCGGCGACCCTGTGCCACCGCCACGGCGCTTTGCTGTTGGTGGACAACGCCCACGGGGCGTATCTGAAATTTTTGGGGCAACATCCTATGGAATTGGGAGCGGATCTGTGCTGTGATTCGGCGCACAAAACCCTGCCGGTGCTCACCGGCGGCGCCTATCTGCACACCACCCCTGCCTTTGCTCCCTTGGCCAAGGAGGCTTTGGCCCTTTTCGGCTCCACCAGCCCCTCTTATCTGATTTTGCAATCGCTGGACAAGGCCAACGCCCTGTTGGCCGACGGCTATGGGGAAACCCTTGCCGCCTTTTGCGACCGATTGGCCGCCCTGCGGCATCGCTTGCAGGCGCAGGGCTTTGAGACGGTGGGGGAGGAGCCCCTTAAACTCACCCTTTGCCCCAAGCCCTACGGCTATACGGGTACGGCCCTGGCCGAGTATTTACGGCAGGCGGGGATAGAGGCGGAGTTTGCCGATCCCGATTATTTGGTGCTGATGTTCACCCCCGCCATTACGGCGGAGCAACTGGCGAGGGTGGAGGCCGCCCTGTGCGCCCTGCCCCGAACAACGCCCATCACCACCGCGCCTCCCGCCCTGTGCAGGGGGGAACGGGTGACCACCGTCCGTCAGGCCATGCTGGCCCCCGGCGAGCACTTGCCCCTGCCGCAATGCGTCGGTCGGGTACTGGCCGACGCCACGGTGGGTTGTCCCCCGGCGGTGCCCATTCTCGTCAGCGGCGAGCGGATCAACGAGGCCGCCCTGTCGGCCTTTGCCTATTACGGCATTACCGAGGTGCGGGTCGTAAAAGAATCCAAGGAAAGCTTTTAAAACACGAAATAGATTTTTTGCAAAAGGAGCAATGCTGTTATGAGCACACCCCACAATCAGGCAAAAAAAGGAGAAATCGCATCTACGGTGTTGATGCCGGGCGATCCTTTACGTGCAAAATATATTGCAGAGCAATATTTGGAAAACGTAAGGCAGTTTAACACGGTGCGAAATATGTTCGGTTTTACGGGAACGTACAAAGGTAAAGAGATTTCCGTTATGGGTTCCGGTATGGGAATGCCCAGCATCGGCATTTATTCCTACGAGCTGTTTGCCGAGTACGAGGTGGAAAATATTATTCGCATCGGTAGTGCGGGAGCGTATGGTGACGAGCTGGACGTGCTGGATCTGGTATTGGCCGACAGCGCTTGGAGTGAATCCACCTTTGCAAAGGTGCAGGGGGGAGTGGAAAGTGACCTGCTCTTTCCCAATGAGGCACTCAATGGGAAAATTGTGGATACCGCCCAAAAATTAGGCAAAAAGATCACCACCTGCCGCATCCATTCCAGCGACGTTTTTTATCGTGAAGCCAATGTGGAGAATTATCGGGATATATACCAAAAGCATCATTGCCTTTGCGTGGAAATGGAAAGCTTTGCCCTGTTTCACAATGCCAACGTGTTGGGGAAAAGGGCGGCGTGTTTGTTGACCATATCCGATTCCTTTACCAACCACAAAGAGCTTACGGCCGAAGAGCGGCAAACCTCCTTTAACGATATGATGCAACTGGCATTGGAGACCGCCGTAACACTTTGAGGATACCTAAAAAGCAAATACCGAAAAAGGGCGGTGCTCCGCAGAGATCAACCGGTTTTTGCCTGTAAATTTTCCCCGCCATCTCGTCAAAAGCCTCGGAATACGTCAGTATTCCTACGTTTTTGACTTCGCCGCAAACAAAATTTCCTATCCAAAAACTGCCTT